>CAILMF010000055.1 GCA_903835235.1 uncultured Rhodospirillales bacterium
AACCAACTTGCCCTATGCCTACGGTGGTGATGGCGACGACAGCATCATCGCTACCGGCCGGCACAACAACGGCTATAGCCTCCAGGCCTTTGGCGAGGCCGGCAACGACACGCTCTCCGGCAGCACCGACAATGACTACCTGAGTGGTGGTAGCGGCAACGACAGCCTGCTGGACAATATCGGCAACGACAACCTCAACGGCGGTGGGGGTACGGATGCGCTGGATGGCGGGGCCGGCAATGACACGCTGAGCGACAACGACAGTTGGGACGGCGCCGATAACCCTTTCGGCTGGGTCGGCAACGGCCACTTTTATGTCACGGTCGAAAACTATTCCGCATATCTGGCCTGGTCGCAGGCGCAGGCCGCAGCGGCGGCAACCAGCTTTGCAGGCAAGCAAGGCTACCTGGCCACCATCACCTCCGCGGAGGAGCAGGCCTTCCTCAATGTTGTACCCGGCGCCGGCCGGGACAAAGGTTGGATCGGCGCCAGCGATGCCGTGACCGAAGGGACCTGGGCGTGGGTGACCGGGCCTGAAGCCGGCACCACCTTCTACGTTCATCGCGCCGCTGTTCAGCCTGGCTACTCCGCATGGGCCGCCGGCGAACCGGACAACGTCAATAACCAGGACTACGCGCTCTTCACTTACACCAACTGGTACAGTTACAACACGACCGCGACCTATCCAATATACCTCATCGAATATGGTGGGATGTCGGGTGATGCAGCCTCCCTGCTGGGCGCGGGCGATACCCTCACGGGTGGCGTCGGCGACGACAGCATCACCTCGCTGGGGGTGGGCGACATCATCGATGGCGGCGCGGGCAGTGACAGCATTTCGCTGAACCTGCGCTATGCGCCGGCCGCGCTCATCTTCTCGGCGCCGGCCGCGGATGTGCCGGTGACGCTCCCCGGTGGCGGCAGCTTCGTCAATGTCGAAACCTACAACATCTTCGCCACCGGTGCTGGCGACAGCATCACCACCGGTGCTGGCAACGATAGCCTGGACGGCGACGACGGCAACGACAGCCTGGATGCGGCTGCCGGGAGTGACAACCTCAGCGGTGGCCTGGGCAACGACAGCCTCCAGGGTGGCGGCGGCTATGACTGGCTGACGGGTGGGGATGGCGATGACTCGCTCGCCGATTCCTTGGGCGGTGGCCAGTTGCAGGGCGGTGCCGGCAACGACACGCTGACCCTCGCCCTCAGCGGCGCAGGGATCGGCCAGCCCTATGCCTACGGTGGTGACGGCAATGACAGCATCGTGGCTTCCGGTCGTTTCACGAACGGCTATTACCTCATTGCTTATGGCGAGGCCGGCGACGACACAATTTCCGCTGGCAGCGATAGCGACTTTCTTGATGGTGGCGACGGCAATGACAGCATCGCCGGCAACATCGGGAATGATTCGCTCTATGGCCAGAATGGCGCCGATACGCTCGACAGCGGCGACGGTCATGACAGCCTTTACGGCGGCGACAGCGCTGACAGCCTCATGGGCGGCGCCGGCAATGACTATCTCTCTGGCGAAAACCAGACCTTCACCAATGACGAAAGCGGCAACGACACGCTGAACGGCGGCAGCGGCAACGATACGCTGGAAGGCATCCTTGGTGCGGACCTGCTCATCGGCGGCGCCGGGACCGACCTGTTCCTGTATAATCTGGTCAACTGGAATGGCCGTCAGTCCACTCTGGCCGGCATGGACACCATTGCCGACATCGCCATCGCCGAGAGCGACCGCATCGGCTTCACCGGACAGACAACCGGTGCGCTTCCGGTCAATGGCATCGGCACTCGGGCATTCTTCTTCCTCGGTGACCTCGGCCCCGCCATCGAGGATGTCGCCCCGCCTGCCTCTGCCACGCTGCTGCCGGGCGGTGCCGATGCGTCCCGCTTCGCTGCCTATTGGCAGCCGGCGCGGCATGCCGGGGCGGCGGCCGGTGGCTGGTTCATCATCGATATCGACCGCGACGGCGTGCTGACTGCCGCCGATTTCATCGTGCGCATCGGTTCGGCCGACAATCCCGTCGAGTTCAGCGATACGCTCTTCGCGCCCAATACCTTCGTCACCAATCGCACCTTCAGCGCGGGCAATGACAGCTACACCGGCACCGCGCTGCCAGAGAATCTGCAAGGTGGGGAGGGCAACGACAGCCTGGCGGGCGCCGGCGGCAATGACACGTTGTTCGGCCAGGGCGGCGCCGACACACTTGATGGCGGCACAGGCAGTGACAGCCTGGCGGGCGGCACCGGCAACGACCTGATGCTGGTGAACGCTGCCTCTGACAGCGTGCTCGAACTACCTGGGGAAGGGAACGACACCGTCCGCGCCACCGCGGACTACACCCTGCCCGGTGGTGCCGAGGTTGAGGCGCTGGAGATTTCCGGCAACGCCGGGCTGGCCCTGACGGGCAACGCGTTGGCCAACCGGATAACCGGCAATGGCGCGGAAAATGCGCTCACGGGCGCGGCGGGCAACGACACACTGCTGGGCCTGGGTGGTGCAGACCAAATGGATGGCGGCACCGGTGCCGACAGCTTGGTCGGTGGTGCCGGCGACGATCTCTATCTGGTGGACGATGCCGGTGACCTCACCGTCGAGATCGCCGGCGAAGGCAACGACACGGTGCTGGCCAGCATCCCCTGGACGATTGGCGCTGAGATCGAGGTTCTGCAATTTGCTGGTAATGCCACGCTCGCCGGCACCGGCAGCGCGGTCGCCAATACCTTGCTGGGTAATGACGCCGCCAACCTGCTCTCGGGCCTGGCGGGCCGCGACACGCTTTCGGGCAATGGCGGTAACGACACGCTGCTGGGCGGCGACGATGACGACCAGGTGGACGGCGGCGCGGGCAATGACAGCCTGGATGGCGGTGCCGGCTTCGACCTGATCCGCTATGCGGGCAACTATGCCGACTACGCCGTCACGCTCGGCAGCGTCGCGACTGTCGCCGATCTGCGCGGCGGGACGCCGAACGGCACCGACACCCTGCTCGGCGTCGAACTCCTCGTCTTCGATGACCGCGAATTGTACCTGGTGCACCTGCCCGGCGTCACCATCGGCGGCACCGCAGTCGACGACATCGTCAGCGCCAGCCAGTCCAACCTGCCGCCTGAATTGGCCCAGCGCTTCGCCACGGCGGGCGATGATACCATCGGCTTCGGCCCCGGCATCCCGACCGCAATGGACAATCCCGGTTCGGACAACTTGGCCGGAGGCTTTGGCGACGACCTGCTGCATGGCGGCACCGGCAACGATACGCTGCAAGGGGAGTCGGGAGCCGATACGCTCTCCGGCGATGCCGGTGACGATACGCTGAGCGGCGGCGACGGCACCGATAGCCTGAATGGCGGCAACGACGCCGACAGCCTGCTGGGCGGTGTTGGCGAAGACACCCTGGATGGTGACATCAACGACGACACGCTTTCGGGCGGCGGCGGTGCGGATGTGCTCAAGGGCGGCACCGGCAACGACAGCCTGGCCGGTGACGCCGGCAGCGACAGCCTGGACGGTGGCGCTGGCGCGGATCGACTGAACGACTTCGTCAGCAGCAACTTGCTGGAAGGTTCCGGCGGCAACGACAGCCTGTTGGGTTCCGGCACTCTGCGCGGTGGTGACGGTGATGACAGCTTGACCAACGAAGACCGCTTCTTCGGCAACTTCGTCGGCTTCAGCACCATCGAAGGCGGCGCCGGAGCCGACATCATTCGCGGCTGGGGTGTGCTGAACGGCGAGGATGGTGACGATAGTATCGCCGCTGCCGCTGGTTCGGTGGTCAAGGGCGGTGCCGGCGACGACGCGCTTGGGATCTACTATTATTACGTCGAGGCCGTCAGCATCGCAGGCGGCGAAGGTGATGATACGCTGAGCGGCGGCGTTTCCGGCGACGCATTGCAGGGCGATGCCGGCAACGACCAAATCAGCGCGGGCGACGGCAACAACACCGCGAGCGGCGGCGATGGCGACGACACCATCCTTGCGCTGTATGGGAACGACCAGCTCGATGGCGGCGCCGGCAATGATTACCTGGATCCAGGTGCCGGCAACGATACGGTCTCAGGCGGCAACGATGCCGATGTGATGCTGCTTGGCGGGCTGCGCGCCAACTTCACCATCGCGCGTGATCCGGCGGGCGACGGCACCGGCTATCGGGTGGTGGACAACCGCACCGATCTCGGCGACGACCGGGTAACCGGCGTCGAGACGCTGCGCTTCGACGACCAGGACTTCTACCCCACCCCGGACACCGCCGGCCTGGTACTGCAGGTCTCGGCGGGACAGCCGAGGGTTGGGACCGCGCAGGACGACATCGTCACCGGCACGAGCGGTGACGACACCATCCTCGCCCATGCCGGCAACGACATCCTGCTGGGCGCCGCCGGGCGGGATAGCCTGGACGCCGGGGCTGGCAACGACATCGTCCGGTCCGATGGCGGCAACGATACCGTTCTGGGCGGCGATGGCAACGACCAGATCGTGCTGGCGGGCAATGGTGATAGCGTCGATGGCGGTGCGGGCAACGACGAGATCATCGCAGGAACCGGCGCCGCCACAGTGGATGGCGGCGACGGCAATGACACCATCACTTCGGGCAGCGGCAACGGCGAAACGCTGCGCGGCGGTGCCGGTGATGACAGCATCTCGGCGGGCAGTGGCACCGCGGGCCTCGTCGCCGGCGGTGCCGGCAACGATACGCTCGCCGCGACCGGAACGCTGAGCGGCGACGAAGGCGCGGATTCCATCGTCGGCAGCGGTGTCATGTATGGCGGCGCCGGCAACGACACCATCTACGTCACCGCGAGCGGCTCCTACGTCAACGGCGACGAGGGCGCCGATTTCATTCTGACCAATGCCGCCAACAACATCGTCGACGGCGCGGCTGGCGCGGATACCCTTACTGGCTCCTCCGGCCGCGATGTGCTCAGCGGCGGCGACGGCGATGATTCGATCGACGCCGCCGCGGGCAATGACTCGGTCTCGGCCGGACCGGGCGACGACGATATCCAGGCCTCTGCCGGCAACGACATGGTGTTCGGCGGTTCGGGCTACGACAGGGTGTTCTTCGCCGGCGCCATGGCGAGCTACAGCGTGACCACCGACAGCGTCACCGGCGGGACCATCGTCACCGGCGGCGCGGAGGGGGCGGATACCTTCTACGGAACCGAACTGCTGAAGTTCCTGGACGGCAGCATAACCCTGGCGGTGAACAATACCGGGTTGCTGATCGAAGGCAGTAACTTTGATGACATTCTCGCCGGCGATTCCGGCAACGACACCGTGGTCGGCCTTGGCGGCAATGATCGCCTCACCGGCGACAACGGAAATGACAGCATCGACGCCGGGCCTGGCAACGATGTTGCCGATGGTGCGGACGGCGAGGACACGGTGCTCGGCGGTGATGGCCAGGACAGGCTGTCCGGCGACGATGGCCTGGACAGCCTGGATGGCGGTGCCGGCGACGACACCATCGACGGCGGCAACAACAACGATACGTTGCGCGGCGGCGCCGGCAACGACCAGCTTTCGGCCGGGCTCGGCAGCAACGACGCCGCGGGTGGTGATGGCGATGACGCCATCGATGCGCTTGCCGGCAGCAATACACTGGCCGGCAATGCGGGCAACGACACGCTCTCCGGCGGCAGCGGCGACGACACGCTGACGGGCGATGACGACGCCCTGGCGATCGCCGGCAATGATGCGCTGTACGACAGCATGGGCGCCAACCTGCTTTTGGGCTTTGGCGGCAACGACACGCTTTCCGGCCAGGGCTCGCTGCACGGCGGTGCCGACAACGACCAGCTGTACTCGACCTTGGCCGACAACCAGTTGTTCGGCGAGGCCGGCGACGACTACCTGTTCGGCCGCTCCAGCCTGGATGGAGCCCAGGGCGCCGATACGCTCATCGCCTACCAGGGCGGCTCCCTCATGCTGGGCGGCGATGGGGACGACACCTTCGGCGTTTCGTTCACCTGGTGGCTGACCTGGTTCGGCGGCGTCTGGGCGGAGGGAAATGCCGGCGCCGACCTAATCTACGCCAGCTTCGACAACGACACCGTACTGGGCGGTGATGGCGCCGACACCGTCCTTGCAGGCCATGGCAGCGACAGTGTCTTGGGTGGCGAGGGCGATGACAGCATCGCCGGCGACTTTGGCATGGCGGGTAGCGAGGGCAACGACACCCTGGCCGGTGGCGGCGGTGACGACAGCATCGACGCCGCCAGCGGCAATGACCTGATCACCGGCGACGATGGCAATGACAGCATCGTGGCGGGCAGCGGCGACGACACCATCGACGCGGGCTCGGGCGCCGATGCGATCATCGCCGGAACCGGCAGCGACCTGGTCGCAGGCGGCGAGGGCGCCGACACCGCCAACTGGGAAAGCCCCCGTGGGCACTATTCTGTCATCCAGACCGGGTTGGGTGGCTGGTTCGTCGTCGACAACTTCGATGCTGAGGCGACAGACACCGTCGGTGGCGTGGAGGTCTTCGGCTTCCCGTCGCTCACCTTCCTGCCTGATACCGGGAATACCGGCATCATCCTGGGCGGTGGTGCAGGGGCGGACAGCATCCTGGGCACCGCTTTCGACGACAGCATTCTCGGCGGAGGCGGAAACGATACCCTGGTCAGCGATCCGGAGGGGGGGAGCGGCAACGACCGCCTCTTCGGCGGCGATGGCGACGACCTGCTGATGGCCAGCAACGGCAACGACGTGCTGGACGGCGGCCTTGGCAACGATACCGCGGCCGGCGGCAGCGGCGACGACCATCTGCGCGACGCCGGCGGCGTCAACCTGTTCGATGGTGGCGAGGGCGACGACAGCATCACCGCCGATGGCAGCGTGATCGGTGGCGCGGGCAATGATGTCATCCTCGGCAACGGCTGGATCACCGGCGATACCGGGAGCGATCACATCACGGGCAATGGCACCCTGCTGGGTGGCGAAGGCAACGATACGCTCTCCGGCAACGGATTGCTGAGCGGCGACGCGGGCAGCGACCGCCTGACGGGCAGCGGCACCCTGCAGGGCGGTGCTGGGAACGACACCCTTACCGGCAGCGGCATGCTGGAAGGCGCCGACGGCAATGATGTGCTCTCCGGCAGCGGCCTGCTGAGCGGATTGCTCGGCAACGACCATCTTTCCGGCAACGGCACGCTGCAGGGCGGGGACGGCGCGGATACCATCCTTGGCAGCGGCCTGCTCGAAGGGGGCAACGGCGACGATTCCATCGTCATCAACCCGGGTGGCAACAGCACGGCCATGGCTGGCAGCGGCAACGATACGGTGAGTGCCACCACCGGTGCGGGTGCGGCGAGTATCGATGGCGGCGAGGGGCGCGACAGTCTGACCGGCTCCGGGGCCAACGACCTGATCCAGGGCGGTGGCGGCGAGGACAGCCTGGTCGGCGGTGGTGGTGCCGACACGCTCCTCGGCGGCGCCGGTGTCGACAACTTCCGCGGCGGGGCCGGCAATGACCTGCTGGTCGCGGGCGCCGGCGGGGTCACCGCTGAACTGGCCTACTACACCGGTCTGCGGGACCAGTATTCCGTGGTCATCGTCGATGGCCAGGCGCAGATCATCGACAATCGTCCCGGCTCGCCTGACGGCAGCGATACGCTGGTCGGCTTCCAGCTCGCGCACTTCGTCGACGGCAACTACATCGTCAGCCCCAACCCTGGGCTATTCATCGATGGTACTGCCGGGGCCGACCAGATCGGCGAGAACTCCGTCTTCGCGCTCCCCGGCCCGAACCAGGCGAATCCGGGCGCCGGTGACGACATCATCCTGGGCCACGAGGGTGACGACACCATCACCGGCCGCGCCGGCTCGGATTCCGTCGATGGCGGGGACGGTGCCGACCGCCTGCTGGGCGGCACCGAGGGCGACACACTCCTGGGCGGTGCCGGCGCCGATACGCTGCTGGGCGAGGACGGCGACGACGCCGCGGCAGGCGGCGACGGCAATGATGCGCTGGTGGGTGCCCAGGGTGACGACGAGTTGCTGGGCGACGCCGGCGACGACACGATCGACGGCGGCGTCGGTGACGACACTCTCGATGGCGGCGCTGATCAGGACCAACTCTCCGGCGGCAGCGGCGATGACCTCGCCTCGGGTGGCGGCGGCAACGACCGCATCAACCTCTCAGTGGGCGACGACAGCGCCGATGGCGGCGATGGCGACGACACGATCGACGGCGGCGATGGCCTGAATGTTCTTCTCGGCGGGGCCGGAGACGACAGCCTCAAGGGTGGCCTCGATTCCGACACGCTGGACGGCGGCATCGGGGCCGATACCCTCGCCGGAGCAGGCCTGCTGCAGGGCGGGGACGGCGCCGACCTGGTGCAGGGTTCGGGCACCCTCGAGGGTGGCGAAGGCAACGACGCGCTGCTCAGCCTCGGCTCCTTGCATTCTGTCTCTGGAGGCGCGGGGGATGACAATATCGTCCTGGCGGCTGGAGCCGGCACGGTGGACGGCGGCGACGGACTTGATCGCCTGACCCTGGTGGGCCTGCGGGCTGGCTATGCGGTGGCCTCTGATGGCGAGGGGGTGCTGAGCCTGGTCAATCTCGCCGCTGGCTGGCAGGTGGTGGCGAGCGGGATCGAGACGCTTGGCTTCGCGGATGGCGATGTCCCGGCCGTTGGTGGTTTCGTGCTCAATGGTAGCGTCGGCAATGACCTGATCAATGGCTCGCTGCTCGACGACGTGCTGAGCGGTCGCGAAGGCGACGATACCCTAGCCGGAGCCGCGGGCAATGACAGCCTGAGCGGTGGCGATGGCGCCGATGTTTCGTCCGGTGGAGACGGCTGGGACATCCTGGATTCTGGGGCGGGCGATGACGTCGCAGACGGTGATGACGGCACCGACCGGATGCTCGGTGGCAACGGCAACGACACGCTCGACGGCGGTACCGGCAACGACAGCATCGGCGGTGGCACGGGCCATGACAGCCTGCTTGGCGGTAGCGGTGCGGACCTGCTGGCGGGTGAGGATGGCGACGACACGGCCTCTGGCGGTGCCGACGATGACATTGTCAGCGGTGGCTTTGGGCAGGACAGCCTGCTGGGGAATGCGGGGAACGACAGCATCGGCGGCGACGCCGACAGCGACACCATCGTCGGTGGTGACGGCGCGGATACCCTCGAAGGCGGCAGCGGCGCTGACAGCCTCTCTGGCGACGCCGGCGACGATGCGCTCACCGGTGGGGCGGGTAACGACACCCTGATGGGCGGCGAGGGTGACGATTACCTCTCCGACAGTGATCTCTTAAGTCGCATCGACGGTGGCGACGGGGCCGACACGCTGGTCGGCAACGGCGTGCTCGAGGGTGGCAATGGCGCCGACATGCTGTCCGGCAATGGCAGCCTGAGCGGCGGCGCCGACGCCGATACGCTCAGCGGTTCGGGCAGCCTGGATGGCGGGGCCGGGGATGATCGCCTACAGGCGGTCGGCGGCAACGATACCCTGTCGGCCGGCGCGGGTGACGACAGCCTGGATGCCGGTGCGGGCAATGACAGCATCACAGGCGGCGAGGGTGACGATACCATCCGCTCAGGCGCCGGCGACGATACCATCGACGGCGGCAGCGGCGTGAATACCATCCTGTTCGCCGGACCACGCGACCACTACACCATCACCGCCGACGGTGCCGGGAACTTCATCGTCGGCGACAACTTCGGCAGCGATGGCACCGACCTGATGCTCGGCTTCAGAGTAACCACGCTGCGCTTCAGCGACCAGGACTTCGGCGTCTCGATCGACACGCTTGGGCGCTTCTACGACGGCACGACTGCGGCCGATCTGATCAACGGCACGCCGGCCCCCGATATCCTCAATGGCTTCGGCGGTACGGATACGCTGATCGGCCTCGCCGGAGCTGATTCGCTTAACGGCGGCGCTGGCAACGACAGCATGCTGGGCGGCGACGGGGACGACATCTACCGCGTGGATGAAGCAGGCGACCTGGTCGAGGAACTGGCCGGTGCCGGCAACGACACGGTGGTGACCACGCTGGCGAGCTACATGCTACCCGCCAATGTCGAGACGCTGAGCTTCCTGGACGCGGGCGGCTTCGCCGGCACCGGGAATGCCGGCGCCAACCGCATCGCCGGCTTCCTCGGCAACGACACCCTGCTCGGCCTGCTGGGCCACGATACGCTGGAGGGCAATGCCGGCGATGACAGCCTGAGCGGCGATGCAGGGAACGACAGTCTGGATGGCGGCAGCGGCGGCGTAGATACTGCTGGCTACAGCGGTGTCTACGCCGACTATCGGATCATCGATCTTGGGGCCGGGCGCTATAGCCTGGAAGATCTCCGCGCCGCGGGCCCGGACGGTAGCGACACCATCGCCGGCATCGAATGGGTGCGATTCTCCGGCGGCCTCATGGCCGCGACACAACTTGCTGCCGCGGGCCCGCAACTGCTTTCGGGCACGGCCGCTGCCGACACGCTGGACGGGCAGGGCGGCAATGACAGCCTGAGCGGGCTGGCGGGCAATGATAGCCTCATCGGCGGCACTGGCGACGATCTGCTTAACGGCGACGACGGCGACGATACCCTGGTCGGTGGCAGCGGCGCCGATACCATGCTCGGCGGCAACGGCGATGACATCTATGTGGTCGACTCCAGCGCCGATGTGGTGACGGAAACCAGCCGCGGCGGCACCGATACCGTGCGCACCGGCGTTGGCTTCTCCCTGCCCGCGAACACGGAGCGGCTGGAGGTAAATGCCGCTTCCGGGGTCACTGTATTCGGCAACTCCCTCGCCAATGTCATGCTGGGTGGGGAGGGCAGCGACACCATCAATGCCGGCACGGGCAACGACACGCTGCTTGGCAATGGCGGCAATGACAGCCTCATCGGGGGTGCCGGTGCCGACAGCATGGTCGGCGGTGCGGGCAATGATGCCTATCTCATCGATGATGCGGGCGACCTGGTCAGCGAGGCGGCCGGCGAGGGCACCGATACGCTGAGGACGCCGTTCAGCATGGTCACCGGCGTCAATGTCGAGAACATTGTCTTGCTCGGCAGCGTTGGGTTGTCGGCGACAGGTAACGTCCTCAACAACAGCCTAACCGGCACATCAGGCAACGACACGCTGGATGGCGCCGCGGGCGCCGACAGCATGGCCGGTGGCGACGGCGACGACCTCTACCTGGTCGACAACATCGCCGACATGCTCACCGAAGGAAGTGCCAGCGGCGGTACCGACGCGGTACACACCACGGTCGGCCTGACCTTGGGCGCCTTCCTTGAGAATGTCGTGCTGCTGGCCGCGGCCTCGGTCGTGGGGAATTCGCAGCCCAACGAAATGTCGGGCAGCGCAGGCGTGGATACGCTCAACGGCGGCAGCGGGAACGACAGCCTGTTCGGCAATGGCGGCAATGACAGCCTTATCGGCGGGAGCGGTGCCGACAGCATGGTGGGCGGCGCGGGTGACGACACCTACGTTGTCGACGATGCCGGCGATGTTGTGGTGGAACTCGCGGGGCAGGGCACCGATACCATCCGCACAGATCTGGCCTACACGCTTGGTGCTGATATCGAGAACCTGGTATTCCTGGCAGGTGCGGCCGGCGATGGCTTTGGCAACACGCTTGCAAACAGCATCACGGGCAATGCCGGGGCCGACAATCTTCGCGGTCTCGACGGCAACGACAGCCTGTTCGGCCTTGGCGGCAATGACAGCCTGACCGGGGATGCCGGCAATGATTCCCTGGACGGAGGCAGTGGTGCCGACAGCATGGCCGGTGGCGCCGGCAATGATGCCTATGTCGCGGATGACATTGGCGACTTGGTGACCGAACTGGCCAATGCCGGTACCGACACGGTGTATACTCGCGTGAATTTCACGCTTGGTGGCACGCTTGAGAATCTCGTCGCCCTGACAGGTGGGCTGAGCCTGTTGGGCAACGCGCTGGCCAATGTGCTCATTGGCAGCGCCGGCGCCGAGACTCTGAACGGCGGCAACCGGAACGATACCATCAACGCCGGTGGCGGCAGCGACAGCATCATCGGCGGCCTGGGCGCCGACAGCATGGTGGGGGGCGCCGGCAACGACACCTATGTAGTCGACGACTTCGGCGATGTGGTGGTGGAACTGGCCGGCGAAGGCGTCGACACGGTGCGCGCCAGCATCGCCTACACTCTGGGCGCTGAAGTGGAGAACCTGGTGCTGACCGCCACCGGCGGGCTGGCCGGCACCGGAAATACCCTGGCCAACAGCCTCACCGGCGGCAACGGCAATGACAGCCTGAGTGGGCAAGTAGGCGATGATACGATCTTGGGCGGCGCTGGCAACGATACACTGCTGGGCGGCGCTGGTGCCGACCGCCTCACCGGCGGGACCGGCGCAGACCGCTTCCGCTTTCTCGCGCCGGAGGAGGGTGGCGATATCATCCTCGACTTCGTCAGCGGCAGCGATCGGATCGAAGCGAAGGGCCTCGCTGGCATCGGCCCAGGCGCGCTTGCCCCCGGGCAGTTGCTGCTGAACCTCACCGGCAGCGCCAGCGGCGGGGTGGCCATGTTCGTCTACGAGACCGATGCCGGCCGGCTGTGGTGGGACGCCGACGGTCTGACCGGCGGGGCGGTGCTGTTGGCGACGCTGGCCGGCAAGCCGGTGCTGGCCGCGACGGATATCTGGGGGGTGTGACGCAGTTCGAAAGATTGTCACCACGCGGGACATTCAAAGACAAGTTCGGCATAGGCCGTATCCTGTCCCCGCATCTCCCTTGACTTGCACCACCAACGCCCCGGTAACACAGCCGGGGCTTTTTGCGTTCGTGGCGCCCTCCGCCAGGCGCAGGATCGCGCCCAGCTGGACGCCTCGAAATACCTGCGGCCATGGCGGGACAGCCGGGCTTCTTCGACATGTCGGATCGGCTGCGGGAGTTGTCAGCCGAGGGCGATGACCTTGAGCGCATCGCTGCGCTGGTGCATTTCCAGCAGTTCCGGCCTGAGCTGGAGCGGGCCGTACCACGCGGCAACGACAGCAAGGGCGGCGGCCAGGCCTTTGACCACGTGCTGATGTTCATGGTGCTGCTGTCGCAGGCGATGCACGGGTTGTCGGACGAGCGGGCCGAATACCTGATCAAGGACCGCTTGTCCTTCATGCGCTTCCTCGGCCTGGGGTTGGTGAATGCCGTACCGGACGCCAACACGATCTGCACCCTCCGCGAGGCGTGGAATCGCGCCGATGCGATGCAGGCGTTGTTCGCCCGCTTCGACGCCACGTTGAAGGCGGCGGGCTACCTGGCGATGGGCGGGCAGATCCTCGACGCGCCGAAGCAGCGCGACACCGAGGCCGAGCGGGCTATGATCAAAGCCGGCCAGATCCTCGGTGACTGGGCCGGTGAGGCTGCTGCTCGGTGAAGCGCACGGCGGGTTCGCGGGGCGACAATTCTGGCTCAGCCAATGCCAGCGCGACGATGCCATCGCGCTGCGCTTCAGCAATGCGGTTCCAGACGCGGTCAGGCTGCGAGGGCCGGTCGGCCAGGGCTTTGGGGCCGTCGCTGACGTAGCGGTCGACCCAACGATAGAAGGTGGCCGGCGGAATGCCCAACTCGCGCAGCGTGCGACGCGCCGGCGAGTGGGAAGGCTCGACCAGGCGTCGTACAGGCTCTCGGCGATGGCTTCACGGCGGCACAGCGCGGCGATGCTTTCCTCGCCGCGCAGGCCTTCCAGCACGATGCGGATCTTGTCCTCGGTCGAGTGGTGCTTGCGGGTGGCGCGGCGGATGTCCCGCACCACCTCCTCGGCCGGCGGCGTGGCGGCGGGGGCGGCGGATGTCTGGCTCCGCTTCGCTCTCCTGGGGGTTGCGATGAGCCAGAAATCCTCCGCTTCTCAATGCCCACGGTTTGTCTCAGGGGCGCCGAGGCCGGACAGGTCCCATTGCAAGTCGCTGCGTTGCGTCGACCCTGGCAGCGTCAAGCCGGCCCGTTGCTTTTCCCTCCTCGGAAGTGGCCGTGGATACGGTCAACCAACCAGCGTACGGCCCGCAGCGGGTCGCGCTCCGATTCCAGCGCCTCGAACATCGGCGACATCTCCCGCAATTCGCGCTCGGCCTGGTGAATCCGGAGTATTTCCTGCGCCACTGTCTCCACCATCTCGGGATGCGCCTCGACCAGCGGCGCCAGGCTCGTCTTGTCAAAAGCGGCGAGGGTGACCGGACCGGCTGCCCGCACCGTGGCGAAGCGCGGCGCGCCGGTCAGGGCCGACATATGGCCGCAGATCTCGCCGCGCTGCTGCGTGTAGATCTCGCGCTCCCCGCCCGCTGGATCGGCCAGCCGCACGCTTACCGCCCCGTCCAGCAGCAGGAACATCGCGCCACCGTGCTCGCCTTCGCGCATGATTATTTCACCTGCCGCATAGCTGACGGTCCGTGCCCGCTCGGCAAACGCCGCCAGTTCGGCATCCGGCAGGTCGCCCCACAGCCGCGTCTCGTGCAGCAGCGCGGCCACTTCCCCCTGACGCCGGGGCGCAGGCCCGCCCATGCCGGCGCCATCTGGGCCGGCCAGCAGCCGGCGATGCACCGCCACCGGAATGCCGGCGCGGCGGAAGGCGTACCACAGCGCCTGGCCCACCTCGTCGCGGCGCAGAATGTAGAGGTTGGGATCGCGGTGCCAGAACAGCGCCTCGTACAGCAGGCCGCGGTCCTCGTACTGCTTGAACAGCACCAGCGGCGCCGGCGTGGCCAGCACGTTCTCCATGCCCGCCATGGCCGCCAGCGCCACCGCCTGCACCTGGCCAGGCGGCGTATCCACCTCCACCACGAAGGCGATGGCGTGGCGCAGGATATCGTCCGGCGCCTGGAGGTTGGTCAGCCGCGCCGCCGCCACCAGCGTGTTGGGCAGTGTCACCAGCGTGCCTTCATAGGTGCGCAGCGTCACCGCCCGCCAGTCGGCCTGCACGACGCGCCCCCAGACGCCATCCACCTGCAGGCTGTCGCCAATGCGGAACGGGCGGGAGAGGTTCAGCGCCAGCCCGGCAAACACCTGCCCCAGGGTCTGCTGCGCCGAAACGCCCAGCACGATCGCGACCACGCCCGAGGTGGCCGCCACCGCGGTGACATCCAGCCCCAGCACCATCGAGGCCACCAGCAGGGCGGTCAGGCCATAGCCGCCCAGCGAAGCCAGGCCGATCACGATCTCGGGCACGCGCGAGCGGCCTTCCTCGCCGAGCAGCCCGTGCCACAGCCAGCGCCGGATGGCGCCATCCAGCACGAAGGCGGCGGTGAAGGCCGCCAGCACCGCCAGCCCCTGCGACAGCGCGGCCGGCGGCATCCCTGGCAGTGCGCCGGGCGGCAGCCGTTGCAGCGCCAGCCAGGCGGCCAGCAGCAGCACCGCCGCCGCCAGCCCCAGCCAGAGGCGCCGCGCGCCGGGCGCGCTGCCGCTCACGCCACCGCCCCGCCCGGGCGGGTGCCGAACATGCAGGGCAGGTCCACCGTGGTGCGCACGCCGATCTGCTCGAAGTTGCGGTCCAGCCATTCGCCGGCGGTGCGACGGCCGATGTCGCGCAGCAGGGTCAGGAAGGCCCATTCGGTGTTCATCTTGGAGGAGGCGCCGAGCGGCACCATCGCGTCATTCGCCTCGATGATGTGGATGCGCATGTCGCGGAACTCGTTCTGCGCCAGCTTGCCGTCGGCCACCAGCCGATGGATCAGCTCCAGGCTCGCCAGGTCCTTCAGCATCGAGGCGTTG
Source organism: uncultured Rhodospirillales bacterium (assembly GCA_903835235.1). Taxonomy (GTDB): domain Bacteria; phylum Pseudomonadota; class Alphaproteobacteria; order Acetobacterales; family Acetobacteraceae; genus CAIMOR01. The sequence goes on from CAILMF010000055.1 coordinate 15,702, forward strand.
AAGGTGATCTCGTTCACCCGGTTCAGGATGTCGCGCGCCGTGCGCGGCGTGCCGCGGCGCACCACCGGGTTGATCTGCACGATCGCGATGTCGGCGCAGCCGCTGCCCTCGATCAGCGGGAACAGCACCGGGTTGCCCATGTAGCCGCCATCCCAGTAGGGCGCGCCGTCGATCATCACCGCGTGGAACATGAACGGCAGGCAGGCCGAGGCCATCACCACGTCGAGCGTGATCTCCTGGCGCGCGAAGACCCGGGCGCGGCCGGTCTCGACATTGGTGGCGGAGATGTAGATCGGCATGTCCTTGCTGTCCTGCACCTTGGCGAAGTCGATGAAGCCGCCGACCAGGTCGCGCAGCGGGTTCACCTGCAACGGGTTGGTCTCGTAGGGCGAGGCCAGGCGGTTCAGGATGTCGGCCGCCAGGTAGCCGGGCGAATTGTCCAGCGACCAATTGCCGGTCAGCTGGTCCAGCCAGGTGCGGCGCAGCGGGCTGTGCCGCCCGGCATCCGACACGGTGCGCCAGAACCGCTCCAGCTCGCGCCGCGCGCCCTCGCCGCCGCCATCATACATGCCCTGCGCGGCCACCACCGCGTTCATCGCCCCGGCCGAGGTGCCCGAGATCGCGTCGATCCAGATGCGCCCGTCCTCGAACATCCGGTCCAGCACGCCCCAGGTGAAGGCGCCATGCGAGCCGCCGCCCTGCAGCGCGAGGTTGAGGGACTTGGTGTGTTGGGCCTGGCGGCCCTGCAGCTTGCTCATTGGTGACTCCGTTCTGCGATGGGTGGCACCGGCATTGGCCTCTGCCTGTTGCAGCGGGGGGCATGCTGGCGCCGGCGCAGGCGGGGCGGAAATGCCGATGCCTGATGCTGGCGATGTCGCACGGCTATGGCCCGGCGTTACATGCGCGCCGGGTATCGAATAACAGCCGCACCGGCATTGGCCGGCGCCCGCCCGCACCGGGCAGGGTGCCGCCACGCTGTTCCGATCCTGGTGCGGCGACAGGCGGGAGTTGCGCATGAGCACCACCACGGCAGCGGCCGGCAACGCGGCGCGGGACCTCGGCGGAAGGGTCGCCATCGTCACCGGCTCCACCAGCGGCATCGGGCTTGGCATTGCCGAGGCGCTGGCGGCGCGCGGCGCGGCGGTGATGCTGAACGGCTTCGGCGATGCCGGCGCGATCGAGGCATTGTGCCAGCGGCTGCGCGCCGAACACGGCGTGCCGGTGGGCTATCACGGCGCCGACATGTCGCAGCCCGAACAGATCGAGGCGATGGTCGCGCAGGCCGCCGCGCAGTTCGGCCCGGTGGATATCCTGGTCAGCAATGCCGGCATCCAGCATGTCGCGGCCATCGAGGAGTTCCCGCCGGCGAAGTGGGACGCGATCATTGCGATCAACCTCTCGGCGGTGTTCCACGCCACCCGCGCGGTGCTGGCCGGCATGAAGGCGCGGCGCTGGGGGCGGATCGTCAACATCGCCTCGGCGCACGGGCTGATCGGCTCGCCCTTCAAGGGCGCCTATGTCGCGGCCAAGCATGGCGTGGTCGGCTTCACCAAGGTCACCGCGCTGGAAGCGGCCGAATTCGGCGTGACCTGCAATGCGGTTTGCCCCGGCTATGTCTGGACCCCGCTGGTGGCCGGCCAGGTGGCGGCGCAGGCGGCGGCGCATGGGCTTTCCGAGGAGGAGGTGACGCGCAAGGTGTTCCTGGCCGAACAGCCCAGCCGCCGCTTCGCCGAGGTGAGCGAGGTGGCCGCCGCGGTCACCTACCTGTGCAGTGCCGGCGCCGGTTCGGTCACCGGCGTCGCGCTGCCGGTCGATGGCGGCTGGACCGCGCATTGAGCGCGTTGGCCCTCTCGCGCCGCCTGCTGCCGGCCGCGGCCCTGCTGCCGGTCTGCGCCCTTGCCGCGACCGACCCGGCCGCCGAGGCGCGCGGCCTGTTCGCGCGCTTCGTCGCCGCGCAGAACGCGCATGACTTCGCCGCCGTGCGCGCGCTGCTGTGGGATTCGCCGCGATTCCTCTGGGTCAGCGATGGCACCGGCTACTGGGGGCCGGAGGCGCTGATCCGCCGCAACATGGGGTTCCACGCCCAGCCGCTCTGGCGGATCACCCCTGGCGAGGGCGAGGCGGTGGCGGTCAACCCCGGCACCGCCCTGCTGCACACGCCCTTGTTGCTTGAGGTCGGCAGCCTGGCGGCGCCGCAGCGCTACCGGCTGCTGATCAGCGCGCTCTGCACCGAAACCGCCGCCGGCTGGCGGATTGCCGCCTTGCTCACCGCCGACGCCAAGCCGGCGCCCGGCTGAACTTCCAACCCGCGTCTCAGGAGAACCAGCATGACCCGTTCCATAACCCTGGCCGCCGCGCTCGCGCTCGGCCTGTTCACCGCCGGCGCTGCGCAAGCCGGCACCTGCCCGGCCGACAAGGTGCTGACCACGCCGCAGCCGGTGCGCGACGCGCCCGATGTGGGCGTGACCCGCGAGATCCTCACCATGGTGCCCTTGCAGGGCTGGCGCGGCGTGGGCGAGCTGTTCCTGCGCACCCGCCGCCTGGTGGTGGCGCCGCGCGGCATCGTGCCGACGCATGAGCACGACGACCGGCCCTCCATCGTCTACGTCGTCAGCGGCGAGATCTGGGAGCACAGCGCCTTCTGCGCGGTGCCGATCCGCCACCGCGCCGGCGACTCCACCCCGGAATTCGGCCGCGGCCACCGCCATTGGTGGGAGAACCGCACCAACCAGCGGGTGGTGCTGACCTCGTCGGACGTGGTGCCGCCGGAGATGATGGAAGACCCGGCCATGTAAGCCGGAGCCGGGCTGGGGTATCATGGGGCTTCTGGATCACCCCGAGGAAGGCACCATGCCGCTGGCCCTGGCCGAGATCATCGTGGCGCTGGCCACCGCCTATGCCGCCTTGGGCATGGCGGTGGCGGTGGCCTTCCTGCTGCTGGGGCTGGAGCGCGTGGACCCCGCCGCCCGCGGCGCCTACGCGTTCCGGCCGCTGCTGCTGCCGGGGTTGGTGCTGCTGTGGCCGCTGGTGGCCTGGCGCTGGCGCGTGCTGGCACGGGCGCGCGCCTGATGCAGCGCGCGCATCGCCGCTGGCATCGGCGGCTGTGGCAGGGCCTGGCGGTGCTGCTGCCGCTGGCGCTGGCCGGCGCGCTGGCGCTGCGCCTGACCGTGCCGGCCGACTCGCCGCCGGTGCTGTTGCAGGCCCCCGCCCGATGAGCGCGCGCTGGGTGCCGGTGGGCTGGAACCTGGCCAAGTGGCGCTATGACGCGGCGCTGCTGCTGGGGGCGCTCGGCTATGTGGCGCTGTACCGCCAGGCCGCGCCGGCCACGCTGGATGCCGCGCGTCTCAACATGCAGGCCTATGGCAGCGCCACCTTCCTGATGCTGACCCTGGTGCTGGCGATAGGCCCGGCGGCGCGGCTGGACCGGCGCTTCCTGCCGCTGCTGTATAATCGCCGGCATTTCGGCGTGCTGACCTGCTGCATGGCGCTGGCGCATGCGGATGCCGTGCTGGGCTGGTATTTTGCGTACAGCCCCACGCCTTCCTTCGTGGCGCTGCTGGGCGCCGACCCCGGCAGTGGCGCGCTGCGCGGCTTCCCCTTCATCCCCTTCGGCATCGGCGCGCTGCTGGTGCTGGCGGTGCTGGCCGCCACCAGCCATGACTTCTGGCTGGCCTTCCTCGGCCCCAGGCTGTGGAAGGCGCTGCACATGGCGGTGTATGGCGCCTATGCGCTGGCGGTGCTGCATGTGGCGTTCGGGCGCTTGCAGGATGGCGCCGACCTGGCCCTGGCTGGCGTGGTGCTCGGCTCGGCCGCGCTGCTGGTGACGCTGCATTTGCTGGCCGCGCAACGCGAAGCCGCCGCCGACGCCGCGCTTGCCCCCGCCACCGCCGAAGCGCCCTGGCTGCGCGCCGCCCGGCCTGAGGCGATTGCCGAAGGCCGCGCCGTGGTGGTGCGCCCGCCCGCCGGCGAGCCGGTGGCAATCTTCCGCCATGAGGGCCGGCTCTCGGCGGTGAGCAACCTCTGCGCCCACCAGAACGGGCCGCTGGGCGAGGGCCGGGTGGTGGATGGCTGCATCACCTGCCCCTGGCATGGCTTCCAGTACCGGCTGGCCGATGGTTGCGCGCCGCCGCCCTTCACCGAGAAGCTCGCGACCTATCGGCTGCGGCTGGCCGAGGGCTGGGTGGAGCTGGACCCGCGCCCCAACCCGCCCGGCACCTTCGTGGAGCCGCTGAGCGCATGAGCGACCCGCAATTCTTCATCGGCTGGGCCGGCCGCACCGGCCCGGCGCTGGGGCGGTTCCTGGGCAGCCTGACGGCGGCGGTGCTGGCGGCGCTGCTGGTGCTGGCGCTGCTGCTGGCGCGCGGCGGTGGAGACCCGGCGCCGGCCGGCTTCGGCGGCCCGGCGCGCGACGCGCTGGCCGAAGGCCCGCAGCGGCTGGAGGGCGTGCTGACCCTGCTGCCCTATCCGGTGCTGCATATGCCCGGCGGCCCCAGCGTGCTGCTGGGCGGCGACGGCAAGCGCGGCGCACCCAGCGAGGCCAGCCTGCAGGGCCAGCGCGTGGCAGCGGAGGGCTTCCTGCTGCGCCGCGGCGGCATTGCCATGCTGGTGCTGGAGGCGCCGCCGGCGCCCCTCGGCCCCGACACCCCGCCGCTGCCGGAGGCGCTGGGCCGCTGGCGGATCACCGGCGAGGTGTGCGACGGCAAATGCGCCGCCGGCGCCATGCTGCCGGGCACCGGCCTGGCGCATCGGGCCTGTGCCGCGCTTTGCGTGGAAGGCGGGCTGCCGCCGGTGCTGGTAGCCACCAGGGCGGTGGCGGGCAGCGAGTTCCTGCTGCTGGCCGGCCCCGACGGCCAGGCCGCCGACTGGCACGCCCAGCTTGGCCTGCGGGTGGTGCTGGAAGGCGAGGTGCGGAGGCTCGGCAGCCTGCTGCTGTTCCACGCGGCGCCGCCATGAGCAGCGGCCAGGCGCTGACCTTGACGATGCTGGCGCTGGCCTGGGGCGCCTGGCGGCTGGCCGGCTGGCTGCTGGACCTGGCCGGGCTGGTCGAATTCGCGCTGCCGCTGGGCGCGGTGGCGCTGGCCCTGGCGCTGACCGCCGCCGAGGCCGGGCTGAAACGCCTGCGCCCGCCGGATGACACCCACTGAGCGGGGCGAAGGCCGCGCTGGTGCCGCTGGCCGGGCGGGGCTAATCCTGGCCGGCGGCCCCGCCGCCTGAGGACATGACCATGGAAATGCACCAGATCCGCTATTTCCTGGCGCTCGCCCGGACCCTGAACTTCACCCGCGCCGCGGCCGAGTGCAACGTGACCCAGCCGGCGCTGACCCGCGCGGTGCAGGCGCTGGAGGGCGAGTTGGGCGGCGAGCTGGTGCGCCGCGAACGGCAGCTGACCCATCTGACCGAGCTGGGCAAGCAGATGCTGCCGCTGATCCAGCGCTGCTACGACAGTGCCTCGGCGGCGCGCGACCTGGCGCGGTCCATGACCACGCGCGAGGCGGCGCCGCTGGCGGTGGCGGTTTCGCACAGCGTCAACCTGGCGCTGTTCATGCCCGCGGTGGCCGAGGTGTTCCGCGCCCATGCCGGGGTGCAGCTGAAGCTGATGCGCGGCGGCGGCGCCGAGGTGCTGAAGCTGCTGAAGGAAGGCGATATCGACCTGGCGATAGCCGGCCCGCTGGACGAACCCTGGGAGCGGCTGGACAGCTGGCCCCTGTTCTCCGAGCGGTTCGAGCTGACGGTGCACGCCGACCATCCGCTGGCCGGCGCCAATACCGTGGGCGCGGAACGTCTGGCCGACCAGAAGATATTCTTCCAGGCCGGCTGCGAATCCCGCACCGAGGTGATGCGCCGCCTGGGCGTGCATGCCTTCGCCGAACCGGCCGGCCACCAGGTGGTGACGCAGCACGACCTGATCGCCCTGCTGGAAGCCAACCTGGGGGTGGCGCTGGTGCCGGCCAGCGCGGCGCGGGGCGCCAGCCTGCGGCGGGTGCGGCTGGATGATGCCGGGCTGCAACGCACCGTTTCCATCTACGGGGTCGCCGGGCGGCAGCGCAGCGCGCCCTGCACCACCTTCCTCAACCTGCTCCGCTCGGCCGAATGGAACGCGGCGGCCTAGAGAACTATGCGCCCTTTCGGGCGCATTTCGTGCTCTATAACTTGTTGAAACTAGAGCAATATCCGTTCTGATGTCTCCATCAGAACGGATATTGCTCTACAGCACTATCCGCTCACGCTGGATCAGCGTGAGCGGGTTTCGTGCTGTAGCTTCAATAGGTTGCAGAGCAAGAAATCCGTTCTGATGATTCCATCAGAACGGATATTGCTCTAGCCAAGCGCGGCCAGCAGGTCCTCCACCGCCATGCGCCGGCGGTAGTCGGGGTCGACATGGCGGGCCACCACCAGGCCGTCGGTGCCCACCACGAAGGTCGCGGGCACCGGCAGCATCCAGGCCGGGTTGCCCTGGTAGGCGGCCAGGTCCCAGCCGGCGCCGCCCAGCATGGCCTGCAACTCGGCACCCAGCCAGATCGCCAGGTTCAGCGACATGGCGTAGCCATTGTCCATGTCGGTCAGCACCGGGAAGCGGTCCTCCGCCTCGGCCCGCATCCGCGCGCCATAGCGGCCGCGTTCGGGCGTGATGATGACCAGGCTGGCCCCGGCGGCGGTGATCGCCGGCGCGGTCTCGGCCAGCGCGGCGCGGTGCAGCCGGCAATAGGGGCACCAGTGGCCGCGATGGAAGTTGACCACCAGCGGCCCGGCCGCCAGCAGCCGCGGCATGGCTACCAGCCGCCCGGCTTCGTCCGGCAGCACGAAGGGCGGCATCGGCTGGCCCGGGGCGGGGGCCGCGGCGCCGGCGCCACCGGCCTCCAGCCGCGCCACCAGTCGGTCCACCGCCGTGGCGAACTCGGCGCTCAGCGCGCCGACGGCGTCGCGGATCAGGCCCAGCCGCTGGTCGAGCGGTGCATCCAGGGCGATCGCCTGGCGCAGCGCGGCGTCGATCGCGGTCATCAGAGGCTGTTCGGTCATCGCGCGGGGCGCCGCCTGCATGGGGGGAAACCATCGGCACGCTTGCCGAGCTGGACCACCGCCTGTTTGGCGCATCGGGGCGGCGGGGGCAAATGCCGCCGGCAACGGGTTTCCATGCCCGCGTCGCATCGTGCTGGCTTGCTGCCATTTCGTGCGCCATCCGGGCCGTTGCTGCCCGACTTGGGCAATCGTCTGGCCTGATGCGATGCGAGCGGACGCCTCGGGGGCGGCGAATGCTTGCGCGGACCTGTCCGGCGTCGGCGCCCCTCAGACAAACCGGACGCCGTCGGCCTGCCGCAATTTGTTGGCGGCAGTCAGTGCCCGCTCGGCCATCAACAACCGGTGCCGCAGGGGAGCGTCTACGGTTGCAGCATGAGCGCGAAGCCCGGGATATAGGTGGTCAGGAACAGCACGATCAGCATCACCAGGATCTGCGGCCAGATGGCGCGGCTGATCTGTCCGAGGCTGAGCTTGCTGATGGCCATGCCGATGAACAGGCAATAGCCGATGGGCGGCGCCGCCATGCCTATGGACACGTTGGTCACGATGATGGCGCCGAAGTGGATGGGGTCCACCCCGAAGCGGTTGCCGATGGCGATCAGCATGGGCCCGAGGATGACCATGATGGCGATCTCGTCCATGACAGCGGCCAGCAGGAAGAAGGCGATGTTGAGCGAGGCCAGCGCCAGCCATTTTTCCTGAATGCTGTCGGCCATCCATTGCGCGAAGCGCACCGCGATCTGCTCCTGCGCCACCAGGATGCCGAAGCCGGTGGAGACGGCGATGATGGCGCAGACAACCCCGCTGGTGCGCATGGCGGCGGCGAACAGGCGGGGCAGGTCGGCCAGCTTCATCTGCCGTTCCACGAACAGGCCGATGATGAGCGCGTAGAGGCAGGAAACGGCGGCGGCCTCGGTGGGGGTGAACACGCCGCCATAGATGCCGCCGAGCACGACGAGCGGCGAGGCCAGCGCCCATTTGCCCTCGTGGAACGCCTTCCAGGTTTCCGCCAGGCTGGCGCGAGGCAGCTTGGGCACCTTGTTCCGCCGGGCATGCAACCAGCAGATGACCAGCAGCCCCACCGCCAGCGCCAGGCCAGGGACGATGCCGGCAATGAACAGCTTGCCAATGGATTGCTCGGCGACGATGCCCCAGATGACGAAGGCGATGGAGGGCGGGATGAGTGGCCCCAGCACGCCGGCGGAAACCGCGATGGAGGCGGCGAAGGCCGGGCTGTAGCCGGCCCGCGCCATGGCCGGGATCAGGATGCCGCCGATGGCCGCCGTGGTGGCCGGCGCACTGCCGGAAATGGCCGAGAACACCACCGCCGCCAGCACCGCCACCATGGCCAGGCCGCCGGTGCGGTGGCGCACCAGCGTGCCGGCCAAATCCACCAGCCGTTGCGAAAGCCCGCCGGCGGTCATCAACTCGCCGGCCAGCATGAACAGCGGAATGGCCAGCAGGCTGTATTGCTGCGCGCCGCTGATCAGCGCCTGGGCCAGGAAGGCCGGCTCGATATCGGCCAGGATCAGCGCCGCCGTCATCGCCAGGGCGATGGCGATGGCGAAGGGAAAGCCAAGCAGTACCAGCCCGGCGAAGCCGGCGGTGAGGCACCAGGAGATGATGCTCATGGCTGGACTTCGACCCGTTCGAACATCAGCGCCGCCGGGCGCAGGGTGCGTTCCAGCGCAAACAGCGCCATCAACCCGCCGCAGGCCAACGCCAGGACGTTGAGAATTTCGATCGGGTAGCCAATGGCGGCCGAGACGCTGCCCGAGGTGATGTCGAGGAAGCGCCAGCCGGACCAGACGAGGAAGATGCCGAGCGCCATGATGACCAACTCGGTCAGACGCTCGGTCCAGGCGCGGATGCCCTGGGGCAGCAGGTCCGGCAGCATGGTCAGGCGCACATGCCATCCTTCATGCACGCCCAGCGCCAGCCCGCCCATCACCGACCAGCTGAAGAACAGCACCGCCAGTTCTTCCGACCAGCTTGGCGTGTCGCCGAACACATAGCGCATCAGCACCTGGTAGCAGATGGCCAGCAGCATCAGCGCGGCGGAAAGCCCGATGCTGGCCCGGGTGACCCAGGCCAGGCCGCGCGCCAATGGCGCCAGCACCGGCATTACTGCACCGCTGCCAGCGCGTCGCGGATCACGTCCGCGCCGATCTGGCCGCGGAAGCTTTCGTACATCGGCAGCACGCCGCGGCGGAAGGCGGCCTTGTCCGGCACTTCGTTGACCTGCATGCCGTGCCCCCGCAGGCTGGCGAGGAAGGTGCCCTGCGCGGTGGCGTTGAACCGGCGCTGCGCCTGGGTGGCCTCGGCGCCCGCCGCGATGACCGCCGCCTTCAGCGGGGGCGCCAGCCGGTCCAGGCTGCGCTTGGAGATGAGCAGGCCGATCATGCTGTAGATATGCCCGGTCAGGGACAGGTACTTGGTGACCTCGTACAGCTTGTTCTGGTCGATGATGCCGAGCGGCACTTCCAGCCCATCTATCGCGCCCTGCTGCACCGCGGAGAAGGTTTCGCCCCAGGCCATCGGCACGGCATTGCCGCCCAGGCTGCGGTACATCTCGATGTAGATGGGGCTTTGCAGCACGCGGAACTTGATGCCGCGCAGGTCCTCCGGCTTCGCCACCGGGCGGACGTTGTTGATCATGTGGCGGAAGCCGCCCTCCATGTACCCCAGCGGCACGATGCCCTTGGCTTCCAGCTTCTCCCGCAGCAGGTTGCCGACATTGCCGTCCAGCACGCGCTGGGCCTGGGCCTCGCTGCTGTACAGGAAGGGCATGTCGTTCACCTGGAAGGCCTGCTCGACCTGCGCGATGACGGCGTTGGTGATCACCCCCATGTCCACGGTGCCGAGCCGCATGCCATCCACCAGCGGGCGTTCGTCGCCGATGGCGCGGTTGGGGAACATCTGCACGTCGATGGCGTCGCCGACCTTGGCGGCCAGCGCCTTCTGGAATTCGCGGGCGCCGACGGCATAGGGGTCGGTCGCGCCGTCGCCGCTGGTCCAGCCGATGCGCAGGACGGGCTTGGCCTGCGCCCGCAGCACGGCGGGGGCCATGGTGGCGGCAAGGGTGGCGGCCGCAAGGCCGCGGCGGGTCAGGCTGGTCATGGCGTCTTCCTCCGGTTTGGCCCGATGATAGAGGCTCTGCCAGTCTGAACAAGCGGCCAGGGCATGGCCGGGCAGGCTGTCAGGCGCTTCCGTCGGCGCCTGACGGACTTTACTGAAACGCAAACAGCCGGCCGAAGCCCGGGATGTTGTCGGCCAGGCCCAGCAGCCGGGCGGCGTGCCAGGCCATCACCTGGTTGCTGGTCAGCACCGGCATGCCGAGTTCGGCCTCCAGCCCGGCGATCAGCCCGGCGCTGCGGATGGCCGTGCAGCTGATGAAGCAGAGATCCGCCCCCGGGGCCGCGGCGGCGGCCTGGCGGGCCTGGGCGGCGATCTCGGCAGGCGGGATCTGCGCCATGGTGGCATTGCCATTCACCCCCAGGCAGGACCCGCCGAGGGTGCTGACGCCATGGCTGGCCAGGAAGCCGATCTCGCGCTCATGCACCGGCTGGATATAGGGCGTGACCAGCAGCACGCGCCGCGCGCCGAACCGGCTGAGCGCGGCCAGGATGCCATCGGCCGTGGCGCAGGCGGGCAGTCCGGCGGCGGCTTCGATGCGCTGGCGGATGCTCTCGGCCATCTCGGGCGCGAAGGTGGAGACGGCGGTGCAGTGGAAGCCGATCAACGCCGGCTTGGCATCGGCCAGCAGGCGGGTGGCGGCTTCCAGCCCGGTGGCCATGGCAAGCAACTCGGCCTCGCTGCTGCCGCGCAGTTCCAGCCGGGTGACCAGGCCGACGACACCGGGCGGCAGCATGGCGTGCAGTTCCGGCTCGGCCACCGAGTTGCCGGAAGGGACGAGGAAGCCGATGCGGCCGCGGTCGCCGTAATTGATCGGCATCACAGCGAGGCCCGGGCGGCGGCGAGCCAGGAACGGTCGATGTAGTCGGCGGCCAGGCGCGGCCGTGCCGGCAGGTCGCGGATCAGCGCGCTGGTGTCGATCAAGGCCTGCACGCCGGCGGCGCTGGCCTCGCCATCGGCGGGGAAGATGCCGTCGCGCACATAGTCCGCCCAGGCGCGGTCGGCGTATTTCTGCGCGATGCCGCTTTCCTGCATGGCGATGCGGCTGGCGGTTGCCTGGTCGGCCTGGAAGCGCGAGTGGGCGCGCAGGAAGGCGCGGCAGAAGCGCAGCATCACGTCGCGGTTGGCGTCGGCCCAGCCGGCATCGACATCCAGGCTGGTGAACTGGAAGTCCGGCACCTCGTCGCGCGGATTGCCCAGGCTGACGAAGCCTTCGTCCAGCGCGATGTGGTCCAGTGGCGCGCCCTGCAGCCCGGCGTCGATCTCGCCGCTGCGCAGCATGTCCCATCGCGCCAGGATCGGCCCGCAGGGCACCAGCGTGTAGTCCTCGGGCCAGCGCAGCCCGCGCGCCGCCAGCAGTTTGATGATCAGCGAGGAGGAGCCGGCCCGCAGCGAGGAGACGCCGATGCGCTTGCCGCGCAGGTCGGCATAGCCGGCAATGCCGGGGCGGGCGATGAAGGAGAAGGGCAGCTTGTTGACGTTGCCGCCGATGATGCGCTGCCGGCCGCCGGCCTCGGCGTCCAGGATGACATGTTCCGTCACGCCATAGGCCAGTTGCGCGCGGCCATCGCGCAGCCGGTCGTTCACCTCCTCGATCCCCTCGATGTGGTCGATGGTGACGGCCAGGCCCTCGGCGGCAAACAGCCCGGCGTGCAGGGCGATCCAGGCCGGCAGGTTGAAATAATTGCGTGAGACAACGGCGAAGGTCAGCGGCTGCATGGCGGGTTCCGGGACGATTTCCACCGGTTCAGCCCAGCCGGGCCGGGCTTGTCAAATTCCCGGATGGCGAAGCCGGGCGGGGCGGCGATGCCCAGACTGGTGGGTCGGCAACCGCCATCCGCGCGCCACTGGCCAGCGGCAGCGCCCGGCGTCTCCAACGTGCCGGCACCCTCCAGCCGAGACGCGTGCCGCCGCAGCGCCTCAAGGTGCGAGCGCCAGCGGACCCAATCGGCGCCGCGGCGTTGGTGGCGCTTGGACGGCCGGTGAGAGATTGACCAGTCGAGAGGTGGCGCGCTGTCGGAACTCTGAATTCAGAGTTCCGATATGGTCCTGCAAACCGCCCCCTCCCTGACCGAGCAGGTCTACGACGCGATCGTGGACGAGATTTCCGATGGCCGCCTGGCGCCGGGGATGCACCTGGTGCAGGAGCAATTGGCCCGGCGCCTCGGCGTTTCGCGCCAGCCGGTGCAGCAGGCCATGGCCCGGCTGTTCCTGCCGGCGGAGCGGAGCGGCTGAACGATGACGATGGGCTGAGCGGGGCTGAACCCCGGCATGGCGCTCAGGCTGCCCAACCCATTCTGCACGGCGCCGTAGCGTTCGGCGCAGAGTTGGACGTGCAGTGCCAGGTCCTCGCGCTCGCGCGCATGCGACTAGCCCCGCCATCCAGCGCCGCATCGGGTAGCGGCGCCGCCAGGTCCTCGCGCTCGCGCGCATGCGACTAGCCGATGCTCATGGCTGTGCCCGGTTTGGTCAGCGCAGCCAGCCGCAGCGCAGGGGAGCGGGTCGCGGGCGAAGGGCGGTGGGGCCATGGCGCCCCCTGGTTTTTCGGCAGCGCAAAGCTGGTTCACCAGCACGGGAGCATCGGCCACCTCATTCGGAGGTCTGGTCGAGCAGGTTGCGGAAAGGCTACGCGCGTCTGGCGGTGAAGGTGGTTTCGTCGCCGTTGTCGAAGCGGATTTCACCGGAGATGGTGCCATCGTCTTCGACCTCAGCGTCGCCATCGCCGCTGAGGTGCTCCCCTTCGTCGCTGCCCTCCCAGGTGAAGTGCATGCTGCGGCTGCCCCAATGGCAGTCCAGCGTCGCCTGAAGGGCACCGAATCCCATCTCGCCGCCGCCATCGGCGTCGAACCGGATGAAGCCATGTCCGAGCAGGTCGATGTGGGCGGCGTCCCAGAGGTCCATGCCGGTGATGCGCCATTTGCCAAGCAGCGGGTTGTGCTCGGCGGTCATGCCGCTGCGCTGCCGAGCAGCCTTGGCAGGCGGACCAGGTTGTAGGCGGCCATGGCGAAGGTGAACAGCCAGCCGACCTTGGCCGGGCCTTGGTGCCGGGCCTTGCGCAGCCCGGGCCCGTGCGGAACAGCCTGGCATTGAGAATACAGCACAAAATCCGACCGCATTGCTTCAGTGTGATCGGATGGTGCTGCAATGGGGGCGCTGACACATCCGGTGTTGAGGCTACCGAAACATGCAGGGCGCCGCCCATTTAGAGCACGCTGCTTCCAGGTGGACGCAGCGTGCTCTCGCTGTTGTTTGAGCGGCTGACAGACGCCGCCGGTGATTCCACCGGCGAAGATCCGACCCTAAGGCGTCAGCGCTTCCACCAGCCGCGCTTCTTCGGCGCGTCGGGTGGCAGTTCCTCCAGCAGCTTCGGCTGGATCACGGTGCCCTGCACCGGTTCCGCCACCGGCGCCGGGGCGACGGCCACGGGTTCCGGTGCGGGCGCGGGTTCCGGCACCGGCTCGGGCGCCGCCACGGGGGCGGGTTCCGGCGCGGCGACAACCTCGGCTACCGGCTCCGGCGCAGCAGCCACCGGCACAGGCACCGCTGGCACAGGCACCACTGGCGCGGGAGCCGCTTCAACCGGGGGCGCGGCTTCGGCAATCGGCTTCGGCGTCGGCGCAACCTCGGCAACCGGTTCCGGCGCGGCTTCCACCACCGGCTGCGGCACCTGGCGATAGGGCCGCGTGGCAGCCTCCTCGGCGGCGCGCTCGGCGGCTTCCATCGCGGCGAAGATGTCGTCCACCTGGCCGGCGAAGGGGTCGGCCGGGGTCGGCCCCTGGTAGCGCGGCTGGGGCGCCGGGCGAGGCTGGCGCGGGGCAGGGGCGGGCGCCGCTGCCTGGGCATGGTCGGCCTCGGCCTCGGGCGCCTCCTCCTCGGCGGTGGTGCCCTCGGTGCCGGGGGCCCCATCCTCGCGGCGGCCACGGCCACCACGACGGCCGCGGCGGCGACGGCCGCGGCTGTCCCGGCCTTCGCCATCGGCTTCGGCGGGCGCGGCCTCGGCGGCTTCGGCCGCGGCGATCAGTTCGGCCTCCAGCGGGTCATGCGGCTCGGCGGCGGCTTCGGCTTCCTCGGCTTCGCTCTCGCTCTCGCCTTCAGCGTCGTGCTCGCCTTCGCCCTCACCCTCGGCAGCGCCGTTCAACGGGCTGCCATCCTCGCGCTTGCCACCACGGCGGCGGCGGCGACGCTTGCGGCGGCGGCCTTCGGCCTCGGCTTCCGCCGCGGCGGCAGCTTCGGCACCTTCCGGCGGCGCGGCAGCGCTGGCACGGCCATTGGCGCGGGCCGGGGCGGCTTCCACCTCCTCCGGCTCATCCTCGGCTTCCAGCTCCGGCAGGTCGTCCTCGGCCTCCACTTCCGGCGCGTAGTCCATGCGCAGGGCGTGGCGCTCCTCCACCGGCCGGTTGGGGTCGGCGGCGCGCACGCGGTCGATCCGCAGCGCCGGCGCCAGCAGCGTGTCATCGGGCTCGAACAGCACGGCCATGCCGAAGCGGGCTTCGATATGTGCCAGCTTCTCGCGCTTGCGGTTCAGCAGGTACAGCGCCACCGAGCTGTGGACATGCACCAGAATCTCGGCGGCGCGGCGCTTGCCGCCTTCCTCCTCGATCGCGCGCAGCACGTGCAGCGCGCTGTTCTCGATGCTGCGGACCTGGCCACGGCCCTGGCAATGCGGGCAGGTGACGAAGGTGGTCTCCGCCAGGCTCGGGCGAAGCCGCTGGCGCGACATCTCCAGCAGGCCGAAATGGCTGATGCGGCCGAGCTGGATGCGCGCGCGGTCATGCCGCAGCGCCTCCTTCATCCGGCGCTCGACCATGGCGTCGTTGCGGTTCGACTCCATGTCGATGAAGTCGACCACGATCAGGCCGGCCAGGTCGCGCAGGCGCAGCTGGCGGCCGATCTCGTCGGCGGCCTCCAGGTTGGTGCGCAGCGCGGTGTCCTCGATGTGGCGCTCACGGGTGGAACGCCCGGAGTTCACGTCGATGGCGACCAGCGCCTCGGTCTGGTTGATGACCAGGTAGCCGCCGGACTTCAGCTGCACCGTCGGCGAATGCATCGCGTCCAGCTGCGCTTCCACCTGGTGGCGGGCAAACAGCGGCATGGCGGGGTCGCGGTAGAGCTGGATCTTGCGGACATGCTGCGGCATCAGCATGCGCATGAACTCGCGCGCATCCTTGTAGGCCAGCTCGCCGTCGACGTGGATTTCCTCGACATCGCGCGAGAAGGTGTCGCGGATGCTGCGCTTGATGAGGTCGGCTTCCTCATAGATCAGCGCCGGGGCGGCGGACTGCATCGTCCGCTCGCGGATATTGTCCCACAGCCGCAGCAGGTATTCGCAGTCGCGGCGGATTTCCGGCTTGGGGCGCTGGGCGCCGGCGGTGCGGACGATGATGCTCATGCCCTGCGGCAGGTGCAGCTCGTCGATCACCTCGCGCAGGCGCTTGCGGTCGGTGCCGGAGGTGATCTTGCGGGAGACGCCGCCACCACGCGGGCTGTTCGGCATCAGCACGGAGAACCGGCCGGCCATGGAGATGTAGGTGGTCAGCGCGGCGCCCTTGGAGCCGCGCTCCTCCTTCACCACCTGCACCAGCATGATCTGGCGGCGGCGGATGACTTCCTGGATCTTGTAGTGGCGCAGGAAGCGGGGGGGGATGCGGCGCTCGCTGCGGCCTTCGCCGTCGCTTTCCTCGGGGCCTTCGCCGCCGATGGTCTCGGGCGGCGGGGCCTCCTCCTCCTCATGCTCGTCATGGTCGTCGCCGCCATCCTCGGCTTCCGCCGCGGCCGGCTCGGCCAGGATCTCGTCCTGGCTGGCTTCGATCGTGTCGTGGCCATTGGCGGGCACCGCCTCGGCCACGGCCTGTTCGGCCGCCAGGTGCAGCGGCTGCGCCTCGGCCGCGGATTCCGGCAAAGGCGTTGTATCGGCGGCGGGCTCGGCCGTGGCGGCTTCGGCGGCAACAGCTTCGGCCGGCAGCGCCTCGGCGGCCGTCTCGCTGGTCACCTCGTCGCCGGGCAGGCCGGCCGGCAGCACCGGCTCGGCGCTGGTATCGGCCGCCGATTCGATCGAAGCGGTGGCGAAGTCGGGCTCGGCCGTGGCGGCTTCGCCCGGTTCGTCCGGGACGCTGATCTGCTGCCGGGCCGCGTAGTCGGCGCCGACGTCATCCTCGTCCTCATCCTCGTCGTCGCGGGCGTCGGCGGCCTGCATCTCCAGCAGGCGCTGCCGGTCCG
This sequence comes from uncultured Rhodospirillales bacterium, assembly GCA_903835235.1. Taxonomy (GTDB): domain Bacteria; phylum Pseudomonadota; class Alphaproteobacteria; order Acetobacterales; family Acetobacteraceae; genus CAIMOR01. The sequence continues at coordinate 32,070 of CAILMF010000055.1, forward strand.
CGACCGGGATCTGGTAGTAGTCGGGGTGGATTTCGCTGAAGGCCAGGAAGCCATGGCGGTTGCCGCCATACTCCACGAAGGCGGCCTGCAGGCTGGGCTCCACCCGAACCACCTTGGCCAGGTAGATATTGCCCTTCAGGGGCAATCGGTTGGCGGCCTCGAGGTCGAACTCCTCAAGTCGGTTGCCATCCAGCACCACCACGCGAGTTTCCTCGTTGTGGGATGCGTCGATCAACATACGCTTGGTCATCGAAGCATTGGCTCCGCGCCGCGGCGCGAACGGGCGCGCCTGCGGCGAAAACGCGTGGCATGGGCCGAGAGCGGGCAGCGCGGCACCGTAAGGCGGCGATCCGTCCTGCTCTCGTCGGGGCGCCTGTGCCGCATCGCGCGCACGGCGCACCCTGGGTGCATGCCCCAACCGGCCCGGCAGCCAGGCTGCGGGCAGGGCGACGTTCCGTCACGCTGCAACCGGGCTACCCACCTGGGATTCAGGGGCGGGTGAGCCTAATGGTCCGTGGCGCGTCCGGTCCCGCAATGGCGAAGGGGGGCAATCCGGTCGGGCCTGGCGAAGCGTGGTGCCGATGACGACACCCATGCCAGGCTCTGCCGCCGAAGGCCCCGCCGGCCCTCGGGCCGAAACGGGGCGATCGCCCTGAACCTCCACCGGCAGCGGGCGCCGCCGGGGCAGAACACCATACGCCCGCCTTGCGGATTTCCACAAGACAATCCGCTGGCTGGCGATTGTGGCTGAAGCAGTTCCTCAACTTTGCGTGGTAAGCCTGTGCAGCGGCGTGATAAGCAGGCCGCGGTTGCCTCGGGGGAGGTGGCCAGCAGGGGAATTTGTCCAGGCCGTGGGGACCGGGGACCAACATCATCGCCCTGGGGCGGAGTCTCTCGCCCCAGGCCGGCGGATGCTGCTGCTGGGCGCCACGGGGCTGTTGGCGCCGGGCCTGGCCCAGGCCGCCGGCGTCAGCCGCGCCGCCCTGACCCAGGAAGGCCATCACACCCGCCTGGTGCTGACCCTGGATGGCAACGTGCGCTGGGAGCTTTCGGCCCAGGCCGAGCCGCCCGCCCTGCTGCTGGACCTGCCGCGCGGCGCCTGGCGCGGGGCGACGACCCTGGCCGGCGCCGGCTGCGTCAGCGCGGTCCGCGTGGGCACCACCCGCACAGGCTCCCGCCTGACCCTGCTGCTGACCGGGCCCATCGCCACGCCGCGGGTGCAGAGCCGCGACAATCTGCTGATGCTGGAAATGCGCCCCGGCGGCGGCCCGGCCTTCGCCCGCATGGCGGCCACCGGCAAGCTGGCCAGCGCGGCCGAGCCGGCCCGACGGCCGACCGCCAGCCTGCCCCTGGTGATGCTGGACCCCGGCCATGGCGGGCGCGACCCCGGCGCCATCGGCGCCCATGGCACCCATGAGAAGCGCATCACCCTGGCGGTGGCGCATGAGTTGAAGCGTCAGCTGGAGGCCGCCGGGCAGTGCCGGGTGGCGCTGACCAGGTCGCGCGACGTGTTCATCCCGCTGGCGCAGCGGGTGGAGGCGGCGCGCAAGCACCAGGCGGCGCTGTTCCTGTCCATCCACGCCGACAGCGCCCCGCCCGAGAGCGCCCGCCTGGCCCGGGGGGCCAGCGTGTATACCCTGGGCGAAACCGCCTCCGACGCGCTGGCCGCGGCGTTGGCCAGGCAGGAGAACCTGGCCGACAAGGCTGGTGGGCTCAGGCTGCCCAGCGTGCCGCCGGAAGTGCTCTCCATATTGTTCAGCCTGATGCGGCAGGAGACCCGGGCCGGCAGCGAGCGCCTGGCCCGGCTGGTGGTGGCGGCGCTGGATGACGAGACGGCGATGCTGCCGCACAGCCATCGGCGCGCCGGCTTCGTGGTGCTGAAGGCGCCGGACGTGCCGGCCGCCCTGGTGGAACTGGGCTTCCTGAGCCACCCGCTGGACGAGGAGGCGCTGGGCAAGCCGGCGCATCGGGCCAGGCTGGCGGCGGCGCTGGTGCAGGCGGTGCATGGCTACCTGGCGCGGCAGCAGCAGGTGGCGCTGGGGGGCGGGGCCGCGGCGGGGGCAACCTCGCCTTAAAACCACCGCGCGCATCCCATATGCGCTGCGTTGTCATCGCCCCGCCGCCTCAGCCGGTGTAATGAAGGCCCCATGTCACCGCCCGACCTCCGTGCCGACCAGCCCATGGCCCCGCGCCCGCAACGCCGGCCGCCGGGCGCGCATATCCCCGAGATTCATGACGACGAGGCGCCGCGCCGGCTGCGGGTGACGCCGAAGCGCCAGGCGCAGCACCAGGCCTTCCGCGAGTGGATGCGCGGGGCCATGCGGCGCGACCTGCGCAGCCCGGGTGAGCCACCGCCGCCTTCGGGCGGTGGCGAGGAACCGCCGCGGGAGCCGCCGGCGCCGAAGAAGCGCCGCCGGTTCCGCGGCTTCGGCATCCTCCGCATGCTGCTGATCCTGGCCGCGGTGGGGCTGCTGGGCGGCGGTGTGGCCGCCTGGGGGCTGTACCAGAGCGTCGCCGGCGACCTGCCGGATTATCGCTGGCTGGCCGACTACCAGCCGCCGCAGATGAGCCGGATCTACGCCGCCGACAGCAAGCTGATGGCGGAACTGGCCAATGAGCGCCGGGTCTTCGTGCCGCTGGAAGCGATTCCGCGCCGGGTGCAGCAGGCTTTTGTCAGCTCCGAGGACCAACGGTTCTGGGAACATCATGGCGTCGACCCCATCGGCATCCTGCGGGCCGTGGTCACCAATGTGGAATCCTATGGGTCGGGCCGGCGCATGGCGGGGGCCAGCACCATCACCCAGCAGGTGGCCAAGAACATGCTGGTCGGCAACGACCGTACCATGACGCGCAAGCTGCGCGAGGCGATCCTGGCCACCCGGCTGGAACAGGCGCTGAGCAAGGAGCGCATCCTTGAGCTGTACCTGAACGAGATCTTCCTTGGCGCCCAGGCCTATGGCGTGGCCGCCGCCGCCCAGGCCTATTTCAACAAGAGCCTGGACGAGTTGAGCATTGCCGAGGCCGCCTTCCTGGGCGGGCTGCCCAAGGCGCCGAACAACTACAATCCGCTGCGCTACCCGGAAGCCGCCAAGTCGCGGCGCGATTCGGTGGTGGACCGGATGGCGGAGGACGGCATCATCACCGCCGCCGAGGCCCGCGCCGCCAAGGCCGAGCCGCTGATCCCGCGCCCGGTGCGCCGGCCGGACATGGTGGCGGTGGGCCAGCACTTCACCGAGGAAGTGCGGCGCGAGTTGCTGAACCGCTTCGGCCCGGAACAGACCCAGATGGGCGGCCTGGTGGTGCGCACCAGCCTGGACCCAGCCTTGCAGGCGGCGACCGAAGCCTCCCTGCACAACGGCCTGCTGGCCTATGACCGCCGGCGCGGTGGCTGGCGCGGCCCGGTGGGGCGGATCAACCCGACCGCGGCGGACTGGATGGCGCAGCTGGAGGCGGTGGCCCGCCCTCCCGGCGCGCTGACGGCCTGGAAGCTGGCGGTGGTGCAGGAGGTGACTGACCGCACCGCCAAGCTGTCCTGGGTGGAGCGGCCGGAGTTCCGTGCCACGCTGGTGGCCCGCAGCAACACCCTTTCCCTGGAGGATGTGACCTGGGCGCGGCGCGCGCTAGAAGGCGGCCGTCTCGGCGCCAATCCGCGGCGGATGAGCGACGTGGTCGCGGTGGGGGAGGTGGTGCTGGTGGACATGCTGCCCGCCACCGCCGCCCAGGGCCGCAACCAGCCGGCGCGGCCGGAGCGCCTGGGCCTGCGCCAGGTACCGGTGGTGGAGGGCGCCGTGGTGGCGCTGGACCCCGCCACTGGCCGCGTGCTGGCCATGGCCGGCGGCTGGAGCTTTGAGCGCAGCCAGTTCAATCGGGCGACGCAGGCGATGCGGCAGCCCGGTTCCTCCTTCAAGCCCTTCGTCTACCTGACGGCGTTGGAGCAGGGTATTCCGCCAAACCAGCGCTATCTGGACGGGCCGATCGAGATCATGACGCCGCAGGGCCCGTGGCGCCCCGGCAATTACGGCGACACGCTGTCCAACCAGTACTTCACCATGCGGGGTGCGCTGGAACGCTCGCTGAACCTGGTGACGATCCGCATTGCCCAGCAGGTGGGCATGGACAAGGTCAGCGAGACGGCCGGGCGCTTCGGCGTTATCCCGAACATGCCGCCCTACCTCGCGATGTCGCTGGGCTCCGGCGAGACCACCGTGCTGCGCCAGGCGGCGGCCTATGCCAGCTTCGTCAATGGCGGGCGGCAGGTGGCGCCGACCTTCATCGACAGCGTGCAGGACCAGTTGGGCAAGGTGGTGTGGCGCAGCGAAACCCGGCGCTGCCTGGGCTGCGAGGCCGGCGAGCCGTTGCAGCCGCCGCGGCTGACCGATGAGCGGCGGCAGATCACCGACCCGATCTCGGCCTACCAGATGACCAACCTGCTGCAGGGCGCGGTGCAGCGCGGCACCGGCACCGGCGCCGGGCGCGGGCTGAACCGGCCGGTGGCGGGCAAGACCGGCACCACCAATGATTACGTGGATAATTGGTTCGTCGGCTTCACGCCGGATATCGTCATTGCGGTATGGATGGGCTTCGACGAGCCGCGCACGCTGGGCAACAACGAAACCGGCGGCGGCAATGCGGCGCCGATCTTCCGCGACATATTGGAAGCGGCGCTGCGCGGCAGCCCGCCGGTGCCGTTCCGGGCGCCGCCCGGCGTGGCGCTGGTGCGGATGACGACCGACGCCGGCCAGACCATCCTGGAAGCCTTCCGCCCGGGCACCGAAAACAGCGCGGTGCCGCCGACCGAGGAAGCCACCCAGGGCGGCACGGCGGCCAGCGTGGATACCGGGTTGGGCGGGCTTTATTGAGAGGGGACTAAAGCCAATCCGACGGCGCGTGGTGTGTCACGGGTAGGCCGTCAAACTCGACAATGTAGCTTTGGGGATGAAAGGAAGCCCCGAGCTGCGAGTTGTCTGGGCTGAGGTCGTTGATTCCGATGATGGCGCCACTCGTTTCCGATACGAGGTGCATAGCGGATTCAGCGCCGTTGAAGTTATTCGGCTCATCCTCATACCAGAACTTGTTCGCCATCGATTCGGTCGTTAACCAACTCCAGCCGCCCTTAGGCTCGACCGAACCGGGTTGCTGAAAGCCACCGATCCATGGGCCGGCGAAAAAGTCTGAACTGAAATGCGCGACGGTTCGTGCAAGTTGCTGCGCAAGGATGTTTTCGGCTGTGCTGGTAATCGTTATTAAGTGACCGCCCATGCTTTCCGCGGCGGCTTCCGCCGCGGCGAAGCTGATCGGTGCCGTAGTCGCTACTGCCAGATAGGCGTGGCCGCCCAAGGTTTGCACCAAGTTGGCGGTACCGCCATCGTCCCTCAGGACCAGACCCCCACCCTCATGGGTGATGGAGACGTGGCCGAGGTGGTTGCCCTGGAGCCGGAAACTCGCGGTCTCGCCTTCGGCAGTCTCTACACTCACCTTGGTGTAGCCGCCTTGGCGTGAGAGTTGCACCTGTGCGCCGGTCATGTTGCCGGAGATGCGGAGTGCATCCCCGCTGCCCAGGTCGGTAATGATATCGCCGTTAGCGTCTGCCAGCGTGCTGCGGAACTCGTCGGCCCCCGCGCCGCCGGTAAGGCGGTCGGGGCCGGCGCCACCGATCAACGTATCATCGCCGGTGCCGCCGGCCAGGGTATCGGCGCCGACACCGCCAAGAAGCAGGTCGTTGCCGTCCCCACCATTGAGATTGTCGTTGCTGGCGCCGCCGTTCAGCGTGTCGGCGCCCGACCCACCGCTCAACGTATCCGCGCCATCGCCGCCGGACAGGGAGTCGTTCCCGCCGCGACCGTTAACCCGAACTGGGACTGGGGTGGGCATGTCTGCTTATCCCTTTGCCTGCGTTGACAGCATGGCAAACTGGCGCGGGAAAATCATTACAATATAGCGAATTTCCATGCGTGAGCTTCAGGGCCGAGCTGCGGATTCGACAGTGGAACTTCACATTCGACTCGAGCTAGTCTGATTTGGTTGGTCGCAGAGTCAGCAGCGCTGCAACATCTGTAACTGCATCAATCCGTGCCACAGCTTCCACCAGGGCCTCGCCATTCGGCTGCGGCGTGGCGGCGAAGCTGAGGCAGCGGCGGAATTTCGTCAGATGCTGCGCCTCGCTCAGTGGCCGGTTCGGGCCGGCGAGCATTTCCGGGATCGCGTGGGCCAAGACGCGGCCGTCGCGCAGGCGGATGTCCACCCGCTGCGGCGCCAGGGCGTTGGGGTCTGGGTTGCCGTCGTCCTGCATGCGGACGCGCGCGGCCAGGGCGTGGGTGGCCGGGTCGGTCAGGGCTTCGCCACGGAACTGCGCCAGCTCCACCTCGCCATGCTGCAACAGCTTGGCCAGCACATAGGGCATGCACAGCCGCGCCCAATTCGCGCTGGGTGAGGCCGGCAGTGGGCGGTTGACCAGGCGGTTGATGAGGGGCGGGCCGTGGACCACCACCTCGGCCACGTCATCTGCGCTGAAGCCGTGGGCGGCGCGCAAGGCCATGACGCCTTCAACCCCACCATGGGTGGCTCGGCCGCTGGGGAAGGGCTTGTGGCTGAGTTCCGCCACCAGCCAGCGGTGTCCCAGCCCGGCCAGCACCGGCGCCACATCCCATTCGCCCTCGAACATCGGCAGGTAGCCGAAGCGGCCCTCGAACACGTCGGAAAGCCCGGCCAGCCCGGCTTCCGCCAGGTCGCACGCGCACCAGGCGGCGCGGGCGTTGACGCCGACCTGCAAGGGCAGCACCGGGCTGCCCTCGATATGCGGCTGCATGGTGCCGCTGACCTGGCCATAGTGCAGGCCGAAGGCGGCCAGCGTGGTCTCGGCCGAGAAGCCGCGCAGGCTGGCCAGCCCGGCCACGGCGCCGAAGCCGCCGGACGTGGCCGGACGGAAGAAGCGCAACCCCTGCCTGGCTGCCAGCCCAAGGCCGCAGGAGACATCGACGCCCACCGCCAGCGCGGTCAGCAGCGCCTGGCCGGAGACGGGGCGGCGCTCGGCCTCGGCCAGCAGCACCGGCAGCAGTGTGGCGAGCGCGTGCAGCACGGCGCCCTCGTGCAGGCAGTCATATTCCTGGCAGTGGATCTGGAAGGCGTTGACCAGCACGGCCTGCGGCGCCGGCAGCCGGGCGCTGGTGCCCAGCACTGTGGCGCCGGCGCCTTCGCCCCAGCCGCGCGCTGCGGCCAAGACCTCCGCGGCGCCCTGCGCGGTGCTGCCGGCCATGGCCACGCCCAGCGTGTCCAGCAGGAAGACCTTGGCGCGTTCCACCGCCGGCGGCGGCAGGTGGTGGAAGCGCGTGGCGGCGACATGGGCGGCGAAGGCGAGGGCGGCATCGGTCATGCCGACAGCGTCGCATGCTTGCCTCCGGCGCCCCAATCCCCTACCTGCAACCCCATGCGCGCAGATGCTGAACAACTGAACGAGCAGATCACCGCCTCGGTGTCCCTGCTAAGGAGGCATCTTTGACTGGGATGCCGCAACCCGCCGCCTGGACGAACTGAACGCCAAGGCCGAAGACCCAAGCCTGTGGAATGATGCCACCACCGCCAACACGCTGATGCGTGAACGCGGCCGGCTGGCCGACCAGATCGACGGCGTCCACAAGCTGGAAGCCGCGGTCAGGGACGCGCTGGAACTGGTGGAACTGGCGGAGGCCGAGGGCGACGCCGACACGGCCGATGCCGCGGTGGCCGACCTGGTGTCGCTGGCCGAGGAAGCCAAGCGCCGCGAGATCGAGAGCCTGCTGTCCGGCGAGGCCGATGGCAACGACGCCTATCTGGAAGTCAACGCCGGCGCCGGTGGCACCGAGGCCCAGGACTGGGCCGAGATGCTGCTGCGCATGTACCAGCGCTGGGCGGAAAAGCGCGGCTACAAGGCGGTGCTGACCGAACAGAGCGAGGGCGAAGAGGCCGGCATCAAGTCGGCGACCTTGCAGATCAGCGGCCCCAACGCCTTCGGCTGGTCGAAGACCGAGACCGGGGTGCATCGCCTGGTGCGGATCAGTCCGTTCGGCGGCAACGACAAGCGGCAGACCAGTTTTGCGAGTGTCTATGTCTACCCTGTCGTCGACGATAAAATCGAAATCGAGATAAACCCGGCGGATATCAAGACCGATACCTTCCGCGCCTCGGGCGCCGGCGGGCAGCACGTGAACAAGACCGAATCCGGGGTGCGGTTCACCCATATCCCTACCGGGATCGTTGCCGCCAGCACCCAGGACCGTAGCCAGCACAAGAACCGCGCCATTGCCATGAACATGCTGAAGGCGCGGCTGTACGAACTGGAACTGCGTAAGCGCGAGGCGATCAGCGCGGGGATCGAGGCCGGCAAGACCGATATCGGCTGGGGCCACCAGATCCGCAACTATGTGCTGCAACCCTACCAGCTGGTGAAGGACCTGCGGACCAACGTGGAAAGCGGCAACCCCGCGGCGGTGCTGGATGGCGGGCTGGACGAGTTCATGGCCGCGGCCCTGGCGTCCCGCGTCGGCGCCACCCGCAGCGAGGCGAGTGCCAACGCCCGATGAGGGTCCTGTTCGTCCATCAGAACTTCCCTGGCCAGTACCGGCACATCGCGCCGGCGCTGGCGGCCAGGCCTGGCTACCAGGTGGTCGGCCTGGGCGAGAACGCGGGCGAGGCACTGCCGGGGGTGCAGCATGTGCGCTACAAGGCGCCGGACCCCGCGGGGAATGCGACGCATCGCTACATCAAGCGGTTCGAAGGCGCGATACGGCGCGGCCAGACCGTGGCGCGGGCGGCGCTGGCCTTGCAGCAGGGCGGCTTCACGCCCGACCTGATCTGCTGCCATCCCGGTTGGGGCGAGGGGCTGTTCCTGCGCGATATCTGGCCGGCGGCGCGGACACTGTACTACTTCGAGTTCTACTACCACTCGACCGGCGCGGATGTCGGCTTCGAGCCGCCCGGGCAACCCGTGAGCGTGGACGAGGCCTGCCGGGTGCGGTCGCTGAACAGCACGCATCTGATGTCACTCCAGGTGGCGGATTGGGGGCAGACGCCCACGGAATGGCAGCGTTCGCGCTTTCCGGATTGGGCGCGGCCGCGGATTTCGGCGGTGCATGAAGGCATCGACACCACGGTGATCAAGCCCGATCCGACTGCGCGCTTCACCCTGGCGGATGGCCGCGTGCTGGCGCCGGGTGATGAGGTCGTGACCTTCATCGGCCGCGGGCTGGAGCCCTATCGCGGGTTCCACACCTTCATGCGGGCGCTGCCGGCGATCCTCCGCGCCCGGCCGCAGGCGCAGGTGGTGCTGGTTGGTGGCGATGACCCGCACTACGGCAGCAAGCCGGCGGATGCCGTCAGCTGGCGGGTCAAGCTGCTGGCCGAACTGGAGGGGCAGCTGGACCTGAGCCGGGTGCACTTCACCGGCAAGATTCCGCATGCGCAATTGCAGGCGCTGTACAGCGTCTCCGCGGCTCACGTTTATTTGACCTACCCCTTCGTGTTGTCCTGGTCGATGCTGGAGGCCATGGCAAGTGGATGCCTGCTCATTGGTTCGGCAACCGCGCCGGTGCAGGAAGTGATCCGCCACGGTGAGAACGGCCTGCTGGTCGACTTCTTCAATCCGGAGGAAATCGGCGAAACCGTTGTCCGTGCCCTGGCGAAACCAGCAGAATACAAGGAGATGCGGCTGCAGGCGCGGCGGACCGTGCAGGCCAGGTACGACCTGCGCTCGATCTGCCTGCCGCAACACCTGGCCTTGGTCGATGCGGTTGCAGCCAACCGACTGCCCCCGAAGTTGCCAAGCCTGCCTTGAAAATGTCCTGTTTTTGAGAGTACCTCGACTGTAATGCAATTTTCAGGATGTGGTGTCATACAATGGTTGGGTGAAAGTTCCTCAACATTCGCACCAGCCTGATCCTGGTTCCCCCCCGATGCCGTCGGGGCCTGATCCGGGCCAGGCAGGTGGAGCAAAGGGTATCGAGGCTAGCTTCGCGGCGAACCATGAGGGTGTGATGCGACGGATCGGACTGAGCATCGTCGAGCAGGACACCCAGTACGGCGAGCAACTGGTCGGCTATCTCGCCAACCAGGGTCTCCAGGCCGTGCTGGTGCCGGATCTCGCTGGGTTGTTCGCCTTGCTGCAGCAACATCCGCCTCGCCTGGTCATGCTGGGGGAGATCGGTGCGGGCAGCAGCATGCTGCCGGTGGTGCGGCGCCTGCGTGATCTTTCCCGCGTCCCCTGCATCGTGCTTTCGGCCGATTCGGACGACACCAGCCATATCGTGACGCTGGAAGCCGGCGCCGACGACTTCATTGAGCGCAGCCTGCCCATGCGCGCCATCCTGGCCCGCATCCGTGCCGTGCTGCGGCGCGCGGAATGGCCGCCGGAGCTGCTGGGGCCGATGCATGTGGCACCGGCCCCGGTTTTGGCCCCGCCGCCGGCCAGCCGCGGCTGGAGGCTGCAACCGCAGCACCGGCGCCTGCTGCGGCCGGATGGGATGGAATGCGACCTGACGACCGCGGAATTCGACCTGCTGCGCCTGCTGGTGGAAGCCGGCGGCGTGCCGGTTTCGCGGGACGACATTTCCGCCACGGTCTTCCGCCGCAGCTTCCGCGCCGAGGACCGTACGGTGGACAACCTGGTGCTGCGGCTGCGGCGCAAGCTGGGCACTGACCAGGAACGGGCGATCAAGACCGTGCGGGGTGCCGGCTACATGTTCGCCGGCTTCGCGGACGCGCAGTTGCTGGTGGCCTGAAGCGGCGCCACCGGCCCTGCCGGGCGCCGTGCGGGCCCGATGGCTACCTGACGCCCGGCCGAAGTCTCCGTTCTGATGGGTTCATCAGAACGGCCAAGCCCTACAGCACTATCCGCTCACGCTGAATCAGCGTGAGCGGATAGTGCTGTAGCTTCAATAGGTTGCAGATCAAGAAATCCGTTCTGATGATTCCATCAGAACGGATATTGCTCTAGATCGACCGGAGAATGAGGCTGACCAGCAGCGCCCCGGCAAGCGCGCCGGCGAGCGTGGCGAACAGCACCTTCTGCCAGGTATCGATGGTCGCCGCAGGGGCCGGAGCCGCATTGCCCGACGGCACCTCGCCCAGCCGCTGTTCCAGCCGGGCGATCCAGGCTTCGAGCGTGGTGACGCGGTCGCCCGACATCTCCAACTGGGCCGCCAGCCGTTCCTGCGTCGCGTTGATCTGGTCTGCGCCATCCTTGCTGGCCATCCCGGCCAGGGCCTGGTCCAGCCTGGCGGCCAAGCTGTTCACCTGGCTGGCCAGGGCGGCCTGGTGCGCCATGACATCCTTCAGCGCGGCTGCCTGGGGCAGTTGCTGCACCTGGCGCGTCAGCGCCGCCACCTCGGCCTTCAACTGCTCGCCTTCGGCCAGGCTCAGGGCAGGGACCGCGACGGGGGCCGGGACGGGCGCCGGAGCCGGTGGGCGGGCGATGCGCACGGGGATGCGGTGGCGGGAGCCATCCGCTGCCAGGCCGAACAGGCGGAATTCGGCAACGCGTTGCAGCAGCTCGGGCTCGACCGGCAGTTCGAAGCCATGGCGGCCATCGCCGATGCCATTGGCTTCCAGGTCGGGGCGTGGCTTGTCGGCGACGCCGGTGCTGATCACGGCCCTGTCCAGCTGAAGTTCAAGGTGCAGCCGATGCCCGGGGCGGGACCCGTCCAGGGCCCAGCCGGAAATGCCGGCGCGCACCGCGCGTTCGGCCAGGCCACGGATATCCGTGGCATCGGCAGGCGTGGTGTCCGCGGTATCGGAAGCGACCGGAAGGTCCATAAAAACTGTCCCTGATGCCTGCGCCCGGCGCTGCCGTGTCGATACGGAACGGTCACCACCGCCTGCATCGCGCTTCAACCGCCCTGTCGACGCTGGCGCTGCCTCAACTGCAGGTAGCACGCGGCTTCGTCGCGCGGCAAGCTTCGGGCGGGCCCAGGGTGCGCAAAATCGCTGGTATGACCTGGGTTTCACCCTGCCGAAACGGCGGCCTCAGATCACCGGTGCGGCATGCTCCCGCCACCAGCTTTCGGCGGGGGTGAAGATGCGGATATGCACGCGCGGCAGCAGGCGGGCCGGTATCAGCGCGGTGACCTGGGCGGCGCAGGGCGGCACGGGTCCGTCCAGCGCCAGGCCGTCTTCCACCGGCAGCCAGCCCAGGGGTTCGCCTTGCAGGGTGCAGACCTCAAGCCGACGGGCGCCGCCGCCCTTGCCCGGGCGCAGCCGCAGCATGGCCCCGGGGTGGAGCCGCAGCAGGGCCGCCGGGGTGGCATGCGCGCGCAGGCCGGTGATGTAGCTGTCGAAGCCATCCGCTTCCGCCACGACTGCTGGTGCCACATCAATACCCTCGGTTGGGGCGGTGATCCTGTCGAAGCGCCGCGGCCGGCGCAGCTGACGGTGGCGCGAGCGCCAGGAGGTGTGAAGCCGGCTTGAACCGGCGCGGTTTCTGCCCTGGACTGCTGGCCGCTTCGAGGAAATCGCCATGGCCGCGTCCCGCTACCGCTTCCTGCTGATCAACGCCTTCTCCCTGCCCGGGGAGGCGAATTACGGCATGCGCCCGAATGGTGGGCCGAAGGAGGGCAGGCTGATGAACCACGCCAGCGTGGCCCACCTGCTGGCCGATGTGGACTGGGACCTGCATGACGGCGCCCTGGCGACGCATGGCAACCACCCGGTGGAGACGCGGGAGGAGTTCGCCATTGTCGGCGTCAACCGGCTGAAGATCGTGCGCGAGGCCTGCGCGAGCGGGAAGTACAACGCCATCGTGCTGCTGGGCGGCGGCGACCCGGGCTTCGAGGAGGCGCGCGAGATCGGCCGGCGCTCCCGCATTCCCGTGACCAGCTGCGCCCATGCGCAGATGCACCTGGCCAGGTTGCTGGCCAACCGCTTCACGGTGATGGACATCAGTGAGGCGCACAACATGCACATGGCCATGCTGGTGCGGCACTATGGCTTCGCGCCCAACTGCGCGTCGATCCGCAACCTGAACTACCCGCTGCCGCGCCCGGTGCTGCCGAACGACCGGCCGATGGCCGAGGAGAAGGCCCGCAGCGACCGTGGTGAGCGCAGCGAGATGGTGGAGGCCGCGGTGGCCGCCGCGGTGGACGCCATTGAGAATGACGGCGCCGAGAGCTTCATCATCGGCTGCTCGGCGGCGTATTGGCTGGCGCCGGTGCTGCAAGCCCGGCTGGATGCGTTGGGCTGGGAGGCACCGGTGCTGGAGGGCTATCGCTGCGCGATTGAGCAGGCGAAGACGCTGGTGAATCTGGGGCTGGACGTCTCCGGCCTGGCGATGCCGAGCGACAACCCCAGGGCGTGGCGAGCGAAGAAGTATGTCTAGCCCGCGATGACCTGAGGCGCTGGCGCCGACAGGTCTGAATCGCGGGCTGGTGTATCTCCGCGATGACCTGAGGCGCTGGCGCCGACAGGTCTGAATCGCGGGTTCGGAAATCACCGTGCGCGCGCCAGCACCTTGCGGGCGCGGTCGACCACCGGCAGGTCGATCATCGCGCCCTCGAAGGCGACGGCGCCGAGGCCCTTGGCCAGCGCTTCCTCGAAGCAGGCGATCAGGCGGCGGGCGCGGTCCACCTCGGCGGCGGAGGCACCGTATTCCTCGTTGATGATCGGCACATGCAGCGGGTGGATGCAGGCGGCGCAGCCGAAGCCGAGCTTGCGCGAGCGCTGCAACGAGGTGCGGTAGCCTTCCAGGTCGGAGAAATCGGCGAAGGCACCGACGCTGCCCAGCGGCAGGATGCCGGCGGCGCGGCAGGCGGCGATGTTCATCATGGCGAAGACGTACATCGCGTCCGCGCCTGGCACCGCTTCCAACTCGGTTGCCAGGTCCTCGCTGCCGACACCCATGGCGGCCATGCGCGGGTCCGCGGCGGCGATGGCGTTGAGGTTGGCAAGCGCCGCCGGGGTTTCCACCAGCGCGATGAAGCGGGTCTGGCCGACCGGCATGCCCATGGCGGCTTCGCGCACCGCGACCACTTCGCTCAGCAGCTTGATGTGCTCGGCGCCCATGACCTTGGGCAGCATCAGCACGGAAACACCGGGGATCACCGCGGCTTCGATATCCGGCACCGCCAGTTCAAGCTGGCGGTTGATGCGGACGCAGACGGCGCCGCCGGCCTGGCCGACGGTCTTCACCGCGGCGGGCAGCGCGGCGCGGGCGGCCAGCTTTTCACTGGGGGGGATGCTGTCTTCCAGGTCCAGGATGACGACATCGGCACCGCGGGTATGCGCCTTGGCCACGAATTTTTCCGCCGTGGCGGGCACGAACAGCAGGGAACGCCAGTTGGGAGCGGTCATGGGTCAGAGTCCTTCGAAAGCGGCGCCGGAGGCGAGCATCGCCTCGATCTGTGGGTCGTCGTAGCCGAGGGCGGCCAGCACGCCGCGCGTGTCGCGGCCGAGTTGCGGCGCGGGCAGGGTTTCCTGCCGCATGCCGCCACTGAACTTGTTGGCCACGCTGGTGCGGCGGATGCGGCCCTCGGTCGGGTGGTCGTCGAAATTCCAGAAGCCGGTGTCCAGCAGGTGCGGGTCTTCCAGCAGGTCGTCGATGGAGTTGTAGCGCGCCGCCGGCACGTCGCAGGCCGCGAAAATCTCCAGCCATTCGGCGGTGGTCTTCTGCGCCAGGCCCTCCACGCGGACCTTGAAGAAGGCTTCCGCATTCTGCGTGCGGGTGATGGCAGTGTTGAAGCGCGGGTCGTCCTTCAGCTCCGGCTTGCCGATAGCGGCGAAGAACGCAAAAGCCTGCGCGTTGTTGTTGGGGCCGACGGTGATGTAGCCGTCCAGCGTCGGCAGCGGCCGGTAGTCCGGGCTCAGCAGACGCGCGTCGCCGGTCGGGCCTTCCGGCGGGTCGAAGGTGGCGGCGCCGAGGTGCTCTGACGTGACGAAGCTGGCCATGTTCTCGAACATCGGCACGTCGATGGCTTCGCCCACGCCGGTCTTCTCCCGCCGATACAGCGCGAAGCCGATGGACTGCGCGGCAATGAGGCCGGTGGTGTGGTCGGTCATGACCATGGGCACGAAGCGCGGCTCACCGATGGCGCGGTGGAAGGTGCCCGCGACGCCCGAGAGCGATTGGATGATCGGGTCATAGGCCGGGCGGTTGTAGTAGCGGCCGCCCCGGCCGAAGGCGAGGATGCTGCAATGGATCAGCCGCGGGTTGGCCGCGCTGAGCGAGGCATGGTCGAGGCCCGCGCGCAACAGCGCTTCCGGCCGTACGTTGGAGACGAAGACATCGGCCTCCGCGATCAGCGCCTTCAGCGCGGCGAGCCCTTCCGGCTGCTTGATGTTCAGGCCGATGCTGCGCTTGTTGCGGTTGAAGTTGATGAACTTGCCGCTCATTGCCGGCGTGCGCGAACCGGCGGCGAGAAAACGCAAAATGTCGCCGCCGGGCGCTTCCACCTTCACCACATCGGCGCCCTGGTCGGCCAGGGTGCGGGTGCAGATCGGCCCCACTACCACGGTGGTGAGGTCGACAACCTTCACGCCATCAAGCGGGCCGGTCTGGGCCGGCCGATTCACGCTCTGCGCCTGCGGCGCTCCGCGATCGGACGGAGGCACTACGAGAAGTCCAGTTCCATCTGGCCGCAGAGCATGCCCTGGCTGTCCGCCACCCAGACATCCATGCGGCCATCCTTCAGCGCATGGCCGTTCAGCGTCACGGTGTCGCCGACATAGATCGGGCGCGTGAGCCGCGCGGAGAGGCCAACCAGCTTGGCGCCAGGTGCGTTCTTCACCGCGGCATCCAGCAGCAACTGCATGGTCAGGCCGCCATTCTGCACGATGTTCGGGTAGCCTTCCTCATCGCGCGAGTAGTCAGCGTCGTAGTGGATGCGATGCGCGTTCCAGGTGATGGCGGAGTAGCGGAACACCAGGGGATTGCTCAGGTGCTTGCGCTCGCTCCAGGCGGCATCGGTCGGCGCGGGGGTGCCGGCATTGACCGGGCTTTTCGTGCCGGCGGGCACGGCTTCGCGGTAGATCGCGTCGAACTCGTCCACCGCGACAACCTGGCCCGCCACTTCAAAGGTGTGGCGCATGGTGAGGACGCAAATCTGCCCGGTGCGCGCCTTCTTCGGCTCAATCGCCGCGACCTCGGCCTTCTTCACCAGCGCATCGCCGACGCGCAGCTCGCCCGGAATGCGCACGCGGCGGCCGGCGCCCATGCGGCGCGGCAGCGGGATCGGCGGCAGGATCACCCCCTTGTTCGGGTGGCCATCGGGGCCGATGTCGCTCTGCTTGGCGCTTTCGCAGCAGAACATGCTGAACCAGTGCGGCGGCAGCAGCGTGCCGCGGGGATAGGCGTCGGGGTCCTGGTCCAGCGTGGCGGCGATGCGCCGCAGCATGCTGGGGGAGACGTCGTCATGCGTGATGCGGACATGGCCCAGCCAGTCGCGCTTCACCTGCTCTACGGCGGTGTCGAAATCATCGGCCATGGGTGGCTCTCCTACTCGGCAATCAGGTTCAGGCGGCGGATCAGCGGGCCCCACTTCGCCGCATCGGCGCGGGTCAGGGCGCGGAATTCCGCGGGCGTATTGGGCTTGGCGATATCGGCGCCGACGCGGTCGTAGCCGGCGCGCAGCTTGTCGTCGCGCAGCGCCTCGTTCAGCGCCGCGTTGATCCGGGCGATGATCTCATCCGGCGTCCGCGCCGGCGCCACGATGCCGAAATAGCCGGCGCCGACGAAGCCGGGCACGGTTTCCGCCATGGTCGGCACGCCCGGCCACATTGGGCTGCGTTCGGCCTTGGTCACCGCCAGCGCGCGGATGGTCGGCATGGTGCGGACGGTATCGCCCTCGGGGATGCCGATGCAGCGGGCGTGGACACGGCCGGAGAGCAGGTCCGTCATCGCCTGGGTGCTCTGCCGGTAGGGCACGTGGACCATGTCGAGGCCCAGACGCGCGCCCAGGTCCTCCATGATCAGGTGGGTGATCGCGCCGACGCCGGCGCTGGCATAGGTGAACTTGCCGGGGTTCGCCCTGATCCAGCTGATCAGTTCCGGGAAGGTCGCGGCGGGGATGCTGGTGTGGACCAGCAGCACGTTCGACGTGGAGCAGAACTGGCCGATGGGGGCGAAGTCGGTTTCCCAATTGTAGCCCAGCTGGCGGTACAGCAGCGCGTTGACGCCGCTGTTGGTGCCCATGGTGCCAACCATCAGCGTGTAGCCATCGGCCGGGCTGCGGGCCAGCATCTCGGCCGCCAGGTTGCCGGCGCCGCCGGGGCGGTTGTCCGCCAGCACGGTTTGGCCCAGCCGCTCGCCCAACGCCTGGGCGGTGATGCGGCTGACGATGTCGGTCTGGCCGCCGCCGCCATAGGGCACCAGCAGGCGGATCGCGCGGTCGGGGTACTCGGCGGCGCGGGCCAGGCGGGGGGCGGCCAGCAGGCCCAGCCCGGCCAGGGCGGCACGGCGCGTGGTTGCGATGGCCATGGTTCGGTTTCCCCCTGGTGGTCGAATGGCGCGCAATCTGCGGCGCTTTTCCGCTCTGGTCAAAGTGGCGGGAAGGCCGCAGGCTTGGCCGCAAGAGGAGACGGGAAACGATGCCGCTGGAACGCCGCACGCTGTTGCTGGGACTGGCCGCGCCGGGGTTGGCGCGGGCGGAGAATTGGCCCGCGCGCAGTATCCGCCTGGTGGTCAGCTTCGCCCCCGGCGCCAGCGCCGATTTCTTCGCCCGCGCCATCGCGCCGCGGCTGGAGGCGCGCTTCGGCCAGCCCGTGGTGGTGGAGAACCGGCCCGGCGCCGGCGGCAATATCGGCGTGGATGCGGTGGCCAAGGCGGCAGCAGACGGCCATGTGCTGGGCATAGCGGCTGCCGGCGCGCTGAGCGTGAACCCGGTGCTGCAACCCAGCATGCCCTACAACGTGCAGCGCGACGTGGCGCCGGTGGGCCTGGCGCTGGACATTCCCTTCGCGCTGGTGGCCGGGGCGGCGGTGCAGGGTGACCTGCGCGCGGTTCTCGCGGCGGCCCGCGCGCAGCCGGAACGCTTCGCCATGGCGCATGGCGGCAATGGCACCGGCATGCACCTGGCGGGCGCGCTGCTGTTGCAGATGGCGGGGTTGCAGATGCCGATGGCGCCGTTCCGCGGCAGTGCCCCGGCGGCCACCGCGGTGTTGGCCGGCGACACCGCGCTGGGCGTGGTGGATATCCCCGCCTGCCTGGCGCTGGTGCAGGCCGGGCAGTTGCGGGCGCTGGCCGTCACCAGCAGCGCGCGCGTCGCCGCGCTGCCCGGCGTGCCCACCGTGGCCGAGGCCGCGCTGCCCGGCTACGAGAGTGTCGGCTGGTTCGGGCTGATCGCGCCCGCCGGCACGCCTGCCGCGGTGGTGCTGCGGCTGAGCGAGGCGCTGCGCGAGGAGTTGCCGCCGCTGACCCAGCGCCTGCTGGCGGTGGGCGCGGTGCCGCACTGGATGGGGCCGGACGGCTTCGCCGGCTTCATCCGCAGCGAGAGCACGAAATACGCGGCGGTGATCCGCGCCGCCAACATCCGGGTGGAGTGAGCCGCATGGGCGCCTATTGGCCACCGCATCTGCCGCGCAGCCTGCCGGCCATGGAAACGACGCTGGCGCATAACCTGCGCGTCACGGTGGCGCGCTTCGGCACGCAGCCGGGCATCGGCTTCTTTGGGCGGGAGATGACCTGGCGCGCGTTCAACGACCAGGTGGAGGCTTTTGCCGGCTGGCTGCGCGGCGTGGCCGGGGTGCAGCGCGGGGAGCGGGTGGCGCTGTACGCGCAGAACTCGCCGAACTGGCTGGTGGCGTATTACGGCACGCAGCGGGCGGATTGCGTGGCGGTGCCGGTCAGCCCGATGAGCCGCGCCGGCGAGCTGCGGCATGTGCTGGCCGACAGCGGCGCGCGCGTGCTGGTGGCGGCGCAGGACCTGCTGCCGGTGGCGCTGGAAGCGGCCGGAGGCACGCTGCGCGTGGTGGCCGCGCATTACGCGCACTACCTGCCGGAAGTGCCGGTCTTCACCCTGCCGGCCTGGCTGACCGCGCCCGCCATGGCCGAGAGCGGCGTGGTGCCCTGGGCCGAGGTGCTGGCCTGCACGGCCCGTGCGCCGGAGCCGTTGGCGATGGCCGACGACCTGGCGCTGCTGCCCTATACCAGCGGCTCCACCGGCATGCCCAAGGGCTGCGAGCACGCGCATCGCAGCTTTCAGCACAACATCCAGGGCCTGCTGCACTGGCACCAGATGAGCGCGGCGACGGTCTTCATGGGCCTGCCGCCGATGTATCACGTGAGTGGCCTGATGCATTGCGTGCACTCGCCCGTCTACACCGGCGGCATGGTGGTGCCGGTGCCGCGCTGGGACCGCAGCCTGGTGCCGGCGCTGGTGAAGCATTACGGCGTGACGCATTTCGGCGTGGCGCCGACGGCGGTCATCGACATGCTGGCCAACCCGGCCTTCGACGCGGCCGATTTGGCCAGCGTGAAGCGCATCACCAGCGGTGGCGCCACCATGCCGGGCGCGCTGTGGCAGCGGCTGAAGGCGGCGACGGGGCTTGAGTTCGTCGAGGCCTATGGCGCGACGGAAACCGCGGCGACGGCGATCCTGAACCCGGTGGATCGGCCGAAGCCGGAATGCGCGGGCATTCCCTTCTTCAACACCCATGCGCTGGTGGTGGACCCCGTCACGCTGGCCCCGGTGCAGCCGGGCGAGAGCGGCGAGATCCTGATCAGCGGGCCGCAGCTGTTCCGCGGCTATTGGGGCAAGCCGCGCGACACGGCGGATGCCTTCGCCGAGATCGAGGGCCGGCGCTACTACCGCAGCGGCGATATCGGGCGCGTCGATGAGGAAGGCTACTTCTTCATGACCGATAGGCTGAAGCGGATGATCAACGCGTCGGGCTTCAAGGTCTGGCCGGCCGAGGTGGAGGCCAAGCTGTACGAGCACCCCAGCGTGCGCGAGGCCTGCGTGATCGGCGCCGCCGATGCGTACCGGGGCGAGACGGTGAAGGCGGTGATTGCGCTGCGTGACGGCGCGCCTGCCGACGACGCCGGCATCATCGCCTGGGCGCGGCAGCAGATGGCGGCCTACAAGGTGCCGCGCGTGATCGAGTTCGTGGAGTCCCTGCCGAAATCGCCGGTAGGGAAAATCCTGTGGCGGGAGTTGCAGGACCGCGAGAAGCAGAAGGAGAGCGACGCATGAAGGTGACGTTTTTCGGCCATTCGGCCTTTCGGCTGGAGTTCGGCAAGTCGGTCGTGCTGATCGACCCGTTCTTCACCGGCAACCCGCTGTTCCCCGGCACGGTGGCAGCCGCCAGCGCCGGCGCCACGCATGTGCTGCTGACGCACGGCCATGCCGACCATGTCGGCGATGCCGTGGCGATCTGCAAAAGCACCGGCGCCAGGCTGGTGACCAATTACGACCTGGCGATGTTCCTGGCGCGCCAGGGGCTGAGCAACATGGACCCGATGAACAGCGGCGGCGAGACCGACCAGGGCGAGTTCACGGTGGCGATGACCATCGCCTTCCACAGCAGCGCCGAGATCGATGCCAACGGCGTCTCGCAGTCGCTCGGCCACCCGACCGGGCTGGTGATCTCGCCCAAGGATGCCGCCGAGCCGGTGGTCTATCATGCCGGCGATACCGCGGTGTTCAGCGACATGGCGCTGATCGACGAATTCTACCGCCCCAAGGTCGCGATCCTGCCGGTGGGAGACCGCTTCACCATGGGGCCGAAGCATGCGGCGCTGGCGGTGAGGCGCTTCCTGCCCAGCGTCGAGACCGCCATTCCCTGCCACTTCGCCACCTTCGGCCTGCTGCTGCCGGATGCCTCCGGCTTCGTCGCGGCCATGGAGGGCGCGAAGGCCAAGGTTGTCGTGCCGCCGCTCGGCACCCCGTTCAGCGTTTAAGGAAAACCGCTCATGGCTCGCCTGCCCTACCTCAATCCGGAAGACCTGGCCGAGGCGGATCGCCCGCTGCTGAAGCGGATGATCAGCCTGTATCGCTGCGTGGTGCACAGCCCCGGCGCGCTGCGCGCCTTCAGTGGCCTGGGCCAGTATATCCGCTTCCAGGCCAAGATCGACCCGCGGCTGCGCGAACTCGCGATCCTGCAGGTCGGCTGGCTGGCGAAGTCGGCCTATGAATGGTCGCACCATGTGAAGATCGGCTACGACTTCGGCGTCAGCGATGCCGATATCGAGGGGCTGATCGCGGATACCGCCGGCAAGCCGAGCGCGCTGGATGCGCTGACGCTGCTGGTGCTGAAGGGCGCGCGGGAAATCTACGCCGGCGGCATGTCGGCCGAGACTTTTTCCGAGTTGCAGGCCCATCTGAACAACGAGCAGATGGTCGACCTGACCGTGACAGCCGCCTTCTACTGCGCCGTTGTGCGCACCCTGGCGACGCTGGCGATAGACGTGGAGCCGGACTACCAGAAGTACCTGGACAAGTACCCGTTCCCGGCATGAGCGTTTGGCCGGCCGCTTCACGGCTCCGCGCCTTGCGGCGCTGCGCCGATCGGACGGCTATTCCAGCTTGATCCCGGCCTCGGTGATGATCTTCCGCCAGAAGGCGATCTCCTGGCGGATGAAGGTCATGAAGGCGTCGGGGTCGGGCTCGGTGATCTCCAGCCCCAGCTCGGCGTAGCGCGCCTGCAGGCTGGGCTGGGCCAGGGTTGCCTTGGTCACCGCCACCGCCTGGCGCACCAGCGGCGCCGGTAGCCCGGCCGGCGCCGCCAGTCCGTTCCAGCTGTAGACCACGCTGTCCGGCAGCACTTCCATCAGCGCGGGCACGTCGGGCACCAGGCTGTTCCGACTGCGCCCGGTCACCGCGATGATCCGCGTGTCGCCCGACCGGTGGAAGGGCAGGGCGACATGGATGTTCTCCGCCACCAGGTCGATCCGCTTGGCCACCAGGTCGGCCCAGCAGGGGCCGCTGCCGCGGTAGGGCACGTGTTGCAGCTTCAGCCCGCTGCGGGCCTTCAGCACCTCGGTGGTCAGGTGGCCGCTGGTGCCATTGCCGCTGCTGCCGCAGGTCAACTCGCCGGTCTGGCGCAGCAGGTCCGCCAGCGTGCGCACCGGGCTGTCCTTGTGGACCGAGATGGTCACCGGCTGCTGGCCGATCAGCGCGATGGGCGTGAAGTCGGCGATGGGGTCGAAGCCCTGGCGCGGGAACAGCGCGGGGTTGGTGCCATGCGTGCCGATGCTGATCTGCCCCAGCGTGGCGCCATCCGGCGCGGTCTTGGCCAGCATCTCCGCGCCGATATTGCCGCCGGCGCCGCCGCGGTTGTCGATGATCAGCTGCGGCGCGCCCGCCTGTTCGTTGAACACCGGCACGAACATCCGCGCGATGGTGTCCGCACCACCTCCGGGCGGGTAGGGCACGATGTAGCGCACCGGGCGGAACGGCCAGGCCGGTTGCGCCGCGGCGCCGCGGGCCAGCAGCAGCGCAGGCAGCGCCAGGGTGGAACGGCGGTTCAGCATGCCAGGCTCCTCAGCACGGTTTCATCCAGCACCAGGCCCCAGCCCGGCAACTCCGGTAGCGTCATGGCGCCATCCTTCACCGCTGGCTTGTTCGCCACCAGCGCGTGGTACAGCGGGTCTCGGCTGGGCTGCATCACTTCCACATGCACGCCGTTCGGCGCGGCGGCGGCCAGCATGGCGCCGATCTGCGGCTCCAGGTGGCTGCACACGCCAACCCCGAAGGCTTCCGCCAGCACGGCCACCTTGCGCCATTCGGTCGGGCCGCCGCCCCAGGCGGGGTCGTAGTTGCAATAGTCGATGGCGCCGGAGGCCAGCAGGTCGCGGCAGCCTTCCTTGCTGATCTCGCTCTGCCCGGCGCAGATCGGTATCGGCACGGTCTGGCGCAGGCGGGCGAGTTCCTGCTTGTCGTTGTGCCAGCGGCAGGGTTCTTCCAGCCAGAAGATGTCCAACTCCTCCACCAGGCGGGCGAAGCGCAGCGCCTGGGCGTAGGTCCAGCCCTGGTTCGGGTCCGGCATCAGCCGGAAGCCCGGCCCGGCGGCGTCCCGTGCCGCGCGCAGGCGCAGCGCATCGGCCTCGGGCGTCAGCCCGCCGACCTTCACCTTGCAGCCGGCGACGCCCTGCTCGGCCAGCGCGGCCATTTCCCTGGCCAGTTCGGCGGTATCGTTCTCGGCGCGGTAGTAGCCGCCCATGCTGACAACCGGCACGCTTTCCCGCGCGCCGCCCCATACCCGGTGCAGCGGCTGGCCCAGCGCCTTGCCCACCCAGTCCCACAGCGCCGCATCCACGCAGGCCATGGCGCGCAGGGCCATGCGGCGGTCGCGCAGGATGTCCTGCGTGGTCGGGTGCATGGCCTGCCAGCAATCCTCCACCAACCAGGCGCTGCGGCCGAGCAGGCGCGGCGTGATCTCCTGCTCGATCAGCCGGATGATCTCGCGCTGGCCCATTTCCTCATTGTTGGCGAAGCATTCGCCGACCAGGCCGCCGGCGTAGATGCGCACCAGCACGGTGCAGCGATGCGTGATCAGCGCCGTTGCCGCCTTCAGCGGGCGGGCCAGTGGCATGCGCAGCGGCAGTGCCTCGATGCGTTCGATCCGCATCAGCCCTTCACCGCCGCCGAGATCGCGTCCGACATCTGTTGGATGTCGCGGGTGAAGGCTGGGCCGTCCTTGTCGGCGGTGGTGATGCCGACGCGTTGGGCGAAGCTGCGCCAGGTCGGCGTGGCCAGGGCGCGGTGGAACACGTCGTACAGCGCTGCCACCACCGGGGCCGGCGTCGCGGCCGGCACCGAGAGGCCCTTCAGGTTCTCCATGTACACGTCCCAGCCGCTTTCGATCAGCGTCGGTGCCTGGGGGTAGTCGGCGAACCGCTCCCGCGAGGCGACGCCGATGGGGCGCAGCACGCCGCCTTCCACCATGGCCTTGCATTCATCGGGCGTCGCCACCGTGCAGGTCACCTCGCCGGAGGCCACCGCGGTCAGCGCCGGGGCGCCGCCGGTATAGGGCACGTGCAGCATGTCCACGCCGGCACGCTTGCCGAGCACGACGAAGACCGACTGGTACAGGCTGGCGACGCCGGAACTGCCATAGGTCAGCCGCCCCGGCGCAGCTCGGGCCGCGGCCACCAGTTGCTGCGGCGTGCGGAACGGGCTGTCCGCCTTCAACAGCATGACAAGGGGATAGCGCGCCACCAGGATCACATGGCGGAAGTCGCGCTGCGGGTCGTAGGAGACCTCCCGGTAGTGCGGCACGCTGGTGCTCTCGCTGCCGCCGGTCACCAGCAGGGTGTGGCCATCCGGCACCGCCTGTGCCACCTGCTGCGCCGCCAGCACGCCGGCCGCGCCGGGGCGGTTCACCACCACGATCGGCTGCGGCATCAGCTCCTGCGCCGCCTGCTGCACGCCGCGCGCGACGATGTCGCTGCCGCCGCCGGGGGCGAAGCCGACGATGATCTGGATCGGCTTCTGCGGCACCCAGCCCTGGGCCTGCGCCAGTCCCGGGGCGCTGCCCGCCATTGCCATGCTGCCCAACAGGGCCCTGCGTCCCAGCATGCACGTCGCCTCCATTGTTGGGGCGATGTTGGCGTGTGGGCGTCAGTAAGCCAAGGGCGAGATGCGGGCGGCCTGGCCCTGGCGGCGCAGCACATAGCTGTGGCGATGCCGGGCGTCGTCCCGCCCCGGGCAATCCACCCGGTTGTGCGCGCCGCGGGTTTCGTCCCGGTGCAGGCAGGCCTGCAGCACCAGCCGGGCGCACAGCGCCAGGTTGGCGCGAGAGAGCGTGGCGGGCAGCGTCTCCGGGCTCATCCCCGGCGCCGCTTCCACGGCGGCGTCCAGCGCCTCGGCCAGGGCCAGCGTCTCCGCCAGGCCGGTAGCGGTCTTCTCCACCAGGCAATGGCGCTGCATGGCTTCGCGCAGCGCTTGGGCCATGCCGTCCAGCGCCGGCTCCGGCGGCGCGGCGAAGCCTTGTGCCAGGCGGTCCAGGCTTTCGGCCAGCGTCACCGGCTCGCCCTTCGCCGGGGCGGCGGCCGCAGCCAGGCCGGCGCGATGGCCGAACACCTGGCCTTCCGCCAGCGAATTGCCGCCGGGCCGGTCCGGCCCGCGCACGCCGCCGGCGACCTCGCCGCACACGTACAGCCCGGGCAGCGAGGCGCGGGCCGTACCGTCCAGCATGCGCACGCCGCCATTCATGCACTGGAAGGCGATGCCGACCTCCAGCGCGTCCCGCCCCATGTCCAGCCCGCGCTCGGCCAGCCAGCGATGGGTGTTCGGCGTGCGCGCCCGCAGCGTGGCGGCGGATTGATGGGCGAAGCTGAACCACAGCCCGCCGCGCGGGGTGCCGAGGCCGGCCTGGACCTCGCGCTGCATCGCCACCTCCAGCCAGCGCGACGCATTGCTGGTGGTGAAGGGGAAGACCTTCTCCGCGTGAACTTCCTCGGCCGAAACGCCGGCCGGCAGGTGCTTGGCCAGCGCGTCTTCCCCCGCCGTGTTGGTGATGCGCGGGTGCAGCCGGAACAGCGTGCCGGAGAACAACTGCACATAGGGGTGCAGCATGGCAGGGCCGAATTGGTGGAACTCCAGGTTCACCAGTTCCGCGCCATGGCGGAAGGCGATGGCCTGGCCGTCCCCGGTCATCTCGGCGGTGGAGACTTGGCTGCTGAAGGCGCCATGGATGCCGCCGGTGGCCAGCACCACCGCCCGTGCCCGATGCACCACCACGCAATGCCGCGCCAGGTCCCAGGCCAGCGCGCCGCAGACCTGGCCTTCGGCGTCGCGCAGCAGGTCCAGCAGCATGGCCGGGGCATGCACCTGCACGCCGGCGGCCAGCATGGCGGCGGTCAGCGCGCGGACGATCTCGGTGCCGGTGCGGCCCTGCGCGGTCAGGGTGCGGCCGCGGGTGTTGTGGTCCGACTTCAGCAGCGCATAGCGGTTGCCGGCACGGTCGAAGGGCACGCCCAGCGCGGCCAGGTCGTGCACGCGCGGGCCGGCATCCTCGGCCAGCGCCTGCACCAGGGCCGGGTCCACGAAGCCCTCGGCCAGTCGCATGGTGTCGGCGTAGTGGGTGCCCGGCGCATCGTCGTCGCCGAAGCCGGCGGCGGCGGAAATGCCCATGACCTCGGAAGCGCCATGCACCGAGGAACCACCGACGCCGAGTGGCGCCTTGGCCAGCAGCGTCACCCGTGCGCCCGCCTGCGCGGCCGAGAGCGCGGCGCGGCAGGCGGCGCCGCCGGCGCCCACCACCAGCACGTCGGCTGTCGCGTGCAGCAGCTCGCAGGGCAGGCCGGGGGGAAGGCCAAGGGGAAGGCCAAACGGAAGGGCGGTCATTCGGGCCGTCTCATTTTGTCATGGTCAAGAACCGATTCATGGCTTGCGCCCAGGCTGGGGGCAAGCCGGCCCGCCCCGGGCCGGCATGGAGGAAGTTGCGATGCTCGGCATGTGGTTGTTCTTCGGCATTCTCGGTGGCGGTCTGGCGCTGGTCATTGCCGGCCGCGCCTTTGCGCGCGGCGCGGCTGAGCTGGAACTGGAGGAGCGGCAGAAGCTGACCTGGGAATAGCGCAGGCGGCCGATTTCGGCGCCGTTTTGCGCCGGATCAAAGCCGTGAAGCCGCCTTGCGGGCAGGGTCACCACCGGAACGCGGTGCCCTTTGCGGCCATGGGGCCGAGCATCGCGGATCAGGACATCCCGCCATGTTCGGCACCCTTCTGTTCATCCTCGCCATCGTCACCGCCGTTGCCACCGGCCTGGCGGCCCGCGCTGCCCTGCAGGGCAAGGCCGGCCACCAGGTGGAAGACATGGGCCGCCTGATCGGCGGCTGAGCGGACTGCGCGTTGCGCTTTAGCGCCGGTTATCCCCGCGCTAAAGCGCCAGTTCGCCCCGCGCTAAAGCGTCAGTTCTCCCCGCGCTAAAGCGCGAAGCGCGTGCCGAACAGCAGGCTGCGGCCCGGCGTGGCGAAGCCGTTGATCGGCTCCCACCGGCTGTTGGTCAGGTTGCGGCCTTCCAGGAAGACCGCGACCTCCGGCAGCAGTTGGTAGGTGGCGGTCAGGTTCAGCACCGCGCCGGCGCGGTTGCTGCGCGGCGTGGCGTTGGCGTCGCCGCTATTGGCGTAGCTGGCGAAGGCACCTTCCGGGCTGCGCCCGGTCAGCAGCACCGTCGGCGCCACCACCAGCCCCGTCATCGGCTGCACGCGCCCGGTCAGGCTCAGCACATGCTCCGGCCGCCGCGCCAGGCGCTCGCGCGTCGTGGCGTCGAAGGCTTCGGTGATGGTCCAGGCCACCGTCCCCTCGGCCCAGGTGAAGGGCCGCAGCGTCAGCCCCAACTCGGCGCCATGGATCTTCGCCCGGTCCACGTTGGACTGGGTGAAGGTGTTCGCATCCAGCGCCGAGTAGTTGATCAGGCTGCGCACGCGGGACTGGAAGAAGGTCCACCCCGCCGTGGCGAAGTTGGACTTTCCAGCAGCGGCGATGTCGGTCTCGGTGCCCACTTCCCAGCCCATGCTGCGTTCCGGCCGCAAGGCCGGGTTGCCGACGAAGCCGGGCGAGATGCCGAAGCGCTCGTACAAGGCAGGCGCGCGGAAGGCGGTACCCGCGGCGGCGCGGATGCGGCTGTTCAGTTCCGGCACCGCCAGCACCGCACCGGTGCGCCAGGTGGTGGCATCGGTGAAGCCGGTGGTGGCGTCCTGCCGCAGGCCGCCGGTCAGGTCCAGCCGTTCCCATAGCCGATACTGCAGGCTGGCATGGCCGCCGGTGCTGTGCTGCTGCGCCCGCACGGTGGTGGTGAAGAACTCATTGCCGGATCGGCTGTTGGATTGCTCCAGCCCGTACAGCACGCCGAAGGCGAGCGCGCCGTCGCTGGCCGGCCCATACCCGGGCAGGCGCAGCGTGTTGGACCATTCCAGCCCGGCGCGGCGACCACGATAGAGATCGCTGGTGGTCTGGGTGGAGAGCGCGTCCGGCAGGTTGACGTAGCGGCGCCGGTCTTCGGTGTTGAAGCCGCGCAGCCCGGTGGTCCAGGCGCCGTCCAGCAGGCGGGTTTCGCCGCGCAGCTGGCCGGTCCAGCGCTGGTCCTGGCCGGTATAGTTATGGTCGTCGGCCAGCTGGAAATTGTCGTTGAAGCCGTCCAGCCCGAAGCGGTTCTGCCGCCAGCGCAGCAGGCCTTCCAGCCTGGTGCCCTCCACCGGCGTCCAGCCCAGCCGTGCCGTCGCCGCCTGGCCGCGGAAGCCGTCGCGTTCGCCGGTGCTGGTCTGCAACCGCCGGGCGATGTTGTTGAAGCCCTGGGTCGAGATCGACTGCCCGCCGACCAGGTAGTCGAACTGGCCGACCGTGCCGGTGGCGCCGAGCCCACCGCGCAGGGAGCGCTGGGTGCCGCCGGCGATATCGCCGAAGGGGGCGAAGCTCCGGTCCGTCGGGGCCTTGCGGGTGACGATGTTGACCACGCCGCCCAAGGCCGAGGAGCCGTAGAGCGAGGAGGCCGGGCCGCGCACCACCTCGATGCGTTCGACCGCGCCCAGCAGGTCCTGGCCGAAGTCGAAGCCGCCGGACGGGCCGGAGGCGTCGTTGATCGGCACGCCGTCCAGCAGCACCAGCGTATGGGCGCTGTTGGTGCCGCGCAGGAAGCCGCTGGTCTGCTGGCCGAGGCCACCGCTGGGCGCCAGGCGCATGCCGGGCACCGCGACCAGCGCCTCGGCCAGCGACTGGTAGCCGCGCTCCTCGATCTGCTGGCGGGTGATGACGGTGATGGCCGCCGGCACGCGCTCGGCCGGCGTGGGGACGCGGGTGGCGGTGACGATGGTGTCGGGGATGGCGGATTGCCCGAAGGCGTTAAGGGGCAGCGCCGCCAATATGGCCAGCGTTGCGAGACGGGTGGTGCGCATGGATGTCTCCCCATGTGCGCGTGACGAAACGCCCCGCCCCGGTTGCCCGAGACAGGACAGCTTGCGTCGTTCCCGCATGCGGAAGCGCCTGGCGGTTCAGCCAGGCCCTTTGGTCCGATACACAGGTGCACCCCGCCCCATGCGCGCGAGACAACTCTGCGTCGGCCGGTCTCCTGGCTCGCGGTTTTCCCGGGCTTGAGCCTGATCTGCGCAGGCGTTGTCGCCGTCGCGGTGACTCAGTCTCTCAAACAAGTCGCCCGGATCACCTGCCCCGCCTTCTCACGCTTGCGCGCAATGGCTGCTGGGGCAGACTCGCCGCCTACAGTTGCGGGGGCAGCCGCGGCTTGGTGGGTTGCCCCACGTCGCGCGTTCCCGACACCGTCGCATGGCCGAGCCTTAACAGGTTCAGAACAACATGCCCAGGGCCGCCATGCCCAGCCAGCCCAGAACCACCAGCACCCCGGTGGCGAAGACGCAGCCGGCGATGGTCAGGCCGACGCCCCAGGCCAGGGTGCGGTTGTCCGCCTCCACCAGGCCAAGCGCCATGACGATGTTGCCGAAGGCCGGCGGGCCATTGGTGCCGGGGCCGGGCAGGATCAGCATCAGCGCCACATAGGCGGTGAGCCAGCCGAACAGCTTGTCGCCGGCGGGGGTGGTGAACCAGCCGGGCCGTGGCTTGACGAATTGCTCCACCCGCTTCAGCCATTTGGACGAAGCGCCGGAAAGCCGCAGCAGGTCGGCGCGCTTGATGCTCTGCCGGGCCAGGAAGGCCGGCAACTTCGGGTTGCGCCGGCCCAGGCCCATCTGGATGCCCAGAATCAGCACCGGCGTGCCGAAGACCGAGGCCATGCCCGGCAGCAGCGAGGGCAGCAGCAGCAGCAGGATCAGCAGGCCGAAGGCGCGGTCGCCGAAGGCCTCGGCCATCTCTCCCAGCGTGATGCGTTCGCCGGGGAACCGCGCCGCCACTTCGGCGACGATGCGCGAAATGGGCGCCTCATGTGCGTCATCGCCCGGGCTGCCATGCGGCGCCTGGCCGGTGATGCTCTCCAAATTACCATCCATTCCCGGAACTGATCCTTCGCCCTTGCGCGAGCCTCGAAACGACGCCGGTGGCCTTCTGTGGGTCCAGCGCGGCGAAGCAGGGATGTTAGGCGAAAACCCTATCGCGGCGCACGGAAATTTCCGGGGCCGAGGTTCACGTCGCCCTGTGGCGCCCGCTGCGCCGCCAAGGGCGCGGGCGCTGGATGGCGCCGGCAAGGGCAGGTGCTTGCGGTCACGCCGCCAAGGGCCGCGCTTCAGTCATGCCGGCAAGGGCGGGTGCCTTATGTCACGCCGCCAAAGGCGGGCGATGCTGCGCCCAGGGCCGCGCCGCCTCGAAGGCTGCACTGGCCTGCAGCACGCCCAGGTCGTCGAAGCGGCGGCCGACGATCTGCAACCCCACCGGCAGGCCATCCGGCGTGAAGCCGCAGGGCACACTGGCCGCCGGGCTGCCGGACCAGTTGAAGGGGTAGGAGAACTCGGCCCACATCAGCCAGTCCCACGGATGCTGCGGCCAATGGCTGGGTTGCAGCTGCGTGGCCGGAAAGGCGGCGACGCTGACCGCGGGCGAGAGCAGGAAGTCGTAGCCCTGCATGAACTCGTGGATGGCCTGGATATAGGCGAAGCGGCGTTCGCGCATCAGCATGAACTCGGGCACGGTCTGGTGCTCGGCCGCGTCCAGCAGCGCCACCAGGCCGGGGTCCATGCGGTCGCGCCACTCGGGCAGGTATTGCCGCTTGGCGGCGAAGGCGGCGGGCCAGAAGTAGCGCACCAGTTCCGGCCCCAGCGGACCCCAGGGCGGCGTCACTTCCTCGACGACCGCGCCCAACTCCTCGAACACCCGCACCGCCGCCGCGACTGGCGCGGCAACCTCGGGGTCCACCCGGGCATGGCCGAAATCCCGGCTGTAGGCGACGCGCTTGCCGCGCAGGTCCGTGGCCAGGTTGTTGGCATAGTCCTGCGGCGGGGCTTCCAGGCTGACGAAGTCCCAGGGGTGCGGCCCGGCCATGGCCTGCGTCATCAGCGCGGCGTCGCGCACGTTGCGCGTGATCGGCCCGACATGCGTCGCCATTTCGTTGTTGGAGGAGGGCCAGCAGGGCACCCGGCCATGCGTGGGCTTGAAGCCATAGACCCCGCTGAACGCCGCGGGCATGCGGATGGAGCCGGCGCCGTCGCCGCCTTCATGCAGCGGGCCGAAGCCGCAGGCCGCCGCCACGCCGGCACCGGCGGAGGAAGCGCCGGCATTGAAGCCGTGCCGCCAGGGATTGTGGGTAACGCCATAGACCGGGCTGTCGCTGACGCCCTTCCAGCCGAATTCCGGCGAGGTGGTCTTGCCGACCATGACGCCGCCGGCGGCGTGCAGCCGGGCGATGGCGGGGGTATCCACGGCGGGCACATTGCCGTCGAAGATGTGGCTGCCCTGGTCGGTGCGCACGCCGGCCGTGGCGTGCAGGTCCTTGATCGTCATCGGCACGCCTTCCAGCAGGCGGGGCGTCTCGCCGCGCTGGAAGATCGCCTCGGAGGTGCGGGCGGCGGCCAGGGCGTGCTCCGGCGTCAACCGCGCCATGGCGTTGACGCCGGGGTCCACCCGCTCGATCCGGCGGAGGGTCGCCTGCGCGACCTCCACCGGGGAAAGCTGCCGGGCGCGGTACAGGGTGGCGAGTTCCGCCGCCCCGAGCCAGCCCAGCTCGTCGTCCGTCGAGGGCATCAGTTGCCCTGGAAAGCCGGCTTGCGCTTTTCCATGAAGGCGCGGCGGCCTTCCTTGTAGTCGCTGCTGTCGAAGCAGGCGGCCATGGCGGCCTTGATGGCGTCCATGTCGCGGTCGCTGCGGTCCTTGCAAACCGACTTCACCGTCATCTTGTTGGTCTTCAAGGACAGCGGGGCGTTGCCGGCCATGGTGGCGGCCAGCTTGGCCACTTCCGCGTCCAGCTGGTCCACCGGCACCACCTTGTTGACCAGGCCAACACGCTCGGCCTCGGCCGCGCCGAAGCGCTCGCCGGTCATCAGGATCATGTTGGCATGGGCCGGGCCGACCAGGTCGACCAACGCGCGCACCATGTCGAAGCCATAGGCGATGCTCAGCTTGGCGGCGGGGATGCCGAACTGGCTGTCATCCGAGGCGATGCGGATATCCGTACCCATGGCGATGCCGAGGCCACCACCCATGCAGAAGCCGCGGATCTGCGCAATGACCGGCCACTTGTAGTTGGACAGCTTGACCCGCCCGGCGCTGGTGATCTTGTCGTATTCCTGCTGGGCATTGGCGTCCGAGCGCACCTTCTCGAACTGCGAGATGTCGGCGCCACTCACAAAAGCCTTGTCGCCGGCGCCCTTCAGCACCACGCAGCGCACCTGGCCAGAAGCCTCGAACTGGTCGAGCGCGTCGCCCATGCCGCCCCACATGTCCACCGACATGGCGTTGCGCTTTTCCGGCTGGTTGAAGACGATGGTACCGACACCGCCTTCGAGGCTGGCGAGGATCTTCCCGCCCGCGAGTTCCTGCATGGCCATCAGCCGAGTGCTCCAGTTGCCTTGAGTGCCGCGATTTCCGCGGTGGTGAGCCCGGCTTCGGCCAGGATTTCGTCGTTGTGCTCGCCGAGGTTCGGGATGTCCCGGTAGAAGCCGGTCTCCACGCCCTCGATGTTCACCGGCTGCGCCACCACGTGGATCGCGCCGCGGGTGCGATGCTGCATCGGCATCGCCATCTCCAGGTGTTCTACTTGTGGGTCCTCGAACACTTCGCGGATGTTGTTGACTGGCCCGCAAGGAATCCCGGCCTCCTCGAGCTTGTCGATCCAGAACTCGGAGGAATGCTGCGCGGTGACCTGGCCGATGATCTCGTTGATCCGCTTGCGGTCCTTGCTGCGGCCACCATTGGTCTTCCACTCCTCCACTTCCAGCCATTCCTCATGGCCGGCGGCCTTGCAGAAATTGGTCCAGAGCTTGGGGCTGGAAGCCGCGATGTTGATCGGCTTGTCGGTGGTCGGGAACACGCCCATCGGGATGTTCACCGGGTGGTCATTGCCGGCCTGGCCCGCCACTTCGCCATCCATCAGGAAGCGGCTGGCCTGGAAGTCCAGCATGAAGACCTGGGCTTCCAGCAGGGAGGTGTGGACATAGCCACCCTTGCCGGTGCGCTCGCGGTCATACAGCTTCATCATGATGCCCATCGCCAGCAGGTTGCCGGCGGTGAGGTCGTTGATGGGAATGCCCACGCGCATCGGGCCGCGGCCTTCCTCGCCGGTGATGGTCATCAGCCCGCCCATGCCCTGGGCGATCTGGTCCACGCCGCCGCGCTTGCTGTACGGCCCGGTCTGGCCGAAGCCGGAGATGGACGCGTAGATCAGCCGCGGGTTGATCTCCTTCAGGTCGTCATAGGCGATCTTCAGGCGGTGCTTCACCTGCATCCGCATGTTCTCGACCAGGATGTCGCAGGTCGCCGCCAGCTTGAGGAAGGCGGCGTGGCCGGCGGGGTTCTTCAGGTCGATGCTGAGGCCACGCTTGTTGCGGTGCAGGTTGATCTGGTCGAAGCCGTCGCGCGCGCCGCCCAGGCCGTCACCGGCCGCCGGGGGTTCCACGCGGATGATCTCGGCGCCCCAATCCGCCAGGTGGCGCACGCAGGTCGGGCCGGCGCGGGCCAGGGTGAGATCCAGCACGCGCAGGCCGGCCAGCGGCAGGCGCGTTTCCTGGGCCAATTTCGTATCCACGACACTTTCGGGCATGGGACTTCCTCCAACTCGCGCGGCAGGTTAGGCCCGGCGCGGGCGAAGGACCAGAGGGGGCAACGCCGGCTTCCCTGGGGGCGGGCGCGGCAGCGCCGTTGCAGGCGGTTGCCGCCACACCCGGCTCGCGCGGAGGTGCACGCGGCTGGCCCGCCTGTGACGCCCGCCGCGCGCCTTGCAGTGCAGCATGCGCCCGTCACCGTGCGGAGCCTGCCCTTGTCGTCCTCCCTGCCATTGCCGGCCTGGTCCCGCACCCTGCCCGCCACGTGGCGTCGCGTGCAGCAGTGGCTGCCGGTGTTCTGCCTGGCGCTGGCGGCGCTGGTGGTGGGCGGCTCCGCCCTGCATTGGATCCGGACGCATCCGGAGGTGGGTGGCTGGGACCAGATCGGCTATGCCGATGAACTGGCGCAGGACCTGGTGGCCAAGGCCCAGGGCGGCTGGGGCGCGCTGCGGGATTCGTTGTTCCTGTCCTCGCGGCATCATCCGCCGGGAACGCGCCTGTTGGCGTTGCCGCTGGGCCTGGCTGGGCTGGCCGACACAACCACGCTGCGGCTGCTGTCCTGCGCCAGCGTCGCGCTGACCGCCTGGCTGGTCTTCGCCACGGCGCGCCTGGTTGCCGGTGCCGGCCCGGCGCTGCTGGCGGCGGCGGCCTTCCTGGTGGCGCCGGTCACGCTGGTGGCGGCGCAGGACTGGATGAGCGAGGTGCTGCTGCTGCCCGCCCTGGCCGGCCTGCTGTGGTGCCTGGCGCGCGAATGCCAGCCGGTACCGCCACGCGGCAATGCGCTGCTGGCCGGAGTGTTCCTGGCGGCAGGCATGCTGGCGCGGTTGAGCTTTCTGCCGCAGGTGCTGCCGGCGCTGGCAATGATGGCACTGGCCATGCTGCTGCTGGCGCCGGCGCGCTGGCCGCGGCTGGGTGCCGCGCTGGCGGTGGTGCTGGTGCTGGCCTGGCCGCATTGGGCGCTGAATGGTGGCCGCTACGTCGGCTATGCCCGCTACGCGCTGCAGGGCTGGCACACGCACGAGATCAGCGGCGATGGCCCGCTGGGGTATCCCGGGCAATGGCTGGCCTTCGTCGCCGACTGGGCCTTTGGCCCGCTGCTGCTGGTGGCGCTGCTGCTGGGCCTGGGCGGCGTGGCGGTGCTGGCCTGGCGCGGCTGGCGGGGGCGGCGCCTGGCGCGCTGGCCCTGGCCATGGCTGCGCTGGGGCCTGTCGCGCCGCTTCGCCGTGCTGGGCCTGGCGCTGCTGCTGGCCGCGCCGCCCCTCGCCGGGCATTTCCTGGCGAGCAATCACAACCCGCGCTTCCTGGTGGCGGCGCTGCCCGGGCTTGCGGTGGCCATGGCGATCGGCATCGGCGCCGGCCGGGCGCGGTTGGTGCCGGTGGTGGCCGGGCTGTTGGCTGGCCAGGCGGTGCTGCTGCTGGTGGTGACGGCATGGGCCGCGCCACCGCCCTTCGCCGGCCTGCGCGCCGCCCAGGCTCGGCCGGCATTGAGCTGCGACTGGCGCCCGGTGCTGGCGCGGGTGGCGGGCGCCGAACCGCGGCTGCTGCTGCTGGGCCCCGCGGATGGCTTCAACCAGGTGCAGGTGCGCTATGCCTTTCATCGCAGCGGCCGGGCCGTGGTGGTGACCGAGACCCCCGGTGGTGCGGTGCCTCGGGCGGCGGGCCATGACGCGGTGCTGGCGCTGCAGGCGGCGGACCCGCGCGACATGGCGCATTACCGCCGCTACTTCCGCCAGGTGCCACAAAGCGCCGGCGCCCGCCTGGCCCTGGCGACGCCGGAGCAGTTGGCGCAGCTGCGGCAGGCCGGGTTCCACGATGCCGGGACAATCGCCGCCCCCGGCCAGGGCGCCTGCGTGGCCCGCCTGCTGCTGCGCTGAGCCGCCGGCGAGGATCGGGGCTGGCGGGATCATATCCCTGTCGTAAGCTCCGCCGGCATGACGAACTCCGCCCCGCCCTCGCCCGACGCAACCCTTCGTGCCGCCCTGGCCGACCCTGGCGCGGCCTGGTCGGTCGGTACGCTCGGCGCCCTGGCCGAATTCATCTGGTCGGCCGGGGAGCCGATGCCGCAGGCGCCCGGGGCGGCTACCAGGGTCACCGCGCGCGGCGGCATCCGGCTTGAAGCCGGCCCGCCCGAGGCCCGGCTGCTGGCCTGGGAGGAGCCGGCGGCGGGTGGCATCGGCTGGCGCCAGGCCGCGGCGCTGTGCCTGCCGGACGCGGCGGCGGATATCGGCGGCGCCGACCGGCTGACCGCGCTGGGCCAGGACCACCAGGCGCTGGACCCGGCGCATCGCGGTGACTGGCTGTTCGATACCGGCGCCGGCTTCCGGCATCTGCGCGCCTGCATCCGCACCAGCGACCCGGCACTGATGGAGGTGCTGCGCGCCGCGAGTGGCGAGCCGATCCTGGCCGCGGGGCATCCGGTGGCCGCCGCCATCATCGCGGCATCGCCGCATCGGGTCTTCTTCACCAGGTTGGCGCGGGTGGAGGTGTACCAGCGGATTCCCGGCGCGCATGACCGGGCGCCGGAGGGGCCGCACACCCATGTGCAGCCCGCCCTGCTGCGGCTGGGCCGGGCGCATGCGGCGACGCGGCCGATGTCGCCGGGCTGGGTTTCGTGCCTGGACCTCTACCCCGCCAATCCGCTGCACGACATCATGGCCCGGCCGCGGCCCTTCGACGCCGCGGCGCATGCGGAATTCCAGGCGATTCTGGCGGCCTTCGGCGAACCGGAACTGCTGGCCGAGAAGGCCCGGTTGGTGGCGGCGGTGCGCGGGCAGGTGGATGTTTCGGCGCATGCGCCTGCGGCAAGCCGGCATGGGCGGGCCGCCGCGCGGGTGGCGCTGCGCCAGCTGGCAGTGCTGGAGCCAGGGCTGCCGGGGCTGGCGGCCTGGCAGGCGGCGCTGGACCGGCGCGGCCAGGAAGCCGCCACCGCGCATCCAGGCTGATCCCCCTGGTCCGCTGCAGCGCCATCCCTGGCGTGGCAGCGGGCGGGTGCCGCAGGCGGCCGGCATGGTTTTGAACCCCCGCCGGCCGGGATGGCGTGTCAGCTCAGGTCCAGTTCCTGGTAGCCGCGCGCGGCCACGTCGTCGCACCAGGCGCGATAGGCCGGTGCGCTGCCGGCGTAGCGGGCGATGGTGCGGGTCTGCTTGCCCTCCACATTGCTGTTCACGCCGGTCATCCAGGAATCCACCTCGAAGGTCAGCAGCCCCTCGGCGCAGGACATAACGTGGTCGGTCCAGGTCTGCACCGCGCTGGGCTTGGCGGCGGCCAGGGTCAGCTGGTGCTGCTGCATGTGGCGCAGCAGGCCGGTGACCCATTCCACGTTGTATTCGATGCTGCGGGGAATGTTGCCCAGCGCGGTATGCGGCCCCAGCAGCATGAACATGTTGGGGAAGTCCTGCACCAGCATGCCGACGAAGGTCTGCGCGCCGCCGGACCATTTCTGCTTCAGCGCCAGGCCGCCCTTGCCGCGGATGTCGATGCGGTCGAAGGCGCCGGTCAGCGCGTCGAAGCCGGTGGCGTAGATGATGATGTCGAACTCGAACTCGGCGTCGGTGGTCTTGATGCCGCGCTCGGTGATGCGCTCGATCGGCGTCGCCTTGCTGTCCACCAGCGTCACGTTCGGCTGGTTGTAGACCTCGTAGTAATGCGTCTCCTGCGGCACGCGGCGGGTGCCGAAGCCGTGGTTCTTCGGGATCAGCATCTCCGCGACCTTGGGGTCCTTGACCCGCTGGCGGATCTTGCGGGCGACGAAGTCGGAGATTTCCTTGTTCGCGGCGCGGTCGATCAGCATGTCCTTGAAGTTGCCGACCCAGATGCCGAAGCCGGGCGAGGCGTAGAGCTGTTCGTAGAAGGCTTCGCGTTCCTCGGGCGTCACCTCGAAGGTGCCGCGGGGGTCGGCGGTGTGCAGGAAGCAGGCGAAGGTTTCCCGGCAGCGGCGGAACAGGTCGTCGTAGTTGGCCTTGATCTGCACCTGCTCCTCCGGCGTGATCGGCCGGTTGTGCAGCGGCGTGCACCAGTTGGGCGTGCGCTGGAACACCGTGAGGTGCCCCGCGGTCTTCGCCACTTCCTGGATGGTCTGCACGCCGGTGGCGCCGGTGCCGATGACCGCCACGCGCTTGCCGGCGAAGTCCACCGGCTCGTGCGGCCATTTGGCGGTGTGGAAGGCCTGGCCGCGGAAGCTCTCGACCCCCTCGATCCGCGGCAGGGTCGGTGCCGAGAGCGCGCCGATGCCGGTGATGAGGAAGCGGCTGGTGTGGCGGCTGCCATCGGCCAGGGTGATGGCCCAGGTGCCGCTGGAATCCTGGTAGTGCGCGGCGGCAACCGGGCTGCGGAACTGGATGTCGCGCTTCAGGTCATAGCGGTCGGCCACGTGGTTCAGGTAGCGCAGCGTTTCCGGCTGCGGCGCGAAATGCTCGGACCAGCTCCAGTCCTGCAGCAACTCCTTGTCGAAGGAGAAGCCGTAGGAATAGCTCTCGGAGTCGAAGCGGGCGCCTGGGTAGCGGTTCCAGTACCAGGTACCGCCCACGCCGGTGCCGGCCTCGAACACGCGGGCGCGCAGCCCCAGTTCGCGCAGGCGGATCAGCTGGTACATGCCGGACATGCCGGCGCCGATGACGATGGCGTCGTAG
Organism: uncultured Rhodospirillales bacterium; assembly: GCA_903835235.1. Taxonomy (GTDB): domain Bacteria; phylum Pseudomonadota; class Alphaproteobacteria; order Acetobacterales; family Acetobacteraceae; genus CAIMOR01. Next base: position 70,244 of record CAILMF010000055.1, read on the forward strand.
TCCAGTGCCGTTGCGGCCGGGGCCTTGGCCTGGTCCATCGTGGCAGCGCTCATTCCAGTCGATCCTCCGATAGCTGCCGGGCTGTGCCGGCGCGTTGGCCTGAGCCTAGCGCCATATGCATTCAGATGAAATCACCTGAACGCATTTCTTGCTCTGGATTCAATGACTTCTAGCGCCTGGCCCTGGACATCCGGCGCTTCCTATCAGACCGGCTGACGTTCCATCCGGGTGGCAGCCAGGCCAGCAGCGCCTCAGATCGGCACCTCGGCCAGGACCGCCCCGGAACGCAGGACGCCCGCGTAGAACGCCTGGTACTGCGGCGGCGAGCTCGGCAGGGATGCATCCATGGTCCGCGAGAGCCGATGGTCGCGGACCAAGCGCAGGAGATCGTCGGCCGCGCGCCGCGCCGCCGGAACATCGCCGATCAGCGCCAGGGACACCGCCGCCCCAACATGCGCACGCGGCAGCTTCGGGTTGCCGCCTGGGACCGACGGTCCTTCAAGGTGAGGCGCCTGACTGGGGATAAGCCAAGCCGGCCATGGCAACCCGGTGCGGCATAAACCCAAGCGCGTCCCCGCATCGCCCGCTTCCGAGATCAGGAACACACCAAGCCCATCGGCCACCGCCGATGGGCTTTTGTCGTGTTCGACCCCGGGGAACCCCGCCGCGCGCAGCATCGCCGCCAGCGCCTCGGGGCCATGCTCCGCGGCCGGCATGGCGCCCTTCGGCGCAAGCAGCGGGCCGGCGAACCATGGTCGGCGCTACATCGCGCGGCGTTGGTATCGCCCGGTGCCGACCGCGCCATCCACCAGCTTGCCATGCCGCAGCACGAAGCGGCCGCGCACCAGGGTGTGCTGCACGCGGCCGCGCTGGGTTTCCCCTTCGTAGATGGAATAGCCGGCCGAGGAGTGCTGATCCTCGCGCCGCACCAGGGTCTCGGCGGCCAGGTCGATGAGCGCGAGATCGGCATCCAGCCCCGGCGCGATGCGCCCCTTGCGGGCGCCAAGGCCCATCGCCCGCGCCGGGTTGGTCGCGGTGATCTCGGCCAGCCGACCGAGCCGCAGCCCGCGCCGGTGATGGCCCTCGCTCAGCATCACCGGCAGCAGGCTCTGCAGGCCCGGGCAGCCCGGCGAGGCCTTCCAGATGCCACCCTGCTTGGCGCTGATGTCGCGGTGGACATGGTCGGTGCCGATGGTGTCGACGCCGCCATCCAGCACGCCCTGCCACAGCGCGGCGCGGTCGCTCGCCTCCCGCAGCGGCGGGTTGATCTTGCCGACATCGCCGATGGCGCTGGTCACGTCATGCGTCAGGTAGTGCGGGCAGGTCTCGATGCTGATGGCGGTGCCCTGGTCGCGCGCCCGCAGCGCCGCGCGCAGCGCCGCCGCCGAGGAGATGTGCACCACATGCAGCCGCGTGCCGGTCTCGCGGCAGAACATCCCCACGCGCTGCACCGCATCGGCCTCGACGAAGGGCGGGCGGGAGGCGTTCCAGGCGGCCAGCCCGCCGCGGCCCTCGGGGTCGGCGGCCATCACCCGGTCGCGCAGCACCCAGGCGGCCTCGATGTTCTCGGGGTGCGGGCAGAGCACGGCGTCGTGCGCGGCGATCGCCTCGCACAGCCGCAGCAGGAAGCCGTCGTCGATATCGGGCAGGCCGAGCCGCTTGCCCTCGCCGCCACGGTTGTTCATGAACAGCTTGAAGCTGCTGACGCCGTAGTCGCGCACATAGCGCGGCAGGCCGGCAAGCTGCGCCTCGGTGCTGATGATGAGGTGGTAGCCGAAGTCGATCCGCGCCCCCGCCTCGGTGACCGCGACGCATTCCTCGAAGTCAGCCTCGAAGGGATCGGCGGCCAGCCAGTAGGGGATGAAGGTGGTGACGCCGCCGGCCGCCGCCGCCGCCGTCTCGCGCGCCGCGTCCTCCGGCACGCGGGGGCGGGAAATATCCTTGCCGCTGCCCAGGTGCAGGTGCGCGTCGATGGCGCCGGGCAGCACATGCAGGCCCCGGGCATCCAGCGTCTCGCGCGCCTCGGCGGCCTCGCCCGGCGCCAGCACGGCGGCGATGCGGCCCTGGCGCACGGCGATATCGGCGGCGACGCCATCGGTACCCGGCAGCACCACCGTGCCGCCGCGGATCAGCAGGTCGAACATGCTCACAATGCCTTGAGCAGCGCGAGCGCGCCGGTGGTGTCGGTCACCTCGGCGTATTTCTCGCTCATGTCGAAGAGGTTGACCGCATGGCTGGTGGCGCTGCGGTCGTACACCGCGTCATGCGGCAGCAGCACGCGCCAGTTATAGGCGAAGCCGTCCACCACCGTGCCGCGCACGCAGCCGGATGTGGTGCAGCCGGTCACCACCAGCGTATCCACGCCCAGGTCCACCAGGTAGCTCGCCAGCGGCGTGCCGAAGAAGGCGCTTGGGTGCTTCTTCGGCAGCAGGATGTCGTTATCGGCCGGCGCCACCTCGGCGACGAAGTCGTAGCCGCGCCCGCCCACCGTCATCAGCGCCGGCACCTTCTCGGCCAGCCGGCCTCTATCAAAACTCATCTTCGGCGAGACATAGGGGTAGATCACCGGCCAGCCACGGGCGCGGAATTCCGCCAGCAGCCGCGCGATATTGGTAACCGCGTCCCAGCCCACCTGGCCGCAGGCGGTGGGGAATTCCTTGATCGCCTCCCAGAACGGGCGCGGCTCGGTGCCCACGGTGCGGTACTGCACGTCGATGATCAGCAGCGCCGGCCGCTGCCCGATGCCCGAGGAGCGCCCAAAACCGGCGGCGCGATAGGCGCGCTGCTCCTCCTCCGAGATGATGCCGTCCCAGGGCTTCATGCTGCGCTCCTCCGCTTGTTGCCGGCCAGATTGGGCCGCCGGGCCGGCTCAGTCGAGCCAGAGTTTCAGAGGGCGCGGAGCGGCTCCTCCCCAGCGCCGCCTCAGCGCCGATGGAAGCGGCGGGCGTGCTCGACCATCTCGCGCGGCGGCGAGGCGTGCAGGTAGCCGCGCCGCGTCACGCCGATGCCGAGCCGCGCGAAGTCGCCCATCACCTCGGCCATCTTCAGCACCGCGGTCAGGCCATCGATCACCGGCGCCTCATCGATGCGGGTGACGCCGGCGCGCGCGACGGCCTCGCTGAGGTAGAGCTGGCCGGGGATGATCGCCTCGGCGCCCTGGGCCAGCGCGGCGCGCGCGGCCTCGGTGAAGCGCGCCACCAGCTGCTCGGGCGCCGAGAGGCCGCGGCCGATATCCTCGAACCGCGCATCGATCAGCATGGTCGGCAGCGCCTTGGCGGCCAACCCCAGGCGCTGGATGCGCAGGTCCATCATCTGCTCGAAGCCCTCCTGAAACACCAGCACGGCAAAGCGCGTGGCAAGGCAACTGGCGAAGTGCATGGCCGCCTCGCCATAGCCCACCACGGGGATGCGCAGCAGCGACCGCGCCTCCTCCAGCGCGGGGTCCTGCACCGAGCCGATGGCGAAGACGTCGTAGCCCTCGGCCTCGGCGCGCAGCGCGTTCTCCAGGATCAGCTGGGTGCTGAAGGCGGCCATGTAGGGGTACTTCACCACCTCGGCGGGGGTGTAGGCGCCATAGACGCCCTCGGGCATGCCGATGAAATCCACCGCCACGCCGGGCCGCGCGATGCCCGCGGCGCGCGTCCGCAAGCCGGCGAAATATTCGGGCGTGCGGCCGGCCTCGATCAGGCTTTGGAACTGGATGCGCATGGCTAGGAAAAGTCCCGGACGATGTCGCGCCAGGGGCGCGCACTCGGCGCTGCCGCCAGCGCCTGCGCCACGCCGCCCAGGCGCGGATACAGCGCGGCGGTCAGGCCGGCGATCTTCGCCAGCCGCTCGGCATCGGGGAAGGGCCGGTCGGCGCCGCCCTGGGCCGAGAGGCAGGTCGCTTCCAGCGTGGTGCCATCGGCAAAGCGCAGCAGCACCTGGGCCGGGCGGTCATTCGGGGCAGCGGGCAGCGGGCCGGGCCAGGGGCGCATCGTCACCTTCTGCCGCAGCGCGTCCATCGCCGCGTCGTCCAGGCTGGAACTGCCGAAGGCCGGCGCACCCGCCTGGCCACTGACCAGCGCCGCCGCCAGCGCATGCGCCATGGAGAACTTGGCCGAGAGCGTATTGTGCGGCTGCGCGTTCTGCAGTGGCAGCGCCAGGTCATGCGTCGCAACCTCCACCGCCACGATGCCCTCCAGCCCCTTGGCCCGCGCCGCCTGGTGCAGGTCCAGCGCCGCCTCCACTGCCGCATGCAGGTGCTGGCAGCAGGCGTACATCTTGGTGTAGCCGTCCAGGATCGCCCAGGATTGCCCGAGGCCGGTGGTCAGCGCGCCGGGGATGAAGCGGCCGCGCAGCACGGTGCAGTACACGTCAAAGAAGCTGCCGGGCGTGCCGGTGACGCCGGCGCCCGCCCACTCCACCGCCTGCATGCCCGCCTGCGCGCCCAGCGCGGCCCAGACATTGCGCACCAGCGCCCCCAGCGCCAGGTGGTTGCGCGGCGAGGGGCCGATCATCGTCACCGCCGCGCTGGCCGCGTCCAGCATCTGCTGCGCCGGCAGGCGGCGATGCAGCGCCACCGCCACCGCCGCCCCCAGCGCCGCGAAGCGGCCGTGGGATTGCATGACAGCCGGTTCCTGCGCAAAGGCGCGGGCGATGCGGGTGATGACCTCGTAGCCTACCGCCAGCGCGTGCAGCAGGTCGGCAAGGCTGGTGCCCTCGGCCTCGGCATCCGCCAGCAGCGCGGGCAGCAGGTACAGCCCGGCATGGCAGGGCGTGGTGCGATAGCCCTCGTCCAGTTCCAGCCAGTTGGCCGCGGTGGCGTTGACCAGCGCGGCCGAGCGGCGGTCGGTGCGGGTGCCGGGCGCGGGGAACACGCTGGCCTCGGCCGGGCCCCCGGCGGTGCCAAGGCGCGGCAGCAGGCGCTGGAACTCCGGCTCGGCGGCGGCGCCCACCATGGCGGCGATGTCGTCGAACAGCACCAGCACGGCGCGGCGGCGCACCTCGTCGGGCACCGCGCGCACCTCCGCCGCCCAGGCCAGCAGCGTGGCGATTTCCTCGGCGCTGGTCTCGCGCATCGCGGTCTCCTTCATCGGCGCAGCGTCTGTGCGGCGTGGTCGCCGGCGATCAGGCCCAGGCCATAGGCACTGAGCAGCCCGTTGCCGGAGAGATAGCCATCGGCACTCTCGCCGGAAATGCCGGCCGCGCTGCCACCGCCGGCATAGAGGTTGGGTATCGGCGTGCCATCCGGCCGCAGCACGCGGGCATGCACATCCACCACCAGCCCGCCCTGGGTATGCGCCAGCGTACCGGTGATGAGCGCGCCATGGAACGGCGCCACCGCCGGCACCGGCAACGCGGCGCGGCGCAGCGGGTCGGGGCGGCTGCCGTCGCAGTCGCGCAGGCTTCCCTGCACGGCGTCCCACGGCAGGCGGAAGGTGGCGGCCAGCCCGGCCAGCGTCGGCGCTGACTTGATGGCGCCGGAGGCGACGGTGTTGCGCCAATGGTCCAGCCGCGCCACCACGTCGAACATGCGCTGGTCGAAGATCGCCACCGCCACGCCGCCGGGTTGAGCCAGCACCTCGCGCGCGAATTCCGAATAGCCCTGGTCCTCGCGGGCGAAGCGGCGGCCTTCGCGGTTGACGATGACGGCGCCGAGCTGCGGGATTTCCGGCACCAGCCGCGTGCCGTAGCCAGCGCAGACCAGCCCGTGGCCCTGGTAGCTGCCCATGTGCGCGGTGGCAGCACCCAGCGCCATGCCCCAGCGGATGGCGTCGCCGGTATTGCCCTGCACGCCGATGCCCTCGACCCCCGCCATCTCGGGGATATACCGCGCGACCATGGCGGCGTTGGCGCCGAAGCCGTCGCAGGCGAGGATGACGCGGCCGGCGCCGAGGCGCTGCGTCCCGGCCTCGACACCCACCACGCTTCCCGCCTGGTCGGTGATCAGCCCGGTGCCCGGCGTGCGATCGGCCATGGTGACGTTGGCCATGCTCTCCAGCGCGCCGCGCAGCGCGGCGATCAGCGGCGCGCCGGTGCGGCCGGGGCCGTTGTGCAGCCGCAGCGCCGAAAAGCCGAAGCGGCTGCTGTCCGTGTTCAACTCCAGCGGCACGCCCAGCTCATCCTCGAAGATGCCGATGATCTCGGGTGAGCGCGCACACAGCGCCCGCACGATGGCCGCATCGGCCTGGCCCTTGTTCTTGGCCAGGATGTCGCAGGCCATCCGGTCCACGGAATCCACCACGCCGGCGGCGCGCTGGTGCCGGGTGCCGGCGGCGGGCAGGGAGCCGCTGGCGATCTCGGCATTGCAGCCCAGCCGGCGATCCTTTTCCAGCAGCACCACCTCCGCCCCGTGCCGGGCGGCGCGCCAGGCGGCCATCAGCCCGCAGGCGCCGCCGCCCACCACCACCACATCGGTGCTGAGGTCCATTGCCGCCGCCTATTCGGTCAGCTTGATCCCGGCTTGGCGGATCACCGCGCCGAGCCGGGCGTGGTCCTCGCGCACGAAGGCGGCGAAGGCCTCCTGCGTCATGCCCGTGGCGGGTTCCATGCCCTGTTCGGTGAAGCGCTGGCCCAGGCCGCGCGCCAGCACCTGGTTCACCGTGGCGTTCAGCTGCTGGATGATGGCGGGCGGCGTGCCCGCGGGCGCGAACAGGCCGTACCAGGTGCCGGAATGGTAGCCGGGCGCGCCGGCTTCCTCGGCGGTGGGCACATTTGGCAGCAGCGCGCTCCGCCGGCGCCCGGTGACCGCCAGCACCTTGATCCGCCCGGCCTGCACTTGCGGCACCGCGTAGCCGATATCGGCGAAGGCGAAGGTCACCTCGCCGCCCAGCACGGCGGTCATGGCCGGCCCCATGCCCCGATACGCCACCGCCAGGAACCGCGCGCCGGTGGCGGCGGTCAGCAATTCGCCCGCCAGATGCGGTGCGCCGCCGACGCCCGAGGTGCCGTAGCTCAGCTGCCCGGGCCGGCGTTCAGCCAGCGCCAGCAGCCCGCGCAGCGTGGTGACGTCGGTGCTGTCGTTGGCGAGGATGGCGTAGGGCGTCTGCACCGCCAGCGCCACCGGCACGAAGGCGGTCATCGGGTCGATCCGCAAGACGTCATAAAGATGCGGCGCCGCGGTCATCGGGCCGGCGGCGGCGAACAGCAGCGTATAGCCATCGGGCCGCGTGGCGGCGACGTACTGGTTGGCGATGATGCCGTTGGCGCCGGGCTTGTTCTCGATGACGAAGGGTTGGCCCAGCGCCTCGGCCAGTGCCTGGCCCAGGGGGCGGGCGACCAGGTCGCTGCCGCCGCCCGGGGCGAATTGCTGCACCAGGGTTACCGGCCGGTCCGGGTAGGCCAGGGCGCTGGCCGTGCCTGCAAGCAGCGCGACACCCCAGAGCACGACTCTTCGCATCACGCGACCCATGATGAACCTTCCCTCCCTGGACCACGACCGGCCAGCAACTATGCGGTGCGCCCAGCAACCAAGGCAAGCTCGGCTGTCCTGCCCCCGCGGATCGTCCGCAGGATCAGCGGATCGCACCCGAATCCTTGGCTTCAATTCCTGTTTGCATGATCCAGGAGGTGCCGGTCGGCGTGCAGTGGACATGCCAGCGCGGGCGCTTGGCCAGCCAGTCCCGGTATGGCCTGGTCATGGGGGCGGCGCAGTTTTCCATGACCAGGTGGACGCTGAGGTCGGAAGGGGCATTGGCCTCGACATGGTCGAGCAACGTCCTGACCTCGCTGGAACGGTGCTTCCGGCAGCAGCGGCCGAATACCGCGGCGGGTACGGCAGTGACCTTCGAAGACCTGGCCAGGCACATCTACCCGGCGGAGCTGGCCTGCATCGGGGACGGCGTCTCGGCCGCGCGGGCGCGGTCCGTCGTCGATACCGCCGACCCGGCCTCTCGGGGTAGGAGCCACCGAGGGTTGCGTCCAGAAAACGACTGATTGCCAGGCGACGTATCAATAGTCGCCAAGGGCCGTTTTATTTGTCCAAGGTCAGCCGCCAGAATTTGTCATATGGCCGGCAATGCCCATCACTTGTAGAGGAGCCTTCTGCATGTTCAACTTCGGCGTGCTGTCGGCGCATCGACACCGAAACTAACTGGAAGGTACGGCGCATGATCATGTGGTCCAACATCATGCGATGGGCTCCGGGTGTGCTGCTGGTGTGCATGGCCAGCCTGCCCGCCGCGGCCGGCGACCTTTCCGAGACCTGGCGCCTGGCCGAGCTTGGCGACCCGACCTGGCGCGCCGCGATCCATGAACAGCGCGCCGCGGCCGAGGCCCGGCCGCAGGCCTGGGCGCCTTTCCTGCCGCAAGTAAGTGCCAATGCCGGCTACACCTATACGCGGCAGAACATCCTCAGCAGCGACAACCGGGTGTTTGCGCGCGGCCGCAGCAACTTCCCCACCGCGGATTATGCGCTGACCCTGGAACAGTCGATCTGGAACTACACCAACTGGGCCACGCTGCGGAAGGCGCGGGCCACGGTCGGCGCCTCCGAGGCTTCGCTGGAAGCGGCGCGGCAGGACATGCTGCTGCGCGCGGCGGAGCGTTATTTCTTCACCGTGGCGGCGCTGGAAAGCCTGGTCTCGATCCAGTCCGAGAAGCGCGCCGTGGGGCGGCTGCGCGACGTGGCCCGGGCCCGCCAGCGCGATGGCACGGTGCGCGGCACGGAGGCGCTGGATGCCGAGGCGCGCTTCCTGCAGGTTGAGGCCCGCGAGCTGGAAGCCGCGGCCAATCTGCGCGACGGCCTGCAGGGCCTGCGCGAAATCACCGGCCGCGAATACGACCGGCTGCGGCCACTGACGGCGGTGCTGGCCTCGCGCGGGCCGGACACGCGGGAGCCGCGGCAATGGGTCAGCCGGGCGCTGGAGAACAACCCGCGGGTGACGGCGCTGCGCCTGGGCGTGCAGGCCGCGACGGCGGAAGTGACCCGGCAGGAATCCGAATACCTGCCGCGGGTTGGCGCCGTGGTCCAGCATGAACGCCGGCGCAGCGATGGCTCGCTGTTCGGCGGCGGCAGCGACGTGGAAAGCCAATGGGGCATGGTGCGGCTGACGGTGCCGCTGTTCAATGGCGGCATGACCTATTCCCGCGTGCGGGAAGCCCGCGAGCTGCTGGCCAAGACCAACAACGAGGCCCTGGCCGAGGAGCGCGCGGTGGAACGCCGCGCGCTGAACTCGCTGAACGGCGTGATGACGGCGATGAGCCGGGTGCGGGCGCTGCGGGCCGCGGTGCAGGCCAAGGAACGCTCGATGGAGAGCTGGCAGGTGGCGTATCGCTCCGGCGCCGCGCCCAGCCTGGCGGTGCTGGAAGCCGAGCGCGACCTGTTCTTCAACCGCGCCGAGCTGGTGCGGGCGCGGCACCAATACGTGATGGACACGCTGCGGCTGAAGCATGCGGTGGGCGGCCTGACCCCGGACGACCTGGAAAGCTTCAACATCCTGTTGGACCCGGCGGAGATCGCGGTGGGCCCCTATGTTGCGGTGCGCTGAGGGCACCTCCCGTCATCTGGCGCCGCTGCGCGCCTGCGCCAACGGGGCTGCCCTGGCAACACTGATGGCCGGTTGCTCGGCACCCGTGCTGCTGGAGCGCAGCTTTCGGCTTGCGGCCGGGGCAGTGGCGCATGACCGCTTCCTGCTCAGCGTGCCGCTGCGGGCGGCGCCGGACGGGGTATTGCCGGCGCTGGGGCGGCTTGGCCTGCCGGAAGCGGCTCGGCTGGCGGCCGAGGCGGCCTGGGCAGAGGCGCGCTTCCTGCACCTGGGGCTGGAGGGCGACGACCAGCTGAAGCTGTACCTGGAAGCGCCGGAGGGCCTGGTGGCCCCGGGCGATGCCGGCGCGCCGCTGCACCGTGCCTGGAAGTGGCGGCCGGCCGGCGGTGAGTTGGCCGAGGACCGCTACATCCTGGTGCCGCCGGACCAGGCTCGGGAACGGCTGGCGCTGGTGCCGGCGTTGCTGCAACCGGCGCTGCAAGGCGCCTTGGCGGCGTTGCAGGCCCGGCCGGGCTGGCTGTTCATGCTGGATGTGCTGGGGCCGCGCGGGCGACGCAGCCTGGATATCCGCTGCTACGATTTCGAACGCGAAGTGGCCGCCGTGGCGGCGCCGCTGGCGCTGGCCGCCGCGGCGCTGGCGGTGCCGGCCGCCGCGCTGGACGCGGCACTGGCGCAGCACCGCGGCGACCAACTGGGCCACCTGGCCTTCGGCGTGGGGCATGGCGGCGCGCCGTTCCTGACCGTTTATGGCGGCGCCGAGCGCTGCGACCCCGCGGTGCTGGGGTGAGTGCCGCCGTCGCCCGCATCGGCCAGGCGCCGCCGGCGTGCCGGGATTTCTGCCTGTGGCCGTACCAGCCACCCGAGGCACCGCTGCCCGACGCACTGGACGGCGCCGCGCCACTGCTGGCGGCGGCCGAGCTTTCCGGCTGCGGCGCGGCGTGGCGCGCCCTGGTGGCGGCGCTGCGGGCAGAATTGGGCGACTATGCCACCGTCTGGGGGTTGAAGTGGGACGGCGCCCGGCTGGGCGTGGAACTGTACTTCTACGACTACGCCCGCTGCCAGCGGCGCGTCTCCCTGGCGCGGGTCATGGCGGCGCTGCGGCCCTTCGCGGCCGGCGCGGCGCGGGTGGATGAAGCGCTGCCCTACTTCATGGTTTCGGTGGAATTGCCGCTGGCCGTCGGCGGCTTTCCGGCGGTGCTGGATGCTGCGGATGTCTATATCGGCAACCCCGGCAGCAGCGTCTCCTCCGGCATCTGCTACCGCGTGGCCGAAGGTGCCGCCGAGCTGAAGAACTTTTACTTTTTCTTCGACCGCGCCAAGGAGTGGGAGCACATCCGCGGCAAGCTGGGCTGCGGCATGCGCGTGGCCGCCGACCCGGGCTGCGTTGAGCGCCTGCTGCCGGACTGGCTGGCCGAGTGCCGCACCGTGGTGGTGGCCAACAAGCGCCAGGCGGATGCGCTGTACTGTTCCGGCCTGGCGTTGGCACCGACGCTGCGCTTCCTGGCGCAGCAGGGCTGGCCCCCGGCCTTGCTGGCGCAGATGCAGGCGGCAGCGCCGCGCCTGCGGCACCTGCTGTGGGATGTCGGCTTCGACTTCGACCTGGTTGATGGCCGCGTCGGCATCGGCAAATCCAGCTTCTACGGGGTGTTCTGATGCACCCGTTCTGGCGCCATGCCGACTATGTCTCCCTGACCATGGAGTTCCGCTGCAACCTGGCCTGCACGCATTGCATGATCGAAGGCACCATGGACTGGCTGCAGCCGCAGGGGCTGGCGCAGTTCGAGCAGGTGCTGGCGGCGCGCGAACGCCAGGGCTGGACCGGGCTTATCCTGACGGGGTCCGAGATCACCCTGCTGAAGGACCTGCCCAGGCTGGCGGAGCGGGCGCGGGCCGCGGGGTTCCGCCATGTGCGCATCCAGACCCATGGCATGCACCTGGACAAGCCGGGCTTCCTAGCGCGGCTGGTGGGCGCCGGGGTGGATGAGTTCTTCATCAGCGTCGCCGCCGGCTGTGCCGAGACGCATGACCGGATCACCAAGGTGCCCGGCAGCTTCGCCCGCACGCTGGCGGGGCTGGAGGCGCTTGAGGCGCATGACGTGATCAGCCTGACCAACACCGTGCTGACCACCGAATGCTACCGCGAATTGCCGCAGATGGTGCAGGCGTTGGGCCACCTGCGCCGGCTGCGGCAGATGGAGTTCTGGAACTTCTTCCCGATGCGCGAGACGGACGACAAGGGGCTGATCGTGCCGCTGGCCGCGCTGCTGCCGCCGCTGCGCCAGGCCGCGCACCTGGCCATGGCCGCGGGCCGCCGGGTGGAGATCAAGAACGTGCCGGTCTGCGCGCTGGGCGAGGATGGCGGCCTGGTGGCGAATGGCCAGCCGCAACTGTTCATCGACCCGCGCTTCTGGGACCAGTTCGCCCGCAACGGCTTCCACCAGTGCCGGCATCGCAGCGTCTGCGCCGCGCAGCACTGCCTGGGCCTGACCACCGCCTACATCGCTTCATACGGCCCGGAGGAGGCGCTGCTGGCGCCGCTGCCTCCGTGTGCTTCGCCGCAGCTTCAACAGGTATCCGCATGACCAAGCAACTGCTCATCTACGGCACCGTCACCGCGCTGACCCGCCGCGACCATGGCGACCTGGCCTACAAGGCGGCCGAGAGCTTCGAGTTTGCCCGCGGCGTGAACGCGGCGCCGCTGGTGGTGGGGGAATTCCTGCCCGCCGCCAACGACTTCGCCGTGGTGTTCGCGCCGGGGGCGGAGATGCCGCTGCCGGTGGCGCTGTTCGGCGTGGAGGCGGAGGCGAATGCCTTTGTCGATGCCGAGGGCAAGTGGCTGGGCGGCTATGTGCCGGCCTTCCTGCGGCGCTGGCCCTTCGTGTTCAGCACGGATGCGGTGGGCGATACCTTCACGCTGTGCATCGATGAGACCGCGCCTGGCTTCAACCGGGAAGGCCGCGGCGAGCGGCTGTTCGACAGCGAGGGCGTGCCGACCGGCTACACCAACCGGATGATGGACTTCCTGCGCGAATTCCAGGCGCAGCACGAACGCACCAAGGCCTTCGGCAAGAAGCTGCTGGAGCTGGACGTGCTGCAAAGCGTGGAAGCGCATATCCCGCTGCCCGGCCAGGCCGCCCGGACGCTGACCGGCTTCCAGGTGGTCAACCGGGAAAAGCTGAAGGCGCTTTCGGCCGAGGTGGTGGAGACGATGTTCCGCGGCGACGAACTGGAACTGGTCTACCTGCACCTGTTCAGCCTGCGGAACCTGGAACGGCTGCGCGACCGCGCGGTGCAGGCGCTGGACCAGTCTGCGACCTGAAGCCTACCCCGGCGCCGCCCCCGCGGTGCCGGAGCTGAGACGGCGTGCGACAGACAGAGGGGCGCGGCAACGCGCAGAGGCGAATGGTTCAGAAGCGCGAGAAGGCCAAGACGGCCCCCGGCATCACCGCCCTGCTGCGTGGCCTGTTCGGCGGCATCAAGGGTGCCAAGGGACATTCGCGCAGCAGCCTGTTGACCGAGGCAGCCCCCGCCGCCCTGAGCAGTGGCCGCTTCCAGCTGGAACGGCTGGAACCCCGGCTGCTGCTGGCGGCGACGCCGGTGACGCTGGCGGTGCCGAACGGCGTCAGCGCCGCCAATGTGACGCTGAAGATCTCGACCAACGATATCTGGAAGGACCCCAGCTTCAGCACGCTGTCGGGTTCGCAGACGGTGAAGCCGGGCGACGTGGTGGGCGTGGCAACCGGCTTCGACGCGACCAAGGGCGCCACCGGCCGCGCCTATGCCTACAAGGGAACCTCCGACGCCAACCTCGACCTGACCAACACCGACTACACCGACGCTTCCCTGTGGGACCGGGTGACCAACCCGAAGGTGCAGCTGATCGACAACGCGACCGGCGAGGTCGCCACCGATGCCGCGGGCGCGGAAGTGCAGGCCGACCTTGAGTTCGGCGTCGACAGCATCATCATCAGCGGCTCCGTCGCCGGCGAGGCGGTGACGATCGACCAGTCGATCACCCAGTTCGACCGCGCGCTCAGCGTCAGCCTGCTCGGCCTGGGCAGCGACACGCTGATCGGCCCGTCCGCGGACATGGACTGGACCCTCAGCGGCAGCAAGGCCGGCAGCGCCACGAGCACCAACACGGCCGGCCGGACCACGTCGCTGAGCTTCATCGGCGTCAACACTGTGCAGACCGGGGAGGGCGTGGAGCGGGTCTTCGCCAGTGACGACCACCTGACCTGGAGCGCCAGCGGCTATGGCGCAGTGAAGGTGCGGGATGTCAGCTTCACCTTCGGCCAGAACGGCACCGGCCAGCTCATCGGGCGCAGCGGCGATACCTTCGATGCCTCGGGTTACATCTCGGGCAATCCGTCCTTCACCGGGCTGAAGATCGACCTGGGCATCAACCAGGCGAGCGGCTTCGACAGCATCTCCGGCTTCACCACCATTGTCGGTTCGGCGGCCGACGACAGCATCCTGGCGGCGGGCGTTGCCGTCAACATCCAGGGCGGCGGCGGCAACGACTTCATCGCGGTGGGGACCGCTGCCGATACGGTGGATGGCGGCCTCGGCACCAACGTGGTCTTCGGCTTCGGCGATGCCGATTTCGTCGCCGCCTACGATGCCGGCAGCAAGACCGGCACGCTGATGGTGACGCCGAAGGGCGGCAGCGCGGTGACCCATTCGCTGGCCAATTTCAGCAGCGTGTTCCTGACCGCCGGCGACGCTGCCGGCGTGAGCACGAATGACCGGCTGGACGTCAGCGCCTTTGCCGGCAATGCCACGCTGGACGGCAGCGCTGATGGCAACGACACGCTGATCGGCACCGCCGGGGACGACAGCTTCATCACCCTGCTGGGCGACGACGCCATCACCGGCGGCGCCGGCGACGACACCGTGGCGGTGGTGCGCAACGACACGCTGAGCGCAGCGCGCAATGCCAACCTGGAACTGACGGACACGCTGCTGACCGCGCGCGACCACAGCAACGTGCTGCTGGACAGCGTGACGCTGGATGGCGTGGAGCATGGCGACCTGTTCAGCGACGGCGTCGGCAATACGCTGGACGCGCACGCCTTCACGCTGGGCAGCGTCTCGCTGACCGGCGGCCTGGGCAGCGACACGCTGCTGGGTTCCACCACGCGCGCCAATGTCATCACGGTGGGCCGCGGCACGGACAGCGTGGATGGCGGCACCAGCGGCAACACCACGCTGAAGGCGCTGGGCTTCGGCCGCCTGGTGCTGACCGATACCGGGCTGGACAAGGCCGTCGGCACCAATGCGGTGCAGACCATTGCCGTGACCGGTACCGGCCACTTCACGCTGTCCTTCGGCGACGAGGTGACGCCCGAGATCAGCGTCGACGCCACCAAGCAGGACACCAACGACTACGTCGCCGGCGCGTTGGGCACGCTATCGGCCATCGGCAATGCGTCCAACGTGCAGGTCACGGCGCTGACCGGCGGCGCCGTGGGCTGGCAGGTGACGTTCCGTGGCAACCTGGCGGGCAAGCCGATGCCCGCGTTGGTCGCCACGGTGGCGTCCGGCAGCTCCGCAGTGGTGACGATTTCGACGACAACCCCGGGCGTGGTCGCGCGGGACAGCCTGACCGGCGTCGACAAGGCGGTGCTGACCGGCACGCAGGATTTCAACCTGCTGGACGCGCACGCCTTCACGCGCGGCAGCGTCAGCATCCATGGCGCGCTGGGCGACGACACCATCCTCGGCACGCTGAACCACGCCAACCTGCTGGACAGCGGCGCCGGCAACAGCGACTTCACCGGCGGCACCGGCGCCGATACCATCAATGCCGGCGCGGGCGACAATATCCTGCGAGTGACCAGCCCGGGCAACATGACGCTGGGCGATACCAGCCTGGTGCATAACGGCATCACCAGCGAGATCAGCGGCTTCGACCGTGCGGTGCTGATCGGCACCAGCGGTGGGCAGGTCATCAATGCCAGTGGCTTCACCGGCATTTCCGCCGGCACGCTGCTGGCGCGCATCACCAGCACCAATGGCCTTGGGCTGACCGTCACGGACGGCACCTCCGACCTGGAAATCACGCTGGCTTCCGGCACCAAGTATGAGGTGCAGTTCTCCGGCCTGGCTTCGCTGGACGACGTGGTGGCCAAGCTGAACTCGCTGGACGACCTGCTGGCGGTGGAGATCGTCAATGGCGCGCTGCGGCTGACCGACAGCAGCGTCGGCACGACGCCGCTGAAGCTGCGCGCGCTGAACAATTCGGCGGCCGGCGTGCAACTGGGCCTGGTGGCGAACAGTGCCGGCACCGTGGCCAGCGGCAGCGCCAGCGGTGGCCATTCCGTGCTGACCGGCACGGTGATGAACGCGACGGCCGTCGTCATCCTCGGCGGTACGGGCAACGACACCATCACCACCGCGAATGGCGCCAACACCGTCAGCGGCGGCGATGGCAGCGACAGCATCGTCACCGCCGGCACCACGCTGCTGGTGGGCACCTACAGCGGCAATGTCACCGTCACCAACAGCGCCATCACCAGCGCATCGTCGGGCACCGACGCGCTGAGCGGCAGCGGCAGCCGCACGCTCGACCTGACGCGCGGCACCGGCGCCAGCGCGGTCAGCATCAACGCCAGCGCCTTCAGCGGCGATACCACCGTGCGTGGCGCCCATGGCGGCGACACCATCACCGGCCCGACCAGCGGCGCCTTCGAGGTGATGCTGAACAGTGCCTTCGGCGGCACGCCGGTGCATATCGGCTCGCCCGGTGCGATCTTCTCGGTCACGCTCGATGGTGGCGTGCTGCACCAGTCGGACCTGGCCAATGTCGATTTCGGCGCGGGCGACGGCACGCTGCGCTTCTACAGCACCCGGCACGACGACCTCTCGATTGCGGTCGACAGCGTCATCGACACGCATGGCGTGGGTCTGCAACTGCACGCTGGCAGCGCCGGCATTTCCAGCTTCGGCACCATCCACATCACCGGCACCGGCGCCATCTTCACCCGCGGCGGCGCGCTTGAGCTGGAGGGCACGCGCGTCGATATCGACAGCGGCGCGACGCTGGATACCACGAAGGTCGGCGCTGCCGCCGGCGACATCAACATCCTCGCCACCGCGGGCGCGATCATCACCGGGCTGGGCTTTGCCGACGTCAACCTGGCCAAGGTGCATGTCACGGTCGGCGACGCCACCATCCGCGGCGGCGAGGTGACGCTGAAGACCCGTGTCGATACCGCGCGCTGGGACGCCAATGCGCCCGCCAACAGCGGCGACGACGCCTACAAGGACACCGCCACGGCGTCCAATTTCGGCGGCTTCGCGGTGCCCAAGCTGACCGATGGCGCCGCCAGCGTGCTGAAGTCCTTCGCGCTGTTGATCGGCATTTCAGTGGCCGATACCGAAGCGCATATCGACATGGGCGGCACCATCACGGCAGACCGGGTCAACATCCTCTCGGAGCTGCATTCCGTCACTGCCAGCATGCCGATTCCCATTGCCGGCATCGGCCTCGGCGCCATCGGCATCCATGCGTCGAGCATCGTCAACGTCACCGGCAGCATTACCACCACGGGCGATGTGTTCATCCGCTCGGATGTGGTGAACCAGGGCGATGCGAATATTGCCGGTGGCAGCACGACCAAGCCCAAGCTGAAGAACGCGGTCAGCGGCAACAACAAGGCCATCGCCGTCGGCGTTGCCGTCATCCTGTCCACGTCGGTGGTCAATGTCACCGGCAGCATCAGCGCCGACAACCTGCAGGTTGCGGCCACCACCACCAACAAGGTGCGGGTGCAGGTGCGCTCGCCGACCAACTCGGACGGCTACCTGGCGGTTGCCATCGCGGTGCAGTTCGGCAGCACCACAACCGATGCGGTGCTCGGCGGCGACATTCACACCCGCGGCGCCACGACCGTGACGGCGAACATGGCGTCGAAGTCGGTCGACGTGAACAAGCTGTTCGTCATTCCCGGCTCGGGCAGCGGTGTCTCGGCTTCGGCTGGCGTCGGCAAGGACGGCTTTGGCGATATCCTGGACGATGCAAGGGCGGGCATCATCAACAAGGTATCCGATGCAACGGGCCTGACTGACAAGATCACCGAACTGGCGCAGAAGATCCGGCCGCCTACCGCTGCCACCAATGATTGGGACGGTGCCGGTTCGCTGGCGCTGATGATCGACAGCAACACGGTCAACGCCAAGATCACCAACTCCGCCGGCGGCCTGGCGCGGGTGCAGGCGGATGGCAGCCTGACGGTGCGCGCGACCATCGACAACAAGCCGAAAATCGGCGCCGCTTCCAGCGTGAAGAACGAGACGCGCGAAGACCTCACGGGTTCCGGCATTGTCGGCAAGGCGGGCGAGGTGCTGGGCAAACAGGCCGCAGCCGCCAAGACCGGCGTGGCCATTGCCATCGCCGTTGGCGTCTATGGCGACCACACCAATGCCATCATCGCCGGCGATGCGCGGGTGAATGTCGGCGGCACGCTGACGGTGAATGCGGAGACCCGCAACTTCATCGACTGGACCCAGCTCTGGGGCATCAACCTGGCCTTCACCCTGGCCGATGCCTTTCAGTTCAAATACGACAGCAGCGGTGTAAAGCCCAACCTGTACAAGGGCGACCGGGTGAAGGTTGCCAGCAACTACGACGCCGCCAAGGGCGAGAGCGGGTCGCTCTATGAGTTCATTGCGCCGTTCAGCACCGAGATGGATGTCGATCTGGGCACGGAGGACTACAACGACGAACTGCGCTGGAAGTACATCGGCAACCCCGCGGCCAATGCGGCGAAGAACTTCCTGGCCAAGGCGACCGGCTACCTGAACGACAACATGGGCCTGAAGAGCCTGTTCAACAGCTGGACCCAGGCGCGCGGCGAAGGCCAGGTTAACGGCTTCGCCGGTGCGGTGACCGTGCTGCTGGTGACGCACGACGCCAATGCCAGCATCGACGACGGCGCCCAGGTGAACCAGGACACCAGCCTGCGCAAGGCCGGCAAGCAGAAGGTCCTGGTCACCGCCGCCAGCGTCAACCACATCGTCGATATCGTCGGCAACTTCAAGCAGGCCGGGTTCAAGTCCAGCTTCGCCAAATTCAGCTGGATGCCCGGCTACGAGGCGCCGAAGAAGGGCAGCGACGGCAAGCCGCCCAGCAAGTTCGACCAGAACTTCGACAAGCCCGCCTATACCAACGCCAAGGAAAGCACCTTCGGCGTGGCCATCGGCGTGTTTGTGCTGGACGACACGGTGCATGCCATCGTGCATTCCGGCGCGCATGTCTGGGGCGACAACCTGGCCGTCGCGGCGGTGCAGCAGAACGTCAAGCTCAGCTTCGCGGTCAGCGGTTCCACCGCGGGGCAGACGGCGTTCAACGGCTCGGTCCTGTATGTGCGCGTGAACGACGACACGCTGGCGCAGATCGAGGATGGCGCCTTCGTGCAGGTCGGCAGCACGCCGATCACCAACAAGGCCAAGCCGAGCGATGCGGCCACCGCGATCCTGCCGGTGGGCGTGATGAACCAGGGCAACTTCATCGACGGCGGCACCACGCCGGAATATGCCAAGATCTTCGATGTCGGCACGGCCTCGCTGTTCGTTGGCGCCGATGACAACAGCTGGATCATCACCTTCGCCGGCGCGGACAATGAGTCCGAGAGCAACGGCTTCGGTGCCTCGGTCGCCATCAATGACCTGGTGCGCCATACGGATGCGGTGATCGGCGCCAGGTTCGACAAGGCCACGCCGGCCGCGACCGTGGTGAACGTGGCCGGCGGCCTGGCCATGGACGCGGAGAATCGCGGCCTGCTGACCGGTGTCGCCATCGCTGCCTCTAAGGTCGCCCCGAAGCCGGCAACCGGCGACGCGGCCAAGGTGAAGGATACCTCCGGCAAGTCCACCACCGGCGTGGCCGACAAGAGCGGCAGCGCAACCAACAGCCCAGGCGCCACGTCCACGGGCAATGGCGGGTATGATGCCGTCATCGCCGAGTTGAATGCGAAATTCGGCAACACCTCCCCCAGCAGCAGCAGCAGTGGTGGCAGCGGCGGTGGGTCGGGCGGCGGCGGCAGTTCGGCGCCGCAGAAGTCTTCCACCGGCTCGGGCGGCATCGGCATCGACGGCGCCGTGGCGGTGAACCTGGACAACAGTGACACCCGCGCCTACCTGCGCGGCAGCAACAGCAGTGCCTCCACCTTCACCGCGGGCGCCGTCAATGTGGTGGCGGACGACCTGAGCGTGCTGGTATCGCTGACCGGCGCGGTCGCTGTCGTGCAGCCCAATACCAGCGGCAAGAAGGATTTCGGTATCGCCGGCTCGGCCGCGGTGAACCAGATCAAGGGCGACATCATCGCCCAGATGACCGGCTTCGACACCATCACCGCCAGCTCGGTTTCCTTCCGGGCCAAGGAGAATGCCTACTCCATCGGCGTTGCCATCGGCGGTGCCGGGGCGCCGGGGGTGCAGGGCTACGGCATCGCCGCCAGCCTGGTGATCGGGCAGAACTGGCAGACCATCACGGCGCAGTTGGGCGACGCCACCACGGCCACCATCCATGGCGGCATCACCGTGCGCGCCGAGAACAACGCGGTTGACGTTCTGGTGGCCGGGGCCTTCGCGGAAGGCGGCAAGGGTGCCGGCGGCGCCGGCGTGGCGCTGGGCGATATCGAGAACCCGACCATCGCCAAGCTCTACAATATTGGCTCGATCATCGGCAACGACAGCGCTGGCGCCGACATTTCGGTGACGGTGGACAACACCTCCGTCGTCGTTTCCCTGGCAGCGGCCGGTGCGGTCAGCAGCGTGGGTACGGCGCTGGCGGCGACCGTTGCGGTCAACATGGTGACCAATACCGACACGGCGCTGGTGCAGAATGTGTCGATGACCCACACGGGTGGGGCGCTGACCATCGAGGCGGTCGATACCTCCACCGCGGTGGCCCTGGCCGGCGCCTTCGGCTTTGGTGCGATGAAGGGCCTCGGCCTGGCCTTCGCGCTGAACTTCACCCACAACACGGTGCGTGCCGCCAGCGAAGGCGGCCGCATCAGTGGCGCCAGCGGCGTCAAGGTGCATGCCCGCAACGACGCTCGCCTGGCCTCGGTCGCCATCGCTGGCGCCGGTGGCAAGGATTTCGGCGCCAGTGGCAGCGTGGCGGTCGAGAAGACCACCAACTCCACCCTGGCGGAAGTGCTGGGCTATACGCCCACGGGCGGCAGCAACATCGCCAGCAGCCTGGTTGCCAGCGGCGACGTCATCATTCAGGCCGAAGACGTCACTGTCAGTGTCGGCATCGCCGGCGCGGTCGGCGTCGGCAAGACCGCGGGCATCGGCCTGGCCATTGGCGCCAACCTGCTGGACGACACGGTCGCCGGCCACGTGGACAATGGCAGCACCGTGACCTCCACCGCCGGCTCGGTTCTGCTGCAGGGCAGTGCGGACCTGGTCATGGTCAGCATCGGCATCGGCGGTGCCGGTGCCGATACCTTCGCGCTCGGCGGCTCGATTTCCGTCAACGAGGTGCACAACAGCATCGAAGCGACGGTGAAGCACGGCTCCAGCGTCACCGGCCATGGCGACGTGGCGATCAACGCGGCGGACAACAGCACCATCGTCGTCATCTCCGGCGGCATTGCCGTGGCGAAGACGGTCGGGGTGGGTGCCGGCGTTTCCACCGTGAATGTGCAGAACACCATCAAGGCGCTGGTGGACAGCTCCACCGTGACCTCCACCGCCGGCGGCGTTGAGATCAGCGCGGGCTTCCTGAAGCCCAGCACCGTGGCAAACATCGGCGCACTCGGAGTCGACCTCAGCAGCCTGCCGGGCAATGTCGATACCTCCGCGCAGGTCATCAACATCGCCATTGCCGGGGCGGGCGCGGGCAACTTCGCCGGTGGCGCGGCGATTGCATTGAACTGGATCCGCAACCAGGTCGGCGCCGATGTCACCGGCACCAGCACAGTGAGCGGGCATGATGATGTGAACATCATCGCCACCGACAGTTCCATCATCACCGATGTCGCCTTTGCCGTGGCGCTGGCCAGCGATGTCGCGCTGGGTGCGGCCATTGCCTACAACTACATCGGTGGCGACCCGACCACCGCCGCGCCAGGTGGCGCGCTGGATGCTGACCAGGGCCGCAGCGCGGCGGCGAGCGGCGGCATCCACGCCATTGTCGACCATTCCACCGTCACCAGCAGCGCCGGGCAGGTGGGGGTTGAGTCCCGTGCCCGCAGCCGCCTGGTGAACATCGCCGCCGGTGGTGGCGGTGCCGGCAAGGTGGGGCTGGCCGGCTCCTTCGCCATCAACTTCGTCAAGTACGACATGCTGGCCACCGTGCGGAATGGCGCCAGCGTGACCGGGCAGACCGGCGTGACGGTCGCGACCAGCATGGACCCGCGCATGTTCACACTGTCCGGCGGTGTCGCGGTAGGTGGCCAGGTGGCGGTGGGTGTCGCGGCGGCGACCAACGACGTGCGCTCGCAGCTCAGCGCCGTGGTGGATGCCAGCAGCGTAACCGCCAACACCGGCAATGTGGTGGTGCAGGCGCAGATGCTGCATGCCGCCAACCCCGCGGAAGGCATGGGCTACCTGACCATGCCTTCCGGTGCCACCACCGGTAAAAGCGACAGCATCGGCACCTATGACAGTGCGACGCTGGACGCGCAGATGTGGTCGCTGGCGATCTCCGGCGGCTTCTCCAGCAACGTCGCGGTCAACGGCTCGCTCTCCCTGAACTGGATGCGCAGTTCGCTCGACGCGCATATCAGCGGCTCCACCGTGCATGCCGATGCCGGCAGCGTCACCGTTGGTGCGCTGGATGTCTCCGGCATCCGTGCGCTGGCCGGCGGCATCAACGGCTCCGGCCAGGTCGGCGTGGGTGCCGCGGTGGCGTATAACTGGTTCGGCGGCAATCCCGGCACGCCGGCCGATCCCTCGCGCAACACCATCCAGGCCTATATCTCCGGCGGCACCCTTCGCTCGCGCGACCTGGCCATCTCGGCCCGCGCCGACAATGTGGTCAGCAGCGCGGCCATCTCCGGCGGCGTGGCCGGCGCGGTTTCGGTGAATGCGGCGGTGTCGCTGAACTGGACGACCAAGCAGGTTTCCTCGCAGATCCGCGGCGGCGCCGATGTGGTGCTGACCGGCAGCGGCTCGGTCGACGCGACCTCAAACAGCACCATCCAGACGCTCGCCATCGGCCTGGCTGTGGGGCTCTACACCGGCGTGGCCGGGTCGGTTGCGGTCAACACCATCGACGACGCGGTCGATGCCACCGTGGATGGCAGCAGCACCGTGCTGACCGCCGCCAACAACATCCGCATTTCCGCGAACTCGGCGCCGACGATCACCGCCTATGGCGGTGCCGGCGCCGGTGGTGCGGCGGGTGTCGGCGGTGCGGTTGCGGTCAACAGCATCGGCGCCACCACCACCGCCATCATCCAGAACGGCGCGCATGTCACCGCCAAGGGCACCAGCGCGACCGGCCTGGCCGTGCCGGACTGGGCTGTCGATACCGCAGGCACCGTGGTTACCGGCACCGCCGTGCGTGGCCTGGCCGTGGTGGCCAACAGCGTGGAGTCGATGGACGTTTTCTTCGCCACGCTGGCGATTGGCGGCTTCGGCCTTGGCGTCAGCGTGGATGTCACCGACAGCCACGGCAGCACCACCGCCAGCATCGTCGACTCCTTCATCAACAGCGATACCGACCGCGGCCAGGACGTGATGGTGCGCGCGCATCATCAGCACGACGAGACGGTTTCCGCCGATGCCGCGGCGCTTGGCGGCAGCGCAGGCGTGGCCGTGGCCGTGCAGTCCACTAAGCTCAACCACGTGACCTTGGCCGATGTCAGCGACACGGATGTGGCGGGTGCAACGCCGCACACGCTGTATTCCGGTGGCCGGCTTGAAGTGAAGGCACTGGCGCGCGAGACGGTTTCGGCCACTGTGGTTGGCGTGGGCGCCGGTGGCAGCTTTGGCGGCACCGGGGCAGGCGCGGGCATTTCCAGCTTCTCCACGACGCAGGCGCAGCTGCAGGCCAAGGCGCGGGTGGGCGGCACCGTGAAGGTCATCGCGGATGCGGGCTTCACCGCGAATAACGGCCATGTGGTGGCCGTTGCCATCGGCTCGGGCGCGGCTGGTGCCGGCGTGTGGTTGACGCATCTGCAACGCACCACGCAGGCGTTGATCCTGGCTGGCGACGTTGTTGCCACCGGCGCCATTTCGGTGCTGGCGAACAACCAGGAACATCTGGGCGCCGGCGTTGGCGTGGGCGCGGCGGGCGCGCTTGGGGCGCTGGTTGGCGCGGTCACCGTCACCGAGTCCGAATCCGCCACGCGCGCCACGGTGGCGGGCATCGTCACCTCCAGCGGCGACATCATCATCCATGCGGATGGCAAGACCGACGTCAACAAGACCAGCAGCCTCTACACCGGCAGCATCACGCTGGGCGGCGGCGGCGGTGTCGGCGCTTCGGTTGAGGTGATCTCACTGCACCAGGACGTCACCGCGGCGATCAACGACAGTGCCGTGGTCACCGCCGATGGCAGCGTGACGGTGCAGGCCACCAGCCAGCGCGACGTATGGTCGCGCGTCTTCGCCTTTGCCGGCGGCCTGGTGGGGGCCATCGCCGGTGCGGTTTCGGTGGTGAATATCGGCAACGCCAACAGCCAGGACGACCTGGACCAGGCGGCCGGCGCCATCGCACCGATCAACAGCACCTTCACCGGTAATACCAGCAGCCTCGGCCTGACCGGAACCGACACCAGCAGCGCGGTGACCACCCGGCTGTCCGGCAAGCTGACCAGCTATGGCCTGGCGGCGCGCAGCGCGAAGGGCGGCATCGAGGCCTTCATCGGCCAATCGGCGCATGTCACCTCCGGCGCCAATGCCCATAGCGGCAACATCAGCGTCACCGCCTCCAGCACCGATACGGTGGACGCGACCACGACGGGCATTGCGGTGGGCGGCCTGATCCCAGGCGGCATGGCAGCGCTTGCCGGTTCGGTCACGGTTGTCACGCTGGATGGCAGCGTCACGGCGCATGTCGAGAAGCTGGCCGAGCTGACCGCGCATGGCGCGCTGCTGGTGGATGCCGAGCTGACCAACACCGTGACCGCCACGGCCATTGGCGGCGCCGGCAGCCTGTATGCCGCGCTGGGTGCGCAGGTGGCCGTGGTGAACGACCATTCGGATGCCATGGCCTACCTGGCCGATGGCCTCAGCGATACCGACGCCGTGATGGTGTTCGGCGCCACGTCCATGCAGGTGATCAGCAACGCCACGCGAACCGTGACGCTGGATGTGCAGGGCGCCAGCGTCGGCCAGGTGGCCGCCGGTGCCGCGATCGGCGATGTCACCATCGATGGCGACAGCGATGCCTATATCGGCAACTACGCCCAGTTGAATGCCTCTGGCGCGGCCAGCCTGCTCGGCTCCGTCACCGTGGCCGCCGCCAATACCGTGACGGTGGACGACACCACGCTGGAAGTCGCCGTGGGCATCGGCGCCGGCGCCGGCAACCAGGCGAATGTCACCCTGGGTGGTGCGGTGGAAGCCTATGTCGGCAGCCACGCGCACCTGGTGATGCTGGGGCAGCTGGATGTCAGCGCCACCTTCACGCCGAAGCTGGAAACCCAGATCAAGGGCGTGGCAGCCGGCGGCCTTGCGGTTGGTGTTTCGCTGACCGAGGTGAGCATCAGCACCGCCGTGACCGCGGCACTGGATGCGCTGCATGGCAGCACGCTTGGTCATGCGGTGGTGGTGGCAGGCGCCTTGCGCGTGGCCGCCATCGGCCGCCGTGCCAACGGCACGGACAACAACATCCACGCCTATTCGCTCGGCGCCAGCGGCGCGCTGGTCGGCGGCAATGGCTCGGTCGCACGGGCCACGAACAATGCGCAGATGCTGGCCAAGCTGGGTGACAGCAGCGACGTCACCATCACCGCGCCGTCCACTGCCGGCGCCACCGGCAGCCTCACCGCCGGCAGCGCCAGCGTCACCGTGGATACCGACTTCGTTCAGTACGCCGAGGCCAGCAGCATCGCCGCCGGGGTGATCGGCGTTGGCGTGGCCATCTCCAGCGCAAGCGCGGATGAGCATGTGACGGCGCGCATCGGCGAGAAGTCCACGCTGGGTGCCCAGACCCTGGTTGTCAGCGCGACCGCCCGCTCGAACAACCAGGCCGTGACCTCCGCCGGCAGCGGCGGCGTGGTGGCCGGCGGTTCGGCTTCCGCCACCACCAACAACAGCATCACCACCACGGCGGAACTGGTCGGCTCGGGCGCGGCTGGCAGCACCATCACGCTGACCGGGGCCAGCGGCTTCTCGCTGAACGCCAGCAACAGCATCACCTTCAATGGCACCGTCTCGGCCGATGGTGGCGGTGTCATCGCCGGCAATGGCGCCTATGAGACGCACAACGTCACGGCGGTGACGCTGGCGAAGCTGGGCGACCATGTGACCGTCACGGCGCCGCAGGTGGCGGTGCAGGCGACGACGACGCTGACCAAGGCCGAAGGCGGCACCAACCTGGGCGGCACCACCGGCGGCGTGATTGCCGGCGTCGGCGGCTATGTCAGCATTGTGCTGAGCGCCGACACCAAGGTGGAGATCGGCGCCTTCGCCAGCCTGACCAGCACCACGGGCACGATGACCCTGGCGGCGCTGAACAGCAGCGACATCCACGACAAGCTGGCGATGACGACGGGCGGCTTGATCGGCATCGGCACGGTGAGCAGCACGCTGGGCACCAGCGACACGCCGGCGGACTACAAGTCCACCGTGCTGGTCGGGCACGACGCCACGCTGGAAAGCGGCGGCGTCTTCAGCGCCACCGCGCGCAGCACCGGCACCTTCATCATGGCGACGAATGTCGATGCCTATGGCCTGGTGACCGGCGCCGGCGCCACCGCCGATGTGCATATCCAGGTCACCAATACCGTCACCTTCGAGGCCGACGTGACGTTGACGGCGCATAGGGACCTGCTGGTCGCCGCCGGCACCAGCAGCAACCTGGAGCACGACTACTACAAGGTGAACGCCACCACCGACCTGTTCTCCGGCAGCGCCATCCCGATCTCGGATATCGATGCGACCGCGCTGATCAACCAGACCAATGCGGTCAACATCGGTGCGTCGAACAAGACCAATAGCGGCTTCATCACCGAGCGCGATGTCCACCTGAACGCCGACCAGTTCGGCGTGGCCGACATGTTCGCCCAGGCCAAGAGCGTCGATTGGACCACCGGCGTGTCCAACCTGCTGGGCGGCAGCGCCGGCTATGCCGGCACCGCGCACACCACCGGCAGCGGCATCATCACGGTGGACGGCAAGATCACCACCGGCCTGAACCGCAATCGCACGCTGGTGCTGGACAGCTGGACCAACGGCGACCCGCTGGCGCGCCCGGCGGTGGGCGGCACGGTCCATGCGGCGGTGCAGCAGGGCATCAGCTACCAGTTCGGCAGCCAGCTGGCGTCCTCCGGCCTGTTCTCCCAGTTGGCGACGGCGCAGCAGCAGTTGGCCTCCTTCGGGCCGACCCGCGCGCTGTCCAGCAACCCCACGCTGTTCGATTTCTACCAGGGCGAAATCAACCGGGTGACCAATGAGCTGGTCTCGACCGGGCTGGGCACGCTGCAGACGGACTTGCTTGGCGTACAGACCGTGGTGCCGGTGCAGAAGCATGTCATGCAGGTGGCGGTGGCGCCGATCTATTCGGCCGCCGGCAATGTCTATGTCATCGGCGGCAGCATGGCGGGCAGCGGCACCTTCGTCACGCCGCACGACGTCACCATCAGCATCACCAACAACACCCCGGCCTTCCTGGTGCTGGACGATATCACCGTGGCGCCCTCGATCGGCGAGGTGCGGTTCAACGGCAACCCGACCAGCACCTCCGGCAGCCTGCACTTCGTGGCCAGCGGTACGCCCGGCCAGGCGCTGATCGACATCGAATCCAAGCTGGGCCCGACCACCGGCAGCTATGTGCGGCCTGATGTCACCCTGATGGGCGATGTCTCGGCCAATGGCACGCTGAAGGTGCGGGGCGAGGGAAGCTACTACGAGATCGGCAAGGTCAGCGTTTCCGTCGCCGATGTGATGACCAAGGGCACCGCTGTCATCGACGGTACCGGCAAGCTCCTGACGTCGTTGAATGGCGACACCTTCAGGGTTTGGGATGCCGTGACCGGCGGTACCCGCGCCGCCACGTCGACCGAGGAAACGGCCCTGCTGGCGCAACTCGCCGCGCCAGCCACCTCGGCCAGCGACGCCGCGTTGCGCGCCGGCATCATCCGCATCACCGCGCAGACCATTGACGTGAACGGCCTGATCCAGAGCGGCAAGAGCAGCTACGACCTGGTGCTGGGCAGCGCGGTGCAGACCGAGATCGACAACCTGCATGCCTCCGGCGTGGTGGCGTTGAAGTCCGTGGTCAGCGACGATTTCAGCGTGGACTACGATACCGTCAACAAGCGCATCATCGTGCATGACCTGGCGGTGAAGGCCGGCAACATCACCCTGGACGGGCTTATCTTCAGCACCGGCCGCGGCAGCATCCAGGCGCTGGGTGCCTTCGCCGGCATCAACGTGACCAACAACACCAGCTACGACATGGAAGTGCAGCGGCTGGACAACAGCCTGCGCGGCCAGGGCGTCATCACCATCATCGACAAGTCGCAGGGCTGGAAGGCGGCGACCAGCGTTACCGGGCTCGGCGCCGGCTCCTATGCTGTCGGCGTTTCCGGCTGGAACACCGGGGCCGGCGGCACCGGCACGGTGCGGGTGTACAACGCCCAGGGCGCCTATCGCGGCGAGGCGACGCTGGGGCCGCAATCCGCCTCCAGCGTTGTCGTGAACACCGCGGTGGGCCTGCAAGCCGCCTTCGCCATCAATGTCGGCGACTACCTGAGCAACCGCAGCCTGTTCACGCAGTACAAGCAGGATGCCGCCGGCAACATCACCAAGCAGACCGACGATGGCAGCGGCGCGGTGACAACACTGGTGGGTGGCGCGATCAGCTATGCCCCCGCCGCCGGTTGGCGTTATGCCTGGACCATCCTGCAGGACTTCCGCACCTACAAGTACACCACGGTCGCCAACTCGGATTGGCTCGGTATCGACGCCCTGGTGCCGGACCCGAGCGATGTGACGTCCTGGGGGCCGGCGCTGAATATCGGCCTGCCGACGCCGAAGGGCGATGGCGCGTATTTCTATCTCGACCCCGGCAATACCAGCACGTCGCATTTCGATCCTGGCACCGACATCACCGTCTCCTCGCAACAGACGGTGCAGGACCAGTGGGAAGAAAGCACCTGGTACGGCAAGCACACCTACTACAAGACCTACCGTCTGGAGGAGGGCAAGCAGAGCGCGAGCACGACCGATATCCGCGCGACAGCGGGCATCGCCATCGGCTTCCTCGGCTTCTCCAGCGCCAGCGCCAGTGCCGGCGTCAGCATCACCTCCACGGTCACGGGCCGCGACATCATCCTCAGCGGTGGCATGGCCAGCGCCACCAGCGTCATCATCGACTCCAAGGGCGCCATCCGCGATGACGGCCAGCACGGCGTGCTGAGTGCGCCGACCCTGTCGCTGACCGCGACCGGCAATATCGGCGACATCAGGCAGGGCGGCGCCATCCGTGTGCTGCTGCCGGCCGGCGGCGCGATCAATGCCACCACCATGGCGGGCGATATCCTGCTGGCCGGCGCCAGCGGTGTGCTGCGGCTCGGCACCATCACTGCCGGCGGCGACCGCGACGTCACCATCACCGGCACTGGCGATATCATCGGCACTGGCCTGGTGACGGGTGGGCGGATCGACCTGGAGACCACCGGCGGCGCCATAGGCAGCCTCGCCAGCCCGCTGCTGCTGCATGCCGGCAGCGCCGCGCGTGACCGGGTGACGCTGATCGCAACCGGCGATATCGCCGCGGAACAGCCCAATGGCGACATGCCACTGTTCATGGTCAGCACCACCGGTGGCAATATCTGGCTGAAGGCCGATGCCGGCAGCCTGACGGATGTGAACACCGCCGGCGTGGTCGATACCCGCACCGTGGGCGCGCTGCGCGACAATGTCTGGTCCGCGCTGGGCCTGACCGATGTCTCCGGCGCGGCCACCGCCAAGATCAACAATGCGCTCAACACCTATGTGCAGACGCGGACCGGCGAGTACTTCACCTATTGGGACATGCGCGCCGACACCACGCTGGCGAAGCAGGCCACCGCGGACTACTTCACCTACTGGGATATCGCGCACGCCGCCGAGGGAGCCTATGCCGCCAGCAGCCGCGCCGACTACTTTACCTATTGGGGCTACCGCAACAGCCAGGGCGGCACCTACGACCCGACGCATCTGGTGATCAGCGCCAACGAGACGGCGCTGCTGACCGCCGGCTACAAAATCGACGGGCTGAGCGATGCCACCATCGCCACGACGCTGGCGGACCTGCTGGTTGCGCGGAAGGCGGACTACACCGCCCTGAACACGCGCTGGAACAGCAGCACCTACGACGCGCACTTCACCTACACCCTGACCAACGCGGACCAGGCCACCAGCTTCCTGGTGAATCACGTGGAACTGACGACGGCCGAGGCAACCGGGCTGAGCCCGACCGACAAGGCCACCGCCCTGGCGACGAAGCGCAGCCACTTCACCTCGTTGGGCGCCACCTGGTCCAGCACGCCGTATGACCCGCTGTTCCGCTATCGGCTGACCACGGCGGAAGCCAGCAGCACTGCGGTGATCAACAGCATCACCATCAGCGCGGCGGAAGTCGCCAACATCACCGCGCTGGGCAATGCGGCGCACAAGACGCCCACGCAGATCCAGAACGACATCGATGCCGCCAACCTGAAACGGCGAGACGAGTTCCGCGCTGCCGGCAGCCGCGTGATCAGCACCGGCGTCACCTGGGGCAACTCGGCCTTCAACAGCAGCTTCACCTACACGGCGACCAGCACGGAGATTGCCGACAACCGCAGCAGCTTCAAGATCTGGACCGAAGCGCAACTGACCAGCCTGGCCGGTGCCGGCCTGCTGAAGGCGGTGACCTCCACGGTGACGGTGAACAAGACCCCGGTCATCGTGACGCCCGGCACAGCCACCTTGCTGGCCAGCGGCAGCATCGGCAGCTATGGCGGCGTGCTGACGCTGGCGCTGCCGGCGACGAGCTTCACTGACGACCAACGCACCGCGCTGGCCGCGGCGGAACGCTCCGACGTGTCCTTCGTGACGCATGCACCGGTGACGGTGGTGGCCAGCTTCAACGGCCACACCATCACCCGTGTCGGCAGCGGCAGCTGGCTGACGGATGGCTTCGCCATCGGGCAGACGATCCTGGTGGCGGGCAATACCGCGAATGCGACGGATGCCGGCAACTACCTCACCATCACCGCCGCCAGCGCCGGCACGCTGACCGTTGACCTGGCCACGGGCAGCAGCGCCACGCTGACCAACGAGATCGGCGCCACCGTCACCATGGCGCCGGTTGCGCGAGACCCGCTGACCTCGACGGTGCCGGTCACCGGCATCGTCATCAACCAGCGCAACGACATGGCCATCCAGGTTACCGGTGCATTGGCGGTGACGGCGGGCGGCGATGCTTTCATCACCTCGCAGCAGGACCTGGTGCTGAAGACGGTGGATGCGGTCGGCACCACCTGGCTGAAGTCCAAGACTGGCCTGCGCATGGCGGCGGCGGGCACTGCGATCCATAGCGGCCCCTTGGTGTTGGAGGCCGGGGATGGCGGTATCGGCGTTTCGGTGGCGGAGCCCGTGCTGCTGAACCTGCGCAGTGGCGCCAGCGTCACGGCGCGGGCGACGCAGGACATCTTCCTCAGCCGCGCCAGCGGCGACCTGACGCTGGAGACGATCTACTCCAAGGCCGGCACGGTGGATCTGCGCGCCGCGGCGGGCAGCATCTACGACACGCTGTCGCATCCGTTCGAGAAGATCCTGGCGCAGGACATCAACCTGGTCGCCAGTGGCGAGATCGGCCAGTCCGGCCATGTCGGCGTGACCGACAACCTGCTGGAATTCGGCCTCAGCGGCGGTGTCATCAATGCGCGGGCCGGCGGCAACGTCGCGCTGCGCAGCACGCTCGGCAACTTCCAGGTTGGCGCCATCGTCTCCACCGGCGGCAATGTGAAGCTGGAGGCGCAGGGCTCGATCCTGGATGCCAGCGGCGGCGCGCCGGCGGCGAATGTCAGCGGCGCGGCCATCAGCCTGTTCACCGAAGCGCTGGGCGGCATCGGCGTGCTCGGCACCGACCTGCGCATCGTGGCGACGGGGCTGTTGAAGGTGGACAGCGGCCAGGATGTGCGGCTGACGCAGCAGAGCGGCGACCTGCATATCGACAGCGTCGGGGTGCGGGCGTTTGGCGGCAACGCTTTCATCCTATCGCTCGGCGCCATCCTGAACGGGCATGCCAGCAACAACCGCGCCAGCAATGTCACCGCTGGTCGCACCAGGCTGTATTCCGGCGGCAATATCGGCGCGGTGGACAATGCGCTGGTCAGCACGGTTGGCGTGCTGGCCGGCAAGTCCACCGGCGGCAGCGTCTGGGTGGAGAATTTCGGCGCGGTCACCGTGGGTGACAGCACCTTCGATGCGGTGGGCCTCACCTCCACCGGCTCGGTCACGCTTTCGGCGCATAGCCCTGTCGCGGTGGCGCTGGATATCACCGCCGACCATGGCGACATCCATATCCTCACCGCCACGTCGCTGGTGGGCGATATCGTGACCATCAATGCCGGCGTCACCGTCTGGGCCAAGGATGGCGCGGTGTTCCTCACCGCCAAGGATGCGGTGAATGTCGAAGCCGGCGCCCTGGTGAAGGCAAGCGGCGCGGTGCACCTGGAAGCCGATGCCGACAACGCCAAGACCACCGGCGGCACGGTGCTGGTGGATGGCACGGTCACGGCCGGCACGCTGCTCGCCATCCTGACCGGTGACTACGCCGATACGGTGACGTTGAACGGTACACTGACCGCGGGCACCGCCTTCACCATCAACACCGGCGATGGCACCGACAGCATTGGCCTGTTCGGCAGCCTGACCGCGACCGGCGGCATGACGCTTGACGCTGGTGCCGGCAACGACACGGTGACGGTGCATCCGGCTCTGCTGGTCGGCAACGTCACCCTGCTTGGCGGCAGCGGCGACGACTACGTGCTGGTGGACCGGTTGCAGTCCCGCGCCGGCACCTTCAGCATCGACGGCCAGGGCGGCAGCGATGTCACCCGCGTGGTGCTGAGCGACCTGGACCGCGACGGCACGACGCAGACCAACTACGCGCTCAGCGTCACCAACAGCGGCCTGCCGGATGACGGCACCGACCAGTTGTTCGTCGAAGGCCGCGGCTATAACGGCCTTGGCGACAGCGGACAGGACGATATCCTGCTGGTGCGTGCCAACTTCCTGGCCAGGCTGCACGGCAACTTCGGCGCCCGGACCTTCACCTCGGCGGTGGAGCGCATCAACTACGACAGCAGCCTGAATGGCGGGCTGCGCGTCAACGGCTGGTCCGGCGACGACAGCATGGTGGTGGACGACACCAGCGCCTTCATGACGCTGGATGGCGGGCTGGGGAACGACTTCTTCCAGGTCGGCCAGGTCTTTGGCGTCAACCCGAACACGGATGCCGGCTCGGGCATCCTGCCGGGTGATGGCATCCTCGGCACCGTGGTCACCGTCGGCTGGCTCTCGGTGGGCAACGACGCGCCGCTGGTGGTCTATGGCGGCAGCGGGGAGGACACCTTCAACGTCCTCAGCAACAAGGCGACGCTGCGGCTGGAAGGCGAGGATGGCAACGACAGCTTCGTCGTGCGCGCCTTCGCCACCGGCGAGCATATCGACCTGAATGGTGGCAGCGGCGACGACCGCATCGAGTACAACATCAACGCGCCGCTCAGCATCAATGGCGGCGGTGGGTTCGACACGGTGGCCGTGCTGGGCACCGAGAAGAACGACAACTTCGTCATCACCAGCGGCGGTGTCTTCGGCGCCGGGCTGAACGTGCAACTGGATGGCGTGGAGGAATCGGTCCAGGTCGATGGGCTGGAAGGCAATGACAGCTTCTGGGTGCTGAGCAGCCGGGCCGATGTGCTGACCACGCTGATCGGCAGCGCCGGCAGCGACAACTTCTACTTCGGCAGCGACGTGAACGGCCGCGTGGTCAGCGCCGACGCCAATGGCAGTTCCGGCGTCATCGCCCATACCGTCACCAGCACGGATACGCTGTATGGCGGCAGCTTTGCGCCAGGCGTTGCCGTCAGCGTTGGCAGCGCCACCACCAATCCGGTCCGCATCGCGGAAAGCGGCACTGGCACCGCGGTGCTGGAAGGCTCCGGCGTGGCGGATAGCTATACCATCTCGCTGGGCATCGACGAAGCCTCGGTAGCGAATGGCACCTCGGTCTATGTCACCGTGGTGGCGGCGGATTCCTCCACCGCGGACCAACTGCTGCCCGGTGCGCCGGCCCGCAGCCTGCGGGTGAGCACCGGCGGTGGCGCCTACCTGAATGCCGTGACGGTCAAGTTCACCAAGGGGGTGGACTGGAACGCGGTGAAGACGGTCTCGGTGCTGGCGCCGGAGGATACCGCGCGCGAGGGCAGCCGCACCTATGTGCTGGGCCACACCGTGCGCGTGGTCAGCACCAACATGGCCGGTGCGGGCGAGACGCAACTGTCGAACGCCAAGCCGGCCGCCATTCTTGTGGCGACCACCGAC
This sequence comes from uncultured Rhodospirillales bacterium, assembly GCA_903835235.1. Taxonomy (GTDB): domain Bacteria; phylum Pseudomonadota; class Alphaproteobacteria; order Acetobacterales; family Acetobacteraceae; genus CAIMOR01. Next base: position 104,419 of record CAILMF010000055.1, read on the forward strand.
AACGACATCGGCGGCCTGGTGGTGACGCAGAGCAACGGCACGACCACGCTGGTGCAGGGCAACGCCACCACGCGGCAGACCGACACCATCGGCATCGCGCTCACCAGTGCGCCGACCGCCGATGTGACGGTGACGCTGGGTGTGGATGCCGCGCTGCTCACGGCTTCGGCGCCGACGCTGACCTTCACCACGAGCAACTGGATGACGGCGCAACTCGTCACCCTGACCGCAAACAACGCGGCTGCGTTGCCGGACCCGGCGGCGACGCGGGTGACCTATGCGCTGACCAGCACGGATGCGGTGTTCAACGGCGCCAGCGTGCTGCCGACCAGCGTGACCGTCATCGGCGATGCCCAGGCCCGCGTGGTGGTGCAGGAAAGCGACGGCAGCACCCGCGTGACCCTGGCCAATGGCAGCGTGCCCGGCACCACCGACAGCTACAGCATGCGCCTGGCCAAGGCGCCCGGCGCCGATGTGCAGGTGCGGATCAACGCTGATCCAGCCACCGACATCACGCTGGGTGGCGCGGTCGGGCTGGCGACGCTGTTCACCGCCAGCAATGTCGCGGCCACCACCACCTCCGTTGGCGGCGTGACCGTCATCGCCCGCACCGGCGGCGGTTCGTGGTTGAGCGCTGGCTTCACCAGTGGGTCGCTCATCCAGCTCAGCGGCGGCGGTGTCGGCATCGATACCGTCGGGCTGGCCACCTACAAGGTGCAGTCCGTCACCGCCACGGCGCTGACACTGACGCAGGACTACGGCATCCCGGCCCAGGCTGGCCTGACGCTGACGGTGAAGGCAGTGACGCCGGTGGTTACCTTCACCACCGCCAACTGGTTCACCCCAGTCACCATCACCGTTTCCGGCGACGCGCACTACACGCCGGACCCGGCGGCGCAGTTCGACCGCGTCTTCCCGGCCGGCGCGCATACGTTGGGCGCCATCCAGGGGCCGGTCGTGGTGGAAGGCGGTATCGGCTCGGTTGACCGCACGCTGAAGCTGGCGCTGATGTTGCCGAGCGAGACACCGCAGGCGCCGCTGAACAATGGCGCTTCCGGCGACGAAGGGCTGAACACCGACACGCTGGTGGTCGACAGCTCCGGCCTGTTCGGCGACAGCGCCGCCTCCGTCACCACGCATGGCATCCAGGGCTTCGGCCTCGGCACGGCCAGCATCATCATCCCCGGTGTTGGTGGCGCCGCGGATACCACCATCCCCGGCGGCATCAGCTTCCATGGGCTGGAGGTGGTGAACCTGCTCGCCGGCCAGGGCGATGACGTGCTGGCGGTGGATGTGACGCCGGTGACCATCGCCGGCACCTACGCCTTCACCGCGGACCCGCTGGCGGGCACCAGCGGCATCAGCCGCAGCGATGGCGGCAGCTTCCTGGCGGATGGCCTGCGCATGGGCGACCGCCTGGTGGTGGATGGTGCCGGCGCGGACAGCGGCAGCTGGACCATTGCGAGCATCGCGGTCGATGGCCATTCCATGGTCCTGACCGGCCCGCTGGCGACGCCGATGACCACCAGCGCCACGCTGACCGTGGTCTCGCCGCTGATGCTGGTGCAGGGCGGTGGCGGCGATGACAGCATCACCGTCAGCGGCAGCGCGCCTGGCAGCGTGCCGGTGCTGGTGTTCGGCGACACCACCGAGGATGGCAGCCCCTATGGCGGCAGCTTCGGCACGCCGACGCTGAAGGGTATCGTCTTCAGCAATCCCGGCAACGACACCATCGACGCCAGCGCGGCGACCTTGGGGCTGGTGGTCTATGGCGGCGGTGGCGATGACAGCCTGCTCGGCGGCAGTGGCGACGACGTGCTGCTGGGCGGCGGCGGCAACGACACGCTGAATGGCGGCAGCGGCAACGACGTGCTGTATGGCGATACCGGGATCAACCTCGGCACGCTGAAGCGCCCGGACCTGACCAGCAACCTGCTGCTGTTCACCACCGACCCGGGCGCGGCCACGCCGAACAGCGCGGGCGATGCGCTGCTGGCCGGCGCCGACAGCCTGGATGGTGGCGATGGCAACGACATCCTGCTGGGCGACCAGGGCGTGACCCTGCGTGCCCATGCCGGCGAACCCGGCCGCTACGGCGGCTTCGAGGGCGGGGCGCTGCTGCAGGTCAGCACCACCACGCCGACTTCCGGCGCAAGCGATGCACTGACCGATGCGATCGGCAGCAACCTGGTGTTCGGCGGTGCTGGCGCGGACAGCATCATCCTGGGCGGCGGCAGCAATGTCGTGCTGGGCGACAATGGCAGCGCCACCATCACCGCCGGCATCACCACGCTGGTGCAGACCACGGATGTGGTGGAGGGCACCGGCGGCAATGACAGCATCAGCGTGGCCGGCGGCACCGCCACGGTGTTCGGTGGCACGGGCGCGGACAGCATCACCTCCGGCGCCGGGCCGTCGCTGATCTTCGGCGATGACGGCGTGCTGAGCTTCGATACCGCCGGCGTGATCGTGCAGGCGAAGACGACGGATACGCTGGGCGCGGCCGACTTCATCGATGCGGCCAGCGGCGACAACCTGGTGGTGGGCGGCGCCGGTGGCGACCACATCGCCACCGGGACCGGCAACGACACCATCCTCGGCGATTTCGGCCGGGGGGTTTGGGTCGGCGGCTTGCTGGTGGCGGTGCAGACCACCGATCCGACGCTGGGCGGCGATGACAGCATCGGCGCGGGTGCAGGCAGCAACGTGCTCATCGGCGGCTTCGGCGCCGATACCATGGCGACCGGCGCGGGCAGCAACCTGGTGCTGGGCGACAATGGCAGCGTGACGCTGCTTGCAGGCATCGCCACCTTCGCACAGACAACGGATGTGGTCAGCGGCACCGGAGGCGATGACCGCATTACGCTGGGCATCGGCCCCAACACCGTTCTGGGCGGCGTCGGCGCGGACAGCATCAGCGCGGCCGGCGGCCCGAGCATCGTGCTGGGGGATGACGGCCAGCTGACCTTCACTTCCACCGGCACGTTGGTTCAGGCGAAGACCACGGATACGCTGGGTGGCGCCGATACCATCGCGCTGACCAGCGGCGACAATATGGTCATCGCAGGCGCGGCGGGCGACCGCGTCACCACCGGCGCTGGGCATGACACCATCATCGGCGACGGCGGCCAGGCCGAATGGAATGGCGCTGGCGTGCTGCAACAGGTCTTCACCACCGATATCGCGCTGGGTGGCAATGACAGCCTCTCGGCCGGTGATGGCAACAACGTGTTGCTGGGCGGCTTCGGCGCCGACAGCATCACCGGCGGCAACGGCAACAACCTGGCGCTGGGCGACAACGGCATCGCCGTGCTGACCGGCGGCATCGTGACGCTAGTGCAGACCACGGACAGCACCACCAGCACCGGCGGCGACGACGTGCTGAGCTTCGGCCTGGGCGCGCACACCATCATGGGTGGCATCGGCGCCGACAGCATCACCGGCGCGGGCGGTGGCAACAGCGTGGTGCTGGGCGATGACGGCGTTGTCGTCTTCTCCAACGCCGGCGTGCTCATCCAGGCCCGCACCACGGATACGCTTGGCGGCGCGGACAGCATTGCGCTGGCCGGCGGCAGCAACCTGGTCATCGCAGGCGCGGCGGGCGACCGCGTCACCACCGGCGCTGGGCATGACACCATCATCGGCGACTTCGGCCAGGCCGATTGGTCCGCCAGCGGCGTGCTGCAGCAGGTCTTCACCACCGATATCGCGTTGGGTGGCAATGACAGCCTCTCGGCCGGTGATGGCAACAACGTGCTGCTGGGCGGCTTCGGCGCCGACAGCATCACCGGCGGCAACGGCAACAACCTGGCGCTGGGCGACAACGGCATTGCCATGCTGACCGGCGGCATCGTGACGCTGGTGCAGACCACGGACAGCACCACCGGCACCGGCGGCGACGATGTGCTGAGCTTCGGGCTGGGCGCGCATACCATCATGGGTGGCATCGGCGCGGACAACATCAGTGGCGCGGGCGGCGGCAACAGCGTGGTGCTGGGCGATGATGGCGTTGTCGTCTTCTCCAATGCGGGCGTGCTCATCCAGGCCCGCACCACGGATACGCTGGGCGGCGCCGATACCGTCGCATTGGCCGGCGGCAGCAACCTGGTCATCGGCGGCGCGGCTGGCGACAGCGTCACCACCGGTGGCGGCAACGACACGCTGCTGGGCGATTTCGGCCAGGCCGACTGGAATGCCGCGGGGGTGCTGACCAGCGTCTTCACCACCGACATTGCGCTGGGCGGCAACGACATGCTGGCGGCCGGCGATGGCCGGAACGTGGTGGTCGGTGGCTTCGGCGCCGATACCATCAGCTCCGGCACCGGCGACGCCATGGTGCTGGGCGACAATGGCAGCTACCTGCTGAACGCGGATGGCAGCGCCATCCTGCAATCCAGCGACGTGGTGGCCAGCACCGGCGGCGACGACGTCATCAACGTCGGCGCGGGCCGCAGCTTCGTCATCGCCGGGGTGGGCAATGACCAGGCCAGCAAGACCGGCGGCGGCGAGGGGGTGATGATCGGCGACAACGGGGTCATCCTGATCGACGCCGATGGCCGCTATACCAGCACCACCACCGGCGATCCGCTGCTGGGCGGCAACGACACACTGTTGGGCGGCAGCGACCGCGATATCCTGCTCGGCGGCGTCGGCAATGACAGCATGGCCGGCAATGCCGGCGACGACATCCTGTTCGGCGATGGCGCTGAGGTGGTGCGCAACGGGCGGATGGTGACCGCCGGCTCGATCAGCCTGCTCACCGGCGGCAATGACTCGTTGGACGGTGGCGCGGATAACGACCTGATGGTCGGCGGCTTCGGCAACAACCTGTTCTTCGGCAGCAATGCCGAGGACATCATGATCGGCAACTACGGCCGCGTCGTGCTTACCAGGCCGAGCGAAGCGGCGGGCGAGAGCGTGGTCTCGCTGGTCACCACCGGCCAGGGCCAGTTGGACCTGCTGCGGCGCAGTGCGCTGGCGCTGTACAACACGCTGGACCTGGGCGACCCGGTGGCAAATACCCCGGGCTCCGGCGTGCGCCCGCCGCCGCCACCGGCCGCGACGGAAGGCGGCGGCAGCGGGGTGGAGGGCTACTTCTCCTTCGGCACCGGCGGGCTGCTGAACCTGCTGCTGAACAACCAGAGCGGCTTCACCTATGAGCTGCAAAGCGAAGGCGGCGGCGCGCCCTTCCCGGGCAGCTTCCCGGACAGCAGCGGCGGCGAGCAGGAATTCACCGTGGCAGGGGCCGAGCCCGATGCCGAGGCGCCCTTGCTGGCCACGGCTGACCTGGGCGACTTCCGCCGGGTTGAACTGGCGGCCAGCGCGGCGGCCCAGCCGGACGCCGCGGCTGCGACCCCAACCCTGGCGGCGGAACTGCCGGAAGGCAGCCCGGCGTTGGCACTGGCCGGGTTGCTTGCCTGGCGGGCGGTGCAGCCGGCCACCGAGCCGAAGCCGAAGGGCTTGCTCGCCGGGCTGTTCGGGCGCAGCCATGCCGGGCGGTTCCGCAAGTGGGGCGGTGATACGCATGTCTGATAGGGGCTGATGTCGATCTCGACCGAAACGGCGCCGGCTATCTCGGCGCCGGCCGCGGCGGCGGCGGGCACCGAGCAGGCCTGGCTGGAGCGCCAGTGCCGCATGCTCAACGCCCGGGCCGGGCTGGTGGTGCGGCACCAGGGCGATGCCTTCCTGCCCGTGGCGCTGTGGCCGCATCAGGCGGCGGCCGAGCCGATGCTGGAACTGGTGGAGCGCTGCTTCCTGGAAGGCGCCGGGCTGTTCGGCGAGTTGGCTGAACCCGGGCTGTTCGGCATGGCCTACCCGTTGCGGCGGGCTGATGCCGTGGTGGCGGTGGCGGCCGTGGCGGTGCAGGCGGCCTCCGACGTCGCGTTGGCGCCCATGCTGCGACAGTTGGAATGGGGCGCCGCCGGGCTGGCGCTGCTGCTCGAGCGGGCCGCCTCAGCGGCTGAGCAGGAGCGTGCGGACCGGCTGGCCGGCAGCCTGGAGGCGCTGGCCGAGGTGCTGGGCCATGGCGACCACCAGGCCGCGGCGCTGGGCTTCGTCACCGACCTGGCCAATCGCACCGGCGCCGAACGGGTCAGCTATGGCCAGGTGCGGGGCGGCCGGGTGCGGTTGCTCGGGCTGTCCCACAACGCCCAGTTTGGCCGCAAGATGAACCTGGTGCGGCTGGTGGAAGCCGCCATGGCGGAGGCCACCGACCAGCGGGCAACGCTGACCTGGCCATCGCCGCCGGGCGGGCCGATCACCCTGGCGCAGCAGGCCCTGGCGCGGGAGGAAGGCGGCCAGGCGGTCGCCAGCATTCCGCTGTACCATGAGGGCCGGCCCTTCGCCGCGCTGGTGCTGGAGCGCACCGCCACCCAGCCATTCGACACGACGGAGTTGGCCTGGCTGGAAAGCCTCGGCAGCCTGGCGGGGGCGGCGCTGGAGGAGAAGCGCCGCAACGACGCGGCGCTGCCGGTGAAGGCCTGGGCCTCGCTGCGTGGGTTGCTGGGCCGGTTGTTCGGGCCTGGGCATGTGGAATGGAAGCTGGGCGGGCTGGCGCTGCTGGCGGTGGTGCTGTTCCTGGCCTTCGCCGAGGGCACCTACCGGCTGGCCGCCACCGCCACGCTGACCAGCCGCAGCCAGCAGGCCATTACCGCGCCCTATGACGGCTATGTCCGCGCCGCGCCAGTGCGCGCCGGGGACCGCGTGCCCGAGGGCGCACTGCTGGTGCAACTGGACGACCGCGACCTGCTGCTGGAACGGCTGCGCCTGCTGGGAGAGCTTTCACGCGCCGAGGCGCAGTTCCAGCGCGCGGTGGCGGAGCGTGACCGTGCCAAGATCAACATCCTCACCGCCGAGCGCGAGCAGTACCAGGCCCAGGTGGCGTTGGTGCAGCAGCAGTTGCAGCGGGCGCGCATCCTGGCGCCGTTCCCCGGCCTGGTGGCCAGCGGGGACCTCAGCCAGCGGCTGGGCAGCGCGGTACAGAAGGGCGAGGTGCTGTTTGCGGTGGCGCCGACGGATGAATACCGGGTTGATCTGCAGGTGCGCGAAAGCCGCATCGCCGATGTGCAGCTGGGCATGCGCGGCACGCTGTTCCTCTCTGCCCGGCCGGACCGCGGGCTGCCGTTCACCGTGCATCGGCTGACCCCACGGGTGGTGGCGGAGGATGGCCGCAGCCACTTCGTGGTGGAGGCGCTGCTGGGCGAAACGCCGGATGGTGGCTTGCAGCCGGGCATGCAGGGCATCGGCAAGGTGGAGATCGGCCAGGCCGGGCTGGCGTCGATCTGGTCGCGCGACCTGCGCGAATGGCTGCGGCTGCTGGTCTGGTCCTGGTGGGCCTGAGCCATGCGCCGGGCTGACCCGCAGGGCAGGGGCCGATGAGCGGCGCGCTGTTCAGCCCGCAATGGTATCGCGTGGCGCCGCTGAAGCCGCGGTTGCGCCAGCATGCCCGGGTGCTGCGCCAGCACTATCGGGGCGCGCTGTGGTACCTGTTGCAGGACCGCATCACCGGCCGGTTCCACCGCTTCACACCCGAAGCCTATGAGATCATCGGCCGGCTGGATGGTCGCCGCAGTGTGCAGCAGGTGTGGGAAGACGCCTGCGCCCGGCTGGGCGACCTGATGCCGACCCAGGCCCAGGTGATCGCGCTGCTCGGCCAGTTGCAGCAGGCCGACCTGATCCAGGCCGATCGGCTGCCGGATGTGGACCGCATGCACAAGCGCGGCCGCAGCGCCCGGCTGCGGCGGCAGTTACAGCGCACCGGCTCACCGCTCGGCTTCTATATTCCACTGCTGGACCCCGAGCGCTTCCTCAATGCCACGCAGCGCTTCGTGGCGCCGCTGTTCAGCGCCTGGGGGCTGCTGCTGTGGCTGACCGTGGTGCTGGGCGGCGTGGCGTTGGGCGCGGCGCATTGGCAGGCGCTGAGTGCCAACTTCGCCGACCAGGTGTTCTCGGGCCAGAACCTGGTGCTGATGGCGCTGGTCTATCCCGTGGTGAAGGTGCTGCATGAACTCGGCCACGCCTATGCGGTGAAGCGCTGGGGCGGCGAGGTGCATGAGCTCGGCGTGATGCTGATGGTGTTCTACCCGGTGCCCTATGTGGATGCCTCGGCCGCCGTGGCCTTCCACAGCCGGCGGCAGCGCGCCGTGGTGGGTGCGGCGGGCATGATGGTGGAACTGGCCCTGGCCGCGTTGGCCGTGGTGGTCTGGGTGGCGGCGGAGCCTGGCCCGTTGCGCGCCATGGCGGCCAATGTGGTCATGCTGGCCGGCATCTCCACGCTGTTCTTCAACGGCAACCCGCTGCTGCGGTTCGACGCCTACTACATCCTGTCGGACCTGCTGGGCATTCCCAACCTGGCGCAACGCGGGCCACAGCAGATCGGCTACCTGCTGGCCAGCCGGGTCTTCGGCGCCCGTGGCATGGTGCCGGTGGCGGAAACGGCGGGCGAGTCCCGCTGGCTGGTCGGCTATGCGCTGCTGTCCTTCGGCTATCGGCTTTCGGTGGTCATGGCCATCGCACTGCTCATCGCCACGCAGTTCTTCCTGGTGGGCGTCCTGCTGGCGCTGTGGTCGCTGACCGCCGCGCTGGTCTGGCCGGCGCTGAAGATGCTGCGCCGGCCGCTGGTGGATCATCGGCTGCGGCCGCGGCGCTGGCGGATCTACGGCCTGGGCGGCGGTGCGCTGGCGCTGCTGCTGGCGCTGTTGTTGGTGGTGCCGCTGCCGCTGGCCACCCGGGCGGAGGGCGTGGTCTGGGGCGGTGAGGAAGCGGTGCTGCGGGCGCGCTCCCCGGGCTTTGTCGCGGCGGTGCTGGCGCAACCCGGGCTGCCGGTGGCGCGCGGCACGCCGCTGGTCCAGCTGCGCGACCCGGAGCTGGAGGAACGCGTGCCGGTGATGGAAGCCGAGCTCGCCCGCGCCGAACGTGAATTCCAGGCCGCCCAGGCGGATGCGAACCAGGTGATTGCCTTGCAGGAAAGCCTGCGCTTCCTGCGGGAGCAGTTGGAGCGCGCGCGGCGGCAAAAGGCCGAGTTGCTGATGCAGGCGGACCAGGCCGGCGATTTCCTGCTGCCGGCGGCAGCGGACCTTCCAGGGCAGTATTTCAAGCGCGGCGACCGGCTGGGCTATGTGGCCGACCCCGCCGCGCTGCATGTGGCGGTGCTGGTGCGCGAAGGCGATATCGACGCGGTGCGCGACCGCACTGAGGCAGTGGAGGTGCGCTTTGCCGCCAACCCGCTGCGGGTGCTGCCGGCCAGCATCCTCCGGCTGACCCCGGCGGCGACGCATGACCTGCCCAGCCGGGTGCTTTCCCTGGAGGGCGGCGGCCACTTCGCGCTGGACCCGAAGGCGCATGGCGAGGCGCAGTCCTTCGAGCGGCTGTTCCGGCTGGACCTGGCCACGGTGGAACTGGCGGGACGGCGGATCGAGGACCGGGTGCATGTGCTGTTCCAACACCCGCCGGAACCGCTGGCCTTCCGCTGGTACCGCCATGTGCGGCGCGTCTTCCTGCGGCAGTTGGGTGTTTAGCGCGCCGCCCCTGCTGGCGACCTCGGCGGTGGAGCGGCCGCAGCGGGAGCCACCGGCGCCGCGCGCACTGGACCGGCTGGCGTTCAGCGCCTTCGGCCAGCTGGTGCGGCCGCTGCTGGCGCCGACCCTGCTGTTCCGCCCGTTGCTGGCGCCGCTGCGGCGAGAGGCCACGCGGCTGGAGGCGCTGGATGAGGCCGCCTTTGCCAGCCATGTCGCCACGCTGCGCCCCCGGGCGTTGCGTGGTGAGGCGCTGACCGTGCCGGCCTTCGCCGCGGTGCGCGAAGCCGCCCGCCGCCGCCTGGGCCAGCGCCACTACGACGCGCAGATGTTGGGCGGCCTGGCGATGCGCCATGGCTATGTCGCGGAAATGCGCACCGGCGAGGGCAAGACCCTGGCCGCCACGCTGCCCGCCGCCGCGGCTGCGCTCGCCCGGGTGCCGGTGCATGTGTTGACGGTGAACGATTACCTGGCCAGCCGCGATGCCGAGGCGATGCGCCCGGTCTATGCGGCGCTGGGCCTGACCGTGGGCTGCGTGCTGAACGGCATGCCGACCGAGGAGCGCCGCGAGCACTACCTGCGCGACGTGGTCTATGTGACCAACAAGGAAATCGTCTTCGACTGGCTGCGCGACCGGCTTTCCCTGCCGGCAGGCGGCCAGGCGCTGCGGCTGCATGCCCAGCGCCTGGCCGGCACCGCGCGGGCCGATACGGTGCTGCGCGGCCTGCATTGCGCCGTGGTGGATGAAGCCGACAGCGTGCTGCTGGACGAGGCCCGCACGCCGCTGGTGATCGCGGCCGACACCGCGCCGGACCCGCAGCAGCTGGAAGCCTGGCGCCAAGCGCTGGCGCTGGCCGGACAGTTGCGCCAGCCCGAGCATTTCACGCTCGACCCGCAGCGCCGCACCGCGGAACTCACCCCGGCAGGGGAGGCGCGGGTGGCCACGCTGGCGGCCGGGTTGGGGCCGGCCTGGGCCAGCCGGCCGCATCGGGCGCAACTGGCCCGCCAGGCGCTGGCCGCCACGCTGCTGTTCCAGCGGGACGTGCACTACCTGGTGGTGGACGGCGCGGTGCAGATCATCGACGAGGCCACCGGCCGGGTGATGCCGGACCGCAGCTGGGACCTGGGCCTGCACCAGATGATCGAGACCAAGGAGGGTTGCGCGCCGACCGCCGAGCGGGACACGCTGGCGAGCGTCAGCTACCAGCGCTTCTTCCGGCACTACCACCACCTGTGCGGCATGACCGGCACGGCGCGGGAAGTGGCCGGCGAGTTGTGGGACACCTACGGCCTGCCGGTGATGCGCATCCCGACCAATCGCCCGATGCAGCTGCGCCGGCTGGCGACCACGCTCTGCGCCGACCAGGCGGAGAAGTGGAACCAGGTGACCAACCGGGTGCGGCACCTGCACGCCGCTGGCCGCCCGGTGCTGATCGGCACCCGCACCGTTGGCGCCAGCGAGACCCTGAGCGCCGCGCTGGACCGCGCAGGGTTGCCGCACAGCGTACTGAACGCCCGGCTGCACCAGCCGGAGGCCGCCATCGTCGCCGCGGCCGGGCAGCCCGGGCGTATCACCATCGCCACCAACATGGCCGGGCGCGGCACGGACATCGCGCTCGGTGCCGGCGTGGCCGAGGCCGGCGGGCTGCACGTGCTGGGCACGGAGCTGCACGACAGCGCCCGGGTGGACCGCCAGCTGGCCGGCCGCTGCGCCCGCCAGGGCGAACCCGGCAGCACCGAGCTGGTGCTGGCGCTGGATGACCGGCTGCTGTCCGAGAATGCACCGCTGGCGGCGAACTGGCTGGCGCTGCTACCGGCCGGCCGGCTGCGTACGGCCCTGGCGCTGCACGCCATGCGGCGGGCGCAGCACCGGCTGGAACGCCGCCATGCCGAGGACCGCGCCCAACTGCTGCAGGCCGACGAACAGGAAGCCGAGACCCTGGGATTCACGGGCGCGCGTTGAGCGTGACGTAGGTTGGTGCGCCGCGGGCGGAGCGCACGCTGGCGCGCGCTGGGGCAAAACGCAGACTGGCACGCCTTGAGCGCAGAGTTGACGGGCGCGCCCAGGGCGCGACGGCTCTACCGCCGCGCGCTGACCAGCGCGAAGGGCACGTCCAGCGCCACCGGCTGCACGGCCACGGCGGCGAACCCCAGCGCCGCCAGCCATTCGGCATAGCGCTCGGGCGGCCGGTAGAAGCCGTGGAACAGCATGTCCTGCATCTGGGCATAGCCCAGCGGGGCCTCGGCCGGCAGCGGCGTACGCTCGAAGATCAGCACCTGGCCGCCCGGCGGCAGCGCGGCATGGGCCAGGGCCAGGAAGCGCTGCGCCTCGGCATCCGGCCAATCATGCAGCATGGATTTGAACAGCACCGCGTCATGGCCCTGGGGCAGCGGCTGCTGGCGCAAATCCGTGGCATCGAACGCAATGCGCGGCGCGGCGCCGACATGCCGCCTTCCCAGCACGCAGACCGCCGGCAGGTCCAGTACCGTCACCGCCAGGGCCGGATGCGCGGTGGTCAGGTGCAGCGCCATCTCGCCGCTGTTGCCGCCGGGCTCCAGCAGGCGCCGGGTGGCGGAGAAATCATGCAGGGCCAGCAGCACCGGCGCCTCATGCCGGGTCAGCGCCGTGGTCAGCGCCATCCAGCGGGCGGTTGCCGCCAGGGCCGCGGCGTCCTCGCGCAGCGCCAGGTCGTAGCGGTACAGCGCGAAGATCTGCGCCTGGGCCATGAAGCCGGCGCGGTCGCGCAGCAGCGGGCCGAGATGGGCGTGGAAATCCGGCAGGGCCAGGGCGGCGGCGTCCAGCTTGGCCTGCATCAGCGCCAGATGGGGCAGGGCGGCCCGAAAGCCGGAGCTCAGCGCTTCCCCGCCCGGGTCTGGCTGGGTGACCTCGGCGCCGCGCAGCAGCGCCAGCAGCAGGGCCAGGCCAGGTGGCGGCAGGGTAGCGGCTGCGGCCAACGCCGCATGGCTGGCCGGGCCTGCCGCCAGTCGCTGCACCAGGCCGCAGCGCAGCGCTTCCGCCAGGGCATGGGCGCCGGGGTAGTGCCGGGTGAAGGGTGCGGTCAGCCGGAACGGCGCCAGTGCCCGTTCCAGCGCGGCCTCATCCACCCGCAGCCGCCACGGAGACGACCCGGCAGCCGACGCCGGATGGCGTGGCCAGGTTGGGGTTGGGAATCACCACGCGGATGCGGAAGCTGCCGGAGCTGCTGTCCAGCGCGCGGTCCACGATGCTGACCCGCCCGACCATGGTCTGCCCCACCGGTGGCGCCAGCGCCACGCTGGCCTGCATGCCCACCTGCACCCGGCCGAAGGCCTCGGCCCGCAGGGTCACTTCCACATGCAGCGGGTCCAGGCTGATCAGCTCGGCAAAGGGCTCGGTGGCGACGTATTCGCCCTGGGTCACCCGGCGTTCCACCACAATGCCGGTCAGCGGGCTGTGCGTGGTGCGGCGTTCCAGCTCCACCCGGGCGCGATTGGCTTCCAGCTCGGCCAGCCGCGCTTCGGTGCGCAGGTCGTCGATCTCCTGCGCGGACAGCAGCTGGTTGCGCGTCATCTCCCGGTTGCGCGCCATCTTGCGGCGGGCGAAGTCGGCCCGTTCGGCAGACAGGGTCAGCGCGGCGCGCTCGGGTTCGCTGGCCAGTTCCAGCAGCACGTCGCCCAGCTTCACCAGGTCGCCCCGCTCGAACGCCACGCGCCGGGCCAGGCCCGGCACGGCGCTGGCCACCAGGACACGGCGGCTGGGGTCCACCAGGCAGCTCAGCACTTCCTGGGCGGGGGGGGCGTAGGGGGCAGGCTGGGCCGAGGCCTGGCTGCAGCCGAGCAACAGCCAGCAGACGAGAATGGTGCGCATCACGGTTCCAGCCCAGGAAGAAGATACCAGAGCATGAAGCATTTCGGGCCGAAAGGGCAGGCGCCGCGCCAGGGAGCCTTCCTGCCGGCCACGGGCGATGGGCAACCGCGCAGCGTCACCCGGCCGACGACGTGGTGGCGCTGATGACGCAGGCTTTGCCCACCCCGCCCTGACGGGGCCGCGTGGGGGACATCAAGCGGTGATGCACCGGGCGCCACGGCGGGCAGGGCAACCCGCGCCATACCCGGTCATCGCGTATTCGCCTGCCATGGAGATGGCTCACGCTGCCGGGGCCTCGGGCTACCTGCCAGCCACCCGCGGTTGGGTCCGTGCAGTCGCTTGCCGCTCCGCCGCGACAACGCCGCTCCGCTTTCCCAGTGGCGCCATCGGCATTGCCGCCGCTGCGGCAAGACCCGCTCACACTGCACCACCGTGAGCGGATTTCTTGCCCTACGGCGTGATCGCGACTTTCATCACCCCGTCGCGCTGATGGCTGAACAGGTCATATGCTTCCTCGATCCGCGCCAGCGGGAAGCGATGCGTCACCAGCGCCGTCAGGTCGGTGCGGCCGGCGGCGATGGTCTCCATCAGCCGGCGCATGCGTTCCTTGCCGCCCGGGCACAGCGTGGTGACGATGCGGTTGTCGCCCAGCCCCGCGGCAAAGGCGCCATGGGGAATGCGCAGGTCGGTCGAATAGACCCCCAGCGAGGACAGCGTACCGCCTGGCCGCAGCACGCGCAGGCAGGCCTCGAAGGTTGTCTGGGTGCCCAGCGCCTCTATCGCCACGTCGCAGCCGCGCCCATCGGTCAGCCGCATGATCTCCTCCACCGGATCGACGGCCGAGAAATCCACCGTATGGTCGGCGCCCAGGCGCTTGGCCATGGCCAGGCGGCCGGCAATGCCGTCGACCACGATGATGGTGGTGGCGCCCATCAGCCTGGCGCCGGCGGTGGCGCAAAGCCCGATGGGGCCTTGCGCGAAGATCGCCACGGTATCGCCAAGGCGCACGCCGCCGCTTTCAGCACCGGAGAAGCCGGTGGACATGATGTCCGGGCACATCAGCACCTGCTCGTCGGTCAGGGTGTCCGGCACCGGCGCCAGGTTGGTCATGGCGTCCGGCACCAGCACGTATTCGGCCTGGCAGCCGTCGATGGTGTTGCCGAAGCGCCAGCCGCCCATGGCCTTCCAGCCATGCTTCGTACCCGCGCCGTCCTGGCTGGCGCAGCCGCACAGGCAGGCATTGCTCCACCCGCTGGGGGTGATGGCGCCGGCGATGGCGCGTTGGCCCTCGCGGTAGCCCTGCACGCCGGAACCCAGGCGTTCGATGATGCCGACCGGTTCATGGCCGATGGTGAGGCCGGCTTCCACCGGGTATTCGCCCTTGAGGATATGCACGTCGGTGCCGCAGATGGTGGTGGTGGTGATGCGCAGCAGCGCGTCCTGCGGCCCTACCTCCGGCACCGGCTTTTCGCGCAGCGCGATGCGCCCGGGTTCGACAAAGGCCGCCGCCAGCATCATCTTCGCCATCTGCACCAAGCTCCTTGGCGGCACGTCCGCGGCGGCATCATCCACGCCGCACGCCGCAGGGGTGTTTGATGTCGCGCAAGCGCGGGCGCGACGTCACGCTGACGTGCGCTCCGTGGCATTCCTGTTGCAGTCCAAGGCGTGACCGCCTTGGCGCCCCATTCGGGCGCATGATGCAGCGGGCAGGTCACGCCCGCGGAGTGCAGCAGGTGAAGCCAGTGCCAACCTCCAAGGCCGATGCGACCGCGGCGGCCGATGCCCGCCTGTTGCACCACAGCGTCGCCGCCCTGCGCGCGGAGGTGGCGGCGACCGGCGCCCGGACCCTTGCCGCCTGGCAACCCGCACTCGCTGGCTCCGGCTTCACGCCTGCCGCGGCCAACCTGGCGCATTACCTGGCACTGCGGCGCCATGACCTCAGCGCCCTGCAACCGGCGCTTTCGGCCTTGGGGCTGACCTCCCTGGGGCGCAGCGAGGCCAGCGTGCTGACGGCGCTGGACGCGCTGCTGGCCACGCTGAGCCGCCTGGCAGGGTTGCCGCACAGCCACTACCCGGACGCCGCGGCCCTGGCCGCAGGCCCTGCCTTGCTGCTGGCGTCCCAGGCGGCGCTGTTCGGGCCCGTGGCGCCGGAAGGGCCGACTACCCGCATCATGGTGACGCTGCCGAGCGAAGCCGCAGACAGTTCCGAATTGATCACCAGCCTGCTGGCCGCGGGCATGAACTGCGCCCGCATCAACTGCGCGCACGACACGCCCGCCGGCTGGGCCGCGATGATCGGCCATGTCCGCACGGCCACCAAGGCGCTGGGCCGGGAATGCCGCGTGCTGATGGATATCGCCGGGCCGAAATGCCGGACCGAGACGGTGCAGGCCCCGGCAGGGCTGCGCCTGCATCGTGGCGACCGCTTCGTCCTGCTGCGCGATCCGGCGGCCGCGGCCGGCGACGACACGGTGTTCGCCACGCTGAACTTTCCGGCCGTGATCGACAGCCTGGTGCCCGGTGCCGCGGTCTGGATCAACGATGGCAAGATCGGCGCGCGGGTGGTGGCATGCGGCGCCGGGCGCGCGGAGCTTGAGGTGTTCTCGGCCCGCGCCAAGGGCGAGAAGCTGAAGCCGGAAAAGGGCGTGAACCTGCCGGACACCGAACTGCACCTGGCGCCGCTGCAGGCGGCCGACCTGGTGGCGCTGGACTTCGTCGCTGCCGAGGCCGACCTGGTCGGCTTTTCCTTCGTGCAGCGCCCGGCGGATATCCTGCTGCTGGACCAGGAATTGGCGAAGCGCCGTGCTGGCCGCCCGCCACAGCCGGTGGTGCTGAAGATCGAAACGCCGCTGGCCGTGCACAACCTGCCGCAGCTGATCATCACCGCCGCCGCCACGCGGCCGGTTGCCGTGATGATCGCGCGGGGCGACCTGGCGGTGGAACTGGGCTTCAGCCGCATGGCCGAAATCCAGGAGGAACTGCTCTGGCTGTGCGAGGCGGCGCATGTGCCCGTTGTCTGGGCGACCCAGGTGCTGGACGGCCTGGTGGCCGACGGCAGCCCCAGCCGGGCCGAGGCGACCGACGCGGCGATGTCGCAGCGCGCGGAATGCGTCATGCTGAACAAGGGGCCCTTCATGGTCGAGGGCATCCTGTTCCTGCGCGACATCCTGCACCGGATGGATCGCCACCAGAGCAAGAAGTCCGCGCGCTTCGGGCCACTGCAATCGTGGCAGGACATGGCGCCGGCCGCGTGAACGGCGACCCTCCCCTGCCAGCCGGCGGGGAAGATCGGCTCCCGCGGCCCCGGCAGGCTCCGCCCCCGGGGGGCGCCCAGCGCGCCCGCCGGCTCCCCCGCTTTCGGCCACCCGGAGCGGTGGCCGGCGCGACCCTGGCCAGCCGCTAGAATATTCAGATCACAGGTGAATTCCCGCCTGCCGCCCGGCACCCCCGGACGGGTTGCCCTTCAGGCGCGCCGGTGCGACAAAGTGCGCCTTCTGGATGATGTCGTCCAACTCTGCCGAAAGCGGCCCGGCGCCTAGAGGTAAAAGCATGTCAGATCTCGAAATCGTTTGGACAAAGGTTGATGAGGCGCCGGCCCTGGCGACCTATTCCCTGCTGCCCATCGTCCAGGCCTTTGTCGGCACCGCCGGCGTGAAGATGACGCTGAAGGACATCTCGCTGACGGGCCGCATCCTCGCGAACTTCCCCGACAACCTGAAGCCTGAGCAGCGCATCAGCGACCAACTCGCCGAACTCGGCCAGTTGGCGATGAAGCCCGAGGCGAACATCATCAAGCTGCCCAACATTTCTGCTTCCGTCCCGCAGTTGAAGGCGGCGATCAAGGAGTTGCAGTCCAAGGGCTACAACGTGCCGGACTATCCGGACAGCGACGCCACCCCGGCCGACAAGGAAATCCGCGCCCGCTACGGCAAGGTTCTGGGCAGCGCGGTGAACCCGGTGCTGCGCGAAGGCAACTCGGACCGCCGCGCCGCCGGGGCGGTGAAGCAGTACGCCCGCAACAACCCGCACAAGATGGGCGTCTGGAGCCCTGATTCGAAATCCCATGTCGCCTTCATGGCGGATGGCGATTTCTACGGCTCCGAGGTTGCCACCACCGTCGCGGCGCCGACCAATGCCCGCATCGAGCTGGCCGCCGCCGATGGCACGGTCACGGTGCTGAAGCCGAAGATCCCGCTGCTGGCCGGCGAGGTCATCGACTGCTCGACCATGAGCCGCAACAAGCTGCGCGCCTTCTATGCCCAGCAGATCGCCGTCGCCAAGCAGGAGGGGGTGCTGTTCTCGCTCCACCTCAAGGCGACCATGATGAAGATCTCCGATCCCATCCTGTTCGGCCATTGCGTCTCGGTCTTCTTCGCGGACGTGTTCGAGAAGCATGCCGCCACCCTGGCGCGCATCGGCGTCGACCCCGACAATGGCGTGGGCGACCTGCTGACCCGGATCGAGACGCTGCTGGAAGCCGAGAAGGCCGCGATCAAGGCCGATATCGCCGCCACCTACGCGGCGCGTCCGGAACTGGCGATGGTGAATTCCGACAAGGGCATCACCAACCTGCATGTCTCCAGCGACACCATCATCGACGCCTCCATGCCCGCGATGATCCGCGAGGCCGGCCACATGTGGGGCCCCGACGGCAAGCTGCACGACACGCTGGCGGTGATCCCGGACCGTTGCTACGCGCCGCTGTTCCAGACCGTCATCGACGACTGCAAGAAGCACGGCGCCTTCGACCCGCGCACCATGGGCACGGTGCCCAATGTCGGGCTGATGGCGCAGCAGGCCGAGGAATACGGCTCGCACGACAAGACCTTCGAGGTGGCCGCGGCCGGCACGGTGCGCGTGGTGGCCGAGGACGGCACGGTGCTGATGCAGCGCCCGGTCGAGGTCGGCGACGTCTTCCGCATGTGCCAGGTGAAGGACGCGCCGATCCGCAACTGGGTCGAGCTCGGCGTGCGCCGCGCCCGCCTGACCAACACGCCGGCGGTGTTCTGGCTGGACGCCAAGCGCGCGCATGACGCGCAGCTGATCGCCAAGGTGAATACCTACCTGAAGGACCACGACACTTCGGGCCTTGAGATCCACATCATGCCGCCGGTCGAGGCAACGCAGTTCTCGCTGGACCGCATCCGCGCCGGCCTCGACACCATCTCCGTCACCGGCAACGTGCTGCGCGACTACCTGACCGACCTGTTCCCGATCATGGAACTCGGCACCTCCGCGAAGATGCTCTCGATCGTGCCGCTGATGGCTGGTGGTGGCCTGTTCGAGACCGGTGCCGGCGGCTCCGCGCCGAAGCATGTCGAGCAGTTCCAGCAGGAGAGCTACCTGCGCTGGGATTCGCTGGGTGAGTTCCTGGCCCTCTGCGCCTCGCTGGAGCATCTGGCCCAGGCCAGCGGCAATGAGGACGTGAAGGTGCTGGCCGAGACGCTGGACGAGGCCAACGGCAAGATCCTGGAATACAACCGCTCCCCCGCCCGCAAGGTCGGCGAGATCGACAACCGTGGCAGCCATTTCTACCTGGCGCTGTACTGGGCCCAGGCGCTTGCGGCGCGCGACAACAGCTCGGGCCTGGCAGCCCGCTTCCGGCCGCTGGCCGCGGCGCTGACCGCCAACGAGGCGAAGATCGAGGCCGAGCTGATCGCTGCCCAGGGCAAGCCGGTGGACACCGGCGGCTACTACCTGCCGGATACCGCCAAGACCACGGCGGCGATGCTGCCGAGTGCGACGCTGAACGCCGCGCTCGCGGCGCTCTGAAGCTGCGTTGAACGGGGCCGCCCTGGGCAACCGGGGCGGCCTTTTTCATGCGCGCTGCCTGCTCTCGGCGCCGGACCTATCGGGGCGGCAAGCCGGGCCAGGCCGCCGGCGGCATCCTATTGGCGCCGGCTTACGCCGGCCCGACTTGCAATCGCTCCAGCGCCTCGGCGAACTCGCTCTGCAGCCGGTACATCACCTCCCGCGCCGAGTGTTCCTCCTTCATGCCGCCCACCACCTGGCCGGCGGGGTAGGAGTAGAGGTCGCGCCGCTGGGCCCGGTCGATCCGCGCCCGCGCCTGGCGGTAGATCATGTTCTGCAGCGGCGGCGGCAGGCAGGGCGGTGCATCCGGTCGCGCCCAGGCCTCGGTCCAGCCGGAGCGCACCAGGCGCACCGGCTTGCCGGTCATCGACTTCGACTGGATCGCATCCTCGGCGCGGGCGGCGAACAGCGCCTGCTTCTCATAGGGTGCCAGCTCGCTTTCCCGCGTGCCCAGCCAGATGGTCCCGGTCCAGACCCCCTCGGCGCCCATTGCCAGCGCCGCGGCAACCTGGCTGCCCCGGCTGATGCCGCCGGCGGCGAGCACGCTGATGTCCGGCCCGGCGGCGTCCACCACCTCCGGCAGCAGCACCAGGGTGGAGATGCTGCCGGTATGGCCGCCGGCCTCGGCGCCCTGGGCGATGATGAGGTCGACGCCGACCTCGCGGTGCTTGCGGGCGTGGTGCGCGCTGCCGACCATGCCGCCGACCAGAATCCCGCGGGCATGGAAGTCCCGCACCATCTCGGCCGGGGCCGGGTTCAGCGCGCTGACCACCAGCTTCACCTGTGGGTGGCGCAACGCCACCTCCAGCAGCGCCCGCGCGCCGGACGGCGTGGTGCTGCGTTCCCGCGCGCGCAGTTCCTCGCGCACGCGCTGCTGTTCCGCGGCGGGCAGCGGCGGCAGGCCGGCTTCGTCCAGCAGTTTGTCGACGAAAGCACGATGCGCGGCGGGGATCAGGTCCAGCACCTGTTCGTCGCTGGCCTCGGCGGCGTTGTCGTATTTGCCGGGGATCAGCACATCCACGCCATAGGCGCGGCCGTCGACATGCTGGTCGATCCAGCGCAACTCGGCCTCCAGCTGCTCGGTCGAGAAGGTCGCCGCGCCGAGCACGCCGAAGCCGCCGGCCTTGGTGACTTCCACCACCACGTCGCGGCAATGGGTGAAGGCGAAGATCGGGCTGTCGCAGCCCAGGCGCTGGCAGATCCGGGTGCGCATCAGCTCCTCTCCTCGAAGGTGAATACCGCCACGGGCAGGCCTGATGCGTGGGTGGTCGCCAGGGCCTGCGGTGTCATGGCGGCATTTCCTCCTTGGCCGGCGACGTCGCGCGCGCCGCTGATTGCGGGCAGGCTGGCAGAAGGGGCGTCAGGCGGTCAACCAGGGCCCGGCGCGAAGGCGCGCGGCTGCCAGCGCAGCGCGCTTCCTGCTCAGTCCGGGGTGAACAGGTTGGCCGGGGCGCCGGGGGCGAGCATGCCCGGTAGGCCCAGCGCATCCTCGCCTTCCAGCCGCGCCAGCGTTGCCGCGTCGTCCGGCGTATTGGCGATGAAGCGTTCGCCGCTGGCCAGCAGCCGGCCCAGCACGATGCCGCGCTCCCGCCCGTTGCGGCCGTTCACGACGGTCCAGCTTTCCACCACGCCGCGCCCGCTGGCCTGCGCCGCAGGCAGCCGCTTCGGCAGCGCCTCGATCTCCGCCTGCAGGGCAGTGGTGTCGCAGTCGGCGAAAGGCTGGCGCGGCGGCAGCGCGGAATACAGCCCGGCCGCATGCTTGGTCAGCAACCCGCCATTGGCGGTGACCAGGCCATGGCGGGCGGGCATGGCGCGCAACCGCTGCACCATCTCGGCAATGGCGTGGGTGACGTAGTTGTTGCCGGGGCCGCCGAAGAAGCTCAGCCCGCCCGTCACCGTCAGGCCACGCGGGTCGTCCACGGCCAGGCCGATCTCGTCGCAGGCCACCTGCACCGCCGAGGGGAAGCAGCTGTAGATGTCGAAGGCGGCGATGTCGTCCAGCGCGACGCCCGCCGCCGCCAAGGTCGCGGCCACCACGCCACGGATCGCCGGCGAGCGATGCAGGGCGGCGCGTTCGGTGACGAACCACGGGTCGTGCGCGCCGGCGCTGGCGTGCAGGTAGACGCGGCGTTCCCGCGGCACGCCCAGCGCGTCGGCCTGGGCGGTGGTAGCGACCAGCAGCGCCGCCGCCTGGTCCACATACATGTTGGCGGTCATCAGCTTGGTGTACGGGAAGCCGACGGTTGGGTTGGCCTTGCTGACCGCGGTGATGGCGGCGGCGTCGAAGCCTTCGCGCCGCGTCGCCAGCGGGTTGTCGCGCGCCACCGCGGCGAAGCCCGCGTACATGGCGCCCAGCGCGGTGCGGCGCTGTTCCGCGGTTTCGCCCCGCGCCGCGCGGATGGCCTGTTCGAACAGCGCGTACATGCAGATGGCCGAGCGCATGCCATGCGCTTCCTCCGCCGGCGTGAACAGGCGGGAGGCACCACCGAGCTCCTCCGGCGGCGCGGGGGCGTCTTCGTGCCAATCCAGCGCCAGGCCGGCGCGGCGCGCGGCCAACTCGGTCCGCAACGCCTCGGCGCCCACCACCAGCGCCAACTCGCTCTCCCCGGCGGCGATGCGGGTGCAGGCGCGCGACAGCATGGTCTGTGGCGTGTCACCGCCCTGCGGCGGATAGACCAGGTCCCGCGGCGTGGCGCCCAGCTGCCGCGCCACCGACCACGGCGCGTTCGCCATGGCGCCGAAGGGCGAACGCATGCTGGGGACGGTGTCGGAAAACAGCCGGATGACCGTGATGGAATCCAGCGCTGCCAGCGCTGCTGCGGCAATGCCGGCATCGGCAGCGGCCAGGCGCGCCGCCGCCACCATCAGCCCGCGTGGCGAGCGCGCGGTATCCGGCGGCGTGGTGGTATCGGTCAACTGGCCGACACCGATGATGACGGGGGTGCGCGGGTCCATCGGCCTCTCCTTCAGCGCAGCGGCCCGCGGCCGCGTTGCGCGGTGCTGCGCGTGCCGGCCAACTCCCTGGCGCGCCATCCCGTCTCGTCTGGGCGGCTGCGTCACGCCACCGGTGGGTCCACCGGCGACGATCGGGCGCTAAAGCCGACGATAGCGATACGAGCTGTCCGACGAAGCCGCCTCGTCCAGCGCCTCGGCCAGCAGGTGATGATGCGGCGACAGCGCACAGGCCGGGTCGGTGGCGGCGGCGTCGCCCACCAGCGCGAAGGCCTGGCAGCGGCAGCCGCCCCAGTCCTGCTCGGCGTTGGCGCAGCCCTGGCAGGGCGCCGGCATCCAGGCGGTGCCGCGGAACCGGGTGAACGCCTCGGCGCCGAACCAGGCGGCGTGCAGCGCGGTGTCGTGCACGTTGGGGAAGACCATGCCCTCGATGCTCTCGGCGGCGTGGCAGGGCAGGATGCGCCCGGCCGGCGAGACCGCCAGGAAGCGCCGCCCCCAGCCACCCATGCAGGCCTTGGGGCGGCTGGCGTGGTAGTCCGGCACCACGTAGTCGATGACGAGCCGGCCGCGCAGTTCCGCCCGCGCGCGGGTTACGGTGGCGGTGGCGGCGTCCAGCTGGGCGCGGGTGGGCAGCAGCGCCGCGCGGTTGGCCAGCGCCCAGCCGTAATACTGCACATGCGCCACTTCCAGCCGGCCGGCTTCCATGGCCAGCGCCAACTCGATCAGGTCAGGCAGGCGGTCCAGGTTCTGCCGATGCACCACCGCGTTCAAGGTCAGCGCCAGGCCGGCGTCGCGCACCAGCTGCGCCGCCACCAGCTTCTTCGCGTGGCCGCCGGGCAGGTTGGCGATCCGGTCGGCGCTGGCGGCCTCGGCGTCCTGCACCGAAAGCTGCACGTGCTCCAGCCCGGCATCGCGCAGGGCGGCCAGCCGCGGTGCATCCATCAGCACGCCCGAGGTGATGAGGTTGGTGTAGAGCCCGGCGGCGCTGGCCGCGGCGGTAAGCTCGACCAGGTCGCGCCGCGCCATGGGCTCGCCGCCCGAGAGGTGGATCTGCAGGCAGCCCAGCGCCGCGGCTTCCTGGAATACGCGGGTCCATTCGGCGGTGGAGAGTTCCTCGCCCGGGCCGTTCAGTGCGACGGGGTTGGAGCAATACGGGCATTGCAGCGGGCAGCGATGCGTCAGCTCCGCCAGAAGGGCCAGCGGCGGTTCGGTCACGCCCGCACCACGCCCTTGGTGGCCAGGTCGGCCAGCATGGCCAGCACGTCGGCGCCGATCTCCGCGCGCGGGGCGGCGAAGCGCGCGGCCAGGTCGTCGATGATGGCGTCCACGCTGCGGGTGCCGTCCACCAGGCGGAGGATTTCCAGCGCGGTCTCGTCGGGCAGGAACATCCGCTCCGGCCCCATCACCGTCCAGCGGTCACGCGCCTGGTCGTGGCGCAGCTTCATGCCGGGGCCGAAGCGCGGGATATCAGTGCCGATCACGGCCGGAACGCACCGGGCGGCGGCAGCGCCGGCGAGACATAGGCGTGGTGCAGCGCGTCCAGCTGCGCCCACAGCAGGTCGCACTTGAAGCGCAGCGCCGCCATCACCTGCTCCTGCTGCTCGCGTGTGCGGGC
This sequence comes from uncultured Rhodospirillales bacterium, assembly GCA_903835235.1. Lineage (GTDB taxonomy): Bacteria > Pseudomonadota > Alphaproteobacteria > Acetobacterales > Acetobacteraceae > CAIMOR01. The sequence goes on from CAILMF010000055.1 coordinate 128,156, forward strand.
CTCCCGCTTCACATAGCCCAGCGCGAATTCCACATCCTGCGGCGCCTGGGTCAGCCGGGGCGTGAAGTAGGCCAGCGTCTTCTCACTGACAAAGTCGTAGTTGCGCAGCATGCCCGCGACGCGCTGGGAGATGATGTTGGGCGAGAACATTTCTGTGAGTGACGACGCCACCGCTTCCAGGATGCTGCGCTCCTTCACGAAATGCACATAGGCATCCACCGCGTAGCGCGTGCCCGGCAGCAGGCCGGAAAGCGAGGTGACGTAGTCGGTGTCCAGCCCCAGCCCCTCGGTCAGCACCAGCCAGCGCTCCACGCCGCCGGGCTTGCTGCCGTCGCCGTCATGATCCTCGATCCGCCGGCGCCATTCGCGGCGCAAATCCGGCGTCGGCAGGCGGGCGACGATGCTGGCATCCTTCGCGGGGATGCTGGCCTGGTAGTAGTATCGGTTCAGCGCCCAGGCCTGGACCTGGCCCTTGTTGAGCTGGCCGTTGTGCAGCAGGTGATGGAACGGGTGGTGGATGTGGTACCGCTCCTCGCCGATGGCCTGCAGCCTGGCCTGCAATTCCTCGGGCGGCAGCAGCGCGTGCTCGTTGCTCACAGCGAAATCTCCATGCCGTCCTCGGCAACGTCCCAGCCGGCGGCCTGCACCATGGCGCGCTCGGCACTGTCTTCCAGCAGGATCGGGTTGGTGTTGTTGATGTGGATGAAGACGCGCCGGCGCAGCGGAATGTCGGTGAAGGCCGCCATGGTGTCGCGCACGGACATGTGGCCCATGCGCAGCCCGGTCTTCTGCCCGGCGCCGGCCAGGATCATCTCGTCGTCGCGCCACAGCGTGCCGTCGAACAGCAGGCAGGCCGCGCCACGCAGGCGGTCGCGCAGTGCCGGCGTCAACTCGGCGCAGCCGGGAATGAAGTACAGCGCATCCGCGCTGCCGCTGGCCGTTACGCAGAGGCCGATGCAGTCGCCGTCATCGGCGCGGCCGGGGTCGGCGCCGGACTGTTCCTGGAACAGCGCCACTTTGCCGGGCACGGCGAAGGCTTCCAGCGTCAGCCCCAGCGGCGTGCCGGCGCCATCGGCCATCTCCAGCGGCGCATCCAGCGGCAGCGCGCGGCGCGGCACCAGCCCCGGGTCCAGCACGTTGAAGATCGGGTTCATCGCCAGCGCCGCCAGGCCCTTCGGCGCCGCGTAGAGGCCGAAGGAATGCCGCTCCCTGAGGGTCAGCAGGCCGGCGATGGTATCCACCTCGGCGCCGGTTATCGCCACCGCGGCTATAGGGGAATGGCGCAGCCGGCCGGGCGCCGGGCGCGGGTGCAGGGCAGGGGTGGCGGCGATCTGCGCGGCAATGTCCGGCGCGGCGTTCAGCACCAGCCAACGCTCACCATCAGCGGAAACGGCCATGGAGGCCTGGGTGCGCGGCTTGGCCAGGGGGTCGCCGGCGCGGGCGCGCAGGCAGCCGGGGCCGGCCGAGTTCCACTGCGGGAAGCCACCGCCGGCGGCGGCGCCCAGGACGATGGCACGCAATGTCATGCGATGCCCTGAAATGCAGAACCGCGGCAGGGGAACCCCACCGCGGCCTGGCTACGCGGATTTGGCCAGCCGGGCAGGGCGCCCGGCCGGGCAGCCTCAGCCGATCTCGGCGCAGGCGTAGCTGTTGATTTCCATCGCCAGCGAAACTTCGACGATGCGGGGCTTCTTCCAGGCCATGATACAAATCCTCCGGTTGTTGGCAGTGGTGACAGTCTGGCGCCATCGGTGGCGGGGTTCAAGTCTTTCGCAGCCATGGCGCAGTCAATCCCGGTGCGCCAGGTAGTGCGCCAGGGCGGCAATGTCGGCATCGGGCATGCCGCGCACCGCATCGTTCATCTGCGGGTCGGCGCCCACGCGGCTGCCGTCGCGGTAGGCGGCCAGGGTATGGGCCAGGAACTCCTCGCGCTGGCCGGTGATGCGCGGAATCTGCTCCCGCCCCTGCAGCGTCGGCAGGTGGCAGACGGTGCAGTGGCGGGTGGCCATCTGCGCCTCGCCACGGGCCGCCAGGGCGGCGTCGCGCGGGCTGCGGTCCTCGGCCGGGCCGGCGGCCAGGCTGGCGTAGTAGGCGGCCAGGTCCTCCACGTCCTTGTCGGCGATGCGGTCCACGAAGGGCACCATCGCCGGCACCTGGCGGATGCCTTCGCGCATCAGGATCATCTGGGTGACCATGAACAGCGGCTGTTGGCCGGCGAGCGAGGGAATGCCCTCCAGCTGGCTGCGGCCATTCTCGCCATGGCAGGCGGTGCAACGGCCCGCCGCCAATTGCTCGCCGCGGGCGCGGTCCTGCGCCGCGGCGATATCGGGGATGGTGGCGGCCAGGACGGCCGCCACCAGGAAGGCGCGAATGCTCACCGGCGATAGGTGATGCGGTACAGCGCGCCGGTCTGCTCGCCGGAGACGAGCATGGAGCCGTCGCGCAGCATGTGCACGTCGGTCGGCCGGTCGGAGAACTTCTGCTCGGCGTCGTTGCGGAAGCCGGTCATGAACTCCTCCACGCCGCCGACCGTGTTGCCATTGGCATCCGTGCGCGCCACCACCACGTCGTAGGCGACCAGGCGGTTGCGGTTCCAGCTGCCGTGCCGGGCGATGAAGATGGCGTTGCGGTAGCTCTCCGGGAACATCGTGCCGGTGTAGAAGCGCATGCCGAGCGCGGCGGTATGGTTGCCCAGCTCGGCCTCGGCCCGGGCGAAGTCGGCGCAGTTGCGGCCGGCGTTGAACTGCGGGTCCGACTGGCCGGTGGAGCAGAACGGGAAGCCGATATCCTGGCCGGGGCGGCGGATGTGGTGCAGCGTGTCCTGGGGCCAGTCGTCGCCCGCCCAGTCGCGCGCATTGGTGGTGGCCCACAGCGCGCGGGTCACCGGGTGGTGCGCCATGCCCACGCTGTTGCGGATGCCGCGGGCTTCCACCCGGCGGTCGGAGCCATCGGTCTTGAAGGAGACCAGCAGGGCGAAGCGATTGCGGTCGAACTCACAGACGTTACAGGGCGCGCCGACATTGGTGTAGATGCGGCCATCCGGGCCCAGGATGGTGAACTTCCAGTGGTGGTTGCCGCCGTGCTCCTCCACCGTGGGCAGGCCGTAGGCGCTGGTCAGCTCCACCGGCGCCGGCACCGCGTCCAGGTGCTGCTCGATGTTGTCGTAGCGCAGCACACGGTTGACCGCGAAGACATAGAGGCTGGTGCCGACCATCACCACGCCGTTCGGCTGGGTCAGGCCCTGGGCGATGACGCGGGTGCGGGTGGTGCCGTCCGCATTCTTGCTGACCGCATAGACGCGGCCGATGGCGCGGGTGCCGACGAAGATGGTGCCGCCCGGGCCTTCCGTCATCATGCGGGCGCCCGGCATGCCATGGGCATAGACCTCGGCATGGAAGCCGGCGGGCAGGCGGACCTGGCCGACCGGCACCTGCTCCAGCGGCGTCACGGTCAGGCGCGGTGCGTGCGGCGCCAGGGTGGAGCCGTCAGGCCGGCCGACCGCCCAGCCCGGCACGGCGGGTGCCGGCTGGGCCAGGGCCGGCGCGGCGACGCATGCCGCCAATAGCCCCAGGATCAAACGTGGAAATTTCATGCTCTGTCCTCCCTTGTGGCCCTTGCCCGGGCCCTGGCGCGATTGAATGCCGAAAGCCATGCCGCCGCAAGGCCGCCTGGTCCTCGGCATGGCCCGCGTGCAAGCCTTCGCCGACTGTTCAGGCGTCGGAGCCGATAGGCGGGCAGGTTCCAGCATGCGCGGTGTCCCGCGCGGGCCAGCCCGGTACCTGCATGCCTCAGCTACCGCCGCCGAACAGCTGGCCGATGCGGCGTTGCCGCCCGGTGTCGATCGTCACCGTGGCGGTGATGCCGGCGCGCAGTGCTGGCTCGCCCGCATGCGGCAGCAGGCGCACCCGCACCGGCAGGCGCTGCACCACCTTCACCCAATTCCCGGTGGCGTTCTGCGGCGGCAGTATCGCGAATTCGGCGCCGGCCGCGGGGCTGATGCTCTCCACCTCGCCCTGCCAGGTGACATCCGGGTAGATGTCCAGCGCCACCGTCGCGCGCTGGCCGACCGCGACATGGCCGAGCGTGGTCTCCTTCATGTTGACCTCCACCCAGGGCCGCTGGTCCGAGACCAGGGCGAAGACCGCGGTCGCCGCGCGCAACTGCTCACCACGCTGGACCTTCAGGTTGACGATGGTGCCGCCGACCGGGGCGTTGACCACGGTACGCGCCAGGTCCAGCGCCGCCTGGTCGCGGCCGGCGATCTGGTCGCGCACGCTCGGGTGCTCGTCCACCGGCAACTCGGCATTGCCCAGCAGCGTGGTCAGCGCGCGGTGCAGCCGGGCGCGCATCACGTTGATGCGTTCACGCGCCACTTCCGCATCGCTGCGGGTTTCCTCCATGCGGATCGCCGGGGCCACGCCGCGGGCCGCCAGGTGCTGCTGCCGCCCGGCCTGGCGGGCCAGAAAGGCGGCGCGGTTCTCCAGTTCGCCCAACTCGCTCAGGGTTTCGCGGTAGCTGGCGCGGGCGGTCTCCACCGCCAGCCGGGCGGCGTCCAGGTCGGCTTCGGCCTTGTCCAGCGCGATGCGATAGGGCGCCGGGTCCAGCCGCAGCAGCACATCCCCGGCGGCGACCCGCTGGTGGTCGCGCACCAGTACCTCCTGCACGCGGCCGGCCACCTCGGGGGCAATCTGCACGATATGCGCCTTCACATAGGCGTTCTCGGTGGTGACGTAGCGGCCGCCCTGCTGCCAAAGCAGCGCGGCGCCGGCCAACAGCAGCACCGGCACGCCCAGCAGCAGGGCCAGGCGCAGGCGCAGGGTGCGGTTCATGGCAGCGGCTCGGCCCGCGGGGCCATGCCGTAGAGCTGCACCTTCACCCGCTCCAGCAGCGCGGCCAGCGCCAGGCGCTCGGCCTCGGCCAGCGGCACCAGGGCCTCGTCCACCAGGTCGCCGCCCAGGTTGGCAACGCGGGCCTGCACCGCCTCGGCCTCGGCGGTCAGGTAAAGCCGGTTGACCCGGCGGTCGGCGGCATCGGCGCGGCGCTCAACCCAGGCCTTGCGTTCCAGCCGGTCCACCATGCGGCCGGCGGTGGCGCGCTCCACCTCCAGCGATTCCGCCAGCTCGGACTGGGTCATGCCGGGGCGGCGGGCCAGGCGCACCAGCACCAGCCACTGCGCCCGGGTCAGCCCCAGCTGGCGCACCCGGCGGTCGAAGGAGGCGCGCATCAGCCGGGCGACATCGGCAATGAGGAAGCCGATGGCGCGGCGGTCTTGGTCGTCGGGCACGGCAGGGCTCGCCAGCAAATGACACCCAGGTTACCATCACCCTGGCAATAGTCGTCAAGGTTGCAACCCCGGGATGTCAGACGCCGCGCAGGAAGTGCCGCTGGGCCGCCGCATCGCCATCCTGGCGGCGGTGGTGCTGGGCTCCACGCTCTACGCCACCACGCTGCTGGTCGCCTCCAGCCTGCTGCCGCAGATGCAGGGCAGCTTCGCCGCCACCGCCGACGAGATCGCCTGGACCACCACCTTCAACATCCTGGCCACCGCCATCGTCACGCCGATGACCGGCTTCCTCACCGCGCGCTTCGGCCGCCGGCGCACCATGGTGACCTGCGTCGCCGGCTTCACCCTGGCCACCTGGCTCTGCGGCCAGGCCGAAAGCCTGGAGGCGGTGGTGCTGTGGCGGGTGGTGCAGGGCGGCATCGGCGCGCCGATGATCCCGCTGTCCAACGCCATCGTGCTGGACACCTTCCCGCGCCGCCAGGCCGGGCTGGTGAGTTCCATCTTCGGCATGACGGTGGTGCTGGGCCCCGTCATCGGGCCGGCGCTGGGCGGCGTGCTGGCCGAGACCTACAATTGGCGCTGGGCCTTCTACATGATCGTCCCCGCCGGCGCGCTGGCCACGCTGGCGCTGCGCCTTACCCTGCCGCCGGACCGGCCCGGCGCGCGGCTGCCACTGGACTGGCTGGGCTTCCTGGCGCTGGCCACCGCCATCGCCGCGCTGCAACTGGTCATCGCCCGCGGCCAGCGGCTGGACTGGTATGAGAGCGACGAGATCATCATTGAGACCGGCATTGCCGTGCTGGCCTTCTACGTCTTCCTGGCGCACAGCCTGACCACGCGGTTTCCCTTCCTGAACCTGAAGCTGCTGCTGAACCGCAACTACGCGCTGGGGCTGGTGCTGGTCACCGTGTACGGCATGGTCAACTTCACCCCCATCGTGCTGCTGCCGTCGCTGTTGCAGACCTATGCCGGCTACCCCGACAGCATCATCGGCCTGATCGTCGGCTATCGCGGCATCGGCGGCACCATCGGCTTCGGCTGCACGCTGCTGATCGGCCGCTGGGACCCGCGGATCGGCATGGGGCTGGGCTTCGGCCTGCTGGTGGTCTCCGGCCTGTGGCTGATGGCGCTGGACCTGAACGTGGACGCCGTGACCTTGCAGCTCAACGCCATGCTGCAAGGCGTGGCGGTGGGCATCATCTGGGTGCCGCTGACGGTGATGACCTTCTCGGCGCTGGAAAGCCGCTACCTGGCGGAGGCGATGTCGGTGTTCCACCTGCTGCGCAACATCGGCTCCAGCCTGTTCATCTCGCTCTGCGTCACCGAGATCGTCCGCTCCGGCGCCATGAACTACAGCCGGATGACCGAGATGATCACGCCCTACAACAAGGTGCTGGGCGTGCCCAACCTGATGGGCGGCTGGAGCGTGGAGACCGTGGTGGACCTGGCCAAGCTGGGGCGGGAGATCACCAGGCAGGCGGCGATGCTGGGCTACATCAATGCGTTCGGCATGTTCACCGCGGCGTCCGGCGTGGCGATCTGCTTCGTGCTGCTCGGCCGGCGGCGGCGCGCCTGATGCCGGCCACCCCCGCTTGTGCTTCGGCGCCGGCTTCAGCAGGCTGCGTCCCGAACAACGCCTGGTGCCCGCCCCCGCATGCCTGACCTTGCCGAACAAACCCGCATCGCCGCGCCGCTGGACGTGGTCTGGCCGCTGCTGAGCGACCCCGCCACCGTGGCCGCCTGCATCCCCGGTGCCGAGCTGGCACCCGACAAGGGCGATGGCATCTGGCGCGGCCAGGTCAAGGTGCGCTTCGGCCCCACGGTCGCCACCTTCAAGGGCGAGGCGACGCTGAGCTTCGACCACGCCGCGCATCGCTGCACCATCGAGGGCCGCGGCATCGACGGCCGCGGCGCCTCGCGCGCGCTGTCCTCCGGCCAGGTGCAGGCCAGCGCCGAGGGCGACGTGACGCTGCTGGACGTGCAGGGCAGCTTCACCGTCACCGGCCCGCTGGAGACCTTTGCCAATGCCGGCGGCGTGCATGTCGCCCGCGCGCTGCTGGCCGAGTTCTCCGCCAACATGGCCAGGCTGGTGGCCGAACGCGCACCCGCGGCGCCCGAGTCGGAGTCGACGCCGCAAGCCGCGCCGGTCAGCGCCGCTGCCCCACCGCCGCCACCGCCGCCGCCCGCCCGCGCGGCCGAACTCAGCGCCACCAGCTTGATGTGGCGCGCCCTGCTCTCCTGGCTCCGCAGCCTGCTTGGTAAAGGAAACGCATAGAAATGGCCGCCAAACTGCAAGACGTGCTCGCCCAGGCCTTCGCCGCCGAGGGCGTGGACACGCTGTTCACCCTGATGGGCGACGCCAACATGTACTGGTCGGAGGCGATGTCGCGCCTGCCGGGCATGCAGGTGGTCAATGTCCGGCACGAGCATTGCGCCGTGGCGATGGCCGATGGCTATGCCCGCGCCACCGGCAAGGTCGGCGTCGCCTCCACCACCTGCGGCCCGGGCTTCACCCAGATCATGACCGCGCTGGCCATCGCCGCCCGCGCCAGCGTGCCGCTGGTGGTCTTTGCCGGCGATTCGCCCATGCTGGCCAGCTTCTACCTGCAACAGATCGACATGGCGCCGCTGGCCCAGGCCACCGGCGCGCACTACATCCCCGTGAAGTCGCATGACCGCGCGCTGGACAATGTGCGGGAGGCCTTCCACATTGCCGCGTTGGAACGCCGGCCGGTGGTGCTGAGCGTGCCGATGGACCTGCAGAAGCAGGCCTATCCCTTCATGGCCGACTACATCCCCAGCACCGACTACCTGCCGGTGCCGCAGCGCCCGCTGCCTGACCCCAGCCTGGTGGAGCGCCTGGTCGGCATGATCGCGCAGGCGGAGAAGCCGATCATCATCGCCGGCCGCGGCGCCAAGCTGGCCGGCGCCCGCGCCGCGATCGAGGCGATGGCCGAGCCGATGGGCGCGCTGCTGGCCACATCGCTGCAGGCCAAGGGCCTGTTCGAGGGCAATCCCTTCGCGCTCGACATCGCCGGCGCCTTTGCGTCCGACTTCGCGCGCGAGCAATTCGCCGAAGCCGACCTGGTCATCGGCCTCGGCGTCGGCTTCGGCAGCTACACCACCGAGAGCGGCTACCTCTACCCCAACGCGCAGACGGTGCAGATCGACATCAGCCCGCGCGGGTTGTGGCAGGGGCTGCGCACCGCGGACCTGCACATTCGCGCCGATGCCCGCGCCGCCGCCGAGGCGGTGACCGCGGCGATGCAGGCCAAGGGCGTCAGCCGCCCCGGCTGGCGCACCCCGGCGCTGGCCGCGGCGATCGCGGCGGATGAGCCGGACCGCAAGGAGTTCGCCATCGCCCCCGGCTCGGTCGACCCGCGCAAGGCGATCCTGGAACTCGACGCTGCGATCCCCAAGGATTGGGACGTGGTGATCGGCGGCGGCCACTACTTCGGCATCGCCATGACGCATCTGCGCGGCCGCGCGGCAGAACGCTACCATGTCGTCTCCGACTTCGGCGCCATCGGCAACGGCCTGCCGGCGGCCATCGGCGTGGCGGCGGCGCGCAAGGACGGCAAGGTGCTGCTGATCGAGGGCGATGGCAGCCTGCTGATGCACATCCAGGAGCTGGAGACGGTGCGGCGCGAAGGCCACCGGCTGCTGATGGCGATCATCAATGACGGCGGCTACGGCGCCGAGATCCACAAGTTCCGCGCCGGCGGGCTGGACCCGGCGCTGGTGATCCACGGCCGCGGCGACCTTGCCGGCGCCGCCACCGGCTTCGGCGTGCGTGGCAGCACCGTGACCAGCCTGGGCGGCATGGGACGCATGCTGGCGGAACACCAGGCCAGCAACGGCGCCAGCCTGTGGGACATCCACACCGACGACACCGTGGTCAGCCGGCCCTATCGCCGCATCCACTACGGCGAGGCGTGATCGCCGGAGGCGGTGGCCTTGGGCAGCGCCCCGACAGGTGCTGCGCCTTGGCCACCGCCGCCGCGCCCCAAGGGGGGCAGCATCAAATCCACAACAGTCGAATTAAGTACTTGTAAACCCGGTCAAGAATCGCGCTGACCAAGTAATTTGATGGCCCGCCGGAAAACTAAGTCGGTGGTCATTTATCCTCGCCATGGTGCGGCCTCCTACCTTTCAGGCCGGGTCACCAATCGCGATGATACCCCCCAGCACTGCTCCCGAAGGCAATCCGCTCGGCCGTGTCGAGCGGGCCATGCCGGGCGACGAGGTCTTCGTCGGGCGTCGCCAGGTCCTGCCGGCGCAGCGCGGCGCGGCCAGACCACCCGCCAAGCCCGGCGAGCGCATCGCCATCATCGCCGCCACCGATACCGCGCTGAAGATCCGCGACAAGCTGGAAGGCCAGTTCGGCAGCACGGCGGAAGTCGTGGGCATCTACGACGACCGCCTGGGCCGCCGGACCGAAGCGGCGGAGGTGCTGCCGATCGAGGGCTCGGTCACCGACCTGCTGGCCTATGCGCGCGAGCACGAGCTGGACCATGTGATCCTGGCGCTGCCCACCAGCGCCCGGCAACGCGTGGACTACTACCTGGACCGGCTGCGCGCCCTGCCGGTGCAGGTCACCATCGTGCCGGATGCGGACGATGTCGGCCTTGAGGACGGCAAGGTCCGCTGGGTCGCCGGGGAGCGGCTGGTGGTCCTGATGGACCGGCCGATCTCACGCCTCGGCATCGCCATCAAGCGCGCCATGGATGTGCTCATCGCCTCCGCCGCGCTGCTGGTCGCGGCGCCCTTCCTGCTGCTGGCGGCCATCGCCATTACGCTGGAAACCAAGGGCGGCGTGCTGTTCCGCCAGGAACGCATCGGCTTCAACAACCGCCCCTTCACCGTGCTCAAGCTGCGCACCATGGCGGCCGATGCCGCCGGCCAGGATGGCTCGGCCCAGGCGGTGCGTGGCGACCCCCGCGTCACCCGGGTCGGCGCCTTCCTGCGCCGCACCAGCATCGACGAGCTGCCGCAACTGGTGAACGTGCTGGACGGCTCGATGTCGCTGGTCGGCCCGCGGCCGCAGGCGGTCAACATGCGCATCGGCGACCGGCGCTATGCGGAAGCGGTGGCGGAATACGTGGTGCGCCACAAGGTGCGGCCGGGGCTGACCGGCTGGGCGCAGATCAACGGCACCCGCGCCGGCATCTACACGCTGGAACAGGCCGCCCGGGCGGTGGAGCTGGACCTGCACTATGTGCAGAACTGGTCGCTCTGGCTCGACATCCGCATCCTGTTCCGCACCTTCGGCATGGTCGTCACCGGCCGGGACGCCTTCTGATGCCGGAAGCGCCGCAAGACAGCCTCAGCCTGCCGCGCTCGGCCTCGGCGGAGGCGCGTTCCGGCCTGCGCCCGATGCCGCGGCCGCCGGCCGGCGGCAGCTTCACCCTGCGCGACCTGGCCGCCGCGGCCTTCTACCATCGCCGCGCCCTGCTGCTCGGCCTTGGCCTGCCGGTGCTGCTGGCGCTGGGTGCCACCCGGCTGGTGGAGACCAGCTACGAGGCCGAGGCGCGCCTGCTGGTGCTGATCGGCCGCGACTACATGGGGGAGGCCGGCAACGCCGCCGCCGCCGCCACGCTGGTGCCGGACCAGGCCCGGGCGATCCAGACCGAGGTCGAGCTGATCTCCAGCCCCGGCGTGCTGGCAGCGGCGTTGCAGGCCATGCCCGCCGGCGCGCTGGGCAGCCGGCCCCAGGCGGCAGACCAGCCGGAAGACCAGGCGGTAGCCCAGGTGGCGCGCCGCGTGCGGATCAGCGTAGCGCCCAATTCCAACGTGCTGCGGGTGCAGTTCAGCGACCCCAGCCCGGTGGTTGCCGCCGACCTGGTGAACACGCTGGTGCAGTCCTACCTGGCGCAGCGCCGCCAGGTCTTCGCCCGCACCCAGGGCGACTTCCTGGCCGAGCAGCGCGACCACGCCGCCAGCCGGCTGCAGGCCCTGACCAGCCAGGTGGAGCAGCTGAAGCGCCGGCACAACATCATCGACGCGGCGCAGGAACGCGGCGCCCTGCTGGGCCGCCAGCATGAACTGGCGGTGGCGCGGCAGAACGCCGAGACGCGCGGCCGGGTGCTGGCGCTGGAGATCGGTGCCAACAGCCGTCAGCTTGCCGGCCTGCCGCAGGAACTGGTGGTGCAGCGGGACGCCAGCCGCCAGCCGCTGAACGAGTATCGCCGCGGCATCCTGCAGAACCTGGAAGCCGACCGGCGGCGCCTGGGCGAGGCCGGCGGCACGACCAGCGGCGACCTCGACCGCCGCATTGCCGCGCTGCGGGCCGCGGCGGACCGCGACACCGAGCTGAATGGCGAACAGCGCCGGTTGGGCCGCAACCCGCAATACGAAGCGCTGGCGCTGGAGCGGTCCCGCCGCACGGCCGAGGCCGAGGGGCTGCGCGCCCAGCAGCAGGGGCTGGCGCGGGAACAGGCGGCCAATGACGCGCGTCTGGCGGAACTCGCGGCCAGTGAGGCGGCGCTGAACCAGTTGGCCCGCCAGGTCCAGGTCGAGGAGCAGACCTACCTGGACTATGCCCGCCGCACCGAGGAGGCGCGGGTGCAGGAGGATGCCGCCCGGCGCCGCGAGGCGAATGTGCGCCAGATCCAGGCCGCCGAGCCGCCCAGCAAGGGCCGCAACCTGTCGCTGAACATCCTGGTGGCCGGCGTGGCCAGCGGGCTGGCGCTGGGCCCGCTGCTGGTGCTGGTGGTGGCGCGTCTGCGCCGCGTCTTCATCCTGCCGGGCGAATTGGAGCAGGCGCTGCGGCTGCCGCTGCTGGCCACCTTCTGGGCGCCGGCGGAAGCGCCGCGGCGCCGCGGCAGGCCAGCCCTGCCCGCCGAGGGGCAGGGGGTCACCCGCGTCAATCTGGCCGCTTCGGCACGGCTGGCGCACCACATCCTCGCCCGCAGCGGCCAGGGCAGCGGGCCAGGCAGGGGCCATGTCATCCACCTGGGCGCGGAGCCGGCGGCGGGTCCCTCCACCACCGAGGTCAGCCAGATGCTGGCCACCACCGTCGCGGCGCTCAGCCCGCAGCGGGTGCTGCTGGTGGCGCCGGACTGGGCCGGCACCGCTGACGCCGCCCTGCTGCCGGTGGCCGCAACCGATCTGGGGCTGCCGCTGGACGCGGCGCCGGAGCCGCTGCCCGGCCTGACCCGGCTGGATGGCACCAGGCTGCACCTGGCCGCGCCCGCGGCGCTGGCGGCCCTGGCTGCCCGGCTCGGCCCGGCTGCCGCCACGCCGCTCGGCACGCTGCGCGCCCATTTCGGCACCATCATCGTCAACGGCGCCGGCTTCGATGCCGACCTGCCCTCGCTCTCGCTCGCGGCCTGCGCCGATGAGGCTGTGCTGGTGGTCGCGGCCGAGCGGAGCGACCGGCAGGCCTGCCAGGAGCTGATCCGCAGGCTTGAGGACCTCGGCGTTCCGGTGGTGGGCGCCGTGCTGGCCGACCGCCGCCAATACCTTCCCGCCTTCCTCTACAAGCTGCTCTGAGGCCCATCATGTCCGTCGCGCTCTCGGGCCCGCTGCCCCGCCGCAAATGGGTGTTCGGCGTGGGCTATACCCCGCTGGACCTGGACGCCGCGCTGGCGCGCATCGCGGCGCGCCCGGCCGGGTCGCCCTTCGCCTATGTCGTCACCCCCAACGCGCAGCATGTGGTGGTGCTGAACCGGGAGGCGGCGCGGTTCGGCCCGGTCTACCACGACAGCGCCTGGCTCTGCCTGTGCGACAGCCAGGTGGTGCGGCGGCTGGCCGGGCTGGCCGGTACGCCGTTGCCGCTCTGCGCCGGCAGCGACCTGACCGTGGCGATGTTCGCCCGCGCGCTGGCGCCAGGCGATGCGCTGACCGTGATCGGCTGCGAGGCAGACGTCGTCGCCAGCCTGCGCGCCGCCTACCCGGCGCAGCGCTTCCAGCATCACAACCCGCCGATGGGCTACGAGCATGACGACGCCGCCGTCATGGCCTGCATCCGCTTCGTGGAGCAGCACCCGGCGCGCTACGTCTTCTTCGCCACCGGCAGCCCGCGCAGCGAATTGCTGGCGGCGCGGGTCGCCGCGCGCGGGCTGGCGGTCGGCACCGGCCTTTGCATCGGCAGCTCGCTGCATTTCCTCACCGGCGCCCGGCAGCGCGCGCCACGCTGGGTGTGCGAGCTGGGGCTGGAATGGCTGTTCCGCCTGATGCAGGAGCCGCGCCGGCTGTGGCGCCGCGTGGTGTTCGATTCCCTGCCGCTGTTCCGCTACGCCGCGCCGGCGCTGCTGGCCCGCGCCCTGGGGCGGCGCCCCGCCGGGGAGGGCTGAGCATGCAGGACGCCCCGTCACCGCTGCCGATCTGCGCCGTCATCGTCTCCTACAACCGGGCGGAGGAACTGCGCCGCTGCCTGGCCTCGCTGCACCGGCAGCGCCCCGCGCTGGCCCGCGTGGTGGTGGTGGACAATGGCAGCACCGACGAAAGCCTGGCCATGCTGCGCGCCGAGTTCCTCTGGGTGGAGCTGGTTGCCGCCGGCGCCAATCTCGGCCCCTGCGTGGCGCGCAACATCGGTGCCGCGCGCGCGCAGGAACCGCTGCTGTGGTTCCTCGACAGCGACACGACGGTGCCCGAGGCCGACGGCGCGGCGCGGCTGCACGCGCTGTTCGCGGCCGACCCCGAGCTTGCCGCCGCGGGCGGCGAGGCGCTGGTGGATGCAAATGGGCACAGCATCGGCGTGAAGCGCCTGCGCTGCGGCCCCAGCGGCATCATCCAGGGCGACCGCATCATCGGCGCCGCGCCCGCCGTCGCGGAATGCCCGGTCATCGCCAGCTGCAACCTGATGCTGCGGGCGCGCGACTTCGCCCGCGCCGGCGGCTTCGACCCGTATTACTTCTTCTTCTACGAGGACATGGACCTGACCTGGCGGCTGCATGCGCTGGGCCGGCGCCAGGTGGTGCTCTCGCCGATGCCGGTGCTGCACCACTATTCCGAGAATGTGCGGATCAAGCGGGTCTGGCAGCACGCGCGCAACCGAATGTACTTCTGCCTGAAGCACATGCCCTGGCAGCGGCTGATGCTGATGCCGCTGACCGACCTCGGCTTCGTCTTCCAGCTGGAAAACCTGCGGCGCCTGCGCACCCGCGCCCGCCAGGCCGATGCCGCCGCCAGTGCCGTGGCCGCCACCCCCATGCAGGCCGCGCCCGCCGGTTCCGCCGCGCGCCGGGCAGTGGCGCTGCTGGCGAAGATGGCCGCCATCGTCACCCTGGGCTACGTCGCGCTGCCGGTGGTGCTGGGCCCGGCGCTGCGCGCCCGGCGCGCGCTGCGCCAGCCGGCCGCGGCCCCGGCGGGCTGGGACGCCGCCGTCCTGCCGACTACTTCGCGCTAGCGCGTATGCGCGCGCTGTTCAGCCTGGCCCCGGTGCTGGCGGTGCGGGTTGGGGAATCCGGCATCCGCTACGGCTTCAACTGCGCGCTGGCGCTGAGCCTGGGGGTGGCCGGGGCCGGGCAGATGTATGTCGGGCTTTCGGTGCTGGCGCTGCTGGCCACGCTGGCGCGCTTCGGCCTGGACCAGGCCGCCTTCCGCCAGGTGGCGATGGCGCTGGGTGCCGGCCAGCGCCCGGCGGCGCGCGGAGTTGCGCTTGAGATAGCGGGCTGGGCGCTGCTGGCCGCTGGCTTGCTGGCGCTGCTGCTGGCCCTGGCGCTGCCCTGGGCGCCGCCGTCGCTGCAACCGGTGCTGCTGCGCCTGGCGCCGGGCCTGCCGGCCCTGGCGTTGCTGACCATCGCGGGGTCGCTGCTGGCGGCGCTGGGCCGGCCGGTGGCCGGGCAGGTCGTCGGCGCCATTCTTTGGCCGGGGGCGGTGCTGCTCTTCCTCGCCCTGGGTCGCGCTTCGGTGGAGCAGGTGGCGCTGGCCACCGCCGCCGCCATGGCGCTGGCGGCGACCATCGGCGCGGCCCTGGTCTGGCGCGGCCTGGCGCCGGGCTGGGCGCAGCGGGAAGCGCCGGCTCCGCGCGGCCTGCTGCGGGCCGCCTGGCCCTTCTTCGGTGTCGAGATCGTCGCGCTGCTGGCGCAGAACCTGCCGCTGATCGCGCTCGGCCTGCTGGTGTCGGACCGCGAGGCCGGGTTGTTCGGCCTGGCCAGCCGCATCGCCATGCTGATCACCGTGCTGACCATGGCGACCTATGCCGTCACCGCGCCGCGCCTGGCGCGCCTGCATGGTGAAGCGGACCGGCCTGGCTTCGCCCGCGCCCTGCATGAAGCCTCGCGCGGGGTCATGCTGCTGGGCCTGCCGGTGATGCTGGCGCTGCTGGCGGTGCCGGGCTGGGTGCTCGGGCTGTTCGGCGGGGAGTTCCGCGCCGCCAGCCCGCTGCTGGTCATCCTGGTGCTGGCGCAACTGCCGAACCTTCTGTTCTCCCAGTGCTACACCGCGCTGGCGATGACCGGCCACCAGCACGCCCTGCTGCGCGCGGCGCTGGCTTCCCTGTTGGCCATGCTGCTGGCGCTGGCGGTGCTGCTGCCGCTGTGGGGCGCCATCGGCGCGGCGCTGGCCATGGCGGTGGCGGCGCTGGTGATGGGCGCGGGGCAGGCCTGGGCGGTGCGCCGGCACCTCGGCATCCACGCGCTGCGTGCCTTCCTGCCGGCACGGTTCCAGGCGCTGGCCGCCGGCCCGGCCGGCTGAGGCCAGGCGCCACCATGCCCCTTGCCGCACGGCGCCAAACCTCCCTGGCCAGGCTGCTGCCGCTGCTGCTGGTGGCGCCGCTGTTCCTGCAGAGCTTCCACTACGTCATCGATGTCTATCCGCTCTACCTGCTGTCCAAGGGCTGGCCGCTGCTGACCCTGCCGCTGGCCGTGCTGGGCATGGTGGAGGAGCCGCGCCACCGGCCGCTGCTGCTGGCCGTTCTGGCCTATGTGCTGCTGGTGCCGCCGGTCATGACCATGGTGCATTTCAACCAGACCTACCTTTCGGCCGCCACCGGCATGGTGAAGGTGCTGCCCTTCACCTGCTACTTCTCGGTGCTGTGGCTGTTGCGGCGGCTGCGACCCACGGCCGCGGAGCTGCATCGCTGCTTCTCCTGGCTCGGCGCGGTCAATCTGGGCCTGCTGGCGCTGCTCTGGGTGGTGATGCCGGACAGCGCGTACAAATCCGGCGCCATCGGCGAGGAAGTCTCCAAGCTGTTCCTGTGGGACCCCGAGCGGGGCAACCGCGTTACCCTGCCGCTGGTCTTCGGCCTGATCTTCATCTTCCTGCAGGCGCGCCACGCCATGCGCGGCGGCGGCTGGTGGCGCATGGTGCTGGCCGGCGCCGCGGTGGCGCTGCTGGTGCTGACCTACAAGCAGCGCACCGTCATCGGCTGCATCGTGCTGCTGCTGGGCTGGCTGGTGATGGCCGAGGCCCGTCACGCCCAGCGCCTGGTGCTGGGCTACCTGGCCGGCGTGGCGCTGGCGGCGGGGCTGGTCCTGGTGCTGCTGAACGGCCTGCCGTTCAATGCCGATGGCCTGGGCGGTTCGTTGAGCGCGCGCGAAAGGACCATCTCGCTGGCGCTGGACTTCCTGGCGGACAACCCGCTGCGCTGGGTGTTCGGCGCCGGCGCGCTGACCCGCGCCAGCGACATCACCTTCGCGGACTACTTCAACCACGCGAATTTCTACCTGGTCGATATCGGCTGGCTCGGCATCATCTTCGAATACGGCGTGGTCGGCGCAGCGCTGCTGCTGGCGGTCTACGTCACGGCGCTGCGCGCGGCGGGGCGCACCCCGCATGCGGCCGACGCCCCGCTGGTGCCGGCGCTGGGCGACTATGCCCGCTTCCTGCTGCTGAGTTCGCCGATCCTGTCGGTGGTCTGGGCCCCCGGCGAGGTGTGCAGCCTGCTCGCCATCCTCACCTACCTGCACCACCGCGCGCCGCCGGCCGATGCGCGCTAGAGTCCGTCAGTCGCAGACAGAGGCGGCTGGCAGCCTCCAGCGCATTGTTTTGTCGTGTGATTCACGTCTCCGGCGATGCCGCCTGCGACGATCACACTCCAGCCTGGCCGCCTTGCTGCTGGCCTGGTGGATGGCCAGCGCCGCGGCGCAGCCGGCACCGATGCTGGCCGGCTACCACGAAAGCTGGGCCGAGCCGCGCGTGGCCGCGCCGGAAGCCACCCGGCTCGCCCGGTTGCCCGGCTGGGTGGACCTGGTCTTCCTCGCCTTCGCCAGGCCCGACGCGCGCTATCGCGGCGACCTGGACCTGCGCGCCACCGGCCTGGGCTTTCCGTTCGACGGCCGCTTCGCCCGCGACGCCGTGCGCGCGCTGCGCCGGCGCCACCCGGCGGTGAAGCTGCTCCTTTCCGTCGGCGGCGCCACCTATGCCGACTGGTCCGCGCTGGATGCCGGCGCGCTGGCCCGGCTGGTGGTGGACCTGGAGCTGGACGGCCTGGATATCGACTACGAACCCGGCTTTCCCGGCTGCCGCGCCGATGCCGCCGGGCAGGTGGCCTGCGCCAGCGACGCGCCGTACATCGCCGCGGTGCGGGCACTGCGCCAGGCGCTGCCGCGGCCCTACCTTTTGGCGGTGGCGGGCTGGAGCGTCGGCGCCTATGGCGAAGGTCCCTGGCGCGAGGCGCTGCCGCAGGGCCGCTACACCGGGCTGGCGCTGGGGCTGCTGCGTTCCCCTGTCGCGGCCGAGATCGACCTGCTGGGGATCATGGCCTACGACGCCGGCCCCCGGCTGGACCCGTTGCAGGCCTTCGCCGCCTATCGCGCCCGTTTCGCCGGCCGGCTGCTGCTCGGCTTTTCCGTGCAGGACATGGCCGGGTTGGCGCCGGCGCCGCGGCTGGAGCGTGCCCGCACGCTGGCGGCGGCGATGGCACGGCCCAATGCCGGCGTCATGCTGTACAGCCTGCAGATGACCCACCGGCAGGACCGGCCCGGCCAGCCCTTTCGTGGCGGCTTGGCGCAGGCGCTGTGCGAAGGCCTGGGCCGCCCCGGCTGCGACGTGCCGCTGCCGTGAACCCCAGGGTCTGTCTTGCCGTGTAATTCACGCCTGCGACGATCACCCTCTACAGCGCCGCGCGCAGCCGCATCTCCACCAGGTGGCGGCCGTACTCGCTGGCGCGCCCGCTGCTCCACAGCCGCTGCATGTGGGTATAGCCGGCGCTCAGCGTCAGCCGCCGATTGACCATCCAGTGCGGGCCGATGCCCAGGCGCAGGTCCGTCGCGCCCTGGTGCAGGACCTGGTAGTCGCGATTGTCCAGCCCGGCCTCGGCGAAGAGGATCACGTTGCGCCGCCATTCATGGTCCACCCGCAGCAGGCCCAGCGAGCGGGTGTAGCTGACCGCATTCGGCTGGATCGATTCCTCGATCGTGCGGGCCAGGCTCAGGCTCACCGTCGTCATGCCGCTGGGCAGCCAGGTCAGCGTCAGCTCCGCCGCCGGGCCGGAAAGCGGGCGCAGCGTGGCGCCCTGGTAGTCCCGCCGGCGCCAGCCGAAGGCGGCGCGGCCCTGCCAGACGCCGTCGAAATCATACTGCACGCCCAGCAGGGCCTCGGCGGTCAGGCTGTCCCGGCCCCGGGCGCTGCTGTCCAGGTGGCTGATGTCCTGCACCCGCAGGCTGGCGGTGGCATGCCGCCCAGGGGCAACCTCGTAGCTGCCGCCCAGCGTGCCGGTGGTGGCGTTGAAGCTCTGCCGCGACAACGGGGTCACCCCGCCGGCCTCGCGCAGGTCGTCATACCGATAGCTCCGGTAGCTGGCGCCGGTGATCAGCCGATAGCGGTTCAGCCGCCCCGTCGTCGTCACCTGCAACTCGTCGGAGGTATAGGGCACCGGGCGGGCGATGCCGGCGCCCTGGACGTCGTAGCTGTAGACATCCAGATGCTCGCGGTAGTGGCGGTAGCGCGCCTCCACGCTGCTGCCAAAGCCGAGGTCGTAGCGGCCCTGCGCGCCGGCCGACCAGTCGTGCCAGTCCAGCGTGCGATGCCGCAGGTATTGCTGCGCGGCGACGGTCGCCGAGGCGCCGACCGCATGCTGCAACCACCCGCTGTTGAGCGACAACGCGCCGGCGGTGCCGCCATAGGCGCTTTCCGGCGCGCGGCCGGCCTGGCCCAGCAGGTTGCTGTCGTAGCCCGGGCGCAGCTCCGCCATGCCGTCCAGCCGGAAGGCGCCGAGCCGCACGCCCAGCGGGTCCAGCTCCGGCCGCGGCCGCCCGGCCACGGTCATCGCCAGTGGGTCCGTGCGCGGTGGCGCGGTCTGCGCCTGCCCGGCCGCGGGCAGGGTGGTGGCAAGCAGGGCGAGGGCCAGGCGACGCATGCCGGATTTTCCAGTGCGGGTTCCCGCCCCGCCGTAAAGGAAGCGGGTAATGTTTTGGTTTAGACGGCCAGAGGTATCGTTGTTGGATACGTCCTTGGCCAAGCTTCTGCTGGTTACCTGCCATCGCTGGCCCAACCCGCCGCTGATGGCGCATGCGCTGGTCCAGGCCGGCTGGTCGGTGGGCATGCTCGGCCCCTGGCGCCAGCCCGCCCGGCTGATGACGGGGCTCGATCACCTCGCCACGCATGACCCGTGGGACCGGGAAGCCGGGCTGCGCCGCGCCTTCGCCGCCTGGCAGCCGGACCTGCTGGTGCCCTGCGACGACAGTGCCGCCGCGATGCTGCATGGCTATCGTGCCCGCCTGGGCGCGGAGGGAGACGCGCTGGCGCGCTGCATCGCGCGGTCCCTCGGCGGGGAAGCCCACACCGAAGCCGTGCTGCACAAGAGCCGCTTCATCGAATACGCCGGGGCACTCGGCCTGCGCGTCCCCGCTTCCGTCACTCTTGCCGCCACGGCCGACCTGCCGGCGGCGCTGGCCGCGGTCGGGCTGCCCTGCATGGTCAAGCGCGACGAAAGCTGGGGCGGCGCCGGCGTGGCGCAGGCGGCAACGGCGGCCGAGGCCGCGGCGGCGCTGGCCCGCTTCCGTGCCGCGCCTGGATGGGCGCAGGTATGGCGCGCGGCCGTGGTGCAGCAGGATGCGGGGCTGCTGCGGCAGCGGCTGCGTTTCCGCCCGCCCGGGCTGGCCCTGCAGGCGATGGTGCCGGGCAGCGCGGTCAACCGCGCGGTGCTGTGCTGGCAGGGCCGGGTGCTGGCCGGCCTGACGATCGAGGCGCTGGAGAACCTGCCGGATTGCGGCCCGACCAGCGTGGTGCGGGAGATTGGCCATGCCGGCATCGCCGCGGCCAGCGCGCGCATGGTGGCGGCGCTGGGGCTTTCCGGCTTCGTCGGCTTCGACTTCATGCTCGACGCCGCCGGCGACGCCCATCTGATCGAGCTCAACCCCCGGGTGACCCCGGCCTGCACGCTGCTGGTGCGGCGCGGGGCGGCGGTTGCCGCAGCGCTGCGGGCCGCCATGGCCGGCGCTCCGCTGCCTGCCCCGGCGCCGGACCTGCCCGACCCGGCGCCGCATGTGCTGTTTCCGCAGGAATTGCAGCGAGACCCGCGGAGCGGCTGGCTGGACCGGCGAGAGCACCGGGTGCCCTGGGATGAGCCGCGCCTGGTTTCCTGGTGCATCGGCAATGCGCTGCGCCGCGGCCAGCAGGCCCGCCGCGGAGCGGCACGCGCCTGATTTCGCGGAGCGGCACGCGCCTGATTTCGCGGAGCGGCACGCGCCTGATTTCGCGGAGCGGCACGCGCCTGATTTCGCGGAGCGGCACGCGCCTGATCTGCTTGAGCGACACGCGCCTGACCCCGCCGAGCGGCCCGCGCCTGGCCACGCGGCACCGGCTCAGAACTGGCGTTCGAACACCGTCACCACGTCGCCCGGCAGCAGCGCGGCGCTGCGCGGGGCGCGATACTCCCGTGCCTGGCCCGGCACGCCCCGGGTAATCGAGACCTGGTCCTGCACCGCCCGGTAGGTGAAGCCGCCGGCCAGCGCCGCCGCGCTCAGCACCGTCATGCCCGGCTGGTAGGGAAACTGGCCGCCGCGCTCCACCATGCCCAGCACGAAGACGGGGCGATAGGCCAGCACCTCCACGGCCACATTGGGCTCGCGGAACAGGCCCTGGCGGCGCATTTCGGCGGCAATCGCCTCGCCCGCCTGGGCCGGGCTGCGGCCCGCCACCGGCAGCGCCCCGATCAGCGGCAGGTTCAGGCTGCCGGTGTCGGAGATGCGGAACTCGCCGGTCAGGCGCGGGTCGTTGAAGACGATCACCCGCACCTGGTCGGCGGCGCCCAGCACATAGGCGGCCGAAGCGGTCACCGGCAGCGGCGGCAGGTCGCCACCAGGCCGGCAGGCCACAAGCGCGGCCAGCAGCGGCAGGGCGAGGAGGGGGCGCAACCAGGGTCTCACGGCTCGTCCTTTTCAACGGCCCAGCGCACGGTGCCGAGCGGAAGCCGGCCGAGAATGCACGCCATTGCCTGCGATTCGGCTAAGCCGGCCGGGCGGCCCCTGCTGCTGCGGAACATGGCGGCCTGGCGGGTGCCGATCCGGGCCACTTCGCCCGTGCCGATTCTCCGGGCTGACAGGCCAACGGGGCCGGTCTTGAATGCCGCGATGCCCGCAGACCCCACCACCGTTCCCGTCCGCGTCAGCCTGCGGCTGGAACTGGCCTCCGGCGGCAGGATCGGTCCCGGCAAGGTCGCGCTGCTGGAGGCCATCGGCCAGGCCGGCTCCATCTCGGGCGCGGCACGGCTGCTCGGCATGTCCTATCCGCGCGCCTGGAACCTGGTGGAGGCGCTGGACCTGGCCCTGGAGGTGCCCCTGGTCAGCCGCGCCCCCGGCGGCGCCCGCGGCGGCGGCGCGGTCCTGACCGAAGCCGGCAAGGCCCTGATCGCGCGCTACCGCGGGCTGGAGGCATCGGCGCAGCAGCTGGCCGGCCCGCTGCCCCCCCCGCGCAAGGCGCCGGCGACACAACCCCAATAGCGCCCTGGGCTTTTCGCGCTATTGCCAATTGGCTATAACGAAGCCTGCCGACCCAGAGCAATATCCGTTCTGATGGAACCATCAGAACGGATTTCCTGCTCTGTAACCGATTGAAATTACAGCACGAAATCCGCTCACACTGATTCAGTGTGAGCGGACGGTGCTGTAGCGCCCGCCATTCCTCCCGGGGGAAAGCCCCATGCGTCGCCGCCTGTTGCCAAGCCTTGCCCTGCTGCTGGCGGCGCCGGCGCTGGGCCGCGCCCAGGATGCGCCACTGACGGTCTTCGCCGCCGCCTCCCTGCAGGATGGGTTGAAGGCGCTGGAGCCCGCCTGGCGCGCCGCTGCCCCCGGCAACCCGCCGCTGCGGCTCGCCTTCGCCGCCTCCTCCGCGCTGGCCCGGCAATTGGAGCAGGGCGCCCCGGCCGACCTGTTCATGAGCGCCGACGAGCCATGGATGGACTGGGCGCAGCAGCGCAACCTGATCGTCCCGGAAACCCGCAGCAGCCCGCTCGGCAATGCGCTGGTGCTGGTGGCGCCGGCCGATACGCCCCTGCCGCCGATGACCCTGGCGCGGGACAGCAACCTGGTGGCGCTGCTGGGCGCCGGGGGCCGGCTGGCGGTGGGCGACCCGGCGCATGTGCCGGTGGGCATCTACGCCCGGCAGGCGCTGACCTGGATGGGCCAATGGGCGGCGCTGAGCCCGCGCCTGGCCCGTGCCGAGTCGGTGCGCGCCGGCCTGCTGCTGGTGGAGCGCGGCGAGGCGCCGCTGGGCATCGTCTACGCCACCGATGCCCTGGCGAGCCGCCGGGTGAAGCTGCTGGGCAGCTTCCCGGCCGAGAGCCACACGCCCGTGACCTACCCCTGCGCCGTCACCCGCCGGGCCGCGGACAATCCGCGGGCGCGGGCGCTGCTCGGCTTCCTCAGCGGCCCGGCCGCCGCCCCGACCTGGCGCGACCTGGGCTTCACGCTGCGCCCGGGTTAGCTGGCGCGCGCCCCGGCCCGACCACGCGCCGGCGCATTCCCGCCATGCACGCGGGGGCGCGCATCCTTGTGGATATCTGCTACAAGCCGCGCATGCTTCCCCTCGTTGCCATCCTCGGCCGGCCCAATGTCGGCAAATCCACGCTGTTCAACCGCCTGGTCGGGCGCAAGATCGCCATTGTGGACGACACGCCCGGCGTGACCCGCGACCGTAAGGAGGCCGAGGCGAATATCGGCGGCCGGTCCGTGCGCCTGGTGGATACCGCCGGGCTGGAGGAAGCCGACCCCGACACCATCCCCGGCCGGATGCGCGCCAGCAGCGAGGAAGCCCTGCGCCAGGCCAGCCTGGCGATCTTCGTGGTGGATGTGCGGGCGGGGCTGACCGCCTCCGACCGCGCTTTCGCCAAGTGGCTGCGCCGGCAGAAGACCCCGGTGCTGCTGGTGGGCAACAAGGCCGAGGGCCGCGGTGGCGGCAACCTCAGCCTGGAACTGTATGAACTGGGGCTCGGCGACCCGATCCCGCTTTCCGCCGAGCATGGCGAGGGCATCTCGATCCTGCATGCCGAGGTCGCCCAGGCGCTGGCCGACGAGCCGGAGCCGCCGCCCGAGCGCGACCCCGACGAGATCAACGAGGATGGCGGCACCTGGGACCCCAACCGGCCGCTCCGCATCGCCATTGTCGGCCGCCCCAACGCGGGCAAGTCCACCTTGCTGAACGCGCTGCTGGGGGAGGACCGGATGATCACCGGCCCCGAGCCCGGCCTGACCCGCGACGCCGTGGCGGTGGAATGGCGCGACCATACCGGCGGCCTGGTGCGCCTGGTGGACACGGCGGGCATGCGCAAGAAGGCGCGCGTCGAGCAGAAGCTGGAAGTGATGAGCGTCGGCGCCAGCATCGCCGCGCTGAAGGAAGCCGAGGTCTGCATCCTCGTCGTGGACGCGCTGCTGGGCATGGACGAGCAGGATCTGCGCATCGCCCGGCTGGCGGAACGCGAGGGCCGCGCCGTGGTGATTGCGCTGAACAAGTGGGATGCGGTGGAGGATCGTGCCGCCGTGGGTCGCGCCGTTGGCGATACGCTTATGGCCTCGCTGGCGCAGATGCGCGGCATTTCCGTGGTGCCGATGTCGGCCGCCACCGGGCGCGGCGTGGAAAAGCTGATGCCGATGGTGCGGCATGTCTATGGCCTGTGGAACCGCCGTGTACCAACCGGCGAGCTGAACCGCTGGTTCGAGCACGCGCGCGACAAGCACCCGCCGCCGCTGGTGGAGGGCAAACGCATAAAACTGCGCTACGCCACCATGCCGAAGGCACGGCCGCCGACCATCGCGGTATTCGGCACACGAGCAGAAATGATGCCGGAGGATTGGCGCCGCTATTTGGTCAACAGCTTCCGCGAGCAGTTCGACATGCCCGGCGTGCCGGTGCGGGTGAATTTCCGCGGCAGCGTGAACCCGTATGAGGACCAGGACTGACAGCAGCCAACAGGCAGGGCAGGATGCGGCGAGCCCGAGGGAACGCCGATGCAAGACCTGATCCGCCTGACCGCCACCCAAGCCGTCGCCGCGTTGGCGAAGGGTGAGGTTTCGCCGCTGGACCTGGTGGAAGCCGCCGCCGCCCGCATCGCCGAGGTGGAGCCCGCGGTCAACGCCATCCCGACGCTGTGCCTGGACCGCGCCCGCGACCACGCGCGCGCGTTGATGGCCGGGCAGCGGCGTGAGGCCGCGGGCGAGCGCGGCTGGCTGGGCGGGCTGCCGCTGACCATCAAGGACCTGACCGATGTGGCCGGCGTGCGGACCACCTACGGCTCGCCGATCTTCGCCGACCATGTGCCGACCAAAAGTCATCCCCTGGTGGAGCGGATCGAGCGGCTCGGCGGCATTGTGCTGGGCAAGTCCAACACGCCGGAATTCGGCGCCGGCGGCTCCACCTTCAACGAGGTGTTCGGCCGCACCCGCAACCCCTGGAACACGTCGCTGACCTGCGGCGGCTCTACCGGCGGCGGCGCGGTCAGCGTGGCCACCGGGGAGGCCTGGCTGGCGCATGGCAGCGACCACGGTGGCAGTCTCCGCCGCCCCGGCACCTATTGCAGCGTGGTGGGGTTGCGGCCCAGCCCGGGGCGCGTCACGCGCGGCACCTCCAACAACCTCTTCGCGCCGTCCTCGGTGCAGGGGCCCATGGCGCGCAACATCCCCGACCTGGCGCTGTTCCTGGACGCCATGGCCGGCTGGTGCCCGCAGGACCCCATGACCTACGACGCGCCGGCGCGCAGCTACGCCGATGCCGTCGCCGCCTGCGAGGCGGAGAAGCCGCTGCGGATCGCCTATACCGCGGAATACGGCGGCGCCCTGCCGATCGACCGCGAGATGCGGGCGATCTGCGACAAGGCGGTGCGGCGCTTCGAGGAAGCCGGCTGCGTGGTGGAGGAATACCACCCCGACCTGGGCGAACTCGCGGAAGCCTTCCTGACCATCCGCAGCCAGATCTTCGTGGTGGACCGCGAGATGCAGTTGCGCGACCTGCGCGACCAGCTGAAGCCCGACATCATCTGGAACACCGAGCGCGGCCTGGGCGCCACGCCCAGCCAGATCGCCTGGGCGGACCGCGAGCGCGCCGCCTTCTTCCGCCGCATGGTGGCGCTGTACCAGCGCTACGACGTCTTCGTGACGCCCAGCGCGCCGACGCCCGCCTTCGACGTGATGCTGCGCGCGCCGGAGAGCATCGCCGGGCGCAAGCTGGCCAATTACATGGGCGGCAGCATGCACAATGCGGCCATGACCATGGCGGGCGGCGCCTCGGTGGCGGTGCCCTGCGGCTTCGACCAGTATGGCCGGCCGGTGGGCCTGCAGGTGGCGGCGCCGCCGCGGCGGGATGAACGGGCGTTGCAGGCGGCGGCGCTGTATGAGCGGATCACCGGCCTGGAAAAGCGCCTGCCGCTGGACCCGCGCGCCGGCGTGGTGCCGCCGGCGGAGGTTGCGGTCTAACCCACCGCCTCGCAGCGCAGCTCGAAGCGGCATTCGCCATGCCCTTCGGCGGCGCAGGCGACTTCCCGGCACACCGGCGTGCCGGGGCGCCCGGCGTCCTCAAGCACGTAGCGCAGGCCGCCGGCAAAGCTGCCTTCGAAGATGGTGCAGACCGGCTTGCCCGCCTGCGGCCCCCAGCCCAGCGCGAAGGCGGAGTTCTGCACCACCACGCTGGCGGTGCCGGCGCTGGCGTCCAGCGCGGTGATCTCGATTTGCCCGTAGCCGCGCTGGCCCAGGCGCTTCAGATAGTGCCGGAAGGTCGCTGGCGCATCCAGGCCATGCGTCTTCGCCTCGGCCCGGCACCATTGCAGCGCCGAGAGGTCGCTGCTGTCGTAGAACATCGCCCGGTAGCCTTCGCTGCCGATGGCGGCTTCCACCCCCTTCAGCATGTTCACCAGGAAGTGCCTGGGCAGGTAGATCATCGGCAGCCCGTCGGTGCTCCAGATGCCGGTTTCGGGGTCCACCTCTATCGGTACCTGCGGCGCGGCCATCACATGCTCCTTTGGGATTGCGTGGGCGGCGGCATGTCCACCCCGGTGGACCCGGCGCCGCCCGCTGTTCGTGCGACTGATTCACCGCCTCGGCCGCTTCGCGCCCGGGCGGATCAGGCGCTAGGCTGCGGCGGCAGCGTGGCGGGCGCAAGCGCCAGTGGGACACGGTACTTGACGCATACGTCACCCCCATGCGCTGATGGCGCCAGAACAAGGAAACGCCGCCCGTGAGCAATGAGGGCCAGGACGCAGGAATCGTCATCATCGGCGGCGGCCATGCCGGCGGCTCGGCCGCGGCCTTTCTGCGCCAGTATGGCTACAAGGGCCCGCTGACCCTGGTGGGCACCGAGCCGCTGCTGCCCTACCAGCGCCCGCCACTCTCGAAAGCCTGGCTGAAGGGCGAGGCCACCGCCGAGAGCCTGGCGCTGCGCCCGGCGCGTTTCTACACCCAGCAGAATGTCGAGACGCGGTTGGGCGTGACCGCGACGGCGCTGGACCGCGCGGCGCATACCGTGACGCTGAACGACGGCACCACCTTGGGCTACACCAAGTTGATCCTGGCCCTGGGCAGCCGTGCGCGCCCCTTGCCGCTGCCGGGACGAGAGCTTGGCGGCGTGATGGAACTGCGCAGCGCCGCCGATGCCGACCGCCTGCAGGCGGCGCTGAAGCCGGGGGCGCGGCTGGCGGTGGTGGGCGGCGGCTTCATCGGGCTGGAAGTGGCGGCCTCGGCCATCGCGCTGGGCGCCACGGCCACCGTGATCGAGCGCGAGGCCCGGGTGCTGGCGCGCGTTGCCTGCCCGGCGCTGTCGACCTTCGTGCAGGAGTACCACCGCAGCAAGGGCGTGGATGTGCGCCTGGCCACCGGCGTGGAGGCGCTGGAAGGCGAGGGCGGCCAGGTGACCGGCGTGCGGCTGGCGGATGGCGGGCTGGTGCCCTGCGATGTCGCGCTGATCGGCGTCGGCGCGCTGTCCAACGACGCGCTGGCCCAGGCGGCCAACCTGACCTGCCAGAACGGCATTGTCGTGGACCTGGCGGCCCGCACCAATGACCCCGACATCTACGCGATTGGTGACTGCACCAACCGCCCACTGCCGATGTACCAGCGCTGGCACCGGTTGGAATCCGTGCCCAACGCCATCGAGCAGGCCAAGCAGGCCGCCGCCGACATCACCGGCCGGCCGCCGCCGGCACCGGAAATCCCGTGGTTCTGGTCCGACCAGTTCGACCTGCGCCTGCAAATGGCCGGGCTGCCCTTCGGCGCCACCCAGACGGTGCTGCGCGGGGCACCGGACGTGGCGGGTTTCGCCATCTTCCACCTCGGCCCGGATGACACCGTGCTGGCGGTGGAAGCGATCAACGCTCCGGCCGACTTCATGGCCGGTCGCGTGCTGGTGACGAAGCAAAAACAGGTCGCGCCGGGGCTGCTGGCCGACCTATCCTCCGACATGAAGACCCTCGCCGCCTGAGAGGGCGGGGGCGAACAGGGAATCGCAGCGCATGCCGACCATCACCTATATCGAGTTCAACGGTACCAGCCACAGCATCGAGGTGGAGAACGGGCTTTCCGTCATGGAAGGCGCGGTCAACAACAACGTCCCGGGCATCGACGCCGATTGCGGCGGCAGCTGCGCCTGCGCCACCTGTCACGTCTTCGTGGACGATGCCTGGCTGGCCAAGTGCGGCACGCCGGACACGCAGGAAAAGTCCATGCTGGGCTTCGCCGCCACCGCGCAGGAAAACTCGCGCCTGGCCTGCCAGATCACCGTTTCCGATGCGCTGGACGGCCTTGTCGTCCGCATGCCGGAAGCCCAGCACTGAGCGCCTGAGACCAAGGCCGGGGCAGGGCCGCACGCCCGCCCCGGGAAACCAAGAAACCAAGCAGGAGGAGTTCAGGTCCATGAATGCCCCGGTGAATTACGACCCGTCCCACGAAGCCTGGACCATGCCGCTGGACCAGGTGGACCCGGCCAACCCGGCCCGCTTCATGGCCGGCGCCGAACTGCCCTACCTGGCCCGCCTGCGGCGCGACGCGCCGATCCACTACACCCAGCAGAACACGATGTTCGGGCCGTACTGGAGCATCTGCAACTACAACGACATCATGCAGGTGGAGCTGAACACCCAGGTGTTCTCAAGCTCCTGGGCGCATGGCGGCATCAGCGTGCGCGACCGGCCGAAGGAACTGCGCATCCCCATGTTCATCGCCATGGACCCGCCGGTGCATGACGACCAGCGCAAGGTGGTGCAGCCCATCGTCGCGCCGTTCAACCTGGCGAAGTTCGAGGCGCTGATCCGCGAGCGTACCACGATGGTGCTGGACAGCCTGCCGCGCGGCGAGACCTTCGACTGGGTCGAGAAGGTCAGCATTCCCCTGACCACGATGATGCTGGCCAGCCTGTTCGACTTCCCGTTCGAGGATCGGGCGCTGCTGAGCCACTGGTCGGATTGCTCGACCATGCCGGTGGAAGCCAATGGCTTCATCAAGTCCGAGGAACACCGCGAGCAGGTCTTCGGCGAGCTGCTGGCCTACTTCACCAAGCTGTGGAACGAGCGGGTGAACGAGCCGGCGCGGCCCGACCTGGTTTCCATGCTGGCGCATGGCGAGGCGACCAAGAACATGACGCCGCGGGAATACCTGGGCAACCTGATCCTGCTGATCGTCGGCGGCAACGACACCACGCGCAACAGCATGTCCGGCGGCGTGCTGTTCATGCACCAGAACCCCGGTGAATTCGCCAAGCTGCGCGCCAACCCCAAGCTGGTGGACAGCGCGGTCAGCGAGATCATCCGCTACCAGACCCCGCTGGCGCATATGCGCCGCACCGCCACGCAGGACATCGACTTCAACGGCCACAAGATCCGCGAGGGCGACAAGGTGGTGATGTGGTACCTCTCGGCCAACCGCGATGGCACCGTCATCGAGGACCCGGATGCCTTCATCGTCGACCGCAAGCGGCCGCGCCAGCACATCAGTTTTGGGTTTGGCATCCATCGCTGCGTCGGCAACCGCCTGGCGGAGCTGCAACTGAAGATCCTGTGGGAGCAACTGCTGGCGCGCTTCCCCAAGGTGGAAGTGGTGGGCGAGCCGAAGCGCGTGTTCAGCTCCTTCGTGCGTGGCTATTCCAGCCTGCCGGTGCGCATCCCCGCCTGAGGCGGGTGAGGGCTGGGGCGCCTATTTCAGGTGCTCCAGCAGGCGGGGCATCAGCTCCACCAGGTTGCAGGGGCGGTGGCGGCTGTCCAGCTGCCACTTCAGGATGTCGTCCCAGCCATCCTTGCAGGCGCCGGTGCTGCCGGGCAGCGCGAACAGGTAGGTGCCGCCGGCCACGCCACCCAGCGCGCGGGACTGCATCGTGGACGTGCCGATCTTCTGGTAGCTGAGCATCCGGAACAGCTCGCCGAAGCCCTCTATTTTTTTCTCCAGCACGCGGTCGAAGGCTTCCGGCGTCACGTCGCGCCCGGTGATGCCGGTGCCGCCGGTGGTGATGACGCAGTCCACCGCCGCATCCGCGATCCAGCGGCGCAGGATCTCCTCGATCATGTCCGGCTCGTCGCGCACGATCTCCCGCGCGACGCAGTGGTGCCCGGCGGCCTCGATCCGCTCAACCAGCGTGGCACCGGATTTGTCGTCCGCCATGGTGCGCGTGTCGGAGACCGTCAGCACCGCGATGTTGACGGGAATGAACGTGCGGCTTTCATCGATCGGCATGGCGCGGCTTTCCTGATCCAGAACCCGCCACGGCTTTGCCGGGGCGGGCGGCATGACGTGACCAACATGGCGCCAACGGGGCCCCCGCGAAAGCGCGAAGCGATTTCGGGGGGAGCTAGAGCCTGATCCGCGAAGGCGGAATCGCCGGAGCGGTGAATCAGCCTCTCAAACAAAGCCTGCAGCGTGGTCAACCAAAGTGGATCACGCTGCAGAGCATGATCGCTTCTGACTGAAGCGCTCACGCTCTAGCCTTGTTGTTTAAGAGACTGATTCACGGCTTACGGCGATTCCGCCTAAGCCGATCAGGCTCTAGTGCAGCCGGCGCGAGCGGTCGCGCAGCATGGCCGTCACTTCATCCGGTTGGGCGAAGCGCGGGAAGCTGCCGCTGGCCAACTGGTCCAGCGTCGGCGCCGGCAGGCCCAACCGGCTGGCATAGATCCAGGAATAGGCCATCACCCGTTGGACGAAGAAGCGCGTCTCGTCGATCGGGATGCTCTCGATGAACAGGAAGGGGTCGTCGCGGTGGCTGCTGGCCGGCAGCCATTTCTGCAGGTTGCCGATGCCGGCATTGTAGGCCGCCAGCACGCGCACCAGGTTGCCGTCCACCGCCTCGTGCCGCGCCAGCACATGCATGTAGCGCTGGCCGACCTCCAGGCTGAAGGCGGGGTCGTGCAGCCGTTGGGCGCCGGCGCCGCGCAGGCTGGGGTCGTTCACCACATAGCTCGCGGTGGTGGGCATGATCTGCAACAGGCCGCGCGCTCCGGCGGGGGAGACCGCCCGGCTGTCGAAATTGCTTTCCTGCAAGGCCAGCGCATAGAGCAGCGAGGGGTCCACACGGAACCCACCCTGGGGCACCAGCTGCGGCACCGGGAAGCGGGCGAAGTCGCGGGGGCGGCCGTCCACGGTCTGGGATGCCGCGGCCAGTTGCGCCGCCAACTGCGCCAGCCCGGCCTGGTTGGCCACCACCAGCATGGCCTGCACCAGCCCGGGGTTGTTCTTGGCCTGGCCCCAGAGCTGCCTGAGCTCGGCCTCGGCGCGGTCCTTCTGGCCCACCTGCAGCAGCGCCAGGGCGCGCCAGCCGCCGGCCACCTCGGCCACGGCGGCGGCCTCGGCTTCCCCGGCCAGGTCCTGTTCCCAGGCGAAGCCAGAGGGCAAGCCGAGCGCCCGGCGGGCGACCAGGCCGTAGAAGGTGCGCGGTTCCTGCGCCGCCTGGAGCATCCAGGAGACGTAGAGCTGCGGCTTGCGGCTGCGCACCGCGGCGCGTGCGGTCCAGAAGGCGGCCGCGGCGCGCAGCGCGGGCGTGGCCTCGGCGCGGGCGGCGCGTTCGAAGAAGGGCAGGGCGGTCTCGTAGCGCTCCAGTCCCCAGGCGGCCAGCCCGGCCACGAAGGCGGCGGCGGCGCGGTTGTCGGTGCCGCGGGCCACCTCGGCGGCGGCGCGGAAGGCGGCGTCGTCATGCCCGGCCTGGAACAGGCCCTGGGCCAGCTCGGTCTTCAGCCGCGCGGCATAGGCCGGCGAGAGCCGCGACCGCTGGATCAGGGTGATGCCGGCGGCAAGGTTGCCTTCGCGCCCCTTGGCCCAGACCTGGCGGTCCAGGGCGGGGCTGCGGCTCAGCACGGGGGCGGCGGGGTCCTGCTCCTCCGGCGCCAGTTCGGCTTCGGGCGGCAGCGGCACCGGCTCGGGCGGCGGCGCCGGCAGCGTGGCGCCGCGCGGCATCCGGCGGGCCAGCAGCTGGTGCAGGGCCGGGGCATCGGGGTGGTCGGCGTATTGCGTCAGCCAGGCCTGCAGCAACTCGGGGCTGGGCTCGGCATCCGGGCGGGCGTAGCGGTCGGCCAGGATATGGCCCATCAGCCGCCGGTCGTCCAGCCGCTCGGTTTCCCGGGCAGCGGCCGCCAGGTCCCCGCGGGACTGGAGGTCGAAGACGCGCCTCAGCCGCGCGGCGTCGGACGGAGCCAACACCTGCGGCAAGCCGGGCACGGCACCGCTGGTGCTCGGCCGGGGAACGCTCATGGCGGTTTGGTCATCGGCCCGTTGCGCCTGGGCGGGAACCTGAGCCCCCAACCAAAGCGTCGCTCCCAGCATCATCCCGCTGAGTAGCGGGCGAAGGGTACGCGGGGCCATGGGGCTTTCAGCTCGCATGGCGGCGGTTTCGATAGCGGCTGAAGCGGGCTGGATGCAACCCCTATTTTTCGTGAGGCGGCAGGTAAACTCTTCGGCAGGCCAGCAAAGGTGGTGGAACGGATCAAAGTAAGGCGAAACAGTGGCAGTGTCCGCGCCTTAATCCCCATTCAATGTTTTACGCAGCAGTAGCAGATCGGCCCAGGCGTCACGCTTGGCGGCCGGGTTTCGTAACAGGTAGGCCGGATGTAGCGTGGCCAGGGCCGGAAGTGTAGTGCCCTCTGAAATCGTTACTTCACGCCACCGACCGCGCAGCCGCGTGATACCGTCCTTCGCCCGCAGCAGCGACTTCGCGGCAACGCCGCCCAGCAGCATCAGGCGCTTTGGCTTGGCCAAAACGATGTGGCGCAGCACGAAGGGCAGGAACAGGGCGATCTCGGCATCGGTCGGCGTGCGGTTGCCGGGGGGGCGGAAGGGCAGGATGTTGGTGATGTAACAATTGTGGTCGCGGCTGAGCCCGATACTGCCGAGCATGCGGTCCAGCAATTGGCCGGAAACACCTACGAAGGGGCGGCCCAGGCGGTCCTCATCGGCCCCCGGCGCCTCGCCCACCAGCATCAGCGCGGCACCGGTCGCGCCATCGGCGAAGACCAGGTTGGTCGCTGTCTCGCGCAGCGTGCTGCCATCGAAGGCTGCCATGGCCGCCTTCAATTCATCCAGCGACGCGGCGCCGGCGGCCAGCTCGGCGGCCCGGGTGGCGGCGGGGGGCGCCACCAGGGCAGGGCGGGGAGCCGCGGGCCGGGGCCTGGCCGCCGCGGGCTCGGCGCCGCCGGTGTCCGGCGCGGGCGCGGCGAGGCCGGGCGCCGCCAACCGGGGCACGGTGCGGTCCAACGGCGCCTCCAGCAGCGCCTCGTCGGCGCCCCATTCCAGTTGCAGGCGCAGCGCCGCCAGCAGCAGGGCCCTTGTGTCGGGCGCTTCGGTCATCACATCGGACATGGCGTTGATATCAGGCCGTGGCGGGGTTCCGCGCAACCCGCCCCTCCGCTACAGGGGGGAGGCGACAAGAGGAGGGGCACCCCATGGCCGAGGACGGCATCGAGCGCGAAGCAATGGAATTCGACGTGCTGATCGTCGGCGGCGGCCCCGCCGGCCTGGCCGCGGCGATCCGCCTGAAGCAGCTGAACGCCGATCTGGCGGTGTGCCTGGTGGAGAAGGGCAGCGAGATCGGCGCCCATACCCTCTCCGGCGCGGTGCTGGAGCCGCGGGCGCTGGACGAGCTGATCCCGGATTGGCGCGACGACCCGCCGGCGCTGGCGACCCCGGCCGCCGATGACCGCTTCATGCTGCTGACCGAGACGAAGGCATACCGCATGCCGACGCCGCCGCAGATGAACAACCACGGCAACTACATCGTCAGCCTGGGCAACGTCGCCCGCTGGCTGGGCGCCAAGGCCGAGGCGCTGGGGGTGGAGATCTACCCGGGCTTCGCCGCGTCCGAGAGCATCATCGAGGACGGCCAGGTGCGCGGCGTCGTCGCCGGCGTCATGGGCATCGAAAAGTCCGGCGAGCAGGGGCCCAACTACCAGCCTGGCATGGAGCTGCGCGCCACCTACACGCTGTTCGCCGAGGGTTGCCGCGGCAGCCTGACCAAGAAGCTGCAGGACCGCTACGACCTGCGCGCCGGCGTGGCGCCGCAGACCTATGGCCTGGGTATGAAGGAGCTGTGGGAGATCCCGAAGGAGAACCACACCCCCGGCCTGATCTGGCACAGCACCGGCTGGCCGATGAAGTCCGACACCTATGGCGGCAGCTGGCTGTACATGCTGGGGGACAACCTGGTCAGCATCGGCTTCGTCGTGGGGCTGGACTACCCCAACCCCTGGCTCTCGCCCTTCGATGAGTTCCAGCGCTTCAAGACGCACCCGGAGGTGCGGAAGATGCTGGAGGGCGGCAAGCGCATCAGCTACGGCGCCCGCGCGTTGAACGAGGGCGGCTACCAGGCGATCCCGAAGCTGGTCTTCCCCGGCGGCATGCTGATCGGCGACACCGCCGGCTTCCTCAACGTGCCGAAGATCAAGGGCACGCATACCAGCATGAAGAGCGGCATGGTGGCGGCCGAGGCCGTGGCCGCGGCGCTGGCCGGCGAGGCGCGCCCGGCGGTGCTGGACAGCTACCCGGCGGCGCTGGAAGCCAGCTGGGTCTATGCGGAGCTGAAGGCGGTGCGCAACATCCGCCCGGCCTTCGCCAAGTGGGGCATGTGGGGCGGCCTGGTGAACGCCGCGCTGGACACCTACCTGTTCCGCGGCAAGGCGCCCTGGACCATGACGCACCACGCCGACCACGAGAGCCTGAAGCAGGCGGCGGACGCGCCGCGGATCAGCTACCCGAAGCCCGACGGCAAGCTGACCTTCGACCGGCTGAGCAGCGTCTTCCTCAGCAACACCAACCATGAGGAAGACCAGCCCGCCCACCTGAAGCTGAAGGACCCTGCCAAGTGGAAGGCGGTGAACTACGACACCTTCGGCAGCCCGGAGAGCCGCTACTGCCCGGCCGGCGTCTACGAGGCCGTGGGCGCCGAATTGGGCAATGGCGAAGGCGAGATGCACCTGGTGATCAACGCGCAGAATTGCGTGCACTGCAAAACCTGCGACATCAAGGACCCGACGCAGAACATCGACTGGTGCACGCCGGAGGGCGGCGGCGGGCCGAATTATATCGGCGGGATGTGAGCGCGACGGCCGCCCGACCGCTTTGAGGTGGTTGGGCGGCGGTCACGGTGGACAACGCTGCCCCACCCCGCGACACTCCCGCCGGTAATCCAGGCGGGAGGAACCACCCCATGCTCAAGCTCATCGGCGTCGCGCGGTCGCGCAATTTCCGCTGCCTCTGGGCGGCCGAGGAAGCCGGCATCGCCTACGAGCATGTCCCGGTGCCCTTCACCGAGATCAAGGCCGCGCCCTTCCTGGCGCTGAACCCCAACGGCAAGCTGCCGGCCATGCAGGATGGCGATCTCGTCCTGTTCGAATCCCTGGCCATCAACCTGCACATCGCCGGCAAGGTGGGCGCCCCCTTCAACCCCACCGGCGACGACCATGCCCGCGTGCTGCAATGGACCCTTTGGGCGGCGACGGAAGCCGAGCCCAACATCATGCAATGGGCGCAGCACAGCTTCATGAAGCCGCCGGCCGAGCGCGATGCCGCCCTGGCCGCCGCTGGCAAGGTGGCCTCGGACGCGCGGCTGAAGGTGCTGGAAAGCCACCTGGCCAGCCGCCCCTACCTGCTGGGCGAGACCTTCACCATTGCCGACCTGAACCTGGCGGGCATCTACTACGGCAGCTGGCTGAACGGCTTCGACTTCGCCGCCTGCCCCAAGGTGCTGGCCTGGCTGGAGCGCTGCCTGACCCGCCCCGCCGCGCTGCATGCCCGCAAGCTGCGGGAGGACTGGACCGTCGATGCCGCGGGCTTCCGCGAAGCCCTGGCGGCCGAGGGCTATACCGAGGTGGTGGAGCGCAGCCAGCCCGCCGGCATGAAGCTCTCCGAGCACACCCATGGCTGGGACGCCCGCGGCCTGGTGCTGGCCGGGGAGTTCCGCGTCATCAGCGCCACCGCCGGCGACCAGGGCGGCGCTGCCGGTGCCGGCTTCGCCCTGCCGGCCAATACCCCGCACTACGAGACCACCGGCGCCGCCGGCGCGCGGGTGCTGATCGGCCGGCGCACCACGTGAGCAAGGCGGTCCGCGCGGAACTCATCGCCGCGGCGCAGGCATTGGACGCGCTGGGCTTCATGCCCAGCAAATCCGGCAATCTTTCGGTGCGGACCAGGCATGGCTTCCTGATCACCCCCTCGGCGCTGCCCTATGCCGAGACCGCGCCTGCCGACCTGGTGGAATGCGACACCGAGGGCGCGGTGCTGAAGGGCAAGCGCAAGCCCAGCAGCGAATGGCGGCTGCATGCCGAGGTCTACAAGGCGCGGCCGGAAGCCCAGGCGGTGGTGCATACCCACAGCCCGCTGGCCACGGCGCTGTCCTGCGCGCGGCAGGGCCTGCCGCCCTTCCACTACATGATCGTGATGGGCGGTGGCGGCGACATCCGCTGTTCGCGCTACGCCACCTTCGGCACCCAGGCGCTGGCAGAAGCGGGGGTGGAGGCGCTGGCCGGGCGCAAGGCGGCGCTGCTGGCCAATCACGGCGTGCTGGCCTTCGGGCGCACGCTGGCCGGGGCGGTGGCATTGGCGCGGGAAGTGGAAAACTTGGCGCGCGAATACCTGGCGCTGCTGGCGGCCGGGCTGGCGCCGGTGCTGCTGACGCCGGCGGAGTTGGAGGAGGTGGTCGCGCAGTTCGGCGGCTACGGCCGGCTGGGTTAAGTCCCCGCTTTCGCCGATGCGCCCTTTGCTGCGCCGCGGCGGCGCTGCTAGCTTGTTAACCATGCTCAAGCACGCCCCTTTCCGGCGCCTTCCCCTGTTGGCGGTGGCGCTCCTCTCGGCCTGTGCCGCTGGCGGCGGTGACGGCGCCGGCCTGCAGATCGGTGGCGGAGCGCCGGTCAGCGGGGCGTTCGGCGCCTATCTGGCCGGGCGCTTCGCCGCGACCGAAACCGATACCGCCGTGGCCGCCGACAGCCTGATGCAGGCGTTGCGGGTGGACCCCGACCAGCCGGAGCTGCGCACCCGCGCCTTCCTGGCGGCGCTGATGGATGGCCGCAGCGACGCGCTGCGCCTGGCCCGGCTGCTGCCGGACAACGTCATCGCCAACCTGCTGCTGGCCGGCAGCGACGTGCAGGGCGGCCGCTGGGAACGCGCCGAGCAGCGGCTGCGCCAGCTCAACCGCGCCGGCCCGGTGCAGGTGCTGCAGCCGACCATGCTGGCCTGGGTGCTGCTGGGGCGGGGCCAGCCGGATGCCGCGCTGGCGCTGCTGCGCCCGCTGGTGGACGCCAACCGCCTGCGCGCGCTGAACGCGCTGCACGCGGCGCTGATTGCCGATGTCGCCGGGCGCCCGCGGGAAGCCGACCGGCTGGTCCGCCTGGCCCTGGCCGACCAGCCGGAACCCAGCCTGCGCCTGGCTACCCTGGCCTCCGGCGTGCTGGCCCGCGCCAGCCATGCCGCCGAAGCCCAGCGCCTGCTGGACGCCATCGGCCAGACCGGCGACGACGCCGCGCTGGCCGCCGCCGAGCCGAACCGCCGCGCGCTGCTGGCCGCCCGTGGCGTCACCACCCCGGCCGACGGCATGGCCGAGGCCTATGTCGCGCTGGCCGCCGCCATGCGCGCCCAGGCGCAACAGGAAATGGCCGTGGTGCTGGCCCAGCTGGCGCTGCGGCTGCGCCCCGGCTTCGCGCCCGCGCTGATCCTCAGTGCCGACGTGCTGGCCGACCAGTCGCACGACGAAGCGGCGCTGCGGGCGCTGGATGGCATCGCCAGCGACGACCCGCTGGCCGGCGTGGTGGTGCTGCGCCGCGCCGCCCTGCTGGATAAGCTGAACCGCGCCGATGAGGGCGTGGCGTTGCTGCGCCGCCTGGCCGAGGCCTATCCGGCGCAACCCCAGCCGATGGCCCGCCTGGGCGACCTGCTGCGCCGGCGCGAACGCTATGCCGATGCCGCCGCGGCCTATGACCAGGCGGTGCGCCGCACCGGCACGCTGCGGGCGCGCGACTGGCCCTTGCTGTACGCGCGCGGCATTGCCCGCGAACGCTCGGACAACTGGGCTGGCGCCGAGGCCGATCTGCTGAAGGCGCTGGACCTGGCGCCGGAGCAGCCACTGGTGCTGAACTACCTGGGCTATTCCTGGGCCGAGCAGAACAAGAACCTGGACCGCGCCAAGGCCATGCTGCTGCGCGCCACCGAGCTGCGCCCGCAGGACGGCAATATCGCCGACAGCCTGGGCTGGGTGCTGTACCGCCTGGGCGACCTGCGCGGCGCCATCACCTGGCTGGAAAAGGCGGTGGAGCTGGAGCCGCGCAACAGCGTCATCAACGACCACCTGGGGGACGCCTATTGGGCCGCCGGCCGCCAGCGCGAGGGCCGCTTCCAATGGCGCCGCGCACTGACGACGGACCCGGAGGCCGCGGAGGTCCCGAAGATCGAGGCCAAGCTGCGCGACGGCCTGCCCGGCTTCCCCGCCGCCAGCCAGGCGGCACGCTGAGGCCATGCCCCTGCGCGAGGCCGCACCGGCCAAGGTGAACCTGTACCTGCACGTCACCGGCCGCCGCGCCGATGGGTATCACTTGTTGGACAGCCTGGCGGTGTTTGGCCCGGCCATGGATTCGGTGGTGGCGGAGGCGGCCGAGGACCTTTCCCTGGCGCTGGACGGCCCCTTCGGCGCCGCCTTGCAGGCCGAGCCCGACAACCTGGTGCTGCGCGCCGCCCGCGCCCTGGCCGGGGTTGCCGGCGTGCCCGCCCGCGCCGCGCTGGGGCTGACCAAGCGGCTGCCGGTGGCGTCCGGCATCGGTGGTGGCTCGGCCGATGCCGCCGCCGCGCTGCGCGCCCTGAACGCGCTGTGGGGCTGTGGCCTGGACGAAGCCGCGCTGGCGGCGATTGCCGCCCCGCTGGGCGCCGACATCCCGGTCTGCGTCGCCAGCCGGCCGATGCGGATGCAGGGCGTGGGCGAAATCCTGCTGCCGGCGCCGCGCCTGCCGGCCTGTGGCCTGCTGCTGGTCAACACCGGCGTGGCGCTGCCGACCCCGGCGGTGTTCAAGGCCCGGGCGCCCGGCTTCACCCCGGCGGCAACGCTGCCCACGGCCTGGCCCGACGCCGCCGGCATGGCGCGCGACCTGGCGGCGCTGCGCAACGACCTGGAGCCGCCGGCGATTGGCCTGTGCCCGGTGGTGGCGGAGGTGCTGGCGGCCTTGCGGGCGCTGCCTGGCTGCCTGCTGGCGCGCATGAGCGGCTCCGGCGCGACCTGCTTCGGCTTGTTTGCCGACACCGCTGCGGCCCGCGTGGCTGCTCCGCTGCTGCCTGGGGCCTGGTGGCGTGATGCTGGGGGGCTTTACGGGGCAGGGGCCTAGCCTCTATTCAGCGCGTCCCGCGATGCGGGTTGCCGGTGGGGCGTAGCCAAGCGGTAAGGCAGCGGTTTTTGGTACCGCCATTCCCAGGTTCGAATCCTGGCGCCCCAACCAACCCCGCGGAAAGCCAAGCAGGTCGAGTGGATCAGTGGCAGCCGCCCGACACCGGCTCCGTTTGGCTTCCCATGTGGCACAGGGCTGCAACGCAGCTCAGATATGGCAACGAGGACGGGTCGGCCGATGCCGCGGCCCGTGCTGCGCCCGGCCTGGGCCGGGCGCGGATGCCCAAGCAGGCCGGCGGATTGAACGGCAAGGCGGCGTCGGGGAGGTGGTGCCGCTGATCGAGGAACCGGTGCGGGTGGATTCGCGCAGGGCATTGCGCTGCTGGACGACTGCACGGTGCGCGACGAACCCGCCGCCGGGCGCCTGGTGCGGATGCTGCCGGGCTGGCAGGCGAGCGATTCCGAATTCGACCGGGGCATCTGCGCGGTGTTCCGCCAGGCGGCGCTGCTGCCGGCCAAGGCCCGCGCCTTAATGGACTCCCCGGTGGAAGCCCTGCCCGGGGTGGTCAGCGGCTCGGCCCGGATTTGCCTCCACCACGGAATTGCCGGACCCTGACCGTTCGGTCGACCAGGGGGTGCGGAATGCCGGAAGACCAGGCGTTGCCGCCTGAGGTGGAAGGCGGCGAGGCCACCGAGCGCATGCTCCAGATCCTCTCCACCTCGGCCCGGCTGTTTGCCACGGCGGGGTACGAGGGCACCTCGATGCGCGACATCGCCCAGGCCTGCGGCATCTCCAAGTCGCTGCTGTACCATCACTTCGCCGACAAGGATGAGATCTTCGCCCGCATCACGCTGGGCTCCACCCGGGAGTTGGTGCAGTTCGTCGAGGCGCGGCTGCCGGAAGGCGCCACCGCCTCGGCGCGGCTGCGCGCTTTCATGGTCGCCACCGGGGAATACTTCCAGCGCTATCGCTGGGCCTGGATCGCCTCCACCACCGCCTTCTGGAACGACCCGCAGCAGCGCCGCCATGCCGAGCGCATGCTGTGGCGCGACCGCTATGAGGGCCTGGTCCGCTCGCTGATCCAGCAGGCCATCGAGGCCGGCGAAATCCGCCCGCTGGACGTGCCGCTGGCCGGGCGGCTGGTGCTGTCCGCGTTGAACTGGATGCACCGCTGGCACAAGCCGGACCAGGGGATGCCGGCGCCGGAGGTGGCCGCCGAATACTTCGACATGATCTTCAGCGGCCTGCGCGCGTCGGACCAGGGCTTGCCGCCCGGCCGCCCCGAGGGATAGGCTGACCCTGACCGAACGGTCAGCCGAAGGAGGAAGCGCCATGGTGAGCACGCAACGGCCCGCACCAGGGGCCGGGCTGGACGCCATACTGCGCCCCCGCTCCATCGCCATCGTCGGCGCCTCGCAGGACCCGACCAAGATCGGCGGTCGCCCGGTGCAGTTGCTGCAACGCTTCGGCTTCCCCGGCGCCATCTACCCGGTCAACCCGCGCGCCACGGAAGTGCAGGGCCTGCCCGCCTTCGCCTCCCTGGCCGCGCTGCCGCAGGCGCCGGACCTGGCGATCATCGCGGTCGCGGCCGAGCACGCCCACCAGGCGCTGGAGGATTGCGCCGCCCGCGGCACCCGCGCCTGCGTGGTGTTCTCCTCCGGCTTTGCCGAACTGGGCGCCGAGGGCGAGGCGGCCCAGGCCGCGCTCGGCGCCATCGCCGCGCGGACGGGCATGCGCATCCTCGGCCCCAATTGCCTGGGCGCGGTCAGCGTGGCGGAACGCAGCATCGCCACCTTCTCCATCGTGCTGGAAGGCGCGTTGCCGCCGGCGGGCGTGCTCGGCATCGCCTCGCAGAGCGGCAACCTCGGCAGCTACACCATGCTGCTGGCGCGGGAGCGCGGCATCGGCGTCAGCCGCTTCCTGACCACCGGCAATGAATGCGACGTGGACATCGCCGATGCCATCGGCTTCCTGGCGCAGGACGACGCCACCAAGGTGGTGCTGGCGGTGCTGGAGACCTGCCGCGATGCGCCCCGCCTGGTGCGCGCGCTTGAGATGGCGCGCGCGGCCGGCAAGCCGGTGGTGGTGCTGAAGATCGGCTCCACCGCAGCCGGCCAGGCCGCTGCCGCCAGCCATACCGGCGCGCTGGCCGGCAGCGACGCGGTGTTCGACGCCGTCTTTGCCCGCACCGGCGCGGTGCGCGTGCGCAGCGTGGAAGCGCTGCTGGACCTTGGCCACGCTGCTTCGGTTTGTGGCCCGGAGCTGCCGCGCGGCCGGCGCACCATGCTGCTGACCGCCTCGGGCGGCTTCGGCGTGATGCTGGCCGATGCCGCAACCCAGGTGGGCCTGGCGCTGCCAACGCCGGAGCCGGCGACGCAGCAGCGCATTCTGGCGCAGGTGCCCTTCGCCTCCGCCCGCAACCCGGTGGACGCCACGGCGACCATGGGCGCGCGGCCGGAAGTGCTGGTGGAGATCCTGGCGGCGATCCTGGACGACCCGAATTGCGACACGCTGCTGCTGCAACTGGCCTCCTCGCTCTATGTGCCCCGGCTGCGCGGCGTGTTCATGCCGGCGCTGGCGGCGATGCGGGTGAAGCACCCGGACAAGCTGCTGATGCTCTCGGTGCACGGGCCTGCCGAGGCGGTGGCGGAACTGACCGCCCAGGGCATGCCGGTGGTGGATGGCGTGGACGCCAGCACCGCGACGCTGGCGGGGTTGTGCGCGCTGGCGGAAGCCCGCCGCGCCCCGCTGCGCCCGGCGGTGCCGCTGCCGCCCGCTGCGCCGCTGGATGCCGCCACGCTGCGCACCGAAGCCGCGGCCAAGCGGGCGCTGGCCGCCGCCGGCGTGCCGGTGCTGCCGGAACACGTGGTGCAGAGCGCCGCCGAGGCCGCCCAGGCTGCCGCGACGCTGGGCTTCCCGGTGGTGCTGAAGGTCGTCTCGCCGGACCTGCCGCACAAGACCGAGGTCGGCGGCGTGGTGCTGGACCTGGCCGATGCCGTGGCCGTGGCCGCCGCACATGCCGCCATGCTGGCCCGGGTGCGCGCCGCCGCGCCGCAGGCGCGCATCCAGGGCGTGCTGGTGGCGCCGATGCGCCGCGGCGGGGTCGAACTCATCCTGGGCAGCAAGCGCGACCCGGTGTTCGGCCCGGTCGTGCTGGTCGGCCT
This sequence comes from uncultured Rhodospirillales bacterium, assembly GCA_903835235.1. Classification (GTDB taxonomy): domain Bacteria; phylum Pseudomonadota; class Alphaproteobacteria; order Acetobacterales; family Acetobacteraceae; genus CAIMOR01. Next base: position 170,739 of record CAILMF010000055.1, read on the forward strand.
CGGCGGCATCTTCGCCGAGATCATGCAGGACGTGGCCATCCGCCCCGCGCCGGTGGATGAGGCCGAGGCGCTGGCCATGCTGCGCGGGCTGCGGGCCTTCCCGGTGCTCAACGGCGCGCGCGGCCGGCCGAAGGCGGACCTGGCGGCGGCGGCCCGCGCGGTGGCGGCGCTGTCGCGCTTCGCCGCGCAGCAGGCGGCGACGGTGGCGGAAGTGGACATCAACCCGCTGCTGGTGCTGCCCGAGGGCCAGGGCGCCGTGGCGCTGGACGCGCTCATCATCCCCGTGCAGCACGCGCCATGACCGCGCGGTATTGCCGCCCGGGTGCTGCCCGGCATGCCGCAGCGTGCAGCCCGCCTCAGGCAGCCAGCAGGCGTGCGGCCTGGGCGTGGCGGTCGCCATACTCGAACTCCGCCATCAACACGCGGCGCGCCAGGCGAGAGGCCGGCAATTCCTCCGTCATGCCCATGCCGCCATGCACCTGGATCGCCTGCTCGGCCACGAAGCGCCCGGCCTCCCCCAGCCGCAGCTTGGCGAAGGCGATGTTCTGCCAGCTGGGTTCCGCCAACGCCGCCTGCACCAGGCCGGTCAGGTTGCGGTAGGCCACGTACATCTCGGCCACGCGGTGCCGCAGCGCCTGGAAGCTGGCCAGTGCCGCGCCGAATTGCTGGCGTGCCAGCAGGTAGCCGATGGTCTGCTGGATCAGCGTGCCCATCGCGGCCACCGCCTCCACGCAGGTCAGCAGCGCGCCCAGGTCCCGCGCGCGCCGGATCAGCGCCGCGGCATCGGCGTGCAGCAGCGTGGCCGGCACGCCCTGCACCTCCAGGTCCAGCGTCAGCCGACCATCGATCCGCTCATGCCGGGTGAAGCCGATGCCCGCCAAGTCCAGCAGGTACAGCGCCTCACCCGCCGCCACCAGCGCATGGCTCGGCGCCGGCGGCGTCTCCACCCCCACGGCGCGGCCGCTCAGCCGCCCGGCCTCGGCGCTGAGGCCGGTGAGCACGATGCAGGGTTGCAGCCGCCCGGCGGCCAGGTCGGCCAGCAGCGCGTCCTGCCCGGCCAGCAGCGTCGGCGCCACGGCGCAGGTGGCGGCCAGCGGCAGGGCCAGGCCGGCGCTGCCGGCGCCCTCCGCCAGCGCCGCCAGGTCCAGCAGCGTGCCCTCGGCGCCGCCGCAGGCTTCCGGCACCAGCGTGCCGGCCCAGCCGAGTTCCAGCACCGCCGCCCATTGCGTCGCCAGTTCCGCGGCGCGCGCCGCCGGGTCATGCAGGCGGGCCAGCTTCAGCGCGCTGGCCTCGGCAAAGCGGCGGGCGGCGTCGAAGGTGTCGCCGGGCAGCATCGGCTTGGGTTCAAAGGCCATGGCGCTTACATCCCGAACAGCTGCTTGGCGACGACGTTCTTCTGCACCTCGTTGGAGCCGCCGAAGATGGTTTTGGCGCGCAGGTACATGAAGTTCTGCACCCACTCGATATCCTCGACCTCGGCATTCGGCCCCGAGCCATCCACCGGGCGGAACCGCGTGGCCACCCGCTCCCCCACCGCATCCAGCGCGATGGCGCCGATGCGCTGCACCGTATCGGCGGTGGAGAGCTTCAACTCCGAGGGCATCAACCCCAGCGGGCGCCCTGCCATGACCGCATCGACAGCCGCCTTGCCCAGTTCGCGTGCGCCGCGCAGCTCGGCTTCGGCCAGCAGCAGGCGGTATTCCAGCTGCTCGCGCTTCAGCGCATGGGCCGGGCCGGCCAACTGCCGCGCCACCAGCTCGCGGCAGCGTTCCAGAAAGCGGAAGGCCGGCGCGACGTTGGCGCCGCCCAGGCGCTCCCGGTCCAGCAGGAACTTGCCGTAGGTCCAGCCCTTGTTCTCCTCGCCGATGCGGTTGGCGGCGGGCACGCGCACGTCTTCCAGGAACACCTCGTTCACGTGGTGCCAACTGTCGATCGTCCGCACCTCGCGCACGCGGATGCCGGGCGTGGACAGCGGGATCAGCAGCATGGTGATGCCCTCCTGCCGCTTCACCTCGGTGTTGGTGCGCACCAGCGTGTACATCCAGTCTGCCTCGTGGGCGTGGCTGGTCCACAGCTTCTGGCCGTTCACCACATAGTCGTCGCCGTCGCGCACCGCGCGCGTCTTCAGGCTGGCCAGGTCGCTGCCGGCGCCGGGTTCGGAATAGCCCTGGCACCACCACTCCTCACCGTTCAGAATACCCGGCAGGAAGCGCGCCTTCTGCGCCGCGGTGCCGAATTCGATCAGCACCGGGCCAATATGCCTGAGGCCGTGATGATACTGCGGCGGGCAGTCGCACTCGGCCAAAACCTCGTCGAAGATGTGGCGCCGGCGCTGATCCCAGCCGGTGCCGCCGTACTCGCGCGGCCAGCTCGGCGCGCCCCAGCCATGCGCATGCAGAATGCGCTGCCACGGCGCCCAGTGCTTGCGCCCCAGCTTGCCATTGGCCGCCACCACCGCACGGATTTCCGGTGGGCAATGGGTCAGCGCGAAGTCGCGCACCTCGGCGCGAAAGGCGGCCAGTTCGGCGGTCTCGTCCATCATCGGCCTCGTCACAGGGAAAGGTTGCGCTCGCGGATGACGCGGCTCCAGAAGGCGTGCTGCTCGGCCAGGAAGGCGGCGAATTCGGTGGGCGTCTCGGCCATCGCCTCCAGCCCGTCATCGCGGATCGCGCGCTGGATCGCCTGGCCGGTGGCGACGCCGCGCAGGTCGGCGGCAATGCGCTCGCGCAGTGGCGCCGGCACCGCGGCCGGGCAGAAGAAGCCGTAGAAGGTGCGCGCCACCAGCTGCGGATAACCCTGCTCCGCCATGGTCGGCACCTCCGGCGCCTGGGCGTTGCGCTGCGGCTGCGCAATGCCCAACGCGTGCAGCCGGCCATCACGGGCGAAGCGCATGGTGGTGGGGCTGTCGAACAGCGCGTTGACGTGGCCGGCCAGCAAATCCGTCAGCGCCGGCGCGCTGCCGCGATACGGCGTGTGCAGCATCTCCACGCCGGCTGCCCAGGCGAAGAGTTCCGCCGAGATATGCGGCGAGGAGCCCATGCCGGAGGAGCCGAAGCGCAGCGCGCCCGGGTTGGCGCGCGCCCAGGTCACCAGCTCCGGCAGCGTGCGCGCGGGCACCGAGGGATGCAGGTACAGCACCGAACCGCCGAGCGCGAAGCGGCACAGCGGCGCCAGGGCCGCGGGGTCGTAAGGCAGGTTCCGCAGCATCAGCGGGTTGGTCACGATGCCGAAGCTGGCCAGCAGCAGCGTATGGCCATCCGGCGCCGCATGCGCCACCGCCGCGGTGCCGATGGCCGTGGCGCCGCCGGGCTTGTTCGCCACCACCGCCTGCTGGCCCCACAACTCGCTGAGGCGCGGGGCGAATTCCCGCGCGTAGCGGTCGGTCGGCCCGCCCGCGGCGTAGGGTACCACCACCTCCACGCTGCGCGCCGGCCAACCGGCCTGCGCCAGCGCCGGCGTGGCCAGCAGCCCGCCCAGCAGCACCCGGCGCCGCATGGCTCAGCGCCCCTTGTAGACCGGCGGGCGCTTCTCCAGCGTCGCGCGGCGCGCCTCGGCGGCGTCCTCGGTCTTGCTCAGCTCGTAGGTGAAGTTCTGCTCGAACCGATAGGCGTCCTTGGCCGGCATCAGCTCCACCAGGTTGCAGCTCTGCTTGGCGTATTTGATGCCGAGCGGCGCCTTGGAGGCGACCTCGGCGGCCAGGGCATAGGCTTCGTCGAACAGCTGCTCACGCGGCACGCAGGCTTCCAGCAGGCCCAGGCGGTACAGCTCGCTGGCTGGTAGGCGCTGGCCGGTGAACATCATCCGTCGCACCTTGGGCGCCGGGAACAGGCGGGACAGCATGGCGGCGCCGCCGGCCAGGCCAACATTGATCTCGGGCATGCCGAACACCGCGTTGTCGCTGGCCAGCATGAAGTCGCAGGCCGCCGCCAGGCCGAAGCCGGCGCCCAGCGCCGCGCCGTTCACCGCGGCGATGACGGGCTTGCTGCATTCCTTGATGCTGTTGCCGGTCTCCCGCGTCAGCCGGTTGTGCCACCAGTATTCGCCGTGCTTGCCAGGGTCCGGCCGCTGCTTCAGGTCGGCGCCGGCGCAGAACACGTTGCCCTCGGCGGTCAGCAGCACCACGCGGATATCCTCGCGGTCGGTCGCCTGGTCCATGATCTCGATGATGCGGTCGCGCATCGCCCAGTTCACCGCATTCACCGGCGGGCGGCACAGCGTGGCCACCGCCACGAAGTCCTTCACCTCCAGCCGCACCGTTTCTTCGCTCATGCCCGTTCCTCCTATTCCACCTTGATCCCGGCGCGGGCGATCACGCCGCGCCACTTCCGGCGTTCCTCGTCCAGCAGGCCCGCCAGTGCCGCGGGCGTGCTGCCCACCGGCTCGGCGCCGCTGTCGGCATAGCGCTGCGCCGCGGCGGGGCTGGCCATGGCGCGCTGCACTTCCTCGCTCAACCGCGCGATGATGGGCGCCGGCGTGCCGCTGCGGACCATCAGGCAGTTGATCACCGTGACCTCGAAGCCCGGCAGCGTCTCGGCAATGGTGGGTACATCCGGCAGTTCCGGCACGCGCTGGGCCGCGGTGACGCCAAGCGCGCGCAGCCGGCCGGCGCGGATCAACGGGATCAGCACGCTCAGGCTGTCGATCGTCATCGGCACCTGGCCACCGACCACGTCCTGCACCGAAGGCCCGGTGCCGCGATAGGGGATATGCGTCAGCTCCACCCCGGCCTCGATCCGCAGCAGCTCCGCCGCCAGGTGGCTGCCGGCGCCGATGCCGGAACTGGCATAAGCCAGCGGTACCTGGCGTGACTTGGCCAGCGCGATCAGCTCCGCAACGCTCCGGGCGGGCAGCGCTGGGTTCACCACCAGCACATAGGCCGAGCGCACCAGCAGGCTGACCGGCGCGAAGTCGCGCTCGGCATCATAGGGCAGGTTGGCCATCAGCAGCGGGTTGGTGACAAGCGGCCCCGGCGTGCCATGGAACAGCGTGTAGCCATCGGCCGGGGCGCTCAGCGCCGAGATCGCGCCCAGCGTGCCGCCGCCGCCACCCTTGTTGTCCACCGCGACGGGCTGACCCAGCGCCTCGCCCAGCGCCTGCGCCACGAATCGCGCCGTGGCATCGGCGCCGCCGCCGGGGGCGAAGGGCACCACCAGGCGCAGCGGGCGGCTGGGCCAGGCTTCCTGCGCCCCCGCCGGCAGCGCCAGCCAGGGCAGGCCCAGCGCGGCACGCAGCAGCCGGCGCCGCGGCCGCTGGCCCTGCTTCGCTCGGCCTGGTTCTTTTGCCACGCGCGCTGACGTCTCCCCACCGCTGACCGTTCGGTCAGGAAGCAGGCTATCCTGGCGCCGGGGGCCCGGCAAGCACCCGGTTTCGGCAGGGTCGTGGCCCCGTCGGTGCCGCCGCCGCAACCCGGCCGCGCCTGTCGTTCCCGCCAGGCACCCCCGGTGCTATGTCTCGCCCATGCGATCACCCCATGCCAGCCAGGGCGCGGCCTGATGCGGATCCTCCTGCTGGAGGACGAACCCGGCCTCGGCCGCGCGGTGCAGGAACACCTGACCCTGGCCGGCCACCAGGTGGCCTGGGCCCGCAGCGTCGCCGATGCCGAGGAGCGCCTGGCCAGCGGCAACCCGGACCTGGTGCTGCTGGACCTGCGCCTGCCGGATGGCTCCGGGCTGGACCTGCTTGGCGGCATGCGGGCGCGAGGCGACCGGCGGCCGGTCATCATCATGACCGCGCGTGACCAGATCAGCGACCGCATCGCCGGGCTGAATGCCGGCGCCGATGACTATCTGGTCAAGCCCTTCGACCTGGCCGAGCTGGTGGCCCGCACCCAGGCGGTGAGCCGCCGCAGCTTCGGCGAGCAGGCGGTGACCTGCGACGAGGGTGCGATCTCGCTGGACTTCACCGGCTGCGTGGCCACCCGCCAGGGCGAGCCGGTGCCGTTGACCGCACGGGAATGGGAGTTGCTGCACCTGCTGGCCCGCCGCCCCGGCGCCGTGGTGGCGCGCGAGCAGATGGAGGACAAGCTCGGCTTCATCGCGGCGGAAACGGGCGGCAATGCGCTGGAGGTCTATATCAGCCGCATCCGCCGCAAGCTGGGCCCCGGCGTGATCGAGACGCTGCGCGGCGTCGGCTACCGGTTGCGGCCATGAGGCCGAGTGGCTGGAGCCTGCGCGGCCAGTTGATCCGCTCGCTGACGCTGGGCATCACGCTCAGCTGGCTTGCCGCCGCCGCGCTGGCGGTGCTGGCGGTGCGGTTCGAGCTGCATGAGGAGTTCGACAGCGTGCTGCAGGAAACCGCGCAGCACCTGCTGCCGGCGATCCTGGCCGACCACGGCGCGGTGCTGGACCTGCCGGCCGGCGACGCCCATCCGCCGACGCTGCCGGCGGTGCCGCACGACGAGTACATCACCTACCAGGTGCTGACCGCGGAGGGGCAGGTGAAGCTGCGTTCCCACCAGGCGCCGATGCGTCCCTTCGTGCTGCCGGTGACCACCGGCTTCGCCTGGGACGCCGCTGGCCGCCGGGTCTATTCGGAACTGTCGGTGGATGGGCGCTACGCGATCGAGATTGCCGAGCCGGCCGGCCATCGGCGCGAGCCGATCATCAACGCCATCCTGCTGCTGCTGCTGCCGCTGGGCGGGCTGGTGCCGGTGGCCATCTGGCTCATCCGCCGTTCGGTCCGCCATGGCCTGAAGCCGCTGCTGGCGGTGCAGCGGGAGATTGCCGGCCGCAGCCGCAGCAACCTGCGGCCGCTGCCGATCTCCAGCCTGCCGGAGGAACTCGGCACCCTGGTGGCCGACGTGAACCTGCTGCTGCAGCGCCTCTCCCTGGCGCTGGAAAGCGAACGCAGCTTTGCCGCCAACAGCGCGCATGAACTGCGCACCCCCGTGGCCGCGGCCATGGCGCAGACCCAGGTGCTGGCCGCCCGTCTCGGCGAGGATACCCCCCTCGGGCAACGCGCCCTGGCGATCGTGGCGGAGATGCGGCGCATGTCGCGGCTGGCGGAGCGGTTGCTGCAACTCAGCCGGGCCGATTCCGGCATGGCCATGGCCGGCGAGCCGCAGGACGTGCTGCCGCTGGTGGAGCTGTTGGTGGAGGATGCCAATCGCCAGTCGGGCCAGGCCGGTCGCATCCGGCTGGACACTGGCGGGGCTGAGAGTTTCCTGCTGGCGGCAGACCTGGATGCGCTGGGCATCGCCATCCGCAACCTGTTGGACAATGCCCTGCTGCATGGCACGGCCGATGGCATCGTGGCCGTAAGGCTGGCGCCCGGGCCGGAGATCATCGTCGGCAATGACGGCCCGGTGGTGGCGGCGGCGGACCTGGCCAGGCTGACCGAGCGCTTCCACCGCCTGGACACGGACCGGCCCGGCAGTGGCCTGGGCCTGGCCATCGTGGAGACCATCATGCGCCAGATGGGTGGCGCATTGCGGCTGCATTCCCCGGCGCGGGGGATGGCAACAGGCTTCGAGGCCGTGCTTGCGTTTCCGCCGGATGCCCGCGGTAAAGGGCAGAAAAGTTCAGAAAAACTTACCAACCCCGCGTTTCGTCAGCTTGGCGTCAGTTCGCCTTCCTAGGGTCGCCCCACGCATTCAGGGTGGCCCAGGTCGGGATCCGCCGGATGCGTGGCGGAGCGAGCGACGATCATGGCCATTCCTGCAACGAAGCTCTATTTGTCCAGCATCCTGGCTGGCGCCGGCTATCGGTATACCCCGGAAGCACCGAGCGACTTCGCCCCCTCCGCCACCGGCGCCACCGGCAGCACCTGGCTGGCCTCCATCGCCGACCTGAACGGCGACCTGATGCCGGAGATCATCACCGGCGCCCCCGGCAGTGACGACAAGGCGGTGGACGCCGGCCGGGTCTACGTCACCTTCGGCACCGCGACGCCGGGCGGCAATGGGTCCCTGGGCGACACCACCAGCGAAATCATCATCGATGGCGGCCGGGCTGGCGACAATGCCGGCGCCGCGGTCGGCAGCATCACCGACCTGAATGGCGACGGCCGGGCGGAAATCCTGGTCGGCGCGCCGCTGGTGGAAAACGGCATCAAGGTCGATGCCGGCGCCGCCTACGTGCTCTGGGGCAAGGCCGTGGCCGGCGGGATCGACCTGCTGGACCCCGCCAGCGGTGCCGGCAATGGCATCGGCTACATCATCAAGGGCGAGGCAGCCGGCGACCGTGCCGGCGGCGCCCTGGCTTCGATTGCCGATCTCAATGGCGATGCCGCCCACCTGGCGGAGGTGGTGGTCGGCGCCGCCGGCAATGACGCTGGCGGCGTGGATGCCGGCGCTGCCTATGTCGTCTGGGGCAAGGCCTCGGATGGCGCGGTCAACCTGACCACGGTTGCCGCCGGCACGGGCGGCTTCCGCATCAAAGGTGAAGGCAAGAACGACCAGGCCGGCACCGCGGTCGGCACGGTGGGCGACCTGAACGGTGACGGCCTCACCGAGATCCTGGTGGGTGCGCCAACCAGTGAGGCCGGCGGCAAGGATGCCGGCGCCGCCTATGTCGTCTTCGGCAAGGCCACGGGCACCGAGGTCGCGCTGGCCAACATCACCGGGGGCATCGGTGGCTACCGCATCACCGGCCAGGCCGGCGACCACGCCGGCGCCGCGGTCAGCAGCGTCGGTGACGTCAATGCCGATGGCCTCGCCGATATACTGGTCGGCGCCCCCAATGGCGGCCACGCCTACGTCGTGTTCGGCAAGGCCAGCACGACGGAAGTGCTGTTGAGCAATGTCGCTGCCGGGCTTGGTGGCTACATGATCACGCCCGAGGTTGCCGGCGACCTGACCGGCATGTCCGTCACCGGCGGCGCCGATTTCAACCATGACGGCGTGGCCGACCTGGTGATCGGCACCCCCGGCAATGCCGAAGGCGGCGCCAATGCCGGCGCGGTCTATGTGGTTTGGGGCGGTGGCCACACCACGGTCGATCTCTCCCTGGTCGCCCAGGGCATCGGTGGCGGCAAGATCGTCGGCGCCGCCGGCAGCCTGACCGGCGCCACGGTCGCCCTGGCCGGCGACGTGAACCAGGACGGCAACCCGGACCTGCTGATCGGCTCCCCCGGCGCGGCCGGTGAGGCCAGCAACATCGTCTTCGACCCCGCCACCTGGCAGCCCGACCCGAACATCTATGGTACCAACGCCGCCGATAGCATGGGCGCCGGCTTCGGTGGCCTGCACCTGATCGGCGATACCGCCGACAGCATCTACGGCCTGGGCGGCAATGACAGCATCAGCGCCGCCGGCGGCAGTGACCTGGTGGATGCCGGCAGCGGCAACGACACGGTGGATGGCGGCAGTGGCGACAACACCCTGTTGGGTGGCGCCGGCACCGACAGCCTGCTGGGCGGCAGCGGCAATGACAGCCTGGATGGCGGCGCCGGCGCCGACAGCATGGCGGGCGGCACCGGCAACGACACCTATGTGGTGGACGCCGCCGGCGACGTGGTGACCGAGGCCCTGGGCGAGGGCACCGACACGGTGCAGGCCGGCATCACCTACGCGCTGGGCGCCAACCTGGAAGCCCTGCTTCTCACCGGCACCGCCCATGTCGGCACCGGCAACGAGCTGGACAACACCCTTACCGCCAGCAGTGGCGCCAACACCCTGATGGGCCTGGCCGGCAACGACACGCTGCTGGGCAGCACCGGCAATGACAGCCTGGACGGCGGCAGCGGCGCCGACAGCATGGTCGGCGGCGCGGGCAACGACACCTATGTGGTCGATAGCGCCAGCGACGTGGTCAGCGAAGCGCTGGCCGGCGGCACCGACACGGTGCGCGCCGCGCTGGACTGGACGCTGGGCGCCAATCTGGAAGGCCTGGTACTGACCGGCGCCGCGCAAACCGGCACCGGCAACGCGCTGGCCAATACGCTGGTCGCCAACACCACGGACAGCACGCTGCTGGGCCTGGCCGGCAACGACACGCTGACCGGCAACACCGGCGCGGACAGCCTGGATGGCGGCACCGGCAACGACAGCATGGCCGGCGGCGCCGGCAATGACACCTATGTGGTGGACAGCGCCAGCGACGTGGTCAGCGAAGCCCTGGGCGGCGGCACCGACACGGTGCAGGCCAGCATCGACCATATCCTGGCCGCCAATGTCGAGGCGCTGCTGCTGACCGGCACCGCAACCCACGGCACGGGCAATGCGCTGGACAACCTGCTGACCGGCAACGACCTGGGCAACACCCTGTCGGGCGCGGCCGGCAACGACACGCTGCTGGGCGGCACCGGCAATGACAGCCTGGATGGTGGCATCGGCACCGACAGCATGGCCGGCGGCGCCGGCAACGACATCTATGTGGTCGACAACGCCGGCGACGTGGTCAGCGAAGCCACGGCCGGCGGCACCGACACGGTGCAGGCCAGCATCGACTTCACGCTGGCCGACAATGTGGAAGCGCTGGTGCTGACCGCGGCCGGGCATCTCGGCACCGGCAATGCCGGCGACAACCTGCTGATGGCCGCCGTGGGCGGCGACAGCCTGGCCGGCGCGGCCGGCGCCGACACGCTGCTGGGCAATACCGGCAACGACAACCTGGATGGCGGCACCGGCGCCGACAGCATGGCCGGTGGCGCGGGCAACGACACCTATGTGGTGGACAGCCTCGGCGACGTGGTGACGGAAGCCGTGGGCGCCGGCACCGACACGGTGCAGGCCAGCATCGATGTCACCCTGGCCGACAATGTCGAAGCCCTGGTGATGACGGCCGCCGGCCACATCGGCACCGGCAATGCAGGGGACAACAGCCTGCTGGGCAGCATCGGCGCCGATACGCTGGCGGGCGGTGCCGGCAATGACAGCCTGGACGGCAATGGCGGCGGCGACAGCCTGGTCGGCGGCGATGGCAACGACACCTACACCATCCGCAACCCCGGCGACGTGGTGGTGGAAACCGCCACCGGCGGCTTCGACACGGTCATCGTCACCACCGACTGGACCCTGGCCGACAACATCGAGGCGGTGCAGCTGCTGGGTGGCGCCCATGCGCTGACCGGCAATGCCGGCAACAACCAGCTGAGCGGCAGCAGCAGCAACGACACGCTTGACGGCGGCGGCGGCGACGACACGCTGCTGGGCGGCGATGGCGACGACGTGCTGGTGGCCAGCAGCGGCGCCTCCACCATGGATGGCGGCAGCGGCGATGACCGCTACGTGCTGAAGGGCGGCGCGGCGCGCATCGAGGATTTCCTCGGCAACGACACGCTGGACGCCAGCCAGGCCACCGGCGACACCCGGCTGGACCTGTCGGAGCAGACCGCCTCGGAGGTCGAGGGCAGGACCATCGACTTCGGCACCGGGGGCACCACCGCGGCGCCGCTGGACGTCCAGTTCCTGCAGGACCTCACCGGCTCCTTCGCCGACGACATCATCACCGTGCGCGGCCTGGTGCCGCAGATCGTCACCGCGCTGCAGGCGGTGCAGAGCAATGCGGTCTTCGGCGTCTCCACCTTCCGCGACAAGCCCATCGGCGGCTTCGGCGGGGTCGGCGACTGGGTGTACCAGCAGCAGCTGGCGCTTTCGGTCGACACCACCGCGCTGACCAACGCCTATACCGCCATGGTCGCCAATAACGGCAATGACGGGCCGGAGGCGCAGATCGAGGCGCTGATGCAGCTGGCGCTGCACAGCACCGATGTCGGCTTCCGCGCCAACTCGGCCCGCTTCGTCGTGCTGTTCACCGACGCGCCCTTCCACGTGGCCGGCGATGGCGCTGCGGCGGGCATCACCACGCCGAACAACGGCGACGGCGTGCTGGACGGCACGCCGGCCGGCACCGGCGAGGACTACCCCTTCATCGCCCAGGTCAAGCTGGCGCTGGAAGCCGCCAACATCATCCCGATCTTCGCGGTCGCCGGTGGTTACGACCTTACCTACCAGGGCCTGGTGACGCAGCTGGGCCGCGGCGCCGAGGTGACGCTGACCGCCAACAGCTCCAACATCATCACCGCGCTGAACACCGGCCTGACCACGGCGACGACGACCACGATCGAGAATGCCTGGGGCGGCGAGGGCAACGACACGCTGATCGGTGGCGGCATCGGCAACAGCCTGGCCGGCAATGGCGGCAATGACAGCCTGGATGGCGGTGCCGGCGCCGACAGCATGGCCGGCGGCATGGGCCACGACACCTATGTGGTGGACAATGCCGGCGACGTGGTGACCGAGTTGGCAGCGCAGGGCAGCGACACCGTGCTGGCCAGCATCGACTACACGCTGGCCGCCAATGTCGAAGCCCTGGTGCTGACGGGCACCGCCCATGCCGGCACCGGCAATGCGCTGGACAACAGCCTGACCGGCGGCGCCGGTGGTGACACGCTGCTGGGCCTGGACGGCAACGACACACTGGACGGCGCCGGCGGCACCGACAGCCTGGCGGGCGGCGCCGGCAACGACCTCTACATCGTCACCGACGCCACCACGGTGGTGGCGGAAGACCTGGCCGGCGGCACCGACACGGTGCAGGCCAGCATCGACTTCACCCTGGCCGACAACCTGGAAGCCCTGGTGCTGACCGGCACCGCAACGCGCGGCACCGGCAACCTGCTGGACAACAGGCTGACCGCCGGCAGCGGCGACGCCACGCTGAGCGGCCTGGACGGCAACGACACGCTGCTGGGCGCGGCCGGCAATGACAGCCTGGACGGCGGCACCGGTGCCGACAGCATGGCCGGCGGCGTGGGCAACGACAGCTATGTGGTGGACGTCGCCGGCGACGTGGTGACGGAACTGGCTGGCCAGGGCACCGATACGGTGCAGGCCAGCATCGACTGGACCCTGGGCGCCAACTTGGAAGCGCTGGTGCTGACCGCGGCCGGCCATGTCGGCACCGGCAATGCGCTGGACAACCTGCTGCTGGGCAGCATCGGCGTGGACACGCTGCTGGGCGGCGCCGGCAACGACACGCTGGATGGCGCCGGCGGTCTGGACAGCCTGACCGGTGGTACCGGCAACGACCTCTATTTGGTCGGCACCCTCGGCGAGAAGCTGATGGAACTGTCCGGTGGTGGCATCGACACGGTGCAGGCCAGCATCGCCTGGACGCTGGCGATCAACTTCGAGAACCTGGTCCTGACCGGCACCGCGGTGACCGGCATCGGCAACGCCGCCGCCAATGTCATCACCGGCAATGACCTGGGCAACTCACTGCGGGGCATGGTCGGCAACGACACGCTGCTGGGCGGCGCTGGCAACGACACGCTGGACGGCGGCACCGGCGCGGACAGCATGGTCGGCGGCGCGGGCAACGACCTCTACATGGTCGACAGCATCGGCGACCTGGTGGTCGAGCAGCCTGGCGGCGGCATCGACAAGGTGATGTCCAGCATCAGCTTCACCCTGGGGGCCGAGATGGAGAACCTGACCCTGACCGGTGCCGCGACGATCAATGGCTTTGGCAATGCGCTGGGCAACGTGATCACCGGCAACAGCGCGAACAACCTGCTGGATGGCGGCGCCGGCAACGACACCCTGTCCGGCGGCAGCGGCAACGACACGCTGCTGGGCGGCGAGGGCGCCGACCAGCTGACCGGCGGGCTGGGCGCCGACATCTTCCGCTTCGGCACGCCTGCCGATGGCGGGGACAAGGTCGTTGACTTCGTCTCGGGCAGCGATGCGCTGGAGTTCTCCGCCCTCGGCTTCGGCGGCGGGTTGGTTGCCGGCATGGACCTGGGCGCCGCCGACTGCCTGGTACTTGGCACCAGGGCGACGCAGGCCCATGGCCAGTTCCTCTACAATGGCGTCAACGGCGCCTTGTACTGGGACGCCGACGGCAGCGGGGTCGGCGCCAAGGTGCTGGTCGCCAGCCTTATCGGCCACCCGGCCCTGGCGGCCAGCGACCTGCACGTCTTCGGGTAGACGGCGTGGCGATGCCGCCCAACGCGGGGCGGCTGTGATCGGCGTGGCGGAGCGCGACACCCGCGTCCGCGGCAGCGGTGGCCGAACGCCGGCTACCGCTCGTCGTGCGGGTCCAGCGCCTCGCGCAGCGCATCGCCCACCAGGTTGATGGCCAGCACCACCAGGAACAGCGCCACCCCCGGGAAGATCGAGATCCACCAGGCGCCGCTCATCAGGTAGGCGAAGCCATTGGCGATCAGCGGCCCGAGGGAAGGCCGGGTCAGCGGCAGGCCGATGCCGAGGAAGGACAGCGTCGCCTCCAGCGTGATCGCGCTGCCGACCGCCACCGTCGCCAGCACGATCAAGGGCGGCGCGCAGTTCGGCAGCAGGTGGCGCAGCATGATCCGCCGCGCCGGCAGCGCCAGCCCGGCGGCGCCGGCAAGCAGCAGGCTGTCACGGCGAGTCAGCATGGCGGAATCCTTCATCGGGGCGGCAGCGGCAGCTTGCCGCGGGCGCGTTCATAGGCGGCGCAGGCGGCCAGCACGCCAAGGTCGTCATGCATCGGCCCCACCACCTGCAACCCCACCGGCAGGCCTGCGCTGGTGAGACCGCAGGGGATGCTGGCGGCCGGCTGGCTGGTCAGGTTGAACTGGTAGCAAAGCGCGTTCCAGGCGAAGTCGGGTTGGCCATCGGCGCCCAGCGGCGCGTTCTGGCCGGCGGCGAAGGCGGTCAGCTTCATCGTTGGCAGCACCAGCAGGTCCCATTGCTCATGAAACGCGCGCATCGCGGCGCCGAGCGCGGCGCGGGCATCCATGGCGTCCTGCCACTGCGCCAGCGTCACCTTGGCGCCTTCCTCGGCGGCCAAGCGCAGCGCGGGTTCCAGCAGCGCCTTCTGCTCGGGCGTCAGGAAGCGCTGGCCCCGCGCGCAGCCGCTGCGCCACAGGTTGGCGATGGCCTCGCCTTCCACGCCCAGGGGCGGCGTCACTTCCTCCACGATGGCGCCGAGCGAGGCCAGCACCTCCACCGCGGCGCGCACCAGCGCGGCGACTTCCGGGTCCACCACCGCGCCGCCGAGCGTGGGCGCATAGGCAATGCGCTTGCCGGCGATGCCGCGTTGCAGCGCGCCCATCCAATCCAGCTTTGCGCAGGGCAGGGCGGTCCAGTCGCGCGCGTCCCAGCCGCTGATCACCGCCATCGCCAGGGCGGCGTCGGCCACCGTGCGGGTCAGCGGCCCGGCATGGGCCAGCGTGCCCACCTGGCTGGTCGGCCAGGCCGGCACCCGGCCGTAGCTGGGCTTGAAGCCGAACACGCCGGTGAAGCTGGCGGGGATGCGGATGGAGCCGCCACCATCGGTGCCGATGCCGATCGGCCCCATGCCCGTCGCCACCTGCACCGCCGCGCCGCCGGAGGAGCCGCCCGGGGTGCATTCCGGGTTCCACGGGTTGCGGGTGATGCCGGTCAGCGGGCTGTCGGTCACGCCCTTCCAGCCGAATTCCGGCGTGGCGGTCTTGCCCAGCAGCACGGCGCCGGCTTCGCGCAGCCGGGCGACGCAGGGCGCGTCATCCTCCCACGGGCCGTCGGGGCTGGTGGTCAGTGACCCGCGCCGCGTCGGCATGCCCTTGGTCAGCAGCAGGTCCTTGATCCCCACCGGCACCCCGTCCAGCGCCGAGAGCGGCATGCCCGCGCGGTGCCGTGCCTCGCTGGCCCGGGCGGCGGCCAGGGCCTGCTCGGTGGCCACATGGCAAAAGGCGTTCAGCGCCGCCCCGGCCTCGACCTGGTGCAGCACCGCCCGCGTCGCTTCCACCGGCGAAAGCGCACCGGAGCGGAAGGCGGCGCCGAGTGCCACCGCGTCAAGCTGGGTCGGGTCCATCGCGCTCTCCTGAGGCCGGCGTCACAGGCTTCCGACGAGGCTCGCCAGCGGATCAACCTTGCTGGCCAAGGGTGGCTCAGCGCTGCGCAACGGGCAAGCGCGAAGGGGGCGGCTGAAGGTAGGGGGCGAGTTGCCCGTATTTGCTCCCGTTGCCGAAAGCCGACCGCGACGCCGACGCAGAGGTTCATGCTCGGTAGCGCGGACGTGGCTGCGCATGATGTCGGCGAGCTCGAGGCGTTGCCCGATCTCGCGCCGCTCAGTCCGGCTCCCGCGGCGCGGCCAGTTCCTCCGGCGTGGCCGCGAGCCGCATCGCCCGCAGCCAGGCGGAAACCGCGGGCGATGCGGTGACGACGCAGAACGGGATCGCCAGCAGCAGCCCGCCGGCCAGGGGCAGCGCCCAGGCCAGGGCTGCTGGCGCCGCCAGCGCCAACGCCCCGAACACCAAAAGGCCGAAGCCGGTATGCGGCCACAGCAACCGGGCGGCGTCGGCCCAGGAAACGCCCCGGTCGGCCCGGTTCTGCGGTGCCCAGCCGGCGCCCCGGCCACCGAACGGCAGCGCCAGCAGGAACATCGCCTTGTTGAACACGCTGACCGGTTCCAGCAACGTGGTGAAGCCAAGCTCGGCCAGCGCCCCGCACAGGAAGACCCGGCGCCCGCCATAGCGCGCGGCCAGCGCCGGCTTCAGCAGCACTTCGACATAGCCCGCCAGCTTGGCCGCGTGCAGCATGCTCCAGCTGGCCAGCACCAGCGCCAGCATCCAGCCCCCGGGCACGGCCGCCGCATCGCCGCTCACCGCGTTCAGCACCCCGCACAACAGCACGCCGACCCAGAGCGGCGCGCCGAAGAACAACAGGATCGCCTGGACCAATTGCCAGCGCCCCATTGCGCTCTGCCCCGGCAGCCACAGCAGGTCCCAGTACTGCATGTTGCCCGCCGCCCAGCGCAGGTCGCGCGCCATGAACTCGGGCAGGGCGGGTGGATTGCCCTCCATGCTGCCTTCCTCGGCCGGCAGGCAGCACACCTTCCAGCCGGCGGCGTGCAGCCGCACCGCCTCCACCTGGTCGTGCGAGAGGATCGGCCGGCCGTCGCGCAGCGGCTCCAGCCGGCAGTGGCGGCGGAACGGCGCTATCCGCAGCACCGCGTTGTGGCCCCAGTACGGCCCCTGCGGCCCCTGCCACCAGGCCTGGCCGGTCGCCCAGCTGCGCATGCCCGCGCGCATGCCGAACTGGAACAGCCGCGGGAAGGCCGCCGTGGCCGGCCGCCCGACCACCAGATGCTGCAGGATGGCCAGGCGCGGGTCGGCCGCCATGCAGCCGACCAGGCGCAGCACCGCTGCCGCCGTCATCTCGCTGTCGGCATCCAGGCACAGCATCAGCTCGGCCTCGTCGCCATGGCGGTCGAGGAAGTCCATCACGTTGCCGGCCTTGAAGCCGGTATTCTCAGCCCGTCGCCGGTAGCACACCGCAATGGCGCCGCGCCGCGCCGTGCGGAACGCCACGATCGCCGCCTCCTCCGCGGTGACGGCCTGGGGGTCGGCGGTATCGGAGAGGAGCCAGAGCACGAACCGCTCGCCGGCGCCGGCCGCCTCCAGCCCATCCAGCAACCGGCCGAGCGGCGGCAGCACCTGGCCCATCTCCTCGTTGCGGATGCACACGGCAATGGCGGTGCGCAGCGTCGGCACGCCCGGCCCGACCTGGCGCAGCGCCGGCAGGACAAAGGCCGGGGGGTCCTCGGCGCCGAGCAGGATCGCCAGCCCGACCACGGCATTGGCGGCGCTGAGCGCGGTCCAGGGCGCGGTGCCGGCGAAGCAGGCCAACAACAGCAGCTTGCACGCCGTCCAACCGCCCGGCGCCAGCACTTCCGTGGCCAGCCAGAGCAGCACGACGGTCAGCGACAGGGCCAGCAGGACGAAGCCGAGGCGGCGTTGGTGCAAGATGGACACGGCAATGAGTTCCCTGAAATTCTGGCGATGGTGCGCGGCTCACGCCGCCCGGACCCGCAGCCGATACCCAGGCACCGCCGGCGCCGCGCCGCAAGGCGGGTTGCGCGCGATATAGAGCACTATGCGCCCTGTCGGGTGCATTTCGTGCTCTATAACTTGTTGAAACTAGAGCAAGAAATCCGTTCTGATGATTCCATCAGAACGGATATTGCTCTAGCCCAGCCGGTCGAAGCGCTGCCCGCCGCAGGGCAGCGTCCGCGTCAACCCGGCGACCAGGATGGCGTCCGGCGGCGCGGCGGTGCAACGCAGGATGGTGGTCCGGCCGAACTGCCCCGCATCCGCCAGCCAGCGACACGCGACCTTCAGCACCGCCGAGATGTCACCGTGGCATGGCGGGGTCGGAAGCATCGCCAGCCCTAGGCCGGCCGGCAGCAAGGACCACACCGGAACAGCGGCTGCATCATGTCCGCGACGCTACGAAACCTTGCCCGGCTTGGGAAGTCACTCGCGCCGGGCCTTGGCATCCCGGCAACCCTCCCCGACACGCGGGCGCCTGGTGTCCGTCGGCGCAAGCCTTGGGGCGATTGCGGGGGTTGGCGAACGGAGGCCCTGGCCCATCCAGCAACAAGGCTGCCGCCCAGGCACAGCCAATCTTAAGCTATCCATTGCAACACTTCCCGCCCCGGCGCCGTGGCCTCGCAGCCAGGCCATCGGCATGTGCAGGAAGACCAGAGCGTGACCGAGACCAAGACGCCCGAGCCAGGAGGCAGCCCATTGCTCCGGCCGCGCCACAAGCCCGCGCGGCAGCGGATGTGGCTCATTGTCGGCCACCTGGTGCTGGCGGCACTGGCGACCCTGACCACCCTGCTCGTGGTCATCCACCTGAGAACCCGGGTCATCGCGGAATCCGGCCGGGAGATGCAGAGCCTCTCGATCGTCCTGGCGGACCAGGCGGACCGGGCCTTCGAGGCCGTCGAGCTGGTCCAGGGCGCGATCCTGGAGCGCCTGCAGAGCGCCGGCCTGCGCAGCGCCGACGATTTCCGCCGCATGATGGCCGGCCCCGAGGTGCATGCCGACCTCGTCAGCCGCATCCGCAGCCTGCCGCAGCTGGATGCCATCACCGCCATCGCCGAGGATGGCACGCTGATCAATTTTTCCCGCTACTGGCCGATCCCCGCGGTGAACGTCGCGGACCGCGACTACTTCACGGCGCTCCGCGACGACCCCGAGCGCGACAGCTTCATCAGCCGGCCGGTGCAAAATCGTGGCGATGGCACCTGGACCATCTATGTCGCCCGACGGGTCAGCGGACCGGACCGGCAATTCCTCGGCCTGATCCTGGGCGCCGTGCAACTGAGCTATTTCGAACGGCTGTACCAGACCGTGGCGCCGTTGCGGGACAGCTCCATCTCGCTGTTCCGCAGCGACGCCGTCCTGCTGGCGCGCTACCCCCAGGCGCCGCAGCAGATCGGCCGGCAGTTGCAGCAAAGCGAGGTGTTCCGCCTGTTTGCGGCCGGCGCCAACCGCGGCGTCGTGCGCCAGATCAGCCAGGTCGACGGACGCGAACGGCTGATCGCCGGCCAGCTGCTGGTGCGCTACCCCATGGCGGTCACGGCCTCCTCCGGCATGGCCGCCATCCTGGCGGAATGGCGCCGCCAGGCGGCCACGTTGGGCGTCGCCGCCGGCATCGTGGACCTGGTCATCGCGGTGATCTGCCAGCTGATGCTGCGGCGGCAGCGCAGCCAGGAGCGCCTGGCGGAGGCGCAGGCGGATGCCCGTGCCGCCGCCGAGGCGGCCAACCAGGCGAAGTCCGACTTCCTGGCCAACATGAGCCACGAAATCCGCACGCCATTGAACGGCGTGCTCGGCATGGTCGAGTTGCTGCGCGATTCCGGCCTGAACGCGCCGCAGCAGGAGATGTGCGACACCATCGTCAAGTCCGGCGATGCCCTGCTGCGGGTGGTCAACGACATCCTCGACTACTCCAAGCTGGAGGCGGGACAGGCGGTGCTTGAGGGCCTGGCCTGCGATATCGCCGTGGTGGTGCAGGACGTGGCAGGGCTGCTGCGCCAGGGCGCGATGGCGAAGGGCATCGAGATCAACGTCGTGCAGCACGGCGACCTGCCACCGGTGCTGGTCGACCCGACCCGGCTGCGGCAGATCCTGCTCAACCTGGTGGCCAACGCGGTCAAGTTCAGCAGCCATGGCACCATCACCATCACGCTGGAGGGCAAGGCCATGCCGGACCGCCAGGTTGCGGTGAGCATCGCCGTGCGCGACCAGGGCATCGGCATTGCACCGGAAGCCCTGGGGCGCCTGTTCAGCCGCTTCACCCAGGCCGACATCTCCTCCACCCGGCGGTTCGGCGGCACCGGCCTGGGCCTGGCCATCAGCCGGCAACTGGCCCGGCTGATGGGCGGCGAGATCGAAGCGAGCAGCCGGGTTGGCGAAGGCAGCGTGTTCACCCTGCGCCTGCTGCTGCCGATGACCACCATGCCGGCCCCGGCCGCACCGGAGGCGGAGCCAAGCGATGACCGACCGACCCGGAGCCTCGACATCCTGGTGGCCGAGGATGACGAGATCAATCGCCTGGTCATCCAGAGCTTCCTGGCGGCCGACCGGCACCGCGTGACCTTCGCCCATGACGGCGGCGAGGCCGCGGCCTTGGCGCGGGGCCGGCGCTTTGACCTGATCCTGATGGACGTGATGATGCCGGTCATGGATGGCCCGACCGCAACCGGCATCATTCGCGCCGAGGCGGCCGGTGGCCAGCACACGCCGATCATCGCCCTGACGGCCAACGCCATGGTCGGGGACCGTGAACGCTACCTGGCAGCGGGGATGGATGGGTATGTCAGCAAGCCGATAAACCGGCTCGACCTCTACAGGGAGATCGAGACATTGCTGGGTGAGCGCCTGTTTGCCCGCGCCAGGCCGGCCGTGACCACGGTGCCGTCGGTGCCGGAGGAAATTCCAGCTGATCTCGCCGCGGAACTCGACGACATCCTGGCGGAGTTGAAGGGTTGATGCGAGCCACGCCTTCGACCTGACAACCGCCCTGCGCCAGGTGCAGGCGCCCACGCTGGTGCTGGAATTGCTGACCGAGCAGGAAGCGCATTTCGGCCGTCAGGCCGAGCGCATCTGCGCCCTGATGCCAAACGCCCGTCCCGCCTGGCTGCACAACGCGGATGGCGGCGTGGTGGAAACGCGCCCGCAGCAGGTGGTGGCGGCCATCCTGCCATTCCTCGGCAGCGCGGTGGCGGGATAGCCAGCCGCCCGCTGGAGTGTGATCGTCGCAGGCGGCATCGCCGGAGACGTGAATCGCACGACAAGACAAGGAGCCGGAGGCTGCCAGGCGCTGCCGTCGGCGCCTGGCGGGCTCTGGCGGAATGGCGCAGCGTGCCGGCCGGTTCATCGGCGGGCATGGCCGCAACCCGCGGCGGCGCGCACCAAAATGCCGCCACTGATCGCAGAACACGATCAATCGTTCGGCGAAACTCGCTTGTGGTTGCCGGGCATTGCGCGCTTCGCTCCACACCGGGTCGCGGTTCCGACGGCCGGGGACGGAAATGTCATGGCGGAAAGCCCAGCCTTGGCGGGCAGCTACGGTGCAGGCCGCAGCTTGCCGCGCAGCAAGCCCTGCATGGCCAATGCGGCCGGCGAGGGCCTGGCGCCGCGCAGCTGCACGATACCGACCTCCCGCAGCAACGGCGGGTCGGCGATCCGCAGCACCTTCAGCCTGGCCAGCTGCCGCCGCGGCAGCGCCAATTCCGGGATGATGGCAACCCCCAGCCCCTCGGCGGCCAGGGCCATGGCGGTGCCGGGCATCTGCACCTCGCAGCGCACCTGCAGCGTCACGCCGATGCTGGCCGCGGCTTCCTCCAGCATCTCCCGCAGGCTGTTGGTGCCTGACGTGATGATGACCGGCATGGCGCCGAGCGCCGCCAGCGGCATGCTGGTCGCGCCGCGTGGCACCAGGCGTGGCGGGGCGACGGCCAGGATGGCTTCCTCCAGCAGCGGCGTGAAGGTCAGGCTGGGCGCACTGGCCGGGCGCGGGCCGATGCCGAAATCCAGCTCCTGCCGGCGCACCGCCTCCAGCACCTCCGCCTGCAGCATGTCGTGGATGCGTAGCGCCACGCCGGGATGCGCCGCACTGAATTCCGCCAGCAAGGGCGGCAGCACGTATTCCCCGACATGCGGCGGGCAGCCCAGCGCCAGCTTGCCGCCCTGCATGCTGCTGGCGGCCCGCACCCGGCGCAGCCCGGCCTCCATTTCCGCCATGGCGCGGCGGGCATGCGGCAGCAGCGCCTCGCCTTCGCGCGTCAGGCTGACCTTGCGCGTGGTGCGGTGGAACAACGAGGCGCCGAGCTGGCCCTCCAGCTCCCGCAGTTGCAGCGACAGCGCGGATTGCGACCGGCGCGCCAGCTCCGCCGCGCGGCGAAAGCTGCCGTGCTCGGCCACCAGCAGGAAGGCGTTGAGCAGCTTGAGATTGACGGACATGGCAAGGAGCGGATCGTGACAGCACAGGCCACGACAGTCGAGGCGGATCGTCGCGCCGCGCCGCAGCGCAGCGAGCTTTCGGTGCCGGCCAGCTCCGAGCGCTTCTTCGCCAAGGCGGCGGCCAGCCCGGCGGATGCCGTGGTGCTGGACCTGGAGGATGGCGTGGCCGAGGACCGCAAGGACGCGGCGCGCCTGGCCGCCATCGGCGCGCTGAACGGCGTGGACTGGGGCCGCAAGATCGTCTCCATCCGGGTCAACGGCATCGGCACGCCCTGGTGCCACCGCGACATCGTGGAGGTCGCCGGCGCCTGCCCGCGGCTGGACCGCATCGTGCTGCCCAAATCGGGCGAAGCCTTCGACATCCGCTTCGTCGCGGCCCTGCTGGATGGCATCGAGGCAGCGCGCGGCGGCGGCCGGCACATCGGCATCGCCGCCCTGGTGGAAACGCCGAAGGGCGTCGGCCGGGTGGAGGAGATCGCCGCCGCGCATCCGCGGCTGGAGGCCGTGATCTTCGGCCTGGGCGACTACATGGCGGAGATGCGCACGCCGGACAGCGTGGTCGGCCTGCCCAACCCGGACTACGCCATGCCGGCCGAGCCGGTGCCGCACGGCAACGACCAATGGCACTACGCGCTGGCGCGCATCGCCAATGCCTGCCGCGCCGCCGGCGTGCGGCCGATCGACGCGGTCTACGCCGATTTCCGCGACATGGCGGGGCTGCGCGCCTCCGCCACGCGGTCTCGTGCGCTGGGCTACGAGGGCAAGTGGGCCATCCACCCCGACCAGGTGGCGCCGATCAACGATGTGTTCTCCCCCAGCCCGGCCCGGGTGGCCTGGGCGCGCCAGGTGCTGGCGCTGCTGGCCGGCCAGGGCGCCGTCGCCCAGGGCGGGGTGATGGTGGACGCGGTGCATGCGCGCATGGCGCAGGAAATCCTCAGACAGGCAGGTGCAAGCGAATGAGCAAGCCGCAACCCATGGCGGGCGTGAAGGTGCTGGACGTGGCGACCTTCCTCGCCGCACCCTTCGCCGGCACCATCCTGGCGGATTTCGGCGCCACGGTGCTGAAGATCGAGCATCCGAAGCTCGGCGACCCCATGCGCGCCTTCGGCACCCAGACCGAATGCGGCGACACGCTGGCCTGGCTCAGCGAGGCGCGCAACAAGCAGTGCATGACGCTGGACCTGCGCCACAGCGAGGGCGCCGAAGTGTTCCGCCGCCTGATCGCGCAGAGCGACGTGCTGCTGGAGAATTTCCGCCCGGGCACGCTGGAGAAATGGGGCCTGGCGCCGGACAAGCTGCGCGAGATCAATCCGCGCCTGGTGGTGCTGCGGGTCAGCGCCTATGGCCAGACCGGGCCGAAGCGCGGGCTGCCCGGCTTCGCCCGCGTGGCGCATGGCTTCGGTGGGCTGTCCTACCTGGCCGGCGAGGCCGATGGACCGCCGGTGGTGCCGGGCAGCACCTCGCTGGCGGACTACCTCTCGGGCATCTGGGGCGCCGTCGGCGTGCTGATGGCGCTGCGTGTGGCCGAGCGCACCGGTCAGGGCCAGGACGTGGATATCGGCCTGTACGAAAGCATTTTTCGTTTGTTGGACGAGACAGCGCCAGCCTATGCGCGCAACGGCACCATCCGCGAGCGCATGGGGGCGGATGTGCCGACCGTGGTGCCGCATGGCCATTGGCAGACCAAAGAAGGTCGCTGGGTCGCCATCGCCTGCACCAGCGACAAGATCTTTGCGAGATTGGCGGAAGCCATGGGCAAGCCGGAGCTGACGGCGCAGGACCGCTTTGCCACCACGGCGCAGCGCATCGCCGGGCGCGCCGAGGTGAACGGGCTGGTGGCCGCCTGGGCCGGCAGCATGACCATGGCGGAACTGGGCGCCGCCTGCGACGCCGGGGAAGTGCCCTGGGGGCCGATCAACAGCATCGCCGACATCTTCGCCGACGAGCATATCGCGGCGCGCGGCAACCTGATCAAGCTGATGGACGAGCGCGCAGGCGAGCTGGTGCTGCCGGCGCCGGTCCCGCGGCTGACCGAAACGCCGGCGACGCTGCGCCATGCCGGCCGCGCCCGCGGCGCCGACACCGACGCGGTGCTGGGCGAATGGCTGGGCATGGCGCTGACCGAGATCAACGAACTGCGCCGAAACGGCGCGCTGTAGGGAGTGGGCGTCATGCGGCAGATAAAAATGGTGGGCTTTCTGCAGGCGCAGAACTGCTCCATCGCGCCGGGGTCGTGGCGGCATCCCGCGGCGGCGACCGACTTCCTCGGCCCGGACTACTTCACCCGCACCGCGCGCGTGCTGGAGGAAGGCAAGTTCCACCTGGCCTTCTTCGACGACCGCCTGGCCATGCCGGACATCTACCAGCGCGACCATCGCGCCGCGGTGGAGAACGGCATCCGCGTGGTGAAGATGGACCCGGCGACGATCCTGGCGGTGATGTTGGGCGTCACCTCCCGCCTCGGCCTGGGCGGCACCTATTCGACGACCTATCACGAGCCGTTCCATGTCGCGCGGCTGTTCGGCACGCTGGACCTGATGTCCCGCGGGCGCGCCGCGTGGAATGTGGTGACCTCGCTGAACGACAGCGAGGCCGCGAATTTCGGCCGCACCGAGCACCTGGAGCACGACCTTCGCTACGACCGCGCCGACGAGTTCATGGAAGCCGTGCTGGGCCATTGGGACAGCTGGGACGACGACGCCATCATCATGGACAAGGCGACGGGTCGCTTCGCCGATGGCGACAAGGTCCGCGCGCTGAAATACGAGGGCAAGTTCTTCCGCACCCACGGCCCGCTGCCGGTGCCGCGCAGTGCGCAGGGCCACCCGGTGCTGATCCAGGCCGGGCAGAGCGGCCGTGGCCGCCGCTTCGCCGGCCGCTGGGGCGAACTGATATTTGTGGTCTACCCCAACCTGGCCGCGGGCCAGAAGCAGTACGCGGAACTGAAGGCGGCGGTGACGGCGGCCGGGCGCGACCCGGACCAGGTGACGGTGGCGCCGGCCTGCTACGTCAACGTCGCGGAGACCGAGGCGCTGGCTGAAGAAAAGCGCGCCTATACCCAGGCGCTGGCCAACCCGACGGATGGCCTGGTGCTGCTGAGCGAGGCGCTGAACTTCGACTTCGGCAGCAAGGACATGGACGCGCCTTTCACCGATGCCGAATTGGAAAACCTCTCCTGGGGTGGCTTCAAGGATCGCATCGTGCAGCT
The DNA here is from genome assembly GCA_903835235.1 of uncultured Rhodospirillales bacterium. Taxonomy (GTDB): domain Bacteria; phylum Pseudomonadota; class Alphaproteobacteria; order Acetobacterales; family Acetobacteraceae; genus CAIMOR01. The sequence continues at coordinate 196,108 of CAILMF010000055.1, forward strand.
GAGCGGGAAGGCCAATCCGACGGTGCGCGACTTCGTCACCTTCTCCGGCCGCGGCACCACCAAGGAGTTCCCCAACTTCACCGGCACGCCGAAGCAGGTGGTGGACCAGATGCAGGTCTGGTTCGACGGCCGCGCCTGCGACGGCTTCGTGCTCGTCGCCTCGCAGAACCCCGGATCGTTCGAGGACTTCACCCGCCTGGTGGTGCCGGAAATGCAGCGCCGCGGCCTGTACCACAAGGACTATGCCGGCAGCACGCTGCGCGAGAATCTCGGGCTGGCACGGCCCCCCATCGGTGAGTGGAAGAAGGCACGCTGAGATGACCCGCATCAATCGCCGTACGCTTGCCGCCCTGCCGCTGGCGCTGTTCGCGCCCGCGCTGCGCGCGCAGTCAGCCTGGCCCAGCCGGCCCGTCAAGATCGTTGTCGCCTACGCGCCGGGTGGTGGCACCGACATCACCAGCCGCGCCTTCGCCGAACAATTCTCGCTGCGCTTCGGCCAGAACTTCGTGGTGGAGAACCGGCCCGGCGCCAATGGCGTGGTCGGCACCGAGGGTGTCTCCCGCGCGCCGGCGGATGGCTACACGCTGCTGGCGGTGACCAGCACGCATGTGATGAACCGCCAGATGGTGCATCCCTTGCCGTTCGACCCCGCGACCGACTTCACCGCGCTGGGCCTGATGGCGCGCTACCCGCTGGTGTTGATGGCGAATGTCGAAGCGCCCTTCAGCACGGTGCAGCAGGTGGTCGCTTATGCCCGTGCGCATCCCGGCGAATTGGCGCATGCCACGTCAGACGCGCAGTCCTCCTACACCGCCAATCGCTTCGCGCGCGCCGCGGGGTTGCAGATGACGGAGGTGCCCTATCGCGGCAGCGGCGCCTATCTCGGCGACCTCACCGGCGGACACTTGAAGCTCGCCTGGGGCAGCCCGGCCACGGCGATGGGGCTGATCCCCGGCGGGCGCGTGCGCGTCATCGCCGTCAGCTCGCCGCAGCGTTCCAGCACCCTGCCGGAGGTGCCGACGCTGCGCGAGGCCGGCGTGCCGGAGGTGGAGTTCGACGGCTGGTTCGGGCTGTACGCGCCAGCCAACCTGCCGCGCGACATCACGCAGAAGCTTAACCTGGCGATCCGCGAGATCAGCGCCCTGCCGGTGATGCAGGCCCGCCTGCGCAGCCTGGCGATCGACCCGGCACCGCTGGACCTGGAGGAACTGGCGGCGACGCTGAAGCGCGAGGAGGAAGTCTGGGCCGCTGCCGCCCGCGCCGGCCTGTTGCCCAAGCCATGAGTGCGCCCCTCAGCTACACCATGCTCTCCACCAGCGGCATCCTCGGCTACGGCTTCGCCGAGGAATCGCTGCGCGCGGGCATGACGCGCAACCCCAGCATCATCGGCTGCGATGGCGGCAGCACCGACCCGGGGCCCTACTACCTCGGTGCGGGGAAGGCGTTCTGCTCGCGGCTCTCCATCAAGCGCGACCTGCGGCTGATGCTGCAGGCGGCGGTCGCGGCCGGCATTCCCTGCATCATCGGTACGTCCGGTGGCGCGGGTGGAGAGCCGCATCTGCAGGACACCGCCGCCCTGGTACGGGAGATTGCGCGCGAGGAGAAGCTCAGCTTCCGCATGGCGCTGATCCATGCCGAAGTGGACCGCGCGCTGCTGACCCGCCGGGTCGGCGAAGGCCGCACCCGCGCGCTGGCGAAGCAGCCGGCGCTGGATGCCGGGACCATCGAGCGCGCGACGCGCATCGTCGGCATGATGGGGCCGGAGCCGATTGCCCGCGCGCTGGACCAGGGCGCCCAGGTGATCCTGGCCGGCCGCAGCAGCGACCCCGCGCAATGGGCCGCGCCGGCCATGCGCGCCGGCATGCAACCGGCCCCCAGCTGGTACGCCGGCAAGATGCTGGAATGCGGCGCCGAGCCGACCACGCCGAAGGAGCCGGACTGCCTGCTGGTGACGATTGAGGGCGACCACCTTTATTGCGAGCCGCCCAACCCGATCCGCCGCTGCACGCCGCTTTCGGTGGCGAACTTCTCGCTGCATGAAAACAGCAGCCCGATCCATCATGTGGAACCCGGTGGCCTGCTGGATACCTCGGACGTGCTGTTCGAGGCGGTGACCGACCGCGTGGTGCGCGTCTCCGGCATGCGCTGGACCCCGGCCGAGACCTACACGGTGAAGCTGGAAGGCGTGGAACTCGCGGGCTACCGCGCCATCACCATCTGCGCCACGCGCGACCCGGTGCTGATCGCTCAGGTGGATGCCTACCTGGCCACGCACAAGGCCAAGGTGCAGGCCAAGGCGGCGGCCTTCGGCGTGCCGGCGGAGACCTGGCGCATGGCGGTCCGCACCATCGGGCGCGACGCGGTCATGGGCGAGCGCGAGCTGTTCCGCGGCCCGGCGCCGCATGAACTCGGCTTTGTCGTGGAAGTGCTGGCGGAAACCCAGGACGTGGCCAATGCCGTGCTGGCGATGGCCCGCACCAGCCTGCTGCATGCCGACTTCGAAGGGCGCCTGTGCAAGGAGGGCAACATGGCCTTCCCGTTCTCGCCATCGGATATCGAACTCGGTGCGCTGTACCGCTTCAGCGTCTTCCACACCGTGGCGCCGGACGACCCCTACGAGATGTTCCCCATCGAGCATGAGAAGGTCTGACCATGGCGCTGCTGCGGGATATCGCCCAGATCATCAAGAGCAAGAACGCCGGGCCGTTCATGCTCACCATCGACGTGCTGTTTGAGGATGCGTCGATCTATCGCCAGGTGAAGGCGACCGGCGTGCTGAACGCCGCGCTGTTCGCCCGGCTGTACAACGTGGCGGAAGCGGATGTGCTGTTCACCCCCTACGACACCGCGCTGGCCTTCAAGGCCACGCTGCCGCGCCTGGTGCCGGCCGGGGATTTCGGCGACACGGACGTGTACGGCGCCCAGCAGCACGCGCCGCTGCTGGACGTGGAAGTGCCGCTGAACCTGCGCTGACACGGCGCAGGACGCTCGGCGGAACGCGCTACTCGATGACCAGGTCAGCGCGGGCCAGCAGGGTCTGCGGCACGGCGATATCCAGCGCCTTGGCGGTCGCCAGGTTGATCGCCAGCTCGAACCGGCTCGGGCGTTCCACCGGCAGTTCCGCCGGGCGCCGGCCGAGATGGCACGCGAGGCCGGGCTGCCGACGATCTGCGAATGGCCCCTGATGGCCTGCGCCGGCTGCCTGCCGGGCTTCGGGCCGGATTTCGACGATATGACCCGGCGCGCATCCTGCGCGGCGCCAGGCCGGGCGACATTCCCATCGAGCAGCCGACGCGGTTTTCGTTGGGGGTCAACCTCGGCACCGCCCAGGCCCTGGGGGTGGTGTTGCCGCCGGCGGTGCTGGCCCAGGCGGACGAGGTGTTCGGACGAGGTGTTCGAGTGAGCCGGCCGCGGTTTCCCTTCGCCCTGTCCAGGGGGTAGCCTGTAGGCGCGCCGGTTCCGAGCGGGCCAGCAGCCGGAGATGCCCCATGCCTTGCCGCCCCGGGCCTTTGCCATGCCCCTGACGCCGCGCCTGCAGTTGCCGCGCCCGCGGTGGCCGCGACCGCGGTTGCAGCGACTGGCGCTGCCCGCGGGCCTGGCGCGGCTTCTGCCCGCCGGGCTGGCGCGGCGCTTCGGCCTGGCCATGGTCGGCCTGGTCGGCGTGCTGCTGGTCGGCACCGGCGCGGTCAACATGTGGGTCACCTACGCCGAGGCCACCGCCGGCGCGGTGCAGGTGCAGCGCGAGAAGGCGCAGGCCGCGGCCGAGCGCGTGGCGCAGTTCATCGAAGCCATCGAAAGCCAGGTCGGCTGGACCACCCGGGCGGAATGGGCTCGCGTCAGCCCCGAACAGCGCCGCTACGACTTCATCCGGCTGCAACGCCAGGTGCCCGCGATCACGGACCTGCAATACATCGACGGCAATGGCCGGGAGCAGCTGCGGCTGTCCCGGCTGGAGCCGGATGTGGTCGGCAGCGGCCAGGACTTCTCGGCCGACCCGCTGTTCAGCCGCGCCGTCGCCGAGCGCAGCTGGCGTGGCCCGGTCTATTTCCGCCGGGGGTCGGAGCCCTACATGACGCTGTCGCTGGCGCATGTCGGGCGAATGCCGGGCGTCACCGCCGCCAGCGTGAACCTGAAGCTGATCTGGGACGTCGTCACCGCCATCCGCATCGGCCAGGCGGGCTATGCCTATGTCACCGATGCCGCCGGCCGGCTGGTGGCGCACCCGGACATGAGCTTGGTCCTGCGGGAGACCGACCTTTCCCGCCTGCCGCAGGTGGCCCGCGCCATTGCCAATGGCGACGCCACGCCGACCACGGTGCTGGGGCCGGATGGCCGGCACGTGCTCTCGGCGCATGCGGCGATCCCGCAGCTGGGCTGGATCGTCTTCGTGGAACTGCCGCGGCGGGAGGTATTGGCCCCGGTCTGGGCCAGCCTGGTGCAGACACTGGTGCTGCTGGGCTTCGGCGTGCTGCTGGCGCTGCTGCTGGGCGGCTGGCTGGCGCGGCGCATGGTGGGGCCGATCCGGCTGTTGCAGGCCAGCGCGCAACGGCTGGGGGAAGGCGACCTCGGCCAGCGCATCAGCCTGGAAAGCCAGGACGAGATCGGCGCGCTGGCGCGGCGCTTCAACGCCATGGCCGGCCGCATCCAGGAAGCGCAGGAGACGCTGGAAGCCAAGGTGGTGGACCGCACCCAGGCGGTGACCCAGCGCACCGCCGAGTTGCAGGAGGCGCTGGAGCAGCAGACCGCGACGGCCGAGGTGCTGCGGCTGATCAGCAGCACCACCTACGACCTGGAGCCGGTGTTCCAGAAGCTGGTGGAAACCGCGGCACGGCTGTGCCAGTCCGACCGGACCGCCGTGCTGCTGGTGGAGCAGGGCCGCTTCCGCGCCGAGACCGCCGTGGGCTTTCCCGCCGCGTTCGGCGTGCTGGTCAAGCGCATCGCCGACGACGTCGCGAGCTTCGAGGGCATGGCCGCGCTGCCGCGTGCGGTGCGTGAGCGCCGGGTGATCCACTACGAGGACATTGCCGCCATGCCCGGCTACCCCAGGGCGCCGATAGAGCTTGGCCAGCAGCGCACCGTGCTGGCGCTGCCGCTGCTGCGGGACGGCGTGGCCGCGGGCGCGATGATCCTCTCGCGTACCAGCGTGGCGCCCTTCACCGAGCGGCAGATCGCGCTGGCCGGCAGCTTCGCCGACCAGGCGGCGATTGCGGTGGAGAATGTGCGCCTGCTGGCCGAGCTGCGCGAGGCGCTGGCGCGGCAGACCGCGACCGCCGAGGTGCTGGCCGCGATCAACGCCAATCCGGGCCAGCTGGAGCCGGTGTTCAGCACCATCCTGGACAAGGCGCACGCGCTGTGCGGCGCCGAGGTGGGCGCGCTGTTCCTGGTGGAAGGCGATGAGATGCAGGCCATGGTGGCGCATGGCTACCCCCCGCACATCACGGCCGAGCTGATGACCCGGCTCAGGACCGGGGGCCGCAGCGAGCGGCTGCGCGCGGGCGAGCGGCTGGTGCATACGCTGGACCTGGCCGCCGAGGCGCTGCCCGGCACGCTGGATGCGCTGGTGGCCGGCTGCGGCGTGCGCACCAGCATGGTGGTGCCGCTGCGCGAGGGCGACCGGCTGCTGGGCTGGATCACCGCCAACCGGCTGCGCATGCAGGCCTATTCCGAGGCCGAGATCGGCCTGCTGGAAAGCTTCGCCGCCCAGGCGGTGCTGGCGGTGCAGAACGCTCGACTGCTGGCGGAACTGCGCGAGCGCACCGCGGAGGCCGAGCATGCGCTGGATGACCTGCGCCTGGCGCAGGACCGCCTGGTGCAGACCGAAAAGCTCGCCTCGCTGGGCCAGCTCACCGCCGGCATCGCGCACGAGATCAAGAACCCGCTGAACTTCGTCAACAACTTCGCCAGCCTTTCGGCCGAGCTGGTGCAGGAACTGGCCGACGCCCTGACCGCCGCCGGCGAAGCGGTGCCGCCGGCGCTGCGCGAGGAAGTGACGGAGCTGGCGGACATGCTGCGCGGCAACCTGGAAAAGGTGGTGCAGCACGGCCAGCGCGCCGACAGCATCGTGCGGAACATGCTGGCCCATTCGCGCGAAGGGGGAGGGGAGCGACGCCAGGTGGCGTTGAACCCGCTGGTGGAGGAAGCCATGAACCTGGCCTGGCATGGCGCCCGGGCGGAAAAGCCCGGGCTGAACGTGACGCTGGAAAAGGCCTTCGACGCAGCCGCCGGCGACGCCGCGCTGTTCCCGCAGGAGTTCACCCGCGTGCTGCTGAACCTGGTGGGCAATGCCGTCTACGCCACCGCCCAGCGCGGCCTGCGCGGCGAGCCCGGCTACGAGCCCACCGTGCGCGTCGGCACGCGCGCCCTGGGTGACAGCGTGGAGGTGACGGTGCGGGACAACGGCACCGGCATTCCCGAAGCCATGCGCAAGCGCATCTTCGAGCCCTTCTTCACCACCAAGCCGGCGGGCGAGGGCACCGGCCTCGGCCTTTCGCTGTCGCATGATATCGTGGTCAAGCAGCATGGCGGCAGCTTCACGGTCGAGAGCCAGGAGGGTGCCTTCACCGAGTTCCGCGTGCTGGTGCCGCGCATTGCGCGCGAGACGATGGGAGAGGCATGATGCTGCGCATCCTGGTGGTGGATGACGAGCCGGATGTGGAAGCGCTGTTCCGCCAGCAATTCCGGCGCGAGCTGCGCGACGGGCAATGCGTGATGGACTTCGCGCTCTCGGCCGAAGCCGCGCTGCTGAAGCTGGACGAAGCGGTGGCCGGCGAGATCATCCTGCTGGTGTCGGACATCAACATGCCCGGCATGAGCGGGCTGGACCTGCTGCCACTGGTAAAGGCGCGCCGGCCGGACCTGCCGGTGTTCATGATCAGCGCCTATGGCGATGGCGCGACCATGGCGCAGGCGGCGGCCCGCGGCGCCAGCAAGTTCCTCACCAAGCCGGTGGATTTTCCCGGGCTGAAGCGCGAGGTCGGCGCCGTGCTGGCCTCGGTCCGCGGCATGGCACCGCCGCCCGCCCCAGGCGTGACATGACCGCCCGCATCCTGGTGGTGGATGACGAGCCTGACCTGGAGGCGCTGATCGTGCAGCGCTTCCGCCGCCAGGTGCGCGCCGGCGAACTCAGCTTCTGCTTCGCCGCCGATGGCGTGGCGGCGCTGGCGCTGCTGGCCGAGGATGCCGCCATCGACATGGTGCTGACCGACATCAACATGCCGCGCATGGACGGGCTGACGCTGCTGCAGAACATGCAGGCGGCGGCGGACCAGCGCGCCACGGTCATCGTCTCGGCCTATGGCGACATGTCCAATATCCGCACCGCGATGAACTGCGGCGCCTTCGACTTCCTGACCAAGCCGATCGACTTCGCCGACCTGGAACTGACCATCGCCAAGACGCTGCGCAGCCTGGCGCAGACCCGCGAATTGCAGCGCCGCCAGCAGGAGGCCGAGCGCGCCCGCGGCCAGCTGGCCCGCTACTTCTCGCCCGCCGTGGCCGCCAGCCTTGCCGCCGCCGAGGACCCCGCTTTGCTGGCGCCGCAGCGGCGCGAGGTGACGGCGCTGTTCACCGACATTGCCGGCTTCACCAGCCTGGCGGAAGGCCTGCCGCCGGCAGAGATCGCCGCCCTGCTGAACGACTACCTGGGCGCGCTGACCGAAGTGGTCTTCGCCCAGGGCGGCACCCTGATAAAAATCATCGGCGACGCGCTGCACGTGCTGTTCGGCGCCCCGGCCGACCAGCCGGACCACGCCGCGCGCGCCGTGGCCTGCGCCCTGGCGCTGGATGCGCGGGCCGAGGCGGTGCGCGCCAGCTGGGCCGCACGCGGCGTGGCGTTGGGCGCCACGCGCATCGGGCTGCACAGCGGGCCGGCGCTGGTCGGCAGCTTCGGCGGCAGCGGCTTCTTCGACTACACGGCCTATGGCGACACCATCAACACCGCGTCCAGGCTGGAGGCGGCGAACAAGCTGCTGGGCACGCGCATCTGCGCCAGCGCCGCGGTGGCGGGGGAGGTGCCGGGCTTCCGCGGCCGCCCCGTCGGCCGGCTGCGGCTGCGCGGCCGCAGCGAGCCACTGGCCGCCTTCGAGCCGTTGACCGAGGCGCGCGCCGCCGAGCCGGTGATGGCCGCCTATGCCGAGGCCTTCCGCCTTGCCGATACCGGCGATGCCGCCGCCGTCGGCGCCTTCGCGGCGTTATTGGGCCAGGCGCGGGGGGACGGGCTGGTGGGCTTCCACCTGAAACGCCTGCTGGACGGCCAGCAGGGTATGCTGATCGAATTGGGCTGAACCGCAAGCCGAAGCCCACCACAAGGGAGCGATGGGATGCAGCGCCGTAGCCTGATGCTGGCCGCCCTGGCGGGCCAATCGACCCTGGCCTTGCCGGCCATCGCGCAGCCCGCCGCGCGCCAGGTGCGCATCGGCTGGCTGACCGGCCAGCGCCAGGCCAGCATCGCCCCCTACCTGGCCACCTTCCGCGAAGGCATGGCCGCTGCCGGCTATGTCGAAGGCCGCAACCTCACCATCGAATACCGCTATGGCGACGAGGACATCTCCCGCGTGCCCGCCCTGGCGCAGGAGTTGGCCAGCCTGCCGGTCTCCGTCCTGATGGTGCAGGGGGTCGCGACCCAGGTGGCCCAGCTGGGGCTGAAGATTCCGGTGGCCTATGTGATGAGCGCCGACCCCGTGATCGCCGGCCTGGCCACCTCGCTGGCCCACCCGTCCCGCAACATGACCGGCCTGACCTTCATGGCGGCCGAACTCAACTCCAAGCGGCTGGAGATGCTGCGCGACATCGTGCCGGGGCTGCGCCAGGTCGCGGTGATCGGCAATCCCGAACACGCCGGCGAGGAGCTGGAACGCGCCGCCTCGCGCGAGACCGGGCAGCGACTGGGCCTGGAGGTTACCTTCAACGCCACCCGCAGCATCGCCGAGCTGGAACGCGCCCTGCGCGGCATCGCGGCCTCCCGCAGCCAGGCCGTCAGCGTCTTTGCCGACGGCTTCGCGTTGCAGCACCGGCAGTTGCTGGCCGACTTCGCGCTGCAGCACCGGCTGCCGCTGATCTCCGGCTGGTCGCTGTTCGCCGAAGCCGGCGCGCTCTGCATCTATGGCCCCAGGCTGCGCGAATCCTACCGGCGCCTGGCCTATTACGTCGACCGGATGCTGCGCGGCGCGCAGCCGGCGGACCTGCCCATCGAGCGACCGACGGTGTTCGAGTTCGTGGTCAACCAGAAAACCGCCAACGCCATCGGCGCCACCATCCCGCAGCACCTCATGGCGCTGGCCGACCGGGTGATAGAGGGCGAGGGCGGCCGGTAGGCGCCGGCCGCAGGCTCAGGGCGCCAGCAGGCGCAGCAGCCGCTGGATGTCGCTGGCGGGGTCCAGGTACTGGTCCAGTATGTCGAAGTGGTGGAACCCTGGCGCCACCAGCACGCCCGGCTTCAGCCCGTGCCGCCGAAGGTGCTGGGCGTAGCGCAGCGAATGGTCGATCCAGCGCACCGGCTCCTCGCCGCCCACCATCACCCAGCAGGGGCAGGCGCAGCGCGGCGCCAGCGCCTCGTAGTCGTGCCGCGCGGCAATCTCCGGCGTCAGGTGCAGGTCGGCGTTGACCGTGGTCAGCATGGCCGAAGCGGGGTTGTAGATGCCGCTGGTCAGCAGCGCGCCGCTGAACGGATTGGCCGGCAGGCCGCGCGCCGCCCAGTCCGTGGCCAGCGCCGCCGCCACCAGGTGCGCCCCGGCGGAGTGGCCGGACAGCGTGAAGCGCGAGAGGTCGCCACCATGCGCCGGCGCATGGCGCAGCAGCCATTCCAGGCCACCCAGCGCCGAGGCCACCGTGCCATCCAGCGTCACCGCCGGGCAGAGGTCGTAGTTCAGCACCGCCACCAGGATGCCGCGCTTGTTCAGCTCGGTGGCGGTGAAGGCGAAGTTGCGCTTGTCCTGCGCCCGCCAGTAGCCGCCATGGATGAAGGCATGCACCGGCCAGGGGCCGCTGCCCTCGGGCGGGTAGAGGTCCAGGCTGTTCAGCCCCTGTGGCGCCCAGGCCAGGTCGGCCACGCGGCGCGGATGCGCCAGCGCGCGCTCATTCACCGGGGCGCGGCGGGCGCCGTACTCGGCACTGTTCGGCACGCTGCGCTGCGGGTTGAACTGCGCCTCGGCTTCGTCCGGCGTCAGGCTGTCGCTGCTGGTCATGTGGTCTCCAACTGGCAGATGCGGTCGAGGAAAAGCCGGTAGCCGACGCCGCGCGGCTTCACCGCTTCCTCCGGCGTCCAGGCGCGGAAGGTGGGCTGGCCCAGCAGCGCGGCGTCCAGCAGCATGGCGCGGATGAAGGCGGTGCCGGGCGCCAGCACGCGGCCCACCACCGGCTCGGCGCCGCTTTCGAACCAGGCCTGGCCGGGCAGGATGCGGCGCTGCTCCTCGCCCAACTCGGCCAGCAGCAGGCCGGAGACCAGCCGGCGGATGCCCGGCCCGGCATGGCCATGCTTCGGCGTGACGCCGTTCTCGCTGAAATCCACCCGGTCCAGCCGCAGCACGAAGGGCTCGGCCGGGTCGCGCGGCAGCGTATGCGCCAGCACCAGGGTGGCGCGGTCCAGCGGCGCCGCGGCGCGGCAGGCGGTGAAGCACCAGGCCTCGCCATCGCCCTCCAGCCGCGCGCCGCCGGGCGCCAACACACCGTCATCCTCGGCCAGGGCCGCGCCCGCCACGCGCAGCGCCCCGCGCCGCAGGTACAGGCCGTGCACGCCTTCCGGCAGCGTCGCCGCGCCGGCCACCGCCAGCTCATGCAGCGCCAGGCGCATCATCGGCCCAGCCTGGCGCGCAGCCCGTGGCCCAGCAGCATCATCGCCAGCGCCGAGGCCAGCACGAACAACCCGGGCCATAGCGACATCCACCACGCCACCAGGATGAAATTCTTGCCCTGCTCCAATATCGCCCCCCAATCCGGCATCGGCGGCAGCACGCCCAGGCCCAGGAAGCCAAGCGCGGCCTCGATCTGCAAGGCCAGCGGGAAGATGATGACGAAGTTCAGCACCAGCACCGGCAGCGTGTTGGGCAGCACCTGGCGCAGCAATATCGCGGGCTCGCTGAAGCCGGCGGCACGCGCGGCCTCCACATAGGTCAGCTGCGCCTCCGCCAGCGCGGCGGAACGGCCGATGCGGAAGAAGCTGGGCAGGTAGATGACGCTGAGCGCCAGCACCAGGTTGGTGGCGCCGGGGCCGAGCACGCCGGTGATCATCACCCCCGCGATGATCGGCGGGAAGGTCTGCACCATGTCCGCCAGCCGCGCCAACGCCAGATCAAACCAGCCGCCGGCGAAGCCCGCGACCACGCCCAGCCCGCCGCCGACCAGCAGCGCCAGCAGCAGCGAGAGCGTGACCAGTCCGAGCGTGATGCGCGTGCCATGCACGACGCGGGCGAATACATCGCGCCCCACGTCATCCGTGCCGAACCAATGCGCCGCGCTGGGCGCCTGCAACGCCCGCGCCGGGTCCAGCGCCAGCGGCGATTGCGGCGCCACCAGCCCCGGCGCCAGCAGCAGCACGGCGAAGATCAAGGCCAGCACCAGGCCAAGCCGGAAGGCGGTCATGGCTTCAGCCTCGGGTCCAGCAGGCCGTACAGCAGGTCCACCACCAGGTTCACCGTGGTGGCGATCAGCACCACGAAGAACAGCGCGCCCTGCACCACCGGATAGTCCCGCCCCTGGATGCCCGAAAGGATCAGCCGCCCAAGGCCGGGCAGCGAGAACAGGCTCTCGATGATCACCACGCCGCCGAGGATCTGGATCAGCACCAACCCCATGAAGGTGACCAGCGGCACCATCACATTGGCCAGGGCGTGGCGGAAATGGATGTCGAAGGGCGTCATGCCCTTGGCCCGCGCGGCGCGGATGTAGTCGCGGCCCAGCTCCTCCACCATCAGCCCGCGGACGAACTGACTGTAGGCGGCGGTCTGCAGCAGCGCCAGGGACAGCACCGGCAGCACCAGGATGCTGAGGTTGTCACCCAAATCCTCGGTCGGACCGGACCAGGCGAAGGGCGGCGACCAGTCCAGCACCGCGCTGGCGCCGACCAGCAGCATCAGCCCCAGCCAGAATACCGGCGCCGATAGCCCGATGAGGTTGAAGCCCTGGATCGCCGCATCAAGCCGGGACCCATGCACGATGCCAGCGACCACGCCCAGCGGCACGCCGACCAGCGTGGCCAGCGCCAGCGTGGCGCCGGCAACCTCCGCGGTGACCAGAAAGGCTTCCCACACCATGGTCCACACCGCGCGGCCCTGATACCAGCTGCGGCCGAGGTCGCCGGTCAGCGTGGCGCCGACCCAGTCCCCGAACTGCCGCCACAGCGGGCGGTCCAGCCCGAAGAAGCCGCGCAGCGCCTGCTCGGCCGCACGGTCCGTGCCGGTTTGCCCCAGCATCTGCCCGACGATGTCGCCGGGCACCGCGCGCAGCAGCAGGAAGACCGCCAGGCTGGAAAGCAGCGCCGCAATCAGCGCCGCGCCCAGCCTGCGTGCCAGGAAGAGCGCCAGGGCGTCAGCCCTCCACCCATGCTTTCGCCAGGCCGAAATACCAGCCGGTGCCGTGCTGCACGTAGTTCTTCAGCCGGGTGCGGTTGGCGGTCAGCTTGTCGGCCGAAAACAGCATGATGGTCGGCACCTCCTCCGCCAGCAGCTTCTGGAACTCGGCGTAGATCGCGCGGCGCTGGGCGGGGTCGGCGGTTTCCTGCCCGCGGTCCAGCAGCGCGTCGGCGCGGGCGTTGTTCCAGTTGCGGAAGTCGGCGCCGGCGGGCACCGAATGGAAGTGGCGGAAGAACAGCAGGCTGGGGTCCGGCACCGTTCCCCAGTCGTTGAAGGTGAAGCCCATGTCCCGCGCCCGCAGGTTGCGGACCCAGACGCCCAGGTCCAGCTTGCGGATGCTGACCCGCACGCCGATCCGCTTCAGCTGCTCGCTGATGGTCACCGCCGCGGCGTCCATCCAGTCGTAGCCGATGATGGTGGTCAGCTCGATATCCAGGCCATCCGGGTGGCCGGCGGCGCGCAGCAGGCCGCGGGCCTTCTCCAGGTCCGGGTGCTGGAAGGCCAGCTGGTCCAGCGGCACGCCCCAGGCGGATTCCATGCCCGCCACCATGGTGCCGATGACCTTGCCATAGCCGGCGATGGAGGCGTCCATCACCTGCTTCTTGTCGATCGCCAGCGCCAGCGCCTGGCGCACCCGCACATCCTTGATCGGCGCGTAGTTGCAGTCGAGGTCGAGCGACTTCTGGTCCAGCGAGGGCCAGCGATGCACTTCCACCCCCGGCGCATTCGCCAGCGCCTGGGTGTCCTGCGGGCGGGAGAAGACGCCGAGGTCGATGCGGCGCGATTGCAGCCCCACCACCATGGCCGCGCTGTTCGGCATGGCGGCGAAGGTGATCTCGTCCAGATAGGGCAGGCCCGGCTGCCAATAGTCGGCAAAGCGCTCCATGACGATGACGCTGTTGGGGCGGAACTGCTTCAGCTTGAACGGCCCGGTACCGACGGATATCTCGTTCATCCGCGGGCCGGAATTGGCGTCGTCCAAAAAGCCCTTGGGCACCACCGCGCCGTACTTGTTGGTCAGCGTCATCGGCAGCGCCGAGTTCGGCTTGGCCAGGTGGAACACCACCGTGTGGTCGTCCGGCGCCTCGATGCTCGCCACCGAGGACAGGTCGCCGGCGCCGGGCGAGCCATTGGCCGGGTTGCGCATGAAGTCGTAGCTGTACTTCACATCGGCCGAAGTCATCGGCGCCCCGGTGTGGAACTTGACGCCGCGCCGCAGCCGGAAAGTCCAGCTCTTGCCATCGGCGGCCGGCGTGGCGCTCTCGGCCAGCAGCGGCCGGGCGATGCCGGCCTGATCCTCAAAGAACAGGCCCTGGTACATCAGCACGGAGACGCGCACCCGCGCATCCGCGGCCTGGCGGAACGGGTCCATCGCCGGCGGTTCCACCAGGTTGCCCACGGTGATCCTGCCGCCGCGCCTGGCGTTGGGGTCGGTCGGGCCATACAGCAGCGGGTCGATGCCCGCGGCCGGCTGCGCCGAAGCCGGCAACGCCATGCCGGCGAGCGCCAGCGAGAGCGCCGCGCGGCGCGAGATGTCGAACTCGGTCATCCCAGTCCCTCCTTCAGCCGCGGATGGCGGCAACGAATTCCACTTCCACCGGCACGTCGCGCGGCAGCGCGGCCACGCCGACGGCCGAGCGCGCATGGCGCCCGGCTTCCCCGAACAATTCGGTCAGCAAATGCGAGGCGCCGTCCACCACCGCCGGCTGGTCGTAGAAGCCTGGCGCCGAGCTGACGAAGCCGACAACCTTGACGATCCGCTGCACCCGGTCCAGCGAGCCCAGCGCTTCCTGCAGCACGGCCAGGCCATTCAGCAGGCAGCAGCGGGCCACGGCGCGGCCGGTCGCCACATCCACCTCGGCGCCCAGGCGCCCCTTGGCCAGCAGCGCGTCGCCGGCCCAGGGCAGTTGCCCGGAAACCCAGGCCAGCCCGCCCTCCACCGCCACCGGCACATAACCGAAGACCGGCGCGCGCGGCGGCGGCAGGGTGATGCCGAGGTCGGCCAGGCGTTGCTGGATGCTCATGCGCAATCCTCCCTGAGGGCGCGCAGCGTGGCGCCGAGGTCGTGGGTGCAGGCAAAGCCGGTATCCTGTTCCAGCCGCGCCTGGCTGACGAGGGGCCAGGCGATGCCCGCCGGCGCCGGCTGCAATTCGGCGCCGCAGCGCGCGGCAATCTCGCGCCAGGTCGTCGTATAGCCGGCCAGGTGATACAGCGCCGCCAGCCCCGGCCGCGCCACCAGCAGGGCGAAAAGCCGCGCCACGTCGCGCACATCCGCGGCGTCGAACGGCAGGTCCGGCGCGCCGACCGCCGCCGGTTGCCCCGTCGCCAGCCGCTTCACCGCCGCCGCCGCGCCATCATACCAAAGCCCGGGGCCGAAGATCAGCGGCAGGCGGATGCCGGTGATATCCATGCCGTGCACCCGGCGGAAGAAACCCGCCACCTGCTCCGCCAGCAGTTTGGACAGTCCGTAGCTGGTCACGGGGGCGCAGGGCACGTCCTCGTCCTCCCGCGCATCCCGCGTCGCCGGGCCTATCGCCACCGTGGAGGAGGACCACAGCACGCGCCTGACGCCCGCCGCCTGCGCCGCCCGCAGCAGCGCGTGGAAGCCCAGCGCATTCACCTCCAGCGCGCGCTCGGGCGCCGCCTCGCCGGAACGCGCCAGACCGACCGGGCCGGCGGAGAACGCCGCAAAGTTCAGCACGCAATCCGGCCGCGCTGCCGCCAGCGCCTCCGCCGTATCGGCCAACCCGCCCGGCAGCAGCGTCGCGCCTTCCGGCACGGGGCGCGCCGGCTCCAGCGCGAAGACCTGGTGCCCCGCGGCCAGCAGGGCACGCGTGCAGGCGGCGCCGACAAAGCCGCCGGCGCCGACGACGAGCAACCTAGAGCGCGAGGTCGTCACGGATGCAGGCTTTCTCGTGCTGCGGCGCCACGGCGCGCGGCAGCGGCACGGCGGCGGCGCAGTCGGGCAGGGCGAAGGGGCAGCGGGTGCGGAAGACGCAGCCGCTCGGCGGGTCGGCGGGGCTGGGGATTTCGCCGCCCAGCGTCATCGCTGGCCGGCGGCTGCCGGGCGCGGCGGCCAGCAGGGCGGCGGTATAGGGGTGGCGCGGTTGCGCAAAGACCTGGCGCGCCGGCCCGCTTTCCATCACCCGGCCAAGGTAGAGCACCACGATCCGGTCGGCCATCGCCTCCACCACGCCCAGATCGTGCGAGATGAACAGCATGGCCAGGCCCAACTCGGCCCGCAGCCCCTGCAACAGCGCCAGGATGCCCGCCTGCACCGAGACATCCAGCGCACTCACCGGCTCATCCGCCACCAGCAGCCGCGGCTGCGTCGCCAGGGCGCGGGCAATGGCGATGCGCTGGCGCTGGCCGCCGCTGAACTGGCGCGGCCGGCGCGCGGCATCGCTGCCTTCCAGCCCGACGCGGCGCAGCGCCGCCGTCACCTCCGCCGTGCCATGCGGCAGCTTGTGCAGCGCCAGCACCTCGGCAATGGCACCGCCCACGCTGCGGCGCGGGTTCAGCGAGGCGAAGGGGTCCTGGAACACCATCTGCATCGCCCGCCGCCGGGCCCGCAGCGCGGCGCCGGGCAGGGCGCCGAGATCATCGCCCTCGAACAGCACCGTACCCTCGCTGGGCGCCAGCAGGCGCAGCGCCAGCCGCCCCAGCGTGGACTTGCCGGAGCCGCTTTCCCCGACCAGCCCCACGACTTCGCCGGGCTGCACCAGCAGCGAGACCTGCTGCACCGCGCGCAGCATCGGCGCCGGGGCAAAACCACGGCGCGGCTGCGCGAAGTGGCGGGAAACCCCGCGCAGTTCCAGCAGCGCGCTCATGCCAGCGCCTGCCAGCGGTGGCAGCGCGTGCCGCGCCCGGGCGCGGCTTCCAGCAGCGGCTGCGGCTGGTCGCAGCCCGCGGCGCGCAGGGCGCAGCGCGGCGCGAAGCGGCAACCGGCGGGGAAGCTGCCGCGCGGTGGCGTGCCGGGGATGGCGGCGAAATGCACCTGGCCATCGGTGCCGCGATGCGGCCGGCAGGCCAGCAGCGCGCGGGTATAGGGGTGGCGCGGATTGGCCAGCACCGCGGCGGCCGGCCCGCTTTCCACCACCTGGCCGGCATACATCACGGCGATCCGGTCGGCGATGTCGGCCACCAGCTCCAGGTCGTGGGTGATGAACAGCAGCGCCATGCCGTGCGCCGCCTGCAACGCCTTCAGCAGCCGCAGGATCTGCGCCTGGATCGTCACGTCCAGCGCGGTGGTCGGCTCATCCGCAATCAGCAGCTGCGGCGCGCAGGCCAGCGCAATGGCGATCATCACCCGCTGCCGCATCCCGCCCGAGAGCTGGTGCGGGTAGCTGCGCAGCCGGGCCTCGGGGTCGCTGATGCCGACCTCGCGCAGCAGGCGCAGCGCCTCCGCCGCGGCTTCGGTGCGCCCCAGGCGCCGGTGGCGGCGCAGCACCTCGGTGATCTGGCGGCCGATCGAGAAGACCGGGTTCAGGCTGGCGCCGGGGTCCTGGAAGATGATGCCGATGTTCCGCCCGCGGCGTTCGCGCATCGCCGCTTCCGGCAGCGCCAGCAAATCCTCGCCCTGGAACAGGATGCGGCCGGCGGTGCGGACGTCGTCGTCGCGGGCGAACAGCCGCAGCGTCGCCAGCGCGGTCACGCTCTTGCCGCTGCCGCTCTCGCCCACAACCGCCAGCGTCTCCCCGGCGGCCAGCGCCAGGTCCACGCCATCCACCGCCTGGATGGCGCCGCCGCGGAAGGCGACCGAAAGCGCCTCCACCTGCAGCAGCGCTGCGCTCATGCCGGGGCAAAGCGGCGCAGCGCGGCCTCGTCCAGCGTAATCCCAAGTCCCGGGCCGCGCGGCACCGCCAGCATGCCCGCGGCGTAGCGCAGCGGTTCCGCCAGCACGCCGTCGCGCAGGGCATTGTCGCCCTGGTCGTATTCCAGCAGCGCCGGCAGCGGCACATGGTCGCCGGCGGGGTAGGCGGGCTGCGCCGCCATCAGCTGCAACGCCGCGGCCAGGCCCACGCCGCTGCCCCAGCAATGCGGCGAAAGCCGCAGGTGTTCGGCGTTCACCAGCGCGCCGATCACCTGCGCCACCGCGAAGCCGCCGCACAGCGTCAGGTCCGGTTGCAGCACGGCGGCCAGCCGGCCGTCGATCAGCCGGCGATGCTCGAACAGCGCGTAATGCGCCTCCCCGGCCGCCACCGGAATGGGCGCGCGGTCGCGCAGCTGGGCGTAGCCGGCCCAGTCCTGCGGCGCCACGGGTTCCTCGTACCAATGGATGTCGCTGTCGGCGATGGCCCGCATGCTGGCCAGCGCGCCCTCGGCGGTCATGTTGCCGTTGCCGTCCACGGTCAGCAGCGCGTCCGGCCCGATGATGCGCCGCGCCAGCGCACAGCGCGCCGCATCCTGCCGGGTGTTGCGGCCGATCTTGATCTTGTGCGCAGTGTGGCCCTGTGCGGCGGCCCGCTCCACCTGGCGCGCCAGCGCGGCATCCTGGTCATCTTCCGCGGTGAAGTAGCCGCCGCTGGCATAGACCGGTATCTGCTCGCGCAGCCGGCCGCCGATGAGCTCCGCCACGCTGACGCCGTAGCGCTTGCCCAGCGCGTCATGGGCTGCGATGTCGATGCCGCCCAGCAGCGCAATCAGGCCGTTCGCCGTGCCGAAATGGTAGTGGCTGGCCAGCACCTGCTGCGCCACGCCGCGATGCGCCGACAATTCCGCGCCGAGGAAGCGCGCCTTCACCGTCTCCAGATAGGCGGCGGTAACGGCGGGCGGCCCCCAGGCCTCGCCGATGCCCTCGATGCCATCCTCCGTCCGCAGCCGGATGATGCCGGCCTGGCGCTTCGGCACCAGCCCGCGCGAGGAGCCATAGGGCACCGCGACCGGCGCCTCGACCGCCACCACCTCAATGCTGCGAATGCGCGTCATCGGCTGCCTCCTCGGTGGCGGCAAGCTTAGGCAGCCCGGGCGGCCAGGGACAAGCCGGCGCTGGTCCCCAGGCCGCTCCCATCGCCGGCCCGGCCTCAATTTCGCGGCGCCGTGGCGCTCAACCAGGCAAGGGGCAGCTTGCCGCCCTGCCGGCCGAGGCGGTGCCGGCGCCATCGTCGCGGTGCTAGAGCCTGATCCGCGAAGGCGGAATCGCCGGAGCGGTGAATCAGCCTCTCAAACAAAGCCTGCAGCGTGATCAACCAAAGTGGATCACGCTGTAGGCGGCGGCGCGCGTGCGGGAGATTGACGGCGCCGCGGCAACCGAGAAGGCTCTGGCCAGGCGCCCGCACACCAAGCGCCGCTGCTGCTGAAGGGCGCCCCCGCGATGATCATCGACTGCCACGGCCACTACACCACCTCGCCGAAATCCCACGAGGCCTGGCGCCAGTCCCAGTTGCAGGCGCTGCTGGATGGCGCGCCGATGCCGGCCCGCCCGGTGATCAGCGACGACGAGATCCGCGACAGCATCACCAATGGCCAGCTGCGCATGCAGCGGGAACGCGGTACCGACCTGACCATCTTCTCCCCGCGCGCCGCCGGCATGGGCCACCACGCCGGGGACGCCCGCGCCAACCAGGCCTGGGCCAGGGCCTGCAACGAGCTGATCCACCGCGTCTGCGCCCTGTTCCCGCGCAACTTCGTCGGCGTCTGCATGCTGCCCCAGGCCACCGGCGCCGGCGTGCAGCATTGCGTGGAGGAGCTGGAGCGCTGCGTCACGCAGGAAGGCTTCGTCGGCTGCAACCTGAACCCGGACCCGTCCGGCGGCTTCTGGAACGGCCCGCCGCTGACCGACCGCGCCTGGTATCCGCTGTACGAGAAGCTGGTGGAGCTGGACGTGCCGGCGATGGTGCACGTCTCCTTCGCCTGCAACAGCTGCTTCCACACCACCGGCGCGCACTACATCAACGGCGATACCACCGCCTTCATGCAGCTGATCCAGGGCGACCTGTTCCGCGACTTCCCGACGCTGAAGCTGATCATCCCGCATGGCGGCGGCGCGGTGCCCTACCACTGGGGCCGCTACCGCGGGCTGGCGCAGGTGCTGAAGAAGCCGGAGCTGACCGAACACCTGATGCGCAACGTGTTCTTCGACACCTGCGTCTACCACCTGCCGGGGATCGAGCTGCTGGCCAAGGTGATCCCGAAGCAGAACATCCTGTTCGCGTCGGAGATGATCGGCGCGGTGCCGGGCATCGACCCCGACACCGGCCACAACTTCGACGACACCAAGCGCTATGTCGACGCGCTGCCGCTGACCGAGGCCGAACGCGCGCTGATCTTCGAAGGCAATGCCCGGCGGGTCTATGCCCGGCTCTCGGCGCAGATCGAGCGGCAATTCGCCGCCTGAGGCCGGGCGTCAGAAGTCCTGACTTCTGTCGAGCGGTATCAGGCGCGCAGGGTTGGTGTGGCGGCTGCGCGCGAAAGAAGACTCATACGGGTCATCATTTTTGCTGGCCCGTATGCGGCGCCGCTCCGCGCCCGGCTCTGCCTCCGCTACGCTTCGGGCGCCAGCTCGGCCGGCGTCACCACCCACACCGCGCTGCCATCGCTGGGCGGTTCGCAGCGGATCGGCAGCGCATTCGGCGTGCGCACATTCGGCTTGTGGCCGAAGGCCAGGCGCAGCGCGCGGAACAGCGCGCCATGCGCCACAATCAGCACCGGGCCGGGCAGGGCGGTCGCCCGGTTCACCGCGGCCACCGCGCGCTCATACAACTGCGCAAAACTCTCGGCGCCCTTCGGCGTGTAGCTGCCCTCGATCCAGCTGTCGTACCAGTCGCCCATCGGCAGGCCTTCCTGCTCGCCGAACTCCACCTCGCGCAGGCCGGCGTCGATGCTGAACGGCAGCTTCAGCGCGGTCGCCGTCGCTTCCGCCGTCACCCGCGCCCGCACCAGCGGGGAGGCGACGATGGTGGTGACCTCGATGCCCGCGGCGAAGGTCATAGCCGCCCGTCGCGCCTGTTCCACCCCCACCTTGTTCAGCGGAATATCCGTGGTGCCTTGGGACAGCCCCTGGGCATTCCAGTCGGTCTCGCCATGGCGGAGGAACCAGAAGGGCACGGCGTTCAGCGGGGTCATGGCGGAATCCTCAGCGGGGGTTCCCGCCCATGGCCCAAGGGGGCCGGCCGGGTCAAGGCCCCACGGTGGTCTCGCAGCCGCGCAGCCCCGCTTCGCCCTAGGGGCTGGCGGCCTCCGCCCGCGGCGCCACCAGCGCCCCGGGCAGCCCCGCCAGCAAGAACCAACCCCGCACCGCCAGGTGGCGACTACGCCAGCCCTTCCGCCTTCATCGTCCGCTGCACCGCCGGCCGCGCATTCATCCGCGCGTAATGCGCCGCCACATTGGCCGGCAGCGGCTTGTTCAGCCGCGCCGCCCACCAGAAGCACACGTAGAACACCGCGGTATCGGCAAAGCTGAACGCGCCGGTCACGTAGTCCTTGCCCGCCAGTTGCTTGTCCAGCCAGGCCAGGCCCTTCTCGAAGATCTCAACGCCGCGCGCCTTCACTGCCTCGGCATCCGCCTCGCTCGGGGCAAAGCCGCTGGGCCGGAAGATGCGGCCGAAGCCCTGCATGTGCATGGTGGCCACGCAGTAGTCGGTCACCTCCAGCGCCTTCGCCAGCGCATCGGCGCCCGCCGGCATCACCTTGGCATCCGGGTTGGTCGCGGCCAGCCACACCGCAATGGCCGGGTACTCGGTCAGCACCCCGCCATCATCCTTCTGCAGCGTCGGCACCTTGGACTTGGCGTTCACCGCGGTGAACTCGGGCTTGAACTGCGCGCCCTCCCGCAGGTTCACCAGCTCGGCCTCGTACGGCTTGCCGATCTCCTCCAGCAGCACATGGATGCCGATGGAACAGGCGCCGGGGGCATAGAACAGCTTCATGGCCACATCTCTCCCGTTGCGGCCCGCCAGCGGGGCCGGGGGCGGCGAGCCTAGCCTCAGTTGAACAGCGACGAAACCGAGCTCTCGTCGCTGATCCGGCGCATCGCCTCGGCCAGCAGCGGCGCGATGGTGAGCTGGCGGATATTGCTGGAAACCCGCACCGCTTCCGTCGCCTGGATGCTGTCGGTCACCGTCATCATCTCGATCGGGCTGGCGCCAACCCGCGCCACCGCCCCGCCCGAGAGCACGCCATGCGTCACGTACACCGAAGCCCCGGCCGCGCCGTTCTTCAGCAGCGCCGCGGCGGCGTTGCACAGCGTGCCGCCGGAATCGACGATATCGTCGATCAGGATGCAGTGCCGGCCTTCCACATCGCCGATCACGTTCATCACCTCGGAAACGCCGGCCCGCTCGCGCCGCTTGTCGATGATGGCCAGCTCGGCCTTCAGCCGCGACGCCAGTTCGCGCGCCCGCACCACGCCGCCGACATCCGGCGAGACCACCATCAGGTCGCGGCCGGCATAGCGTTCCTGGATGTCGCGCGCGAACAGCGGCGCGGCGAACAGGTTGTCCACGGGAATGTCGAAGAAGCCTTGGATCTGCGCGGCATGCAGGTCCATCGTCAGCACCCGGTTGGCGCCGGCGGCGGTGATCACATTGGCCACCAGCTTGGCCGAGATCGGCGTGCGGGAGCCCGATTTCCGGTCCTGCCGGGCATAGCCGAAATACGGGATCACGGCGGTCACCCGCCTGGCGCTGGCGCGGCGCAGCGCGTCCAGCGTGATCAGCAGCTCCATCAGGTTGTCGTTCGCCGGGTAGCTGGTGCTCTGGATCACGAAGACATCCTCGCCGCGGACGTTCTCATTGATCTCGACGAAGACCTCCATGTCGGCGAAGCGCCGGATGGAAGCGCTGGCCAGCGGCAAGCCCAGGCAGGCGGCGACCGCTTCGGCCAGGGGGCGGTTGCTGTTGCAGGCGACGATCTTCATGCCAACCCCTAGGAATGTGCGGCCGCGGCCGGCGGTGCATAGCATCGCCGCTGCAGGCAGGGGAGGCTTCATCGCCCCGCCGTGCGGTGCAGTATCAAGATGACGGTTTCGTGTAAATCGCAGGCCCCACGTATCGCCCTGTGCCGGGCGCATGGCGGCCAACGCCTCAACGGGAAGGCGGCGCCGCCAGCGGGTTTCCGGCACGGCCCGGCAGCCCCGCCGGCAGCGGCGGCGGCGCCCCATTCGGCCCCACCGTCCCCGGCGCCAGCGGCGGCAATCCCGGGGGCAGCACCGGCGGCACCGCGGAGGTGGCCGGTTCCGCCGTGGTGGCATTGACCAGCACCTGGCGAATCCCGCCCGCGGCTTCCTCCGCCACCACATAGGCCACATCGCCCCAGGGCCGGTTGAGCGACCCCGCGGGCACCTCGTTCATCTGCACCACCTGGCCCAGCTCCTCGCCGTCCCGCCGGCTGACGCGCCAGACGACCTCGACCCGTTGCTTGGCCCCGGTCACCGGCACCAGGCTCACGCGGCCTTCCAGCCCGAAGGTGGCGCCGTCGGAGACCTCCTGCATCACGTAGCCATGGCGCGAGAGGAATTCCCGCATCCGCCCGGCCAGCGCGGTATTGCCATCGCCCGGCGCGCCGGTGACCTGGATGAAGCGAATCCGCGCCGGCCCGCCGGCCAGCGCCACCGGGTCCATCTGCTTGCGCGCGGCCTCCACCTGCAGCAGCAGCGTGCTCATCGCCCGCGCCGCCGGCGTCACCATGGGGCGGAAGGCGTCCGGCCCGGGATTGGTCCAGACCTGCGGCGGCAGCGGCTGGCCCGCCACCACGCCCTGCTCGCGGCCATCGGCGTCCAGCAGGCGGAACTTCGCCACCACGCCCCGCGGCGTCGACTCGGCGACGATGTCGATCTGCCAGTCCAGCGGCAGCGGCCGTTCGGTGGCGGTCGCCGGCACTTCCTCGGCCTGCAACGCCGTGGCCAGGGCTTCGGCCAACTGCTTGGCCGCGTCATCCGTCAGCAGCGCGTTGATCGGCGGCGGAATGGCCAGGCGCAGCGCCAGCGGTATGGCCAGCCTGGCCCCCGTGCGCCCGGGCCGGCCCCGATAGGGTTGCAAATCGCCGCACGCCGCCGGCAGCAGCAGTGCCAGCAGCAGCACCAGCCGAACCAGCCCGGCGCCCAATCGCGCAGCGGGGCCGCGCCGGCTGGCGCCGGCGGTTGTAGCGTCAGATGACAACACAGCTCACCAACAAGGTCAGAAAGGTGAAGAACACGAACATCCAGACATAGGGCATGGCATCACCCCGTCAGCGCAATGGCGGAAAGCTGGTGGCCGATCGGCAGCGTGCCGTCATGCGTCGCCCGCCGATAGCTGAAGAAGCGCCCGGCATCCGCATAGGTGTCCGCGCCCAGGCTGGCCACCGCGCGCAGCCCCAGCGCCCGCAGCCGCGCCAGGCTGTAGCCGGGCAGGTCGAACTGCCACTTCGCCGCGTGCACGCAGGGCGCGAAGAAGCACGCATCCGCGGCGTCCCGCGCCAGCACCTGGTCGCGCAGGTCGGCACCCACCTCGTAGCTGGGCTGATGGATGCACGGCCCCAGCACCGCCACCACCTGGTCTGTCCGGGCGCCAAGCATCGTCATGGCGTCCACGGTGGCTTCCAGCACCCCCAGCACCGCGCCGCGCCAGCCGGCATGGCAGGCGCCGATCACGCCCGCCGCGGCATCGGCGAACAGCACCGGCCCGCAATCCGCGGTGACGATGCCCAGCGCCACGCCGCGGCGACGGGTGACGATGCCATCCGCCTGCGGCCGGTCAGCCTCGGGCCAGCCGGCCTCATCCAGCACCGCCACGGCGGCGCCATGCACCTGGTGCAGCCCGAACAGCGCCCCCGGCGCCACGCCCAGCGCACGCATCGCCCGCGCCCGGTTCTCGGCCACCAGCGCCGGCGCGTCCCGCCCGTTCAGCGAACAGTTCAGCGTGCCGAAGGCGCCGGCGGAAACGCCACCGCGCCGGGTGAAGAAGCCATGCGCCACGCCTGCCAGCGCATCATGGGTCAGGAACTCGGCGGTATCGCTCATGCGGCCTCGAAGCCCGGGGGCGTGGGCAAGCCGGCATGGCACAGGCACAGCGCCTTGAACAGTTGCCCCATCGCCTCCGGCGCCACCAGCCGCTGCGCCGCCGAAAGCACTTCTCCCGCCTGGCGCGGGTTGCTGCGCGCCAGCACCGCGGCACGCGAGATCAGCCCCAGCCGTTGCAGGAACACCCCCTGCGGCAACGGCCCATGCGCCGCCGCGCCGGCAGCCCGGGCGGCGCGCGCACAGGCGGCGAAATCGACATGCGCGGTCAGGTCCACGCTGCCTGGCTCGGCCAGCGGCTCCGCCCTGCCATGCGCACGCATCGCCTGCAGACTGTCGCCCAGCGCGCTCTCGGCCGGGCCATAGTCCAGAAACAGCGCCGCGCCGGGGTAGTGCCGGAAGCGCTCGGCCAGCCGGGCGCAGACCGCCAGCGCCGGCTCGCATACCTCCTGCACCGCGCCCTCGGGCGCTTGCGGGGGCAGGGCAGGGTGGTCGCCTGGCAACTCCACGAAGCCGCCATCCCGCACCCAGCGCTCCGCCCAGCCGCCGCCACGCCGGACGAATTGCCGGATCGGCAGCGCGTCCAGGAACTCATTGGCCAGCACAATCGCCGGGCCGGGCGGCAAGGTCTCCGGCCCGTCATGCCAGGAAGCCTCTGGCACCCGCGCCGCCTGGGCCTGGCGCAGCACCGGGCTCTGCTCCACGAAGTGCACCTGCAGCGCCTGGCGAAACCCCGGCAGCATGGCCGCCGCCCGCAGCGCATCGGCCATCAACGTGCCGCGCCCCGGCCCCAGTTCCACCAGCAGCACGCGCGCCGGCTCGCCCAGCAACTGCCAGACCACCGCGGCCCACAGCCCCAGGCATTCGCCGAACACCTGGGAAATCTCCGGCGCGGTGGTGAAGTCGCCCTTGGCGCCGAACGGATCGCGCGACCCGTAATAGGCCGCCACCGCGCGGCCCATGAAGTGGTCCAGCCGCTCCGCCGTCACGCCGTCGCCTGGGTCCGGGACCGCAGGATCAGCCAGCCGCCCACCAGCAGCATCGGCACCGAGAGCAACTGCCCCAGCGTCGCGCCGGCGAACAGGAAGCCCAAATGCGCATCCGGCTGGCGGAAGAACTCACCGACAATCCGCGCCATGCCGTAGCCGGCAATGAACACCCCGGCCAGGAAGCCCTTTCGTGCCCGCACCGCCGGCTGCCACACCAGCCATTGCAGCAGCACAAACAGCACCAGGCCCTCCATCCCCGCCTGGTACAGCTGGGAAGGGTGCCGCGGCTCCGGCCCGCCGGTCGGGAACACCATGGCCCAGGGCACGTCGGGCGCCACCCGGCCCCACAGCTCGCCATTCACGAAGTTGGCGCAGCGCCCGAGGAACAGCCCGATCGGCACCACCGTCACCAGCCGGTCGCCAAAGGCCACGAAGTCGATCTTCTGCTGCCGGCAATACAGCCACAGCGCGATGATCACGCCCAGCGCGCCACCATGGAAACTCATGCCGCCGCCCCAGACCGCGAAGATCTCCATCGGATGGAACAGGTAGTAGCCGGGCCGATAGAACAGCACGTAGCCCAGCCGCCCACCCAGCACGATGCCGAGCGTCGCCCAGGTGACGAAGTCGTCCACCTGCTGCTTGGTCGCCACCACCGCCGACAGCGCCACCAGCCGCAGCATCAGCCGCCAGCCCAGCACGATGCCGGCGATATAGGCCAGCGCATACCAGCGGATGGCGATGGGCCCGATCTGCACCAGCGTCGGGTCGATCATCGGGAAGGGAATGGCAAACAGCATGGCTCAGCGAGCCTCCTTCACCGGTAGGGGTCCGCCTGCATCAGGAAGTCCTGCACATAGCGCCGCACCCCCTCCTCCAGCGTCGTGGATTGCCCATTCCACCCCGCCGCGCGCAGCCGGTCGATGGGTGCTTCGGTGAAATACTGGTACTTGCCGCTGAGGTCGGCCGGCATGTCGACGAACTGGATATCCGGCGCCCGCCCCATGGCGGCGAACATGGCGTTCACCAGGTCCAGGAAGCTGCGTGCCCGGCCGCTGCCGATATTGAACAGCCCCGACGCCTTGGGGTTGTCCAGCAGCCACAGCATGGCATCGACGCAGTCATCGACATGCACGAAGTCGCGCATCTGCTGGCCGTCCGCCACATCGGCACGGTCGCTGCGGAACAGCGTGGCCGGCCCGCCCTGCATCACCTGCTGGAACTTGCCATAGACCACGCTGGCCATGCGGCCTTTGTGGTACTCGTTCGGCCCATAGACGTTGAAGAAGCGCAAGCCCGCCCATTGCGGCGGCGCCGGGGCGCGGCGGCGCACCAGCTCGCACACACGGCGGTCGAAGGCCAGCTTGGACCAGCCATACAGGTTGAGCGGCCGCAGCTTCGCCAGCGCCTCCGGCGTGAAGGCATCATCAAAACCCTGGTCGCCATCGCCATAGGTCGCGGCGGAGCTGGCGTAGATGAAGGGCAGCTTCCGCGTCGCGCATTCGCCCCACAGCCACAGCGGCAACATCAGGTTCTGCGCCACCACCTCGTCGGCATCCGTCGCCGTGGTCGCGCTGATCGCGCCCATGTGCAGCACCGCCTGCACCGGCGGGTGGCGCGCCCAGAACGCTTCCAGCTCCTCCGGCGGGATCACCCCGGCCACCGGATGATGCGCCAGGTTGCGCCATTTGTCGTCGCAGCCCAGCCGGTCCACCACCACCACTTCCGCCCCGCGGGCACAAAGTGCGGCGACCAGGTTGGAGCCGATGAAACCAGCACCGCCGGTGACCAGATACATGGGGTTCGAGCCTCACAGGGGCGGCAGGCCGCGGCGCCAGATTGCGTCGGTGCGGCCGGCGGTATAGGCCGCGGGCGGACAGCGCGGCAAGGAACGGCTCACAAGCCGGGGCAAGGAGAGCGGTGATGAGCGAATCCAATGGCGGTGGCAGCGGGCGCAAGCGTGGCGGCCTGTTCGACGACCTGGCCGGCGTGGCCGGCGGCGCCTTCTCGGCCCTGGCGGGGGTGCGGAACGAGGCCGAGGCCATGGCCCGCAGCCAGGCCGACCAGATGATCCAGCGCCTGGACCTGGTGAAGCGCGAGGAACTGGACGCCGCGATGGAGGTGGCCCGCCGCGCCAGCGAGGCGGTGGCGGCCTTGGAAGCCCGCGTGGCCGCGCTGGAGGCGCATATCGGCGCCGGCCCGCAGGCGGCGCCGGAGACCGGCTCGGCCGCCGCGCCGGAAACCCTGCCGCATGGCGAGACCCCGCCGGAGGACCCTGCGGCCAGCGCCTGAGTTCCGCTGCATCGCAGCATGCCTGTGAATGTGACAGCGTCACGCGAACGAAACCTGATTCACAGTGGATTCAGGGGCTTGCGGCGCGGAGTTGGAGTTGCGTAGTCTACCCCTGGTGGTCGATTCGCGCAGGCGACGCAAGACTCGGTAGCGGGGCGCATCCCGCGGCTGCGGGCGGCGTTGTCGGCTGATGGGGCCACACCACGGAAGAGGAGGTGCCGCATGTCCGGCTTGCTGGCCCTTGAGCGTGACCGCGCCGCCAACCCGCTCGACGTGATCGAGCAGATCATCGGCGCCAATGAATGGGCCTTCGAACGCCGTTCGGATGGCGAGATGGCCGCCGAGGCCCCGGGCAAGTGGTGCGACTATGGCCTGTTCTTTTCCTGGAGCCAGGAAATCAGCGCCATGCACTTCTCCTGCGCCTTTGATCTCAAGGTGCCCGCGGGCAAGCGCGACAAGCTGTTCGAGCTGCTGTCCCTGGCCAATGAGAAGCTCTGGATCGGCCATTTCGGCCTGGAATCCGAAGAAGGCGTGCCGGTCTTCCGCCACTCCGTGCTGCTGCGCGGCGCCCCCGGCGCCAGCGCTGAAAGCCTGGAGGACATGGTCGATATCGCGCTGACCGAATGCGAGCGCTTCTTCCCCGCCTTCCAATTCGTGCTCTGGGGCGGCAAGCCCCCGGCCGAGGCGCTGCAGGCGGCCATGCTGGATTGCGTCGGCGAGGCCTGAGGCGCTAACCCTGCCCGATCAAGGGGAGGCAACCATGACCGACACCAAACTGCCGCCGCTGCTGCTGGTCGGCTGCGGCAAGATGGGCGGCGCCATGCTCGCCGGCTGGCTGGAACAGGGCCTCACCCAGGCCGTCGTCGTCGAGCCCCATGCCGCCTCGGCCGCCGTCTTCGCCAGCCGCGTCACCGTGGTTCCCAACGCGGATGCCATTCCCGCCGGCTTCACCCCCGGCGTCATCGTCCTGGCGATCAAACCGCAGGAAGCCGCGGCCACCCTGCCGCACTACGCCCGCTTCGCCGCCGCCGGCGCGCTCACCGTCTCCATCATGGCCGGGCGCAACGTGGCGGGCATGCAGGCGCTGCTGGGTGCCGGTGCCGCCGTGGTCCGCGCCATGCCCAACACCCCCGCCGCCGTGCGCCAGGGCTATACCTGTTGTCACGCCTCGCTGGGCGTGACGCCCGCACAGCGCGCCCTGGCGGACCGGCTGCTCACCGCCGTCGGCCTGGTGGACTGGGTGGAGGACGAAGCCCTGATCGACCCGGTCACCGCCGTCTCCGGCGGCGGTCCCGCCTATGTCTTCCTGCTCGCCGAGGTGCTGGAAGCCGCCGCCATCGAACAGGGCCTGCCGCCGGCGCTGGCCCGCCGCATGGCCCGCGCCACCGTCTCCGGCAGTGGCGCCCTGCTGGCCGCCAGCACCGAGGACAGCGCCCAACTGCGCAAGAACGTGACCAGCCCCAAGGGCACCACGGAACGCGCGCTGGGCGTGCTGATGGCGCCCGACGCCTGGCCGAAGCTGATGAGCGAAGCCATCGCCGCCGCCACCGCACGCTCACGCGAACTGGCGGGATAGCCGCCGCGTCCCTACATTGCGGGCATGGACACAGACACCGAGACGAAGCTGGTCGCCGCCCTCTGGCAGGTCGTCGCCACCCATGGCTGGCAAGGCCTGACCATGCACCGCCTGGCCGTCGCCGCCGGGGTGCCGCTGGCAGACATCCGCCGCCAGGTGCCATCCCGCCTGCATCTGCTGAAGCTGCATGGCCGGGCGATGGACGCCACCGCCCTGGCCGGCGGCGCCATCGAACAACATGGCAGCCCGCGCGACCGCGTCTTCGACGTGCTGATGCGCCGGATCGACGCCATGCAGCCGCACCGCGCCGGCCTGCTGCGCCTGTTTCAGGACGTGAAGCGCGACCCGCTGCTGGGCCTGCTGCTGCTGGCGGAACTGCCCTGCTCCATGGCCTGGATGCTGGAATCCGCTGGCCTCTCCCCCGCCGGCCTGCCCGGGCTGCTGCGGGTGAACGGCACCACCGCGGTCTGGCTGGCCACCATCCGCGCCTGGGCGCAGGACGAGACCCAGGACCTGGCCCCCACCATGGCCGCGCTGGACAAGGCGCTGGACCAGGCCGAGCGCGTCGCCCGCACCCTGCGGCTGCGCCCCGATGACGCTGCCGCGAGCGAAGACCCGATCACGGAGTGATTATGCTGCACTGCACAAAAAGCTTTGACCCTGGGGTGGCTACCACCTAACTTGCCATTCCAGCGGGCAGATGCCCTGGAGAGAGACAATGGCGCTTACCCCTGATTTCGACGTCATGAAGGCCCTGGCCGAGTTCAAGATGCCGGGCATGCCCGATGTCGAGGCCCTGGCCGCCGCGCAGCGCAAGAACCTGGAGGCGCTTTCCGCCGCCAACCGCATTGCGCTTGAAGGTGCCCAGGCCGTGGCCCGCCGCCACATGGAAATCCTGCAGCAGTCGGCCAGCGAGCTGACCGAGGCCTTCAAGTCCTTCGGCAGCCAGGAAGCGCCGCAGGCCAAGGCCGCCCGCCAGGCCGAGCTGCTGAAGTCCGGCTACGAGAAGGCCGTCTCCAACATGAAGGAGATCGCCGACCTGATCCAGAAGTCCAATGCCGAAGCGCTGGGCCTGCTGAACAGCCGCTTCACCGAGGCGATGGACGAAGTGAAGACCATCGTCCACAAGCCCGGCACCTGAACCGCCCGGCCGGGGCAACCCCCCGGCCGCCAGGTTTTGTCAGACGCCGGTCGGGTGGTTCACCCGCACCGCGTGCCGTGATGATCCCGGCCGCGCGGGGGGCTCAGGCGCCCGCGCCGCCTTGAGCCGCGTCATCGGGCGCCTCGGCCGGCCGCTCCGCCTTCAACATCAGAGCAATATCCGTTCTGAGGGAATCATCAGAACGGATTTCTTGCTCTGCGACCTATTGAAGCTGCGGCTCTATCCACTCACGCTGATGCAGCGTGAGCGGATAGAGCCGCAGCGCCACCGCCGCCAACGTCAGCCCGCCCGCCAGGCCGCCCCTGTTCTCGCTCATCGCCGCCACTTCCTGAGCCCTGCGGCAGCAAACGCCGCAGTCCCGGGGCTGTTGCCTCGTCACGGAACCCGCCGGCCCGAAGGCGCTTATGCCTGCTCACTCAGGCAGGGAAGCAATCCATGGGTTTGATCGGGACCATCATCATCGGGTTCCTGGCGGGGCTGGTCGCCAAGTTCCTGCACCCCGGGCGTGACCCCGGGGGCTTCATCATCACCACGCTGCTCGGCATCGTCGGTGCCGTGGTGGCCAGCTATCTGGGCCAGGCCGTCGGCTGGTACCGGGCCGGCGAGGGCGCCGGCTTCCTCGGCGCGGTGGTCGGCGCCGTCATCATCCTGGCGCTCTACAACGCCATGGCGCGACGCAACGCCGGCCCGGTCTGACCCGGCCCGAAGCCGGAGCATGATCCCCGCCTTCTCAAGCGGCGCTTTTGCTCCAGCCGCTTTCCAGCGGCTGATGCCCGGCTGGCGGCAATGCCGCCTCGGCCGATCAGGCGCTACAGCCGCACGCCCACGGTGCTGAAGTGCTGCTCAGAATCCTGCTGGACCCGCAGGTCCAGTACCTGGGCAGCGACGAAGGCGATGACGATGGCGGCGGCGATACCGGTGAATACGGCCTTCATCGGGCGTTCTTTCCAGGGTTGGTTGCCGCCGGGATATGCGGTGCCGCCCCGCCGCGCGCAAGGATTTCCTCGGCCAGGGCCAGGTCCTCGGGCGCGTTGGCGTTGAAGAAGGGGTCATGCGGCTGCGCCGGCCAGTCCGCGCTGGCGCAGCCGTGCCGCCCGGTCCAGCGGTCGATCCGCCGCTCCCCCGCCAGCAGCGCCGCCCGCAGATCGTCCCGCAGCGCCACCGGCCACAGCCCCACCGGCGGATGCGTCTGGCCCTCGCTGGCGGCGCAGGCCATGGGCGTTCCGGCCGCCGCCCGCGCCTGGTGCAGCCGCGCCACCAGGTCCAGCGGCAGCAGCGGGCAATCCCCGGCGGCCGAGACCAGCCAGGCCACGCCCGGCCGTTCCGCCGCCATCCAGTCCAGCGCCGCCAGCACCCCGGCCAGCGGCCCGGCATAGTCCGGGATGGAATCCGCCACCACCGGCAGACCCCAGGTGGCGAAGCGCGCCGGGTCGCCATTGGCGTTCAGCACCAGGCCCTGCACCTGCGGCCCCAGCCGTTCCAGCACATGCGCCAGCAGCGGCCGTCCGGCCAGCAGCCGCAGCGGCTTGTCGCCGCCGCCCATCCGCCGCGCCAGCCCGCCGGCCAGCACCACGCCCAGGGTCTCCACCGTCACGCGCCCTCGGCCTCCCGGCTGTTCTTGCGCCAGTGCTTGGCGCTCTCCTCCTCCACGTAGCGCAGGTCGGCGTCGAAGATGATCCGTTCCTCCCCCGCCAGCGCCAGGAAGCGCTTGCCCTTGCAGCGCCCCACCACGGTCAGCCCGGCCTGGCGCGCCAGTTCCACCCCCCAGGCGGTGAAGCCGCTGCGCGACACCAGGATGGGAATGCCCATCCGCACCGTCTTGATCACCATCTCCGAGGTCAGCCGCCCGGTGGTGTAGAAGATCTTGTCCGCGGGGTCGCAGTGTTCGCGGAACATCCAGCCGGCGATCTTGTCCACCGCATTGTGCCGGCCGACATCCTCCATATAGACCAGTGGCTGGTCCTGCCGGCACAGCGCGCAGCCATGAATGGCGCCGGCTTCCAGATACAGCGTGGGCAACTGGTTGATCCGGTGCAGCAGCCGGTACAGCCAGCTGGTCCGCAGCTCCGCCTTGGGCAGGTGCACACTCGCAAAACCTTCCAGCAGGTCGCCGAAGGCGGTGCCCTGGGCGCAGCCGCTGGTCAGCGTCTTCTTCTTCAGCTTCTCCTCGAAGTTGGTGCGCTCGGCGGTCCGCACCACCACCACGTCCAGGTCGTCGTCATACTCCACGCCGGTCACGCTATCGTCCGGCCGCAGCATGCCCTGGTTCAGCAGGTAGCCCAGCGCCAGCTCCTCCGGCCGGTCGAGGATCGTCATCATCGTCACGATCTCCTGCCCGTTCAGGTACAGGGTCAGCGGGCGTTCCACCGTGACGCTGGCTTCCACCGCGGCGCCGGTATGGTCAATGCCGGTGACGCGCCGGGTCAGGCGCGGGTCGGCGGGGTTGGGCTGCACCAGCAGGGCGTTTTCCATGGCTGGAGGGTGGGGGCTGCGGCGGCTTCCGGCAAGCCACGCGGCGGCAACCCAGCCGGGCGCCACACGTTACGGCCCCGTAGACAGGAGTGCGAGATGACCAGCTACCGCTTCGACCCCGCCGCCGGCACCCGGCTGGCCGGCGAGCTCACCCCGCACGCCGCGCTGGCCGAGCTGGAGCGCCTGCACCTGCACCATGCCGGGTTGCGCCTGGACCATACGGGCGACCGCCTGGCGCTGCACGGCGAGGCCGCCGACACCGCCGCGCGGGAGCGCCTGATCCTGGCGCTGGGCAACCTGCAAGGTATTGCCGTGGTGGAGGACCTGATGGCCGCGGCGAAGCCGCCTGGCCTGCTCGACAGCCTGTCCAGCTTTGCCCACCTGCCGGCCGGCAGCGCCGACCTTGCCGCGGCGCGCCTGGCGATGGACGCGCTGCCGCCCGAACCCGGCAGCAGCTACGGCCCCGCCGGCAGCCTGTTCCACCCGGTCAGGCCCGACGAAACCCTGGCCGAGCTGGCCCGCCGCCACTACGGCGATGCCACTGAAGCCCCCCGCCTGATTGCCGCCAATACCCCGCCGCTGCCCCCGGGCGAACCACCAGTGGGCTGGGTCCTGCGCATTCCCCCACGCTGAGTGACGGCGCAGAAGCACTGCTTGCTGAAGGGGCGACCAAGCTTCAGCAGCCTCCGGGAGGCAGTATTCCGCTTGCGGCGATGCCGCGTCAGCCGATCAGGCGCTATCGGGTGAAGAAGGGCACTGTCAGCCGCGCGCCGGGGGCGGGCGCGTAGACGCGCTCCTCGCGCTGGTTGGAAACCCCTTCGGCGGTCATGCCGCGCCCGGGCATCTGGCGCCGGAACACCTCCGGCGTCAGCGTCGCCTCCATGGAGACGCGGCGGTTGGTTGGCGCCTCGATATCGCGGTTCGGCACCGGCGCGGCCTCGCCTGGCCGCCGCGGCGCCATCGTGCTGGCCTGGGCGCTGCCCATCAGGGAAACCGAGTCCATCACCGGCAATTCCTCGATCCGGCGGCTGCGGCGCACCAGCTGCGGCCGGGCGGGCGCCGTCGCGGGCGCGGCCGCAGTGCCGGGCGGCGAAAGCACCAGCGGCGGCGCCGGCTGTGCCGCCACCGGCAGGGTCTGCGCCGCCAGCAGCAGCGCCAGGCTCAACCCGATGCGGATCACAGCGCCCCCTCGACCGGCAAGGCATGCACGCCGCGGCTGTCGCTGTCCGGGTTCAGCAGCGCCGGCCCCAGCTTGTCGCCGGCGGCGCGCCAGTCGTTCAGCGCCCAGACCACGGAAGGGAAGGCGATGCTGTCCCAGGGGATCTCGTCCCAGGCGAACAGCCGCACTTCCAGGCTCTCCGGCCCGGCGGCAAAGCCAGGTTCGGCCAGCCGCCCGCGAAAGATCACCTGCACCTGGCCCAGCCGGGCGATGGAATAGACCGCCAGCACGCCATCCAGCGCGATGCGCGCCTGGGCTTCTTCCCAGGCTTCGCGCTGGGCGCCCTCGGCCACGGTCTCGTTCATTTCCATGTAGCCGGCCGGCAGCGTCCAATAGCCCAGGCGCGGCTGAATGGCCCGGCGGCACAGCAGAATCCGCCCGTCCTCGGCCGACACCACCGTGCCGACGACGATCTTCGGGTTCTCATAGGCGACATAGCCGCAATCGGCACATATCTGCCGTTCGCGGTCATCGCCCTGGGGTACCTTGCGGATGAAGGTTGCCATGGACTGACCTTGCGACGCCGCAGGGCATCACGCAAGTCGCGAAGCAGCATTGCCTACGATATACTTATCGTTAACCGAATCATGTGGCATCGGCGCAGCGCTGAGACCAACGGTACGAGGTTTCAGCTCGTGCCGAGCCGCCGCATGGCGGCAGCCGCCAATGCGGCGTCACGCCTCAGGCGTGCTGATCGCACGACGCAGTTGAGGGGCACGAAGGTGCATCCTTCGTGCGCTTGGCATCGGGGTCTGATTGGCCAAGGCGGAATCGCCGCAAACCGTGAACCAGCCGCGCGAAGGCGGCCTGAGCATGGCCGCACCCCATTGAATTCGGGCCGTCACGCGGCCCCGCGGCTCAGCCGCGTCAAACCTTCAGGTCGAGCAGCGACCCCCGCGGCAGCGGCCGGGCCGGCTGCGGCGGCACGGCTTCCAGCGTGCGTTGGCCCTGGCCTGGCGCCTGGGCGGCGCGGGGCTGGGCGCCGGCATCCGCCACCGGCGTGCCGCGCACCTGGCGCGGCCCCTGCACGGCGCTGATGTCCTGGGCGAAGGCGGCGAGGGAGTTGGTGGCGATCATGCGGAAGATCGTAGCCCGCAAACGTGAATCATCCCTTGCCCGGGACCCGGTTTTCCGCACGGCAGGGGTGGGGCGAATACGCATAGGGGCAAGGCTTGCGCCTCGCCCCGTTAGAAGTCCAGTAAGGTTTAGTCACCATTCTTAATAAATGGACAGGCGCCCTCAGGCCGCCAGCGCGGCAACCCCGGGCAGCACCTTGCCCTCCATGTATTCCAGGAAGGCGCCGCCGGCCGCGCTGACATAGGTCATCTGCTCGGTCACCCCGGCATGCTTCAGCGCGCTGACGGTATCGCCACCGCCACCGATGCTCTTCAGCTTGCCCGCCACCGTCAGCTCCGCCACCGCCTTGGCCACCGCCACGGTGGCGGCGTCGAAGGGCACCATCTCAAACGCGCCGAACGGCCCGTTCCAGACCAGCGTCTTCGCCTGTTGCAGCCGCGCCACCACGGCGGCCACCGAAGCCGGGCCGACATCCAGCGCCATCATGCCATCCGGCACGTCCTGGCCCACGGTGCGGTGCGGCGCATTGGCGGCGAAGGCCTCGCTGGCCACCAGGTCGACCGGCAGCAGCACCTCGCACTTGTTCGCCGCCGCCTGCTTCAGGATGTCCAGCGCGGTCGCGTGCATGTCGGCTTCCTGCAGGCTCTTGCCCATGGCGTGGCCCTGCGCCGCCAGGAAGGTGTTGGCCATGGCGCCGCCGATGACCAGCACATCCACCTTGCCGCTGAGGTTGCCCAGCAGGTCCAGCTTGGTGGAAACCTTGGCCCCGCCGACAATGGCCACCACCGGCCGCTGCGGATTGCCCAGCGCCGCATCCAGCGCCTCCAGCTCCGCCTGCATCAGCCGCCCGGCATAGGCCGGCACCAGATGCGCCACGCCTTCGGTGGAGGAATGCGCCCGGTGCGCCGCGCTGAACGCGTCGTTGACGAAGGCATCCGCCAGCTTGGCCAGGCCGGCGGACAGCGCCGGGTCGTTCTTCTCCTCGCCGGCGTGGAAGCGGGTATTCTCCAGCAGCAGCACCTCGCCTTCCCCAAGATGGGCGCTGGCCTCCTCGGCATGCTCGCCGACGCAGTCATCCGCCCAGCCCACGCGCACGCCCAGCGCGGCGGACAGCGCCGCCTGCATCGGCTTCAGGCTCATCTCCGGCACGCGCTTGCCCTTGGGCCGGTCGAAGTGGCTGCACACGATCACGCGGGCGCCCTTGGCGAGCAGCTCCTTGATCGTCGGGCACAGCCGCTCGATCCGGGTGGCGTCGGTGATCCTGCCGTCCTTGACCGGCACGTTGAGGTCGGCGCGCAGCAGCACGCGCTTCCCCTTGGCGTCCAGGTCGTCCAGCGTGCGGAAACGGGCCATTTTTGGTTCCTTGGAGTGGAAAGGCGGGGGAGAGAACTCCCCCGAACCCCCTCCTTTTTCTATGAGTTTGGGGGGGCGGCAAGGGGCAAGGGTCAGCGCCGGGCGGAAACCACTGCCGGAATTTCCTCCGAAATCAGCGGCCGTATCAGCATGTCCGTGATCTCAACCGAAAAGCAGTATGCTCCCGGTTCCGCCGCCTTCCCGTCCATCCCAAGCCACTTCAGCGGGCGCGGGTTCCGCCCGAACAAGTTGAACTCTGCAAGGTACACGCCTGGCGGCAGGGCATGACCAAGTTTGTCCGTAGCGAAGGGTTCGCTCTGCACCATCGCCATGACGGATTGCGGCCCCTCGCGCTCGCCACAACGGTGCAGGATGAGGGCGGCACCACCACCGAAATCCTCCAGCGGGGGCCGCATGCGCAGCAGAACCCGGAGGAAGGGCGCTCCCGTTTCTTCCCGGCGCCGTGCCAGCGTGAACCCACGCCGCCGCCAAAGCGGCTCGAATGCCAGCCGCGTATCTGGCAGTTGTTCATAATACAGCAGAACTTCGACGGTCTCGGCCGACATCTGCTCGATGGCAAACTCCGGTGGAGACCGCAGCCAGACGCAGCCACCCATCGGCAGGGTGCCCAGCGCCAGGATGGCCAGGCGAAGCCATGAAAACCGCGCCGTATGCATGGGTTAGCCTAGGCAGGGCTGGACCCATGTCGCAACGAAAAACGGCGACGTCTCGCGACGGCGCCGTTCTGAAACAAAGGCTCAGCCAGACTTACAGGCTGCCAAACAACGCCGCGGTGTCGCTCATCCGGTTGGAGAAGCCCCACTCGTTGTCGTACCAGCTCATCACCCGCGCCAGCGCGCCGTCCACCACCGCCGTCTGCGTCGCGTCGAAGGTGGACGAAGCCGGGTTGTGGTTGAAGTCGATGCTGACCAGCGGCGCGGTGTTGTAGGCCAGAATGCCCTTCAACGGGCCGCTCTGGCTCGCCGCCAGCATCGCCGCGTTGATGTCTTCCTTGGTCACGCCTTCCTTCTTCAGGTTGACGTCCAGGCTGACCAGCGAAACGTTCGGCGTCGGGATGCGGATGGCGGTGCCGTCCAGCTTGCCCTTCAGCTCCGGCATCACCAGGCCCACGGCCTTGGCCGCACCGGTCGAGGTCGGGATCGCCGAGACGGCCGCCGCACGCGCGCGGTGCAGGTCCTTGTGCAGCGTGTCGACGGTGTTCTGGTCACCCGTATAGGCGTGGATGGTGACCATGTAGCCGCGCAGGATGCCGAAATTGTCGTGCAGCACCTTGGCCACCGGCGCCAGGCAGTTGGTCGTGCAGCTGGCGTTGCTGATGACCGTCATGTCCTTGGTCAGCGTCTGGTGGTTCACGCCGTACACAATGGTCGCGTCCGCGTTGTCGCCAGGGGCCGAGATGATGACCTTGCGGGCGCCGGCAGCGATCAGCGCGGAGGCCTTCTCCTTGCTCGCAAAAATGCCGGTGCACTCAAGCGCCACGTCCACGCCCTGGAACGGCACCTTGGTCGGGTCGCGCTCGGCGCTCACCGTGATCGGCGCATAGGTGCGGCCGTTGGCGGTGATGATGATCTTGTTGCCGTCGACGGCAACTTCGCCGGGGAAGCGGCCATGCACGCTGTCGTAGCGGAACATGTGGGCATTCGCCTCGACCGAGCCGAGGTCGTTGATCGCGATGCACTCGACATCCGTGCGCCCGCTCTCGATCATCGCGCGCAGCACCAGGCGGCCGATGCGCCCAAAACCGTTGATGGCAACCTTTACAGCCATGGGTCAGTCCCTTTTCCCGCTTGTTCGTTGTCTCAGATACGCTTTTTCACCGCGGCGACAACCGCTTCCGGCGTGATGCCGAAATGCTTGTACAGCACATCGGCGGGTGCCGAGGCGCCGAACCCGGTCATGCCGATGAACACACCGTCAGGCCCCAGCCAGCGGTCCCAGCCGAAGCCGACCGCCGCCTCGATGCCCACGCGCAGCCCGTCGCCCAGCACCTGGTCGCGGTAGCTGGCATCCTGCGCCGCAAACAGCTCCCAGCTGGGCAGGCTGACCACCGCCACCTGGATGCCCTCGGCCGCCAGCGCATCCCGTGCCGTCAGCGCCAGGCCCACCTCGGACCCGGTGGCGATCAAGGTCGCGGCGCGGCGGCCCTCGGCCTCCGCCACCACATAGCCGCCGCGGGCGCAACGGTTCTCGCCGCTATCGGTGCGGAAGGCCGCCAGGTTCTGCCGGGACAGCGCCAGCACCGAAGGTCCGTCCGCCCGCTTCACCGCCAGCTCCCAGCATTCCGCGGTCTCGATCGCATCGCCCGGACGGAACACGCACATGTTCGGCATGGCCCGCAGGCTGGCGATGGTCTCCACCGGCTGATGCGTCGGGCCGTCCTCGCCCAGGCCGATGCTGTCATGCGTCAGTACATGGATGACGCGCTGCCGCATCAGCGCCGCCAGCCGCAGGGCCGGGCGCAGATAGTCGGCAAAAACCAGAAAGGTGCCGCTGTAGGGGATGATGCCGCCATGCAGCGCCATGCCGTTCATCGCGCAGGCCATGCCGAATTCGCGCACGCCGTAATGGATGAAGCGCCCGGCGAAATTGGCCGGCGTGATCGCCGGAATGCCCTTCACATTGGTGTTGTTGGACCCCGTCAGGTCGGCGCTGCCGCCGATCATCTCCGGCACCGCCGGCACCAGGGCTTCCAGCGCGCGTTGAGACGCCGCGCGGGTGGCGATCTTCGGCTTGGCCTCGGCCTGCTGCGCCCGCAGCGCGGCCAGCGGCTCGTGCCAGGCTTCCGGCAACTTGCCGGCCATGGCGCGCTCGAACTCGGCCTGCTGCGGGTGGCGCGCCAGCCGCTTCAGCCAGCTGCGCCGGGTGCCGGCACCGCGGCGCCCCGCCACTTCCCAGGGCTCGCGGATCTCGGCCGGCACCTCGAAGGGCGCATGGTCCCAGCCCATCGCCGCCTTGGCGCCGGCGGCCTCCGCCTTGCCCAGCGGGCTGCCATGCACGCCGCCGGTGCCGGCCTTGGAAGGCGCGGCAAAGCCAATGATGGTCCGGCAGGCGATCAGCGTCGGCTTCTTGTTGCGCGTCGCCCAGGCCATGGCGGCGGCCACCTCGGCCGGGTCATGCCCGTTCACCCGCCGCACGGCCCAGTTATAGGCCTGGAAGCGCTTCAGCGTGTCGTCGGTGAAGGAAAGGTCGGTCGAGCCATCGATGGTGATGCCATTGTCGTCCCACAGCACCACCAGCTTGCTCAGGCCCAGATGCCCGGCCAGCGAACACGCCTCATGGCTGACGCCTTCCTGCAGGCAGCCATCGCCGGCGATCACCCAGGTGCGGTGGTCCACCAGGCTGGCGCCGAAGCGCGCGGCCAAATGCCGTTCGGCAATCGCCATGCCCACCGCCGTGGCCAGGCCCTGGCCCAGCGGCCCGGTGGTCATCTCAATGGCCGGGTGCTCGCCGTATTCCGGGTGGCCGGCGCAGGCGCTGTGCAGCTGGCGGAAGTTGCGCAGCTGGTCGATCTCCATGCCGGCATGGCCGGTCAGGTTCAGCAGCGCGTACAGCAGCATGCTGCCATGGCCGGCGCTGAGCACGAAGCGGTCGCGGTCGGCCCAGCGCGGGTCGGCGGCGTCGTATTTCAGGTACTTGGTGAACAGCACCGTCGCCACGTCGGCCATGCCCATGGGCATGCCGGGGTGGCCGGAATTGGCCGCCTCCACCGCGTCGATCGCCAGCGCGCGGATGGCATCGGCCATCCGGCGCTCCTCGGTCATCGGCCGGGCAAGCAGGGCCGCCTGGGCGGCAAGGGCAGGGTTGGGGCCGGAAGATTCGGCGGCGATGCTGGCCAAGTTGCAAGTACTCCCACGTGCGGGCGCCTATAGAACCGCCGGCCGCGACGGGCAAATTCCCTGTCACGCCGCCGTCGTTGACAGCGGCAACCCCAGCTTCATCATCCCCCCGAAACTTCAACCCGGGATGATGCCATGCTGAGACGCCAAATGTTGCGGGTGGCGCCGGTCGCCCTGGTTGCCGCCGCCGGCCCCGCCCTGGCCCAGCCCCGCCCGCCCCGGGCCGAGGAACTCCGGGCCCGCGCCCAGGCCGCGGCTGAGGAGCACCGTGCCAGGATGGCGGCGCGCCGCCAGCAGCTGGTGGCGTTCCGCGACCACCTGCGGGGGCTGCTGGACAACCTGCCCATGCTGGAACGCGCCCGCGGTTTCCGCGAACTGGAATACCGCAATCGCGGGCTGACCGGCCTGGCCGCGCTGCCGCCGCAGGGCGGCATCATCCCGGCCAGCCTGCGCACGCTGC
This sequence comes from uncultured Rhodospirillales bacterium, assembly GCA_903835235.1. Taxonomy (GTDB): domain Bacteria; phylum Pseudomonadota; class Alphaproteobacteria; order Acetobacterales; family Acetobacteraceae; genus CAIMOR01. The sequence goes on from CAILMF010000055.1 coordinate 237,063, forward strand.
CGCCGGCCCTGGGCAAGCCAGCCAAGCTGGCCGCCGAGGCCACGGCCCCCCCGGCCGCCTCCGGCCTGAAGATCGCGCCGGAGGCCAAGGACCTGATCATCGAATTCGAGGTCAGCAGCCCCAGCATCTATACCCAGCGCCACCAGTCGCCGACCTGGCCCGGCGGCAATTCCGGCGTCACCATCGGCGTCGGCTACGACCTCGGCTGGTCCTCCGCCGCCGCCTTCACCAAGGCCTGGAGCGGCATCCTGGCGGAGACCCAGACCGGCGTGCTGGCACCGGTCTGCCAGAAAAAGGCCGACGAGGCCCATTCGCAGGTCGGCCAACCCGCCATCAAGGCCGTCAGGGTCACCTGGGACCAGGCCTCGGCGCAGTTCGACCGCCACCTGCCGCAGTTCATCGGGGAAACCGCCGGCGCCTTCGCCAATTGCGACGGCCTGTCGGCGGAAAGCCTCGGGGCGCTGGTCTCGCTGGTCTACAACCGCGGCAGCGACCATTCCAACACGCCGCGCCGGGTGGAGATGTTCAACATCGCCACCCTGATGGCGGCGAAGAACTATGCCGCCGTGCCCGCGCAGATCCGCGCGATGAAGCGGCTGTGGCAGGATGTCCAGGGCGCCGAGGGCCTGATCGAGCGGCGCGAGTTGGAAGCCAAGCTGTTCGAGGCCGGGTTGGACTGACTGAGGCGTCCAGGCCGCACCGGCCGGGCGGAAACGGCGACGCCGCCCGGAGCATCCCTCCGTGCGGCGTCTGATCAACGCCCTCGTTGGGCAACATGTCGCGCCGCCCGAAGGCGGCCGCGCTACGCGGCCCTGGCGCGCGCCAGGCGTTGCAGCACGGCATCGAAGGCCGGCGAGATGTCCTCGGTGGTGAAGGCCAGGCGCACCTGCCCGGTGCCGGCCTCGCTCGCCAGCACCCGCCCCACCGCGCTGGCCCCGCCGTGGCCGTCCAGCACCAGGGTGGCCTGGCTGCCCGGCAGCAGCGGCGCCGCACAGGCCAGCAGCGCCCCGCCACGCGAGAGGTTGACCAGCCGTGCGGCATGCCGGGCATCCTTCGTCGCGACGGTGCAGGGTTCCTCCGTGGGGTAGCGGGTATTCATCCGGCGGTCGGCATCGGCGCTGGCGGTGCGCACCACCTGCACGATGTTGCGCTGCATGCCCGCCATCTGCTCGGCCATCGCGGCGGTCGCCTCCCGCATCGTGCCGGCCTGCTGGTTGGTGGTGGCGGCCTCCTGGGAAACCGTGGCGATCCGCAGCGCCACCTCGCGCCCCGCATCCGTGGTGGTGGTGACGTTGCGGCTGATCTCCCGCGTGGCCGCCGCCTGCTGTTCCACCGCCGCGGCCACCGCCATGGTCACCTCGGCAATGTCGGCAATGGTGCGCCCGACCCCCTCGATCACCCCCACCGTGCCCTGGGTCTGCTGCTGGATCGCGCCGATCTGCTGGCCGATCTCCTCGGTGGCGCGCGCGGTCTGCTGCGCCAGGGCCTTCACCTCGCTGGCCACCACGGCGAAGCCCTTGCCCGCCTCGCCGGCGCGCGCAGCCTCGATCGTCGCGTTCAGCGCCAGCAGGTTGGTCCGCTGGGCGATATCCTCGATCAGCCGCGCCACGTCGCCGATCCGCGCCGCCTGGTCCGAAAGCCCACGGATCGCCGCCGTCGCCCGGCCGCCTTCCTCCGCCGCGCGGGCGCTGACCTGGCTGGCATGCGTCACCTGGCCGGAGATTTCCCGGATGCTGGCGGAAAGCTGCTCGGCCGCCGCCGCCACCGCCTCGATATTGCCCTGGCTCTGCTCGGCCGCGGCGGCCACCGCGGCGGCATTCTCGCCCACCCGCTCGGCCGAGGCCGCCATGCCATCCGCCGCGGTCGCCATGCCGCCGGTGCTGGTGACAATGCCCTGGATCGCCTGGGTGGTGGCCTGCTCGATGTTGCTGGCCATCTCCAGCACCGCGTTGCGCCGCTCCACCGCGCCGCGGCGCTCGTCATCCGCGCGCTGATGCTGCGCGAAGGCCAGCCGCGCCCGCAGCATCCGCAGCATGGCGAAGCAGGGGTGGAACTCCTGCGCCGCGGGGTCGCGAATGGCGCCCAGCATCTGGCCGGCGGCAATCTCCGCCATATGCGCCTGCAACGCCGCCACCGGCCGCCCCACCGTGCGCCGCAGCAGCAGCCCACCGCCCACCGCCGCCAGCATGGCCAGCCCGGTGATGCCCACCGCCAGCCACAGCCGCCGGGCGAAATTGGCCTCCGCCGCGTCGAACTCCTCCTTCGCCACGCGCAGCTGCAAGGCCACCAGCTGCTCGCCCACTTCCAGCATCTTCAGGTACAGCGGCACTTCCACGTCGCGCAGGTGCACCTGCAGCGTCGCCATGTCACCGGCCGCAATCAGCTCCATCGACCGCGCGCGGCCGCCGCTGCGATAGGTCGCCTGCGCCGCTTCGAACCGGGTTGCCAGCACGGCCTCCTCGGGCGTCAGGTAGGTGGCCTTGTACTCCCGCCAGATCGCGTTGATCCGCTGGCTGTTGGCGTTGATCTGCGCCAGCCGCGCCGCCACGTCCGGCGCGCCGTTGGCAATGCTGCTGCGGTGCAGCTGGTTGGTCTGGGTCAGCCGCATCACCTCGCTGATCTGGTCCAGGCAGACCGTGCGGTCCAGGTACACCGTGCTCAGCGCCGCATTGGTGTCCGCCATGCCGGCAAGCCCAAGCCAGCCGACCAGCCCCAGCAGCGCCACCATGGCCGCGAAGACGCCGTAGACCCGGCCGGTGAAGCTTGCCGCCACCGCGCGCAGCCGCGCCAGCACCCCGGTGCGCTGCACCGCGCCATGATACAGCTTCAGCCCGGCCGCCTTGCCCTCGCGCATCGCCGCATAGGCCGTCTCCGCCGCCGCGATTTCCTCGGCATCCGCCGCACTGCGGACCGAGATGTAGCCTGTCGTCTCGCCCTCCCGCTGGTCCGGCGAGACATTGGCCCTTACCCAGTAGTGGTCGCCGGACTTGGTGCGGTTCTTCACCAGCCCGTCCCAGGGCAGCCCCGCCTTCAGCGTGGCCCACATGTCGGCGAAGGCGGCTTCCGGCATGTCCGGGTGGCGGACGATGTTGTGCGGCTGGCCGATCAGCTCGGCTTCGGTGAAGCCGCTGGTCGCGACGAAGGCGGGATTGACGAAGCCGATCCTGCCGCCGGTGTCGGTCCGTGAGACGAGCGCTTCGCCATCAGGTACGGGAATGGCGCGGTTGGAGACGGGAAGGTTCTGGCGCATCGAAAGCTCCGGCGAAGGTCGCCGAAACTTTGCCCCAGTGCGGTTACGTGCGGGTTAAGTGGCCCGCATCTCGTCCAGCGGCCAGCGCGGCCGTGGCGCATGGTCCAGCGGGTCGGCCAGCCCGCGCCGCAACCGCTCGATCCCGGCCCAGGCGATCATCACCGCGTTGTCGGTGCACAGCCTGAGCGGCGGCGCCACCAACGGCAGCGCACACGCGCCGGCCAGCGCCGCCCGCACCGCCTGGTTGGCGGCCACGCCGCCGGCCACCACCAGCGCCGTCGCGCCCGGCAGCATGGCCGCCGCATGCCGCGCCCGGTCCGCCAGCGTCACGGCCACCGCGGCCTGGAACCCCGCCGCCAGGTCGGCGCGGTCCTGTTCCGTCAGCGTGCCCAGCTTGGCCACCTGGTGCGCCACCGCGGTCTTCAGCCCGCTCCAGGAAAAATCGCACCCCGCCCGCCCCAGCAAGGGCCGGGGCAGCGCGAAGCGCCTGGGGTCGCCCGCCTTGGCCAGTTGCTCCAGCGCCGGCCCGCCCGGCCAGGGCAGCCCCAGCAGCTTGGCCGCCTTGTCGAAGGCTTCGCCCACCGCGTCGTCCAGCGTGGTGCCCAGGCGGCGGTACTGGCCCACCCCCTCCACCGCCACGCATTGGCAATGCCCGCCGGAAAGCAACAGCAGCAGGTAGGGAAAGGCCACGGGGCTGGTCACCGCGCCGGGTAGGGTCGCAGTCAGCGCATGCCCCTCCAGATGGTTTACCGCCACGAAGGGCAGCCCATGCGCCAGCGCCAACCCCTTGCCGAAGCTTGCCGCCACGATCAGCCCGCCGATCAGCCCCGGGCCGGAGGTCGCCGCCACCCCGCCCAGCTCATGCGGCGCCACGCCGGCCTCGGCCAGCACCTGGCGGGCCAGGCCGGGCAGGTGGGTCAGGTGGGCGCGGGCCGCAATCTCCGGCACCACGCCGCCGAAGCGGGCGTGCTCGGCGGTCTGGCTCAGCACCACCTCGGCCAGAATCCGCCCATCCGGCGCCAGCACGGCCGCCGCCGTCTCATCGCAACTGGCCTCCAGCCCCAGAACCGGCGCCCGTAATGTCAAACCCTGGCTTCCTTCAATTGCGTGACGGCTCTATGAGGCCCGGCATGCCGGCCCACCCGCCCCTGATCCACAAGCACAGCCACGCCCTGCCCATGAGGGTGGGCACCCGCGGCTCGCCCCTGGCGCTGTGGCAGACCCGGCACTTCCTGTCGACCATCTCGGCGGTCTGCCCTGTCATGGCACCAGGGGGAATGGGTGGCCCGGTCTTCGAGGAACACGTCATCGCCACCTCCGGCGACCAGGTGCAGGACCGCCGGCTGGCGGATATCGGCGGCAAGGGCCTGTTCGCCAAGGAAATCCACGAGGCCTTGCTGGATGGCCGGGTCGATTTCGCCGTCCATAGCCTGAAGGACCTGGAGACCGAGCTGCCCCCCGGCATCGTGCTGGCCTGCACCCTGAAGCGGGAGGATGCGCGCGACGCGCTGATCCTCGGCCCCCATTGCGGCCAGGCCAGTTCTTCCAGCCCGTTCGACTGCCTGCCCGCCGGCGCCATTGTCGGCACCGCCAGCGTCCGCCGCCAGTCCCAGCTGCTGGCCGCCCGTCCGGACCTGAAGGTCACCACCATCCGCGGCAATGTGCAGACCCGGCTGGCCCGGCTGCGCTCCGGCGAGTTCGCCGCCACGCTGCTGGCGCTGGCCGGGCTGCGGCGCCTCGGCCTGGAGCCGCAGGCCGATGTGGTGCTGGACCCCGAGGCGATGGTCCCCTCGGCCGGCCAGGGCATTGTCGGCATCACCGTCCGCGCCGCCGATGAAGACCTGCGCGAGTTGCTCGCCGCCATCGAGGATGCCGAGGCCAAGGCCGTCTCCACCGCGGAACGCGCGCTGCTGGCGGCGCTGGATGGCTCCTGCCGCACGCCCATCGGCGGCCATGCCCGGCTGCTGCCGACCGGGGATTTGCAGCTGACCGGCCTGGTGGCCCGCGCCGATGGCAGCTTCCTGCTGAAGCGCAGCCTGCATGGTGCCAGCGCCGATGCCGAGCGGCTGGGCCGCGACCTCGGCGACAGCCTGCGCGCCGACAGCCCCGCCGACATCTTCGCCTGAGCCGGCGGTGCTGGAAACCGTCGCCACCATCCTCGGCTATGCCGGCGCGGCGGTCATCGCCGGGGCTTACTTCGCCAACCAGCGCGGCACCCTGCGGTCCGACGACTGGCGCTTCCCGGCGCTGAACCTGGCGGGGTCGCTCGGCGTGCTGGTCTCCCTGGCGGTGGAGCCGAACCTGCCTTCGATCCTCATCGAGCTGTTCTGGGCCGGCATCAGCATCTATGGCCTGGCGCGCAGCCTGAGGTCCCGCCGCCAGCAGGGCCGCTGATGCCGACGCCGATGCCGGCCTTGGGCATGCTGGGCGTGCTGGTCACCCGGCCGGAACCCGGCGCCAGCGAAACCGCCCGCCGCCTGGCCGCGCTGGGCTGGCGCCCGGTGCTGGCCCCGGCGCTGGTGCTGGCGCCGCGGCCCCTGGCCGCCATGCCCCGCGCCCAGGCGATACTGCTGACCAGCCGCGCCGCCGCCCGCGCCCTGCCGCGCGACTGGTTTCCCGCGTCGCTGCCGGTACTGGCGGTGGGGGAGGCCACCGCCGCCGAGGCCCGCGCCCGCGGCTTCGCCGATGTCCGCCCCGCCAGCGGCGATGCCCAGGCCCTGGCCGCCCTGGCCGCCGCCACGCTGGACCCGGCGGCCGGCCCGCTGCTGTTGGCGGTGGGCGTCGGCTACGGCCTGGACCTCGCCGCCAGCCTGCGCGCCCGGGGCTTCCGGGTGATCCGCCGCATCGCCTATGCCGCCGCCCCCGCCGCGGCCCTGCCGCCCGAGGCCATTGCCGCAGTGCACCAAGGCGTCATCGCCGCGGCGCTGTTCTTCTCGCCCAAGTCGGCGCAGTCTGCGCTGGCGCTGCTGCGGACGGCCGGGCTGGCGGCAACGGCCCCGGGCATCCGGGCGTTGGCGATCAGCCCCCGGGTCGCCCAGCTCCTCGCCGCGCTGCCCTGGCGCCAGGTGCAGGTCGCGGCGCGTCCGGACCAGGACAGCCTGTTGGAATTGCTAGGCCCCGCGGTGACCCATGAGTGACACCTCCCCACCCTCCACCGCCCCCCGGCGCTTCCACCTGCAGGTGGAGCCGGTGCTGATCGGCATCGGCCTGCTGGTGCTGCTGATGGTCGGCTACTGGCTGCTGGTCACCCCGCGCACCACCAGCGCCGGCACCCCCGCCGACCCGCAACGCCTGGCCACGCTGGAACAGCGCCTGGCCGCGCTGGAACCGCTGCGCGCCAGCACCGCCGACCTGGCCGAGCGCGCCCGGCAGATCGCCCCGCTGGAAAGCCGCCTGCGCGCGCTGGAAACCCGCCCGGCCGCGGCCGACCCCGCCGCCCGCCTGGCCCCGCTGGAACAGCGCCTCCCCCTGCTGGAACAGCGCCTGGGCGCGCTGGAACAGCGCCCGGCCAGCGCCGATGCCGCCCGGCTGGACGCGCTTTCGGCCCGCATGGACACGCAATCCACCCGCCTGCAGGACCTGGCCAAGCTGGAAGCCGACCACTTCGCCCAGCTCGCCGCCCAGCTGCAGGCCGCCACTGGCGCCGCCGCCGCCCAGCTGCAGGCCGCCCAGCAGGACCTCACCAGCCGGCTTGAAGCGCTGGAACGCGCCCAGCGCGAGGTTCTGGCCATGGAAGGCCGCATGGCCCGCCTGGCCAGCCTGGACCAACTCCGCGCCGCGCTCGCCGCCGGCCAGCCACTCGGCGCCGCGCTGGCCCGCCTGCCGGACCCGGACCCGGCCCTGACCCGCTTCGCCACCACCCCGCCGCCCACCGAATCCGCGCTGCGCCTGGGCTTCGAGGAAGCCGCCGCCCAGGCCCGCGCCGCCGCCGAACCGGCCCAGCGCGCCGATGGCAGCCGCCCCGGCGTGGTCGATTCCGCGCTGTCCCGCCTCTCCGGCCTGGTCACCATCCGCCGCGGCGAAACCGTGGTCTGGGGCGATGTCGCGGAAGCCGAGATCGAACGCGCACACCGCGCCCTGGAAGCCGGCGACCTCGACGCCGCCCTGGCCCAGCTGGACAAGCTGCCGCCGGCCGCCCGCAGCGCGATGCAGGGCTGGACCGGCCAGGCCCGCGCCCTGCTGGCCGCCCGCGCCGCGCTGCGCCGCCTGGCCGCGGGCTGAACCGCCGATGCGCAACGCCATCGCCATCCTGATCGCCCTGGCCCTGGTGGTCGGCGCCGCCCTTGGCCTGGCCCAGCTGGGCGGCACGGTGGAGGTCAAGGTCGGCGAGACCTGGATCGGCATCAGCTTCCCCATCGCCGTGCTGCTGCTGGTGCTGGTCTTCCTGGCCGGGCACTTCCTGCTCTCCGCCTGGGCCGCGCTGCGCCGCTGGCCCGCCCGCCGCCGCGCCGCGCAGGAGGCCAAGCGCCGCACCCAGGGCGAGGCCACCCTGACCCGCGCCCTGGTCTCGCTGGCCGCCGGCCATGCCGAAGCCGCCCGGCTGGAGATGCGCCGCGCCCGCGCCCTGCTGGGCGAAACCCCCAACCTGCTGCTGCTCTCGGCCGAAGCCGACCGCCTGGCCGGCCGCGAGGCCGATGCGGCCACCGAATTCCAGGCCCTGGCCAAGCTCCCGGATGCCCGCTTCCTCGGCCTGCGCGGCCTGTTGCGCCAGGCCATGCAGCGGCAGGACTGGGACGCCGCCCTGGCCCTGGCGCGCGAGGCCGAAGCCGCCCAACCCGGCGCCGCCTGGCTGCGGGAGGAACGCGCCCAGCTCGCCGTCCGCACCGGCAATTGGCGCGAAGCCCTGGCCCTGGCGGCGCCCGAAGCGCCCCGCGCCGGCCTGGCCCTGGCCGCCGCCGCGCAGGAACCCGACCCCGCCAAGGCCACCGAGCTGGAACGCCAGGCCTTCGAGAGCGACCCCAGCTTCGCCCCGGCCACCCTGGCCTACGCGCTGCGCCTGCGGGAAAACGGCAGCCCGCGGCGCGCCCGCGCCGTGCTGGAACAGGGCTGGCAGGCCGGCCCGCACCCGGACCTGGCCGCGCCCTGGCTGGCCGAGGAACCCGACCCGCTGCACCAGGTGAAGCTGGCCGAGGAGCTGGTCCGCCGCAACCCGACCCACCCGGAAAGCCGCCTGCTGCTGGCCCGCGTGGCGCTGCATGCCGGCCTGACCGGCCGCGCCCGGGCCGAGCTGGAAGCCCTGGTCCAGGCCGACGGACCGGATCGTCACGCCGCCGGCGCGCCCGACCGCCGCGCCTGGTTGCTGCTGGCCGAGCTGGAGGAAGCCGAGCAGGGCGAAACCGTCGCCGGCCGCGCCGCCCAGGGCCGCTGGCTGCGCGAAGCCGCCCGCGCCGCGCCGGAACCCAGCTGGCGCTGCGGCCATTGCGGCACCTCCCACGCCGCCTGGGCGCCGGTCTGCGACCATTGCGGCGCCGCCGGCGAGATCGCCTGGACCAGCCTCACCACCCTGCCCATGGCCGGCTGACCGGGCCTGGCCGTCGCCATCGGCGGCTGGTACCGGCCGCCGCTGCCGGGGCGGCAATTGCGGGCCCACACTATCGCGGCAATAGAGACGGCGTGATACGCGGCGGGCTGGATCGATGCCATGCTCAGCCTGTCGCGCCGGAGTTCCCGCCATGTCCATGCCCCGTCCCGTTGCCGCCCTGCTGGCCCTGGCCTGCCTGGTGCTGCCGACCTTTGCCGCGGCGCAGCCGGCCACCCCGTCCACCCGGCCCTCGACCAGCCCGAGCCCCTCGGCCGCGGTCCCGCCCATGCCCGGCGCCAGCACGCCGGAGGAGATCAACCGGCTGCGCGGTGCCCCCACCGGCCGCAGCGGCGCCGCCACCCGCGGCCTGGGCGTGCCGCACGACACCCAGCTGCCCGCCGGCACGGTGAATGCGCCGCCCGGCGGCGCCGCGACGCCGCCGCTGGCGCCGCCGACGACGCCGTCGATCCCCACCCCCGGCCGCTGACCGGCCGGGCGGCGCGGCCTGGCAACCGGCCGGACGGCAGCCGGGCTTGATGCCCCAAACGCCGCTGCTGCGCTTCGCCCGGCTGGCTGACGCCGCCGGCCTGGGCCGAAGATGCTGGCTTTTGAGATAATAATCCTATACGGTGGCATCCCCCTTGGACGCCACCCGCAGGAGACCGATGCCATCTCGCCCCGCCCCCTCTGGTTTTCCTGCCCGGGACGGGGCGAGCGGTGGATTTGTCCGAATCCGGTCAGGGGCCGGGTGCCGCGGCAAGCCTGGCGCCGGGCGACCCTGGCCGCGGGATTTGTCCGAAACCCGCGCTGACCGGGCGTGCCACGGCGAACCCGGCATCCGGCGACCGCGGCCCAGGGGTTTGTCCGAAACTCGCGCTTATGCCGCGCGCCGCGCCTACCCCGGCTCCCGGCGACCGTGGCTCGGACATTTGTCCGAAACCCGCGCTGACCGGGCGTGCCCCGGCGAACCCGGTATCCAGCGACCGCGGCCGGGGCCGGGGAATTTGCCCGAAACCCGCGCTTACGCCGCGCGCCGCGCCAAACCCGGCATCCAGCAACCCCGGTTCGGGCATTTGTCCGAAACCCGCGCTTACGCCGCGCGCCGCGCCAAACCCGGCGTCCAGCAACCCCGGTTCGGGCATTTGTCCGAAACCCGCGCTTTCTCCGCGCGCCGTGCCGAACCAGGCCCCCGGCGACCGTGGCCCGGACATTTGTCCGAAACTCGCGCTGACCGGGCGTGCCCCGGCGAACCCGGCATCCGGCGACCGAGGCCGGGGCCGGGGAATTTGCCCGAAACCCGCGCTTACGCTGCGCGCCGCGCCGAACCCGGCATCCAGCAATCCCGGTTCGGGCATTTGTCCGAAACTCGCGCTTACGCCGCGCGCCGCGCCGAACCCGGCCTCCAGCCACCCCGCCCCAGGGGTTTGTCCGAAACTCGCGCTTACGCCGCGCGCCGCGCCAAACCCGGCCCCCAGCAGCCCCGGCCCGGGCATTCGTCCGAAACCCGCGATCTTCCCGCGCCACGGCCGCAGCCCGCCGGCCAGCAGCGCCGCACGGGCTCAGGCCGGCAGCACCTGGCCCAGCACCCGGGCGAAATTGCCGCCCAGCAACTGCCCCACCTCGGCCTGGCCGAAGCCTGTCGCCAGCAGCTCCGCCGCCAGCTCCGGCGTCTGCCGGTAGCTGCTGTAGGCCGCCGTCCCCAGCAGCCCCAGCATGTCGCTGCCAATGCCGACATGCGCCACGCCAACCACCTCGGCCAGCCGGGCCATGCCCTCGGCATAGCGCCGCAGCGTCGGGAAGATCGTGCTCGGCGGCCATACCCCGATCACCCCGCCGGTCTCGGCGATGGCCCGGGCATGGTCGCTGGGGATGGTCCGCGTCCGCCCCGGCGGATTGTTGTTCAGCGAGGTATGCGACAGCACGATCGGGTGGCGGCTCACCTCGGCGGCGCCACGCACCGTGGCCAGCGTGGCATGCGCCAGGTCCACCACCACGCCCAGGGCATTGCATTCCCGCACCACCGCGGCGCCGGCCGCGCTCAGCCCGTTATGCTCGGGCCGGTCGGTCTGGATGTCGCCCAGCTCGTTCACCCGGTAATGCACCAGTTGCAGGTGGCGCAGCCGATGCTGGGCGAAGGCCGCAGCCAGCCGCTCGGGCCGGCCCTCCAGGAAATCCGCGCCCTCGGCCGCCACCAGCACCGCCGGGGCTGCGCCGGGGGCCATGGCCGTGCGCAGGCTGGCCTGGTCGGTCACCACCGCCAGCCCCTGGGTCTGCACCACCTCGGCCAGCCGGGCGAAGGCGGCCTCGGCATGGCGCGCCAGCTCGCCCGGCTCGGGGTCCCGCACCGCCTGAATGCGGGTGCCGTTGACCACCTGGGTCACCGGCGTATCCGCCACCATGGCCAGCGCGATCAGGCGCATGCCGCCTTCCTGCATCGGCGCCGCCACCGGGGTGAAGGGCCGGGCGCCGGTGCGGCTGATGATGACCCGCCCGGCATGGCTGTGCAGGTCCATCGGCGTGGCGGCGGCCACCAGCCGGCGGGCCTGGTCCAGCGCCCCCTCGGCCAGCGGCGGTGGCGCGGCGCAGCCGGCGGTGGCGGCCACGCAGGCCAGCGGCAGGCCGGACAGCGCGGCGCGCCGGCTCAGCCCCGGGCGCCTGGCCCAGGGACCAGGCGGGCTGACCCGCCCGAGCGGCGTTGCCTCGGCCAATTGCCAGCGCCAGCCGGCGGCGTCATCCGGCGGCAGCGGCGCCCAGCGCCCGGCGATGCGGATGGCGCCGCCGCTGGGCGCCGGCAGCGCGGCTGCCGCCATGACCTCAACGGTATGGGCAGGGTTGGGCGGGCAGCCCAGGCAGCACTCCGGCTGCGGCACCAGCAGGCCATAGCCCGGCGAGGGCGGCGCCTCCAACGGCGCCAACCAGCCTTCCAGCTCCACCCATTGGCCCGGGGCGGCGGTGGGCAGGCTGGCCCAGGAAAGGCGCATGCGAGGAGGTCCGTGGTTGCCGTGAACCCCAGGCTGACCCGCCGCCAGCCGCCACGCAAGATTCGCCCGTTGCCGCGCGGCGCCGGTGCGGCTATCAAGCGCGCCACCCAGCGCCCCGTGCGCGTGTGCCGACTTAGCTCAGGGGTAGAGCAACTGATTCGTAATCAGTAGGTCCGGGGTTCAATTCCCCGAGTCGGCACCATTCTTTTCAATGCCTTAGAGGCGACTAAGCTAGGCTCTTTCAGCCGCTTAGGCTCTCCATAGGCTCCAAGACTCGGCCGGTAGGAAAAAAGAAAGCCCCCTTGCGAGGGCTCCTTGGTTCACTTCGCCTTCCGAGTCCTGCCCGTGAGCGACTTGCTGCGGGCTTCCTGGAGCGTGCGAATCGGCGCGTCCATCTCCCCTTTCTGCACCGCCGCGATAACGGCATCGTAGAAAGGAACTAGGTCGTCCGCTTTCTCCCCCACGAAGATAGCAAAGTCGTTCTTCTCGTTGAGGGGAATTGGGAGCTGCCCGTAGCGGAGCGTCGTCCACCACCCATCCATGTTCTGATAGAACCAGGTGGACGTGGAGCGGGTTTTGCCTTCCGCTTTCGGGATAGGCTTGCCGTCAATGGTCAGTTGGGCATAGCCCTTCTGAACACCGATAGCTTCGAGCACCTTGCCCTTGGCAATGTCGAGCGGGTTGCCCTTCTTCGTACCAGTGGTCTTGGTGAGTGGAGCGGTCTTGCGACCCTTTAGGAAACTCAGAGCCATGCTGTCCTCCTTGGAGCTAGTCTACCATATCATACCACAGGCTACAGGATCACAGTGAGTGAAAAGTAGTGTGTATTGCACTGCGAACCAATCAGCATGTTTCATCATGTGGTATACCGAATCTAGGATTGTAAGCGGTGGTATGAGAATCCGTATGGATCGCGCTCTTCTGGGCTTTCAGTGAGGAAGCCGCTGCGACGTAGCTCGGATAGCCTTCCATTGCACTCAGATATATACATGACGTGCTTGAAGTATCGGGCACTCACATAGTCTCCGTCGCTATCTTTTTTGAGGTACAGCTTTGGGACCTTTGACGCTCCCACCTGGAGACGTTGCAGCACGTCCAGGATTATTTGCCCCTGCGTTAGTTTTTTCATCTTTGATGGCGCTAGCTGCTAAACGGCGATCTGTCGCCCATATCTCAAACACCTGGTGCAAGCGGATGCGCTTACCAGTGATCTTACTAAGCTCCTTTGCTTCTTTGCGAGCACTCGCACGAACGGACTTTTTAATACGAACGGGGACTAAATCTTTTCTTTCCATGCGTATAGTGTAGCACATGTACCGCTGCGGTTATCCACAGGTGCAGCGCTAGCCAAGTGCAGCACTTAGGTGTATATTCAATGCAGGTCGATAGTTATCAAGACAATAAAAATATATGGCAAAGAAAAAAGAAATTGTAGTTGCGAATAACAGCGTTAGCGTTGCAACAAAGCTTCACGACGTGGCCAGTGAGATTAAGCGCCTTGAGGCTATCGAGGCCGAGCTTAGAGATGAGCTTTTGGCATCTATGAAAGCGCAGGGGGTGAAGTTCGTTAAATTAGACGGTGGCGAGACCTACTCGCGTGCAGAACGCAAAACGCTCACCATCGTCAAAGGGTTCGAGGACAAGGCAATCGCCTGGGCACAGCAGCACAATGCGCTCAAGGTTGATACCACAAAGGCAAAGGAGATATTGCGTCACTCATTTGATCCAGTCCCTCTTGGGTTCAAAGAGACCACAACAGAGTATCTCATTGCAAAACACATGGGCGATAAAGAATAACAATAACAAAACTATATATGTCATTTTTACCACCAGACTACAAAGCTCCAGAGAAGACGGGCGGTCAGTATATGAAGTTTGCGGACGGTCCAAATAAGTTCCGCATTCTGTCGCAGGCTGTCACCGGATATTCCTACTGGAACGCAGAAAACAAACCTGTGCGATCAAAGCATTATCCATCAACGCTTGTGAACATCCGCCCCGGCGATAAGGTAAAGCATTTTTGGGCATTCGTGGTGTGGAATTACGCGACAAGCGCGATTGAGGTTCTCGAAGTGACGCAGGCCAGCATCCGCGATGAGATTGCTAACTTAGAGATGAATGAAGAGTGGGGGGAGGTGTTCAACTACGACATCACGGTCACCAAGATGGGCCAGAAAATGGACACAAAATACTCAGTGCAGCCTTCACCTCACAAGGCGGTCTCCGAAGCGGCAAAGAAAGCCTATGCCGAGCTAAAGATTGATCTAACTAAGCTATTCACGGGAGAAAATGTATTTCTGAATGGTGCTGATAGTGAGTATGAAAAGCTTGGCACTAAAACAGACGTTACCGCATATCGTCCATCAGTTGCTAAAGTGAATGCCGCAGAGGGTGAAGTGGATGAGGGCGTTGAAACCATTGAGTAGGTATGGAGTTCCTGTGTCGTATCACACAAGATAGCGGTATGGATTTCGGAGAGAGGAACCGCGCCATCTTCAAGCGCTACCTCTCTGAAAACCCGGGTCGCCTCCTCAAGATTACCCCAGTGCTCCCTGAGAGTGGGAAGCAAAGGCGCTTCTTGGAGGGTGCAGTCATACCGCTCGTCACCTACTATCAGGAAGGCATGTCACACACCTCGCACGAAGATTGTGACAAGGTTCGTGAGTGGCTCAAGCTGGAGTTTAATGGTGATTTTATTGAGATGCACGGCAAGGTACATCGCATTGGAAAATCTACCAAAGGGCGTGACGCCTTACAGCCTTTCCTAGAGCGCGTTGTTGACTGGCTCATAGAAAACTACCAACCACCAGCAGAGGCGCTTGATCCGGCCAACTTCAAGCACTGGCATGACACCATCCGCCCCTACGGTGGTGAGGCAAAATACATAGACTACTTGCGCTCTATCGGATTGCTTTAGACATCAAGTCCCGCGTGCGTCGCTACATCGGCCTTCTTGAACACATCAGGAAGCTCGGGGAACGGCAGGCGGGGCTTTTTGCCTTCTAGGATGTCCTGCACGGTCACAAACTGCACCTTCTGGTACTTCGCTCCGGCTATCTCGTGAAAGCCTGCGGCGGTAGCGTCAGCACGCATCTTTGCCGTGGGCGGATTGAGCGTCACCATCACTCCAAATCCCATAGAGGTCGTCTTCTCACGGTCCACAACCGCGATCAGTGCGCGGATATCATCAGCCTTGAGAGCACCACCCTTCACCGAGACGATGGCGTGCTTGGCGACCTTCCCGTCTGGCTTGAACTTGAGCTTGCCGTCTATGCCACCATCCGCACCCTTCTTCGGATTGGGAATGCCGTCGATGGCAGACACCGCCCACACCTCGAACGCCTTTTTGTCCTGTGCAGCCAGGTCCTTTGCGCCGGTCATAGAGGTAGGGAGGCCGTCTACCTGGTAGTCCTTGCCAAACTTCAGATGAGGGAACGCACCCTCAATCCTGCGCCTGCGGATGAGCTGTATGGCGAATGGCGAGATATCAATCCCGATCCATTGACGTTCCAAAATCTCTGATGCTTCGATGGTGGTGCCGCACCCACAGAAGGGGTCCATAACCACATCACCCTTGTTCGAGGATGCAGAGATGATCCGCTTGAGAAGCCCCACAGGCTTCTGCGTTGGGTAGCCTAGCCGCTCCTGGTCACGAGTGCCGAGCCAGCGTACATCATCATCAATCCCCGTCTTAGAGCCGAAGACTGTGCCCTCAGTGTAGGGCTGGTATGCCCATATGTCCCCGATTGCCGGGCCTTGTCCTGGCCGCACTGCCATCTCGTACATAGGCCATGCGGCATCTGGGTCGATGGTGATGAAGCCCTCGTCGTAGAGGAGGTCGAGCTTTTGGTGTTGGTCCAGTCCCTCAGGATCAATGCCAACCTCTGCCCAAATCTCTCCAGGGATAGCCCAGTGCCTACCCTTGGCGGTTGGGTCGATACCCTTCCACGGCTTCCCCGAAAGGCCACCGCGCGTGCCTGAGCCGGTGAGGACGTTGCCGTAGTAGTCGGTGCGCCACCCACCCTTGCCGTCAGGCTTAAAGTGCTCCTTCACATGGCCATTCATGTAGGATTGGCGCGGCTTGTTCCAGGTGAACACGTCAGATTTCGTATAGAACAGAATCACATCATGGAGCGGCGACCACCGCTTAGACTTGTTGTGCGCTCCGGTACGCCGCCAAATAATCTCACTGCGGAACATCGTCGGGCCAAATATACTGTCGAGCACCATCTTCAAATAATGGGATGCTTTTGGATCGCAGTGGAGATAGAGGGAGCCGGTCGGCTTTAGTGATCTGTGGATCAAATCAAGCCGGAATGCCATGTGTACCAAGTACGCCATCATGGGCGTCTTACCGAACGCGGCCATGAGTGCATTGATAAGATCAATCAGGCGCGCATTATCAATGTTTTGTATCTCATGATATACCTCTGCGGCAGGGATATCCCAAATCCAGGTATCTTTGAACGCATGAAGTTGCGCCTCATCAGGGCTTAGCCCATTTTCTTTGAAGAGTAGATTGTAGTCAGCCGCAGAGTTAAAGGGTGGGTCAAGATAGACAAGATCAATACTATCTGGCTTCACATGCTTCGGGATTACTTCACAGTTGTCGCCATAGTACAGCTTCCGGATCGTCATGCACTTCCCCCACCGTCCGCTCTGTACGAACCGACACACCCTAAGGCGTAGAGTGTATCCGTTGCGGGAGGTGCTGCAACCTCAATTTACCTAGCGAAAACAGGCTACAGAAACTTTGGTTTGAAATCTCTGATGCTTCCTGTTTGTCTTTTTTCTTCTAAAGAAAGAGCCTTATTACTACCTACCTTACTACCTACCTGTGTTGACGAAATCGGTGTAGATTCGTTAACGAGATTGTAGGTGCCTGTAGGTGTGTGTCGCTAGAGCTTGCGGATGAAGGCGGTCTGGTCATAGTGCTCTCGCCAAAGCGCGCGCGCCGATTTTTTCGCTAGCTTATTATCAGGATTCACCTTCTTGGCTCTACTCTTTCGGGTTCTATTGGGCTTCTTCTTCCGTTGAGGCTTATCGACCAGAACTCCGTTGACTACATCCGGTAGTAAGCTCATGGCTCTGTGGTGTTAGTAAATTCGATAGATTGCTAAGTTGCGCCCCCTACCCCCAAGCCTTGAATTAAAAGGCGAAGTTGGCAGAAAGACGTAGCTCATTCGATGAGTTGCTGGCCTGTTGTGCGGCATGGCCTAGCCTACGCTGGAACGGGTTTATTATAGTCCTCCCGTTATACCCCCAGGACTGAAACGTAAAATCCGCACCACAGATGTAGTGCGGCGCGGATTCTACCCACGATACTCTACATCAGTATCACGAACATTTCTAGTATATCCAACTCTTAAGAGCGTGCAAGCGCATGAACTGTGGATAACTCAGGCAAGGTATACTCCACATAGAGCAATGACGCTCTTTGGAGGAGAACATGAGTGACTCGCTTCGAGTTGATTCTGTACCTCGTGTGCGTATCGATAGCACTGGGGAGCCTCGTCGCGTGAGGTTCAATAGCGTCCCGGTGTGTACGCATTGCGATCATGAGATACACGGGCCGCCGTACACCTACCTGCACTCCGGCATCGTTATCGGCTTCTGCTCTTCGGCGCACTTCATGATGTGGCGCAAGGAGAACCCCCATGAACGCGCATAGGGGCCGGAGGCTGTGGCGTCTCCTACTACGGCGCTGGTACTACAACTGGCGCTGAACCTCGCTCCCTCGAAAGGGGGAGCTTCTTTTTAAACGAAAAACCCCCTGTGTGGGGGATTTATCGTATTTGTATCTTAGACGCGTCCTAGAGGCCGTTTTAGGCGTTCTGGACGGTGTTTTGAGTGCGGACAGTGGCAGCGTAGGTGAGAAGATGGAGGAGTACCCCATAGATCGACCATACCAACCCGCCGAACATACTTAGATCACTGGCGAGCTGGAGGACATTATCAGGGGTGAGCGTGATGTGGAAATATTGTGCCGCGACGTAGATGATTGCGCTTGAGCTAAAGAGGATCAAGCCCTTGATCTTGTTTGCTACCTGCGTTGCGTCCTGGCTGCTTTGCACAAATGATACCAATTGAGTATCCATATTAGTTTACTTCGTAGTACTTAACTTCTAAGCCTTTAATGGTTTTGAACGAATGGCTCCACGAGTCCAGGGTGTAGTTTTCAGCCCAAAGACCGTTAGAGGAGTCATTGGACATGATGCCGTGATATCCCACAACCCCACAGTGGCCGTGATTTGCCCCTACGGTGGACGACATGACGATTGCTCCTGGTGTTGGGGTGTCTACCTGCGTGAAGTGCTTGGAGAGCCAGGCGTCGAGG
The DNA here is from genome assembly GCA_903835235.1 of uncultured Rhodospirillales bacterium. Lineage (GTDB taxonomy): Bacteria > Pseudomonadota > Alphaproteobacteria > Acetobacterales > Acetobacteraceae > CAIMOR01. The sequence goes on from CAILMF010000055.1 coordinate 255,152, forward strand.
CCCTGGGTGCCTGGGAAGCCCTTGAGAGGTAGGTCGGTCACTCCAGCTCGGGTGAGGATGGTTGAGACGGCTTCTGCACAACCAAGTTCGTCTGGTACGGACGGGTCAAGGGTGAGGTGCTTACCGAGAGAGGCTTTCGCCTGATTATAGATGCTATTTGGCATAGGGTTTGTAATCGCGCTGGGTATCACTCCAGCATTACGGTTAATAAGATAGGTCCTATATCCCTTATTCGTAAGGAGCGATAGCATGGTAAGCCAACGCCACCCCGTCTGAAACGCATACACACCGAACACCTGCGTTGCGTTCCACACCTCCTCTGAAATGTAGGCGTATCCGTAGGCTTCCCCAAGGTGAGGCTTGAGAACAAGGTATGTCTTGCCCTGAATCTCTTTGACACCCTTAACTGCGATACAGTGAGCTAGGGGTGTTCCATAGGGTGAGGGGAGAATACCGCCAACTGGGGTATTAAAAGAGGAGTACCAGTTGAGAGGGACAACAAGCCCCATTGCGTTCGATTTGAACCAGTCAACGGTTGCCTTGAAGCTCGTATCCCTGCGTATCATGTGGCCTTGGATGTAGGGCGCAGCAGCGTCAAAATCTCCCTTGTCGTAGTTCTTCCAGTTCGCTGCGTATGCCTCTGAATATCGCTCTGAAGGGTTATCTGAGGTGGTAAGTGGCTGCACACCAAAGGCGACTGCTGAGAGCATGGCAATCCACGGGTCGGTAGGTTTATCTCCAGGGTCTATGCCCTCGATGAGCATGGTCATAGCGTAGGTAAAGTCTTCCTCAAAGGGGATGCCGTACTTGTCTTTGAGAACGTCACACACTGAAAGTGCTGAACACTCCAGCTTATTGTTTTCTAGCCGTTGGTTCGGCCAGTATGCGGGTGCGTCAATTATTTTTTCCATTTAGTTGGTGAAAATGCGAATAAACCCAATCACCTAATCCAGTTACCCATGCAATGAGACCTACCCATAGAACGCCGAGAAACCACATAACCCCATATACCATAGAGCGTGAAGATTCGAGTGACTTGATGCGGTCGTCAAAGCTAGACATATTATCCACCTTTTGCTCTATACGCCCGATAGACTCTTTTATCTCCAGAAAGGCTTGTAATATGGTGTCGTTCTGCATGGTTTATTTGATATTAACGCCCGCCTCGTCCTGCAATGGTGCTGCGTCCACAGGTGTATCCGTTGGAGCGTCTACAGGCTCCTCTACAGGGGCTACAGGCTCCTCAACGGATGCTTGTGCTGCCTCTGCTGCCTCTATGACGGCACGCTGTGCGCGGAAATCATCTAGGAGAGCTGTGTTATCAGCGATGCGCTTGTCTGCTGCCTCTCTAAGCACGGTGTCTGCTGCGATGTCGTTCTCAATATCACGCTCTGTGCGTGCGTTCACCTGACGTATATCTATCACGTCATACACACGTCCGCCGTTTGCATCTATGATAGTCTGCTCGTCTCTTTTGTTCTGTGGGATATAAATCATATTGATGTTCTTACTAAATAATTACCACCCGAACCACCCAAGAAGGCCAGAGCTTTTGTTTAAACAAGTTGGCACATCTGCCGTAAATGGGATTGAACCATTGTTGGTGAGAGTGAAGGCGTTGGCGGTGAGGTCTGCGAGAGTGTTGCTGAGAGACCATGAGCCAACAAGGTTAGGTTCAGAACCGAGGAATGTGTAGCAGTAGTAGCTTGATATCGTTGCAGCGGACAATTCAGTGTTGAAGACTTCTGCCTGGGAGAGCTTACCTGCGAAAGTCGTCCAGGTTGCGTGTGCGTCTCCACCTATTTGGAAGGGCTGTGTTGTGAGCGTAGCAGTGCCACCTGTGTTTGCGGTCTGAGTAGCTCCCTGCTGTGCGCCATCAATGTAGAACTTGGTGTTTCCGTTGACTGAGTTATACGTCATGCAGGTCTGGTGCCATGAACCAGTTGCGAGGGTGCCTGATACACGGGCGAATGTACCACCTGCGCCAAAGGTGCCTCCCATTTGGAGCGTTGGTGTTCCTGTTAAATCCTCATAGACGAAGTACCACGCCTTTTGTCCTGAGTTGTCGTACATGTTCATAAGGCCATACTGTGCGCTTGCCGTTGGCTGAGTGGTTACGTTCGTCCATATACACGCTGAGAAGCTAGAGCCAGAGAAGTTGAGTGTTGAGTTATACGCCCGAGAGAACCACATGGTTGTACCCGAGAGAGAGGCTGACTGCGTAGGAGCCGCAAACACGGGGTTTGCTAGGAATAAGGTGAGGAAGATAGTAAGTAATGTGAGCAGTTTTTTCATATTAGTATCCAAGTGATGCGCCTACTCCAAAGATGTTGACGGTAGTGGTTGCGGTTGATGTGCCCTGTGTGCCGAGGAACGCATACGCATCGCATTTGTTTGCGGTTGTGGTCTGCGTGGGTTGACCATTTGCTCCCCAGTTCACGCCCGAGAAGGTAAGCGCACCTGCCGTTGCGCCTGGATTGCAGACCATGAGGCGAAGCGTTGCGCCATTCTTTGCGTTTGCAAATGAGATGGTAGTAGCAGAGGTGCCGAGGTTGTGGAGCTGTTGTGTGCCTGAGTTCCAGTCAATAACCTGGGTTGTGGACGTACCAACTGTTGAGGCCAAGCGGTTTTCCCATGTCTGGAGAGAACCACCGTTCGTAACGGTTACGAGAGTTGTGGTGCCTGATGCAGTTGAAGAACCAATCATTAGGAGGTTCTGGTTTGTGTCGCCGTTGTTTGCATGAATAGAGAGTGTGGCTGATGGTGAGGTTGTTCCTAGACCAGTATTGCCTGAACCAACCACGAGAGCGGCAGGGGCCGTAATGGTCACGTTTGTACCCGCAATAGGTGCGCGAGGAATATAGACCGTGGTAGCACTCGTGAGAGTCTTACTGGTGGTTGCCGTAAAGGTTGGTGCGCCAAATACACTCCAGGTAAGAGCTGAAGGAGACTGACTCATGATAGGGCTTGTGGTTGCTGAGACTTCGAGTGCGCGGTAGTCGTAGGTCTGTGTGAGCGTTGGGTCATTGTAGATACCGCGAGTAATGCCGTTTGCAGTACCAGTCTGGTTTACGCCAGACATATTGTGAAGTGCAGTGAATATACCTGTTCCACTGCTCACAACATAGTTGTCGGTAATGCGAACCATATCTGGGAAGCCAGTAGTGGTAATGCGGTTTGCGGTGTTGTTGCTAAGATAAATAGCAGAACCAGCAAAGTTTCCTGTGAGATTGCCTCCAAGAGTAAGACCAGTACCACCGATGGCGGTAACATTTCCAGAGTTACCAACTGTCACACTTGAGTTTGCAGTGAGGATTGAACCCGAAACCGTACCACTAGAGGTGATATTTCCGCTGTTGGTAACGACACCCGTGTTGCTGACACTAAAGAGCGTGGTGGTTGCACTTGCGGTTGATGAGCCAATAGCAAAAAGGGTTGTGTTAGTGTCTCCCGCAAACGCATGTACAGATAGTTTTGAGTAAGGCGTTGTTGAGGCGATACCCACGTTGCCAGTTGTACTGTCCACCCACACTCCACTTTTAGCAGCACTTGCGCCGTACATAAGGTTTATACCTGAACCAGTGGTTGGTGAGGCTGAAGTAGTGCCTTTTAGGGTAAGGGTCGAAACTGCGTTAGCACCTCCTTGAAGGATTGAGGCAGCCAATGAAGCTGTGTTGGTGTTTCCGTAGGTGACAGGATTGTTGCGGCTTTCAGTGATGAAGCCGTTAGAGAAGTTCACAGAAATGTTGTTGAGGGTGTTTATTGCGCCCGTTGAGCTGACGGCAAAGGCACCATTTGCAGCGGTAACAGCACCATCATTTCCTACCGCAAAGAGCGTGGTGGTTGCAGTCGCAGTTGATGAGCCAATGGCGAAGAGGGTGTTGCTCACATACTGCGCGGTTGATGAAGCGTGGATAGAGAGGAGTGCAGAAGGAGATGATGAGCCAATGCCAAAGCCCGTGTTGGCCCAGCGAGTGAGTTCTTGGCCGCCCACGATGGCGTTGATGTTGCCGGCAACACCTGCGCCAAAGCCCGTAGTGGTGTCGCTTCTGTTAGGAAGAATGTTTGGTGCAGTAACAGAAGTACCTGCAAGATTGAGAATTCCTGGAGCGCCCGCAGTATTGCCCAATAAGCCACTTGAGCTGATGTTAAAACGGTTAGTTCCAGTTGTAGTGAATACTAGGGTTGAACCGACCAAACCAATACCTGAGTTAGTCGAGCCTTGGAAGGTATAGGTTGGGGTGCCTGATGGGAAGGTTGCTGCTGCGACCTGGCCGTTGTTGTCAACCGTAAACAGCGTGGTGGTTGCTGTCGCGGTTGATGAACCTATCGCAAAGAGGATAGCGTTGAGGTCGGTAGCGTTGGCGTGGACGCTGAGGGGAGCGTAGGGTGTGGTTGATGCAATGCCATGGAAGCCAGCGGGAGAGAGGAAGAGGGTTGAGGTGCCTGCGGCTGTGTTGGTGCCTGAGAAGTAGGGAAGCTGCCCTGTGGTGCCAGTGAGGGATGCGCCGCCACCAGAGTACTGAGGGATGTTGAGGGTGTTCGCTATGAGCGTAGCCGCACCTGATGAACCCGTTGTCGTGAGGGTGATAGGGGCTTGGTAGTCGGTGCCCGCGACTGCTGAACCAACAGCACTGGTGCCATTGCCCTTGAGGATGCCTGTGAGGGTCGTAGAGGCGGTGCCGCCACTTGCTACCTCAAGCGGTGTGCCGAGGTGGAGGGTGGAGATGGTAGAAGATGCTCCTGAGAGAAGCCCTTGCACAAAGTTGAGTACGGTTGTGGTGGCGTTGCTTGGGAATGGGTAGCTGAAAGAAGCCCCGCCGCCACCACTTCCACAGGATGAGCCAGATGAGGTGATCCAACCATTTGATCCAACAGACAAACACCCTGTCGTGGACGATGCTAAACCAGGGATCATCAAACCGTAACTCGAATTGATGGGCTGCAAATATGATCCGCTAGATGTTTTCCATTGATTGAGCTGCTGTATCCCCTGCGTTTGTGCATGAGCGGTAAAAGCAAATACAAATAGGAATAATGCGATTGATAGTTTTTTCATGATTGCATTAAATGTTGTATGTCTACTGAAGGTTGAGTTTGGGTCGCAGATTTAACTGATCGTTGTACCGGAAAGCTTAACTCTTGGCTGTTGATAACTTCGGTAATGCGCTTCTCCATCTCCATTACGGAATGGCTGATCTCCTGGCGCAGCATGTCGAGCGTTGCCCCGGTGTCCGTGGCCCGGCGCTGATCGAGGGCGTGGATCGCTTCAGATAGGGACGCGAATCCTTGTGCCAGGTCGGTAAGGTCCACCTTCTCAGGTTCGGGAAGTGCGTCCAGGGTCGCCTGGATACGTTTGAGGCGGTCAATGACCGATGAGAGGTCAGTCTCCTTCGGAAGCTTGCGAGATAGGTCGTCCAGGGCAAAGAGAATGTGCTCGGTGTCCAGCTCCTTCGGGATGCGGTTCACCTCGCGTTGTATGGCTCCGATGGCACCTAGCACCCCATCAAAGGGCTTGAGCTGGGTGCTGAGGCGGGTATCAAGCTCCTCTGCCACGATGTGACGCAGCTCGCGGTAATCCACCCCACCGCCACCGACAAAAAGCTCTGAGACAGAGTTTTTGACTAAGAAGTACTGCTCTTGCTCTTCATAGTCAGTTGACTTCGTGGTGTAACCACTATCGGTGTAGACCGTGGCAACGGCAACGATGTTTCGACCATAGCCTGATGGATCAGATGGTGCTTGTGTTGTAGTCGTATAGAGACGGGTATTCGTGGTGGAACGAGTAAGAGGCAGTGTGCTGAGCACTGCCCCAGTTCTAATGTCATACACTACCGCTTGCACGTAGTAGGTCGTGCTATCGGTGTGATTGCGGATGAAATAGAAAATGTCGTACGGGTCAGAAGGAGAAATCTGACTTGGGTGAAGCTGCATAATTGTAGCCTATCAAGCCACCCTAGGTAGTAACACTAGCTAAGTACGATAAATCTATCGTATGCCTCAAGAGTCACAGTGAATACCTCTTGAGCTGTTGGAGTGTATACACCTCTTGCCTCTAGGAGTCCGTAGAGTTTGCCTGTTGGCGCAAGAATCGCTTGAAGCTCTGGTCCTGTAGAAGATACAAGTGTTCCTGAACCACTTGCGCCATCGGAAAACGCCTTATCAACGGCAATGTCTATTGATCCAACATATCCAGAAGACGTAGATGACCAAGCCCCGTTATCTCCGTTGGCTACGGTTGGAAGGGATTTATATATATGCAATCTGAAACTTGCGTTAGTAATGCCAGTACCAGTTTTTCCTATGATCGCACGACGGATGAGATAGGTCCCGCCCGGTCCTGCTGGATCAATGCTAAACGTCATGGGAGTGACGGCAGAGGCTGTTGTTGTGTCAGCGACAAGATCGCCTGAGGCGTAAGCGGTGGTGTCGTTTGGTCGTGTGAATGATACTGATGGTTGTCTAGTCATAAGATTTATTTATTAGCTTCCAAGCTCCTCCCTGTGGCCATAAAGCCACAGAGGCAACTAAGAACGATTATATGCTTTGGAATACAGCGCTACATGAACCAGTTGGAGAGAACGTACCCGTGCCTCCACTCTGTCCCATAACAACATACGTGGATGGTGATATGACAGAGTTTTGGTTTCCAGGATGCCAGTCAAGCAATCCCTGAGCACCAGATGCAATTGATCGCGTTGCGATGAGAGATGTCGTCGCAAAAGCGGTAGTTGAAGTTGCTAGTGTCAATAGAGATGCTGTTGTGGTTGCACTGGTCACACCAGTGAAGCTTTCCAATGTGCTCGTACTCGTTGGTGATGAAAGTCCACAAGGAGTAGTAGAGGCTTGGTTCAGTGAGGTGCTGCGCACTACCGTTGTGGTGATTCCATTTTCGGTAATACTTGATGACGTAACGAGATTCCCGCTAGCGTCAAAATAGGCTTGCTGTGTCGAACCGAAATATAAGATGTTGGAGAACCAGTTTACTGAACCGTCCTGGTGTCCTACTGGAGACACCGCACCTGTTGGGTGGAGCACCAAAGGACGCGCCAAGATAAATCCTAGTCCCAACAGCGCCAAGGCGATAACGCCGAGAATGATGTTACGTGCTGTGGTCATAAAGATTTATTAAGCGTGGACGTTAGAGTAAGTTGTGATACTTGATGAGCTGACATCAAGAGCGAGGTCAATGATTGCGCGAGCCTGATCGATGAAGACTTTGTTGTCGTAGACCGTCCACATGACGTAATCGCGGGCAATAGAGTTTGATACAGGGTTCTCGTAAATATCAGGGTCTTTGCGGACTGCAAGAGAGATATTCTTCGCAACCATGAAGATCGAGTGAACTTGCTGCTTTGCAGTAGTCCAAAGGTTTGCAGCGTTGGTGAGGGTTGATGAGACCGTCACTTTGCCCGCACCCTTAATAATGATACTCGTGCCTGTTGCTGAGGATGTTGCTGTAAGGCCGTGCAACGCATCACTCTTTTTGATAGTGAAGCCATTTTCACTGATGGTGTTGGATGCACCAAAGCCGTTGTAACCAGCGTTAGTAGAATCTGCCACAGTGGTAGTTGGTGCGTTTAGGAATGCTGCGAGGTTGGTGTTTGTGAGTGCAACGGTCGAAGCGATCTTTACCTGTCCAGCTGTGGTGCCCGCGTCAACAGTCGTCTTGAACGTGATGACAACACCCTTAATGGTGATGGTGTCACCGTCAGTTGGATTGACTGAGAGAGCCAAGCGAGCTGAGAATGGAAGGTTATTTGATACAAAGGTATTGAAGTTTCCAAACTGGCCTACATAGCCGTTGGTGGTCACTTCATCGCCCTTGTTGGTATTTCGAGCCATAAAGTAGAGCTGGATGACCGTCCACACCTGTGGAGGGATAACCCATGTCAACATACCTCCGTAATCTTCGTAAGGAAGTTTACCGAAGCGCATGTTGTTCACATACACCACGTTGGTGCCCATGAACTTTTCCATTGCGATCACTGGAAGGTTCGCGATATTAGCGATTGACGCAACAATACCGTCACCTGCGGTGCCGCCGATACTGCCGTTGTCGATCACTGAGCCTGCGCTTGAGTACGCTGCTTTAAGCGTATCTGCGTCAATTTCAGTGTAAATCGCATTTGAGAGCTGCGTACCGTAGCTCTTGGTGGTATTAAGATCGGTGTGTAGAACCTCGGTAGCTACAATACGTACTGAGGCTTCCTTTTGCTTGCTGATTGTGAATGTCTCATTTGCCTCAGCATAGTTCTGAGTAGAATACCCACCTGATGAAGATAGGTCGTTGGCAAAGATTGGGTTTGAACGATAACGGCGGTTTACCGTATCACCCATTTTGAGGCCGGCAGAAAACTGCAAGTCCGCAATAACAGGGTAGATAGGCATTGACCAATTAGACTTTTGAAAGTCTGAGGTCCATACCTGTTTATAGTTAAATGTATTGGCCATATTAAGTTAATGTTTTGAATTATTTACTGCGATCTGCGCACTTCGTAGGTAGACTTTGGGCGGAATATAGCTTTTTGCGCTTGCTCTGGTGTGACTTTCCCCGAAGAGAAGTCAACCTCTGTTTCATGCGCCTCAGATATATTGTGGTCGCCACTCTCAAAGGAAGGTTTTTTTGGAGATACAAGCTTCGCTAAGTCCGCCTGCTTCTTCCAAACAATATATTCAACCTCCTTGTCGTGAAACTCTTTCGTGTGTGCCAACTTTACAAGTTCATCCATGACTATCTTTAATTCGGCATCATCGTGGATGGTGAGGGTAGTTTTGACGTAGGGTGCAGTTTCCCGGATCGCTTTGTCCTCCTCGGTCTGCTTTGTAGCAGCTCGGGAAGCGCGCCAGTCAGCCAGCTCCTCAGGTGTCATACCTTCTGACTGCGGCAGTTTCGCTAAGATGATCCCTGTCAGCTCTTCCAGGCTCTCAACCGGTACATCGTACTTTGCGGCATATTCCGCCAAATCTTTTGCTGCTTCGGTTTTCTCCGCTGGGGTTACTGCGTCATCCTTCTTATCGATAAGCGCTTGAAGCTCGGCAGCTTTCGCCTCTGCGGCATCAGCTCGTGTCTTCTCCGCTTCAGCTAGTGCTTTTGCATCCTGCGCCTCTACCTTCTTCTCCTTGTAATCGTCGTATATAGACCGCTGTTTTTTGGGTAATGTGTCGGTAGGGGGCGTTTCCTCCTCGGGCTTTTTCTCCTCTGTAGGTGCTGGCTCCGGGGTAACAGATTCCTCTACCTGCTCCCCTTCCGGTGTGGTTGTTTCTGGCTCTGCACCTTCAGGGTAGTGTTTGTCTTCATCCATACGTTGCATAAGATAGCCCCTGCCGGGGGATAGGTGTTACCGCGCCTATACGGTTGCTCTGATAAAGCCGCAGAGCACGGGAAGCGACTAGCGCTTATGAGGTCCACGAGTGTATCGCGGACCTTAAAGAACTATTCGACAACGAGTATGTTGCGGTTCGATGCCTTGAACTCTTCTGCAAGAGCGGCGAAATCTTCCCCATGCACGTCGAGTGAGAAGGTGCGTTCTACCGGATAACCTAGGTGGTCGCGGTAGGTGACAACGATAGGTTTAGCTGCTGCGGCTGCCTTAGCGGCATTATCTTCTTGTTTTGCCATATGTGTTAGCAAGGCTTCTTTGGTCCTTTCTTACCTTTTGCCATGTTTTTTTGGTTACTTATATGCCGGTATAGTAATAAAGTGAGCGATGATGTAACACTAATTAGCTAGATCAGCGTCAAGTTGACTTTCGATTGCTGCAAGCTCCTGGTCAAAGTCTCTGGCAACGATCCTCAAGAACCAGCTCCGGGCCTCGATGACATTCCACAGCTCGTCTCGTGCCTCGGGAGAGAGGCTTCGCACAGTGGCAAGCTTCTTTCGGCAGACAAGAATATCGGTGCGGCAGAGGTCAACAAGCTCCTGGGTCTCAGGAAGCATCGCATAATTTTTGTTGCGAAGAAGAGCCGAGATGCGCTGTTGCTCGGCCTCGATCTTTTCAAAGTCCTCGGGGTAGAGTTCCCGCACCTTAGCTAGTTTCTCTTCTATGCTCATGCCATTTGTTGTTGATCCTGGTTGATGATCGAAGCGGGATTAGGTGCGATAGGGGATACGGGTGCGCCACCTGGTGCGGGCTTTACGGGAGATGCGGAGGCGAGAGCTGCCTCTGCTGCGGCATCAATCTTTGCCTTTCGCATCATGTTCTCGCTCACAATGTCACCATGGGAAATAATGAAGTCCATAAGAGTTGTGTACTTTTTATGTCCCAACGATGATCGGTTATTGGTTGCGAAATCATGGATTATCTGAAGGAAGAGGGTTGTAGCACCGTAGAATTGATCAGGCTTAGCGCCATGCTGTACGGCTTGGATCGCTTCGTGTGCGCGAGCCACCTCAATCATGTTTCCATAGTTCTTCGTATCCATAGCAATGTCTATGGTCTGTGGGTCAATCTCTGCGCCATCCTTGAGAAGCTCGGATACAAGCCACTTTGTATTTACCTGTGGTGCAAGCGCTGGGTTTTGGGCGATGACATTGAGGGTATCAACCTTCGCCTTCTTCTTGAGCTGGGAGTTTTTCATATCGAGAGCTGATGCGACAACGCGAACATCAACATCGGCGTAGAGGTCCAGGTCGGTGCGGCGAATGACGCGATCCCAATCCTCACCCATTGCACCAAGCTTCCTGAGCGCCTTTGAGGCCGGCATGTGGTCCTTGAGGCCCTGGATGAAGAGCTTGCCCACCTCGCCCATTGCCTCGGTGTATGGAGATGCGCGTAGGAGGAATCGCTTGGATAGAGCCTGCTGCTCGGCCAAGGCCACTGTAGCGCGCTTGGAGACGCCCTGAGCGCCACCCATAGCCAGGTCAGTCACCCCTACGTCACGTCCAGCAGTGCTTTGCATCCACTCAATGAGGTTTATGGTGCCGGATATCTCTTGCGTCTCGAAGGTGAAGATACCGTCCCGGATTGACTTACCAGCTGGGACGTGGACTGCAACCAGAGCATCGGGACGGGTCTGCGCTTGGTCGAGTTGTGCCACGTCCTTAATCATATCCACGTCATATCCACGGGGACTGAAGTTATGCTTCTCACGGTTCGTCAACTCCTGGTTAAATAGGGTATGTGTTGCGTCTGCTACACCATACATATCATCGGCATAGCTCTTAGAGAGTACGTTGCGGTTATCCTCGTGCGTTGCCCATGATATCCATGGATCAATCTCGCCTGAGCATACTTCTGCGAATGGTGCGAAGCGCAACCACGTTTGATACCAAGGTGAGAACGTGATGTACCACTTCTTACCACCCATGGTGATCCGCATCTCAACAAGCTTGAAAAGTTGCTCGCCTATGTAGTCGTTCTGCTCGGGTGAAAGGCCCATTGCCTTAAACTTACCAAGGGCTGCTTTGCTAGTGTCATCTGCAAAAGTAGGATCGAAGTCAGTGCTGGATGCATTCTTCAGTAGCTTATTAACCTGCTCTTTGTTGTATGAACCTAAGCGAAGGTCACTCTCCGTGCGGAGGATGTTTTGGCGTCCATTGTAGAGGTGGAGGCCGAAGATAGGACCGCCGGTTGGTTGAAAGATGGCGTCTTCAAGCTCATATATATCAAAGTTATTTTGGTACTCAGGGGTGGACACTGCGTAGTTCATCATGAAGCCACGGCCAGAGAAAAGTGCATTAGAACGGTCCTGGCGGGTCTTCTGAGCAAACTTCGCATTAGGAGCCTGCGACGTGCTCTCCATATCCCACAGCGTGCCGATCTTTTGAACGGGTATATAGTCTGCTGGCTCTTGGTCGTGAAACTCTAGGGCTAGATCGTCATTGAACGCCGCCATGAGCGTGTCCATACCGCCCGAGAATGTAGGAAGAACAACATTGAAAGGTTGACGAAACTTCTTAGGTACCTTTCCGGCGTAAAGATCGCGGTATTTCTGTATCTGGTTGAGACGCGGCTGTTTAAAACGATTGACGTTGGCGACAATTTGAATGCAGCGGCGCAACGCTTCCTCCGCCATTTCATTGACGCCCTTATTTACGATGGAAACAGAGGAGAGGCTTTCCTGCTCGGATGACATTATGACATGGTATTAAAATACGTCCCGTTGTAACACTATCCTGATGCGCCTCTCTCTTTGGTAGCACGCCATGCACATTTCATTTCTACTCTTTCCTAAAAACTCCATGGGTATGTGGCATGATACGCAAACGCCTATTAAAAGTTCTGGATGGCAGCACGGGCATTGAACGGACTGTATAATATTCTGCAAAAATACGGTGTAGTGAGGTCGTCTAAACCCATACAGTTTTCCGCATTCATCGCACCTCTTATGCAATACATCCTTAAATCCCATGTCGATATTGTACGCTAATCAATAGTGGGTTTTTCATACGGCGGTTGTCTGTATGCAACGCTTTTTCGCCAATCATGCCTACACATAGGGCATTGCGGTAGGATAGACATTTTGTAGGCCCAATCACATTTCTTGCAGTTATTCCATCCTTCTGGGAGGCGTGGGTGTTGGGGGGGTGTTGCGGGTATCATAGCTGGGGATTTTCATATTCGCCCTGCTGGTAGATGGTGAGGGTCTCTTGAGGCTTGGCGTACTTTCGCATTGCATAGGCTATTGCACATGCCATGAGTAGATCGAAGTGACGAGTTGAATGCCCTTGCCTGCTGCTGCCGAGTTCATCGGCATCGCTATAGGTGAAACTTCGCATCTCCTTGAGAATGCGAATATCTTGGATGACTAGAAGGCCATCTTCCACTCCGGTCTTGAGGTCGTTGAGTATGGTGTATTTAGTAGCGTGATTCGTCTCCCATCCAAGCTCCCATGTGGTAGGGGGCGCATCGGATGCACGATCAAGCGGTACCTGCCGATAGATCATCTTCACCGAATAGATCATCTTGAGCGTCGTGAGGCATGATCCACCACTCTCGCTGTTTTTCTCGGGGCCAATGAGACAGGTGCCGAACATCAAGCCCTGCCGCTTCAGCTCGTGGGCAAACTGGTCGGCCGGAATCTGATTGTTTGCATAGCTGCCCACCTGGCGCGCGGGATAGGCGGTGAAGTCGATGCACACAGAGGTTGAGTGGTCCCCACCGTTCCCCTTCCCCGTGTCAGCGCCAAGTGCGTAGGCGTGGGATGGATTAAACTCCTGCCAGACATGGAAGCCAGCGCGGTTCTCTATCGGGTCCTGGCACTGCGCTATGAGGCGGTCGATCACCTGGCGGTCGAAAAAGGCCGATCCGGCTGCGGCTGGGTCAAGCAGCATGTCCACCTCGTAGACGCGACGGCCGCCGGCGTTGAGTTCTCGCTTCTTCGCCTCAAGGCTGATCTTTCGCCTAGTGGGGTCGGTGATGTCCTGGTTCGCTGCGACGGCCTCTACGTCGGTTTTGACGTACTTGTCGGGCCACGAGATTGTCCCGTCCTTGGCGATGACCGGGACGAAGCGCACACGGCCTCCTGAGCCCTCTATGGAGCGTTTCAGGTAGCCCATGACGCCATCCTCGATGACGAAGTTGCCGAGGTTGAGGGAGACGCCATGCCCCGCCATACCGCCCTTCGCCTCGTCTATGAGGGAGATGATCTTCTCGGTGACAGGTGGAGAGATGGCGGTTATGGAGTTCTCAACATCGTCGCGTAGAACGAAGTCGGGTCGGTTCTGCTGATAGAGACGGCCACGCATAGGTGTAAGCGCTGTGTGCGCCTCCACACGGATACCGTTAGTGGTAATGAAGTTTGATATGCGCTTCTGTTGCGCTTGATCTTTGGTTCTCGGCTGGTTGTAGAGGTGGCCGAAGTCGTCAAGAATCTTGTCATTGGTCTGAAGCTCTGTAACCACGTCAAAGAGAATGCTCTCCGCATTCGTTTTGTCGTAACTGTCCACGTTGATATACCGACGTTCTCCCCAATGAGATACATCGGTTCCTTGAGCCCGTAGTTCATCAATGACAGTCTTGCGGGCAATGAGCCATGCGAGGCCGATCTTAGCGTGAGAGGTTTTGGAACCCTCACGGTAGATGATCCACCCAACGTCCTTCACGCGGCCATACACCAAATCCTCTAGGTCTTGATCGAAGTCCTCGTGGAAAGGAGCTGCCTTATAGGTAAAATACTTTAGGAAATAGTAATACTTGAATAGCGTGAACGATTTTCCGCACGCATATACTCGTTCATCGCGGGAGCCGCTGACAAGTAGATCAATTTTTTCCTTTGTTAATTTCATTCATTGGCATTAACGACGCACTATTCATCAAGAAGTTGATCTAGTTTATCTCTATCTTCTCTTGAAAGTCCTATGCGATGTGTGGCTTTTCCGCCAAGGAGCTGGTGGGCCTTAGTGATAGTGTCTAGTGATTGTCGAAGTTCACCATAATCAGCAGTTAGAATCTTGTTATCCATCCTGGACATGATCTGTAGGCGATGAAGCTCAAGCCAGTCTAGCGTTTCTTGAAGATGTGGTCTAATGCCGCGCATCAAATCCTGCCACTGATTTACGGTGTTGGGCGCATAGCCTGCATCTTTCAAAACTTGCGTGATCGACTTCGGACACCCTGAGTGTATGTTCTCTACAAGAAGGGTAATTGCCGTTTTCTGGCGATCATTAAATTCGGTATTCCGTTTAGTTGCTGCCATTTTCTATATTTTTAATGAGTCGTTCAACGTATTCAATTTTTAGATCATTGATACTGCGATTCTGAGTTAACTGTGAGGATTCAGCCTGAATCTTAGATAAAAGGCCATCAATCTCATTGATGCGCTTCTTATTGCTGGTTATGCTCTTGTCTGATTGCTCGGCTAGAAGGTCTGCTCGCTGTCCTCCCATGACATATAGAGCAAGATCAATGTTGAAATTAGCGTTCTTTGTGGCCTTGATAAGCTCACGAAGGTCGGCAATCTCGTCTGCTGGTGATACAACGCCATTCTCGTAGACAATGAGAATAAGATTGTCTCGGAAGTTGATGCCGCCCTGCATAGGCTTAAACTTAGTCAGAAAATCATTGCACTCTGTTTGCTGCTCAGGAACCTTAAATGTTGCAAGTTGTAGCATTATATTTTTATGAACGTGTAATACAGATATTATGCCACACTTTATTCGCAACACATATTCGTGTGTGGATAGCTAGTTCGATTCGTAAGATTGCAGTGCGCGTTTTACATATAGTTTGCGAGAATTGTTTGCCTCAACAATCTTTCTAGCTATGATTTTTTTATTCCCCCATCCAGTCATACCTTGAGCCTGTAAGGCGGCAATTCCAGAAGCATCAACGCCGCCTCTTGCTAGGAGAGAGATTTTTTGATTCATATACTGATCCTGTAGGTGGGGACTGTTAAGAAACTCCTTTGGGGTTACTGTTCGTCCTAGAAAGCGGATAGCATTTTCTTTCAGCTCACCTTCTGTAACCTGATAAGCGCCTAGATCGCGCCCAAGAGTCTTTGAGCCAGATTTTTTAGAGAATGTGTAGGGGTCAGTTTTAACGCCGCCGGTCTCATTCTTCATGAGCGCCTTTCTTAGTCTGTTTATATTTACGCCGCCTATGACATGTTCTTGTGTATTGTCGTCTATCGCGCTGATCGTGGTGCCTCGGTGGCCCGCATACAGTCCAGCTGCGAGTCCGGTAGAGACTGCACCAGCTCCAGTTATTGTGCCGATGGTAGCCTTCCCAGAGTTGTTCTTTGAGTTTACAGGAAGGGTGGTATCATTTGATGATGGCGCATGAGGCTTATCGCCTGAGTTAAATATGCTTTTTATAGGATTCTTATTTGTCGTAGGCTGCATTCTTGGTTGGGTACTCGACTGACCCTCACCAGCTGCGCGTACCGGATGCGGTACGCTTTTTTCCTGTGAAAATGCTGGACCCATCCGCATTGTTGGGCCTGGGATCGTGCCTGGCTTTCCTGTTGGAAGGGCAAGACGATAGTTTGGCTGTGGCTGTGGGCGTTCGGTTGGTAGAACTCCACTGGTATCAGACACAATCTCTGGACCCAAGCGTGTTGCCGGCTGTTTGACGCGCAATAGGTTAGGGTCGGTTAGGGTGACATCTGCTCTTGGTGCCCCCACCTTTGCACCACGGCTTAATAGTGAAGCAATTGATCCTTGTGCCTTGCTCGATGTGATTGCTTTCTTGCCAAGAAGCATAGCGATTGAATGAGGATCGGCAGGGATACCACTGGCAACGATCCAGTCGGTAAGTCCTACAATGTTATTCCCCACCTGTGCGCCCTGCTTCTTCGCAATGGCGTCAATGAGCATTTTCGCAAGCTGAGTCTCTTTGTTTAGATCACGAATGTTCTTAAAGCCAAGATTATCTGCGGTCTGCTGCTGCCAGCTTCGGATTGCGTTGTCGATGTTGTTTGCACGCTCAATGGGTGCGGATACGCCATCCTTTATGTAGTTAAGTTTGACGGTGCGCTCAAAGAGGCGCTTGGCCGCGTTGATCTCTGATTGCGTTAGCCCTTCGCTCTGAGCCTTGCTGAGAAGCGCCTTTGCTGCGTCCAGGTAGGGAGATGGTGCCCCCTCTGCTGAGGTTGCTTCTGCGTGTCCTACAACGTCCTGTAGAGCTGTCTCCACGGTCTTGTTCTTATAGAGGCCCGGTAGCTTTTCAAGCGCATCATCTACCTGCTGTTTAGAATCACTGAAGCGCTGGAAGAGCTTGGCTGTCACCTCCTGGGTTGATCCATAGATGCCACGCTCATGGAGGTACTGGCCCGGTGTCGCACCACCTGCCATTCGGCTGAATGATCGAACATCGGAAGGGTTGATGCGCGCCACCTTGTTCATGAGTGTAATCGCCGTGTTGTCGGCTGCGGTTCCCATGGAGCGAGCTGCATCCTCTGCGGCCTGGACCGGATGCGTTGCGGCGTTAATCGCACCTGGCACACCTCGAACGGTCTTGCCACCGATGGGCACAGCAACGCCTAGGATGCTTCCTAGAGCGGTTCCTACGAGTGTTCCCTCTGCTGTGCGTATACCGGTGTCCATCACGCCTGCGTTGTCCTGAAGGGCGCCGCCTGCTCCCTGTATAGCGCCAGCTATAGCACCTGCCTTGGCACCAGCTTTCACACCCTGCCAAAGCAAGCCTTTGAAGCCGGCCTTGGCGACATTCACTGCTCCGCCACCTCCTACTGCATTGGATGCAACGTCGAGTGCAGTGCCAGTTATATCCTTGGCCTTCTGTAGTGCGCTGCCTTCCATACCTACCGGCTTAGCGCTTCCAAGGTAGTCCCCATAGCTAACGGGAGCTGTTGGATCGTCGGGCATACCAACGGCAACTTTTCCTGCCTTAATGGCATTTGCACCTAGGCGCAGAAAAGGGCTTGCGACACCTCGAACAACGCTTTGAACTAGGCCGGGGCCTTTCTGAGTTTGTACTTCTGGTGCCACACGATCCGCATACTGTGGGTATTTTGCGAGCATCTTCTGAGTAAGAGTCGCATTATCCACGTTCGCATACGCAGGATACTTCGCCTTGATCTGCTCTGCGAATTGGTCAGGGGTTAGCTGTGACATAGGTTAGATACCGAGACCGAGAGGATCGGCATCGGATGATTTTGGCGCTGATAGATCACTCTTGCCGGCAGTTTTTTGCAAGTCTTTGTAGTCAGCAAGATTCTTGGTGATCGACTTGATAAGCTCGTCAATCTTATAGATGGCTGTATCGGGGGTATCGTTGAGGGTTGCGAGTATTTTCTTGTACTTCTCCTCGTCCTCCTTACGAAGCACACCGCCCTCAAGCGCCTTACCTACCGTCTGGCGTACTCGGTCAACGTCTGCCTGAAGCTGGCGAGCATCTGAGTATGGATTGAGCGCGGCAAAGCCCATGATAGGACCAAGCTTATCGGTATTGCCCTGTATTTTAGCTCTAAGATCATTCAATGAAGTAAGTGCAAAGTCTGTTTGATTGATAGCGGTTATAGCGGTGTCTGAAAGAGGTTTTCCAAACGCATTAAAGCCAGATCGTGCTAGCTCGGGAGCGATAGCTGCCTTCTGAGTTGGGGTGATCTGGTTGAACAGCTCAGGGTTATCAAATACGCTTTGAGCAAGGGGGCTAAGGCCACTTGAACTTGTGCCACTGGTAGATGCAGGGTGGGTGCTAGCAACAGTCTTAACCTGTGACATATCACCATTCCAATTATCTGGAATGGCAATAAGGCTCTCCCCACTCTTGCTGTCTCCGATCTTCTGAAAGGTCGTGTAGTTCGGTGGGATATCCATAGGAAGGTCTAGCGTCTCAAATGACACCTTGCCCGTTACCGGGTTCTTGTATGCCTGCATGTACTTGTTACCCACACGGGTAGGGCTGCCCACAATCTGATCCTGTGGGCGATTGAGTGCGAAAATAGCGCGTAGAGCATCCTCTGAGCCTCCTGCGGCATCTAAGGCGTGCTGATATACCTGCGCGTTCTGTGGGTTGTTTTTAAACTGCTCGAAGTCAACAAGGCCACCTGAAGCCATTTGCTTGAGGTCTGAGAGTGTCTGTGTAGTAGACTCTTTGCGGCGCGTGATGATGTCGTTCGCACTACGGTACGCATCCTCCTTCTGTGCGCGCGCTTCGGTCTCTGCATCGGCTGATATCTTTGAATAGATGCCTTGAAGTGCGACCGCGCGCTGTGCGTTTACCGCGTCGATAGCCTTCTGGTTTGCCGCTGATACCGTGTTGTCCGTACGAACCGCCTCGGTTGAACCAGAGAGGCCAGAGAGCACGGAAATAGAGTTGTTCTTGTTGAGGCGGTCCTGCCCTGCGGTGCGCTCACTCGCTACCTGGGTATCGTATTGGGCATTGGTGGCGTCAATGAGGGCCTGGGCGTCCTTACGCTTTTGCTCCGCAATCTGAGCGGCCGTCTGTGGGGCTTGGAAGGTGTCTAGGTAGCTCTGTGCGGGATCAGGCGTGACGGTGCGGCTGATGGGTGCACCGGCTGCCTGGAACTCGTTGATGCCCGTCTGGGGGTTCGTGACCCATGTGCCAGGCGTACCCGCTGCGTTGGCTCCTGAAGGGGCCTGGGAGGTCAGAGCGGCCCCCGAGTTGGGCGTAGTGATGCCGGGGCCGGCAGGGGAAGGTACGGGGCTAGGTGTAGAAGCTGGGGCGTCTGGGACGTACTTGAGCGTATAAGAGCCATCTGGTTGTTTCTCGTTTACGGTAGCCATGAGTTATTTTATTTGAAGAGTGACAACTGCGCCGGATGATCCCGCTGTTCCAGCACCACCACCGCCCGCTGCCGCTGCACCGCCAGCACCACCAGAAGCCTGTACTGTACCTGAGTTTGTATATGAGGTGAGGTAGCCAAGAGCAACGAGTCCACCACCACCTCCACCTCCACCTCCAGCTTGGTTTGCAGAGTTACCAGCAGCGCCAGTACCACCATTAGCGGTTATGCTGCCGGCTGCACCAACTGAGATGATATTAGCTATGATCTGAACGACGCCACCACCTCCACCTCCACCGCCACCTGAGCCGGTATTACCTGAACCACCACCACCGCCGCCACCTCCTGCGCCGCCATTTATGGCAAGGAATTGTGAGGTGCTGGTTGAGTAGGATTGTAGGAATGAGAAGCTAACCAGGTCGAGGAGGCGAGCTGCTGTTGCTGTTGCTGTCCCGGCCGATCCTGCTGCGCCGCCGGAAGACGATCCTCCTGCGCCGCCACTTCCGCCCTTCGCATTGGCAATTGAGGCAGCGGAGACGCCCGCGCCGTTTGATGCACCGCCAGTAGCGCCAGCGGTTGATGTGCCCATTGAGGTGGATGAAGCAGCTAGGCCACCAATACCACCGGCCACACCAACGCCTGAAGTTCCCTGCTTACCGTTTCCACCATCGTTCTTTATGTTTCCGAGCACTGAAACGGTGCCCGTAGCAAAGATACGATATCCACCAGTGTAGAGCGTTACACCCTGGTTTACAGTGACATTCTGTGCATATAGGTCCTGAGTAAGCGTGGTTGTGGCAGAGTAGGTCTGTGGGCCATCTACTCCTGATCCAGTGATCGCATATGTCGCTCCAGCGATGCCGCCGTTGAATGTTGCTGAACCAGTGACGGTGATTGATCCACCGATAACCGTGTTATCAGTTACCGAAAGACCGCGAACGCTTACAGCGCCGTTGAAGGTCGATGTGGCTGCTGATGATGTTGCCGTTATGAAGCCGAATGTTGGGGATGAAGTAGCAATAAGTGCTCCGGTGCCGTTGCCAGAGAGGTAGGTATATGCTGGGACGGATGTGAGGCCCGTGCCGCCAGCGGTTACGCCAACTGGAGTGGAGCCAAATGCTGTCTTCTGTACAAAGCCAATGGTTGCAATGGCAGAGGTAGATGCGGTGCTAAAATCCTTGTCGTATGTGTAGTTGATGATGTTTGGGATGCGGTCAACACCATTGAGGATGTTGGCAAGTATGTTGATGAGTGGGTAGTCAGTTATCTTGACGTTTGCACCCTTGCGATGTGCTGATTGAAGCGCCGTAACGCTCGTAGTGCCAGTAACAAAGCTAACGCCACGGGTAAGGCTCGTAACTGAGGTGCCCGAGATAGAGCCGCAGATGTACTCACTATCTGAACGGCCTTCGTCCACGGTAAAGCAGTGGTAGCCGGTCAACACACCTCCACCACGAAGACTGTTAGCCACCACGGTCATGCTGGTGTCTGTTGAGACAATGCGGTCCTGAAGAGAGGTCTCGAAAAGCGCTTCACCGCCGGGTATCGTTGCCGCAGAGGCGGTATATCCAATGAGTAAAATAACCGCGAAAAATGCACCTATACCAGCGTAGATAAATTTTCTCATACGCGAATGATATGAAAAATGACTATGTTGTAACACTACACCGTTTTATTCGATAGACTCTTTGTGCCTTTATCTCGAATGTCTTTGAATGTGTATGAGTGAATTGCCGCATAGCCAATTTCCTGCGCCTCAAAACGAGTGCTGATATATTGAAACTTGTCTGTATGAATGCCGAATGTCACATCGAATGGATGAGCGGTTGCCTCTCCGCCACCTCCGATGATCTTAGAGCCAATAGTAACAGAGCCGATAGGCGTGTTTATACCGGTATCTACATATGACCCGTCACCCTCAATGGTAAACACATCAACCGCGGTGCCATCGTCAAGAATTATGGACACCTTAACGCTCTGATCTTTCATGATTAGGCCAGTGACACGCATCTGGTGCACTCGCTTCAGATTCTCGGTGCCGAGATTGAGCTTTCCATCCTGCCAGTAGTTATCAATCACTGAACCGTCTGCGTCGAAACCTGAGAAGAGCGTATATACATTGTTTGAGATGGAGTCGCCGGCAATGAGTGTGCCATTATACTCGTCAAGGCATGACACATTGTATCCAAGCATATCCCATGACTTTGAAAACACATTTCTCACGAACATTGTCGAGTTATAGCTATTTACCGTTCCGTTGGTGTACTCCTGTAGGCAAACAACATCTAAATCGCCAAAGCGCTTCACTACCGCATAGTCACTACCATAGGTGGACAGGTCCAAACTGTCTGATAGAGAGCTTGGTGTAAGCGTAGTGTTAATGGAGTTTGCCGCTATCTCAAGCCGGCGCACCTTTGGATCGCTAGGATTGGATACGTCAAGAAGCAGTATGCCGTCTGGCGTCTGTGCTGCTGAGCGTGGGTAGGGGATGCCGATGTTTCGATAGGGGAGGTTGGTTGTCGCGGTGTCGTCCAGCGTGACCGTGAGTGCCCACGTCTTCAGCTTATGAAAGGCGTAATCCACCCCAAGGAAGGAGAGGACGGACATAAACAGCCCACCATCATCCTGGCGGAATATCTTGGCCTTGCCTGCACCTGGTGAGCTGGTATCGAAGTCGAGCGGGCCTGAGCTGGTGGCGTCCTCGGTGTAGTAGCTACAGGTGATTGCAGCCAGGTTGGCAGGAGCGGTGATGAAGGTGACTGACACAGAACCCGTCGCGTAGTTGATCGTGCCAGTGCCGCCTAGAGAGCCCACCATGAGGCCATTTCGGTCGTCTACGAAGGTCTCCACCCCATCGGTGACAGAGGGGTACATGCACGTCTTCACGCCACTCACAGCGGTAAGGATGTGGGTGAAGGTCGTAGTGCTGCCGTTGCCCGTGCCAAACGCCTCGCCTGTGGTCTGTGTGTAGGAAGAGAGCAACGCCTTGTCGATCGCTGAGAGGTAGAGGCCGGTCTTGTCGTTGTTGCCCGCCGTGGTGCCGTTGCGCTGACCTGCATAAGATCGAGCTGGGCCTATGTGCTGGAAGCCAAAGCGGAAAGAGCTGACGGACTGACTGACTGCATACGTTGGGTTTGCCACAGGACTTTTGAACGTACCGGAGTTAGGAGAGCCGAAGTACATGAACGTACCGGCGAGGTTTTGGTACGGCGAGAACCACACATCATCGTTTGCCGCCGCTGATCCTAGAATGTTTGTCCCCACCTCATGCACATCGTCATCGGTAGCGCTGTAGGTCATAACCTTCTGACCATGAGAGAAATATGGAATCTCTGTGCCATTGTAGAGCGCCGCCACGCCCATGCCAGATACCTTGCCAGACCCCATTTCCCTAGTTTGGCCAAGTAGGGCCGTGCCTCTACAAAGCTCAATGTGGTCGCCATATTTTCCAGTTATCCAGTTCTTTGAAGAGGTGGCATATCCCTTCTTTAAAGACTTCACATCCTTTACGTAGGTGTTTAGGCCATAAAATGAGGATACGATATAGTCCGGTAACATATCATCATTCGATATTTATAGCGTTGGAGCGGTAATCGCCTCGCTCTCCATATGGATCACGAGAAGAAATGACACTAAGTTGCTTTTGGTTATCCCACATTTCAAGTGTCTTGAGTATAGTGGCCGCTGTAGCGCGGTTCTCTGGGGCCATGCGCTCATTCACCGTATCGAAGTCTATGCCACCTTTGTGGATGGCTACTGCCATGAATGCGAGTAGCGGATGAGCGTATGTAGGGAATGACCATACCGAAGAAGAGCTGCTAAGGTCTATGTCTGGAGTGTTTTTAATGTGATTTATATAAAGTGTGCCAGAGAATGAGGGGCGGCCGTTAAGGTACAAATCTTGATTGGCGTCGTCATATACACATGTATTGTTTATGTCCTTTAGGTACAAGCGGTCCTCGAATGGGCGAAGATAATATGGCTCAATGCCGTTGTTGCCATCAAATAGCTTTATGGGCGCAGAGGTAGATTCATAGAATCGGTTGAAGCGGGTAATAGTAGATAGATCAATTGCTGTTTGCCAAGTTCCACTCGTGTAGACCGTCTTGGAGGTGTCGGTAGCGCGGAGAACCATCCACGGTCGAAGCTCCTCAACCATAGACTTTGCCGTATTTAAAAGGGAGGTAAGAAGAGTGGTTCCAATAGAATCACCCCCGTTTATTTCAGTGCAAAGGTCCTCAAGCTCAGAGCCATTCATTCATCAAAGTGTACAGAATAATATGGCGTTGTAACACCAAGGCTAATAAGCTTTCGGGCGAATGCTTCGCTGCATTTAAATCGAGAAATGAGGCCATATACCGTCATATCTGAGCAAATCATCTGGCTGAGTTCCTCATCGGTGTATCCACCTCGCTCGTGTTCTGGCATAGCGGAAATATATTGCATCACTCTGTGTGCGCGTCGAACGTATGGGCTGAGTGAAATGAGATATTGCCGTACTAAATCCGGCGGGCAGTAGGCGCAGTTATCATATGCGTACCGTCCACGATCACATAGAGGACAGGTGATAAGCTCCCTCATACTGATCTAAATGCGTTTGAGGCAACCCGGTTATTTACTTGGGCGCTGCAAGAAGCACAATAATTCCCTCTTTGATAATATCGCTGCTCGCTCCAAGGAAGTCTGCTTTTGCATATACCGCAACGAGGTTTTATTAAATGTCTCCAGTATGCAGGGTTTGTAACTCTGCTTCTGTATGGCTCCTTTATATGAAAATCACTTGGTATTATTTCTATCATTGCATAGTTTGCATATCCATCCTGCTTTAGCGGAGTATATTTGATTTACTACCGAGGAACATATTGAGCATGTATATCTCATTGTATTTATTGTCACGATATAAATTGTATCATGCTATTTATTTTCCATCTGTCCATAGAACCCCGGCCCTGTGGATTTGTCGTAGGGCACGTAGCCGTTAGGTATGAAAAGAGAGACGATCATGACAAGGACCAATATCACTACCGCCGCTGTAGTAGCGAGGATAGCTTTTCGTAGGTGTCCGTTAGGGTCTAAATCCATGACGCGGGTAAATGAGTTTCTGAAGCTGTGCACGCAACGCCGCCTCCTCTAGCAGCCAGTCGGTAGCGTACCTGCGGTGTGGCGTGTAGCGGTCTGCCTCTGCCTTATCCCATAGAGCGATGCGGTCTGGTGGGAGGATGGTGCGGAGTAGCCGGTCGTACTCCTGCTTGTTGGCGTTGGAGCCGACAGACTTCCACCCGTGGATGCCCTTACAGACACACACCACCAAGCGGGGGTCTGCATAGGTGGAAGAGTTGGCACGAGTGATGAGGTGATCTGCCTGGAGGATGAGGTGGCCGTCATTCGCATACCCGCTACAGATATGGCCTAGGATGTGACGGAAGAAGCACCCGCCATCTCGGGCGATCACATAGTCTCTGAGTAAGGTTTGTATGCGTGCCTTGGTGGCCTCGGGAGAGTTGTAGTCTAGGAGTTTCTTTGAATGTGCAGAGAGCTTAGTCGAGGTTCGTTTGATCCAACTGCGTTTCACACATACATTATATCACAAAAGAAAGCCCCACCGTTAGGCAGGGCTTGAGTTTATGCAGTTTATGCAGCTTCTGCCACCTCCTCAACCTCGTAGGCTGCGAGGTAGTTGGCCGCCTGTTGCGCCTTTGAAGCAGCCGAAAAAATGGCGCGGTTGTCGTTCTTGAGCACCTTGAGCCACCCTTGGATGTACCCCGAGTGCCGCAGCTCTCCCGTGATGCCAAGGTGAGCACACAGGAACGCCGCGCCTATTTCCGCCACTAGCTCCTCCCCCGCATACTCCTCCGTGCCGAAGCGACGGCTAAGGTCGCGGTTGAGGCGATGCCCGGCACCACTCCAGTGCGTCAGCTCGTGCAGGGTAGTAGCGAGGTAGTTTTCCTCGTCCTTGAATGTGCTGCGCGGTGGCATGGCGATGAAGTCTTGGGAGGGGAGGTAGTATGCCTTGTCCCCGCCATGCTCGATGTGTGCACCGCTCGCTTTGATGAGCACGTGTGCGTTGGCGTACCTGGTTTCTTGGGGCAGTTCTGGCTCTGCCTCGAAGGGCACAATGCCGTCACACTGGGCGACGTTGAACACCCAATATACCCGCAGCATGGGGATGTGCTTCTCCTCGTCCGCTTCCACCACCGTCACCTTCTTGGCGAAGACAACAGGGGTGGCTTTCTCCCCCTTGCGGATGTGCCCGCCCTTGGCCTGGCACTGCTTGAAAGTGAGCCACTGGGAAGCAGCGTATTGCTTCTCCTCCCGCTCAGCCCACAGCAGGAGCACGTTGGCTCCGCTGTAGCTCCGTCCAGTGACGAAGTTGCGGGGCATGATGCCGCCCGTCTTGGTCGATTTCCAAGGACGTATCCAAATAGGTGGGTTGCCCGCCTCCAGCTCCGCAATGATGCGGTTGGTGACGCTCTCGAAGAGGTCTTTGGTGAGCATCACACCATCCCCGCAAGCACGAGAGCGGACTTCATGGTGTTGGCGTTGCACTCGGGGCACCAGCCGTGGTCCTGGTCTGGTTCCATCTCCTCGCTGTAGTCGCACTCCGGTCGAGTGCAGATCGCGGGAGAGACGCTATCGCCTACACAGGCTTCAAGAAGAGAGGTTATCGAAGAGTACCCCTCAGTCTCTACCAGCCGCTTTAGCTTCAATTGTTCGATGTGCATTGGTTCGCTCCGCTACCGATACCCGACGATTCGGATGCCGGACTACGGAGCGAACCTCTGCCTATATTCTACACCCTAAGCTCGTGCACCTTCGGGCCATGATAGTGAAAAACAGAAGGCGCTTGAGTGACGCTTTCCATGATCTCAGTGCGGATGAGTGCGATCCACTCGTTCACCTGCGTGGTAGAACCGTACAGCGTGTGAAGGTGGGTAGCGTGAAGTGCAAGTGCACCACGTTCACCTTCTGCGGTCATGGGATTGCCGCCCTTCCAGTGACAGTACTGATGCCAAGCACGAAAGGCGTAGAGAAACTCAAGATCGGGGAAGAGAGTGCTCCTGGTGTGCCCCGACCACACCATCATGCGCTTGCCGCTAGCTATGTGTGCGGTCAGCTCCTCCAGGGTGGCGGGAGCGTCGAGCGAGAGGTCAAACCCTCTGGGGAATAGCCGTGTGGCGATGTGCAGCACGGCGCAGTTGAGTTCTCGGTTTGATGACACACGCATTGCCTTCCTCCTTTTCGTGGCAGGATCATTGGCAACCGAGGCTATGGCGCTGTCACCGGACAGTATGTGCGTCAGTGTGTGTGATGTATTGCTATGTGCAACCAAGAGAGACGATAAAGATATATTTCTTTTATAGACGCCTATGTTGATTGCGGCGATCTTTTCCACAGAAGGAGATTGCCATGTACATACGCAAGAAAACTGTCCGCAAGAACGGCAAGACATATACCTATGAGTATATGCAAGAGTCCTACCGCGATGGTGGAAAGGTCAAAACCAGGCACCTGGGGCTTTTGAAGCGCATCCTAGCACCTGGTTCTGCCTATGAGGTGGGGAGTGACGAAAGGAATGACTGGATAGCTGCCGTTCATGAGGAGAAGTGGCGTGCTACTCGGTCAAAAGGTTCACAATCGCGTCCTTCCGCGCCTGTTCCTCAGCCCGTAGACGTGCCAGCTCCTCCCGTTCTCGCTGCCGCTTTGCCTCCCGCGCCTGGACAAGAGCCACAGCCACAAGAGAACGCTCCTCAGGGGTCGTCTTCGCCCAACGAGCAAGAGGGCCGTTAGCTTTTTTAGAAGTTCCCGCTTTCATTGGTGGTGGTAGGTATGCTGTTAAGTGTCGTCATGGTCACGCCTACTGGAGCGAGAGGGTAGTGTGGCTCACAGCGCGCTTTCCAGTAATGCAACTCTACCAGTGATAGTAGTGTAACTAGTGACATGGAGATGATGAAGAGGAAGTCGTGTGTTTTCATAAATCCAAATCTTTACCGTGTAATGGGCACTCGTGGCTCTTCCAAAAGGAGCGAGCTTCGTCCTGCTGTGAGCCGTGTGTGGTGGGTACACCTTTGCCGTAGTGGTTCACTGCTATAGGGCAGATGCAACCTTGCTCTACTGCTTCTGGGCTTCCTGGGTTTGGTGGTGTGTGCATAGTTACTCTACGTTAGCTTTTAATTATTTTGCTCGTGTCTTTATCCCACCATAGTTCTTGAACCTTTTTATCGTGTTGTTCTTTCCATATTTCTGCTATTAACTCAATCGCCTCTTCCTTTGATATTTTTTTTGGTTCATGCAAATACCCCTCAGCTACGGTTGTGTATATTCCATATTTTTCTTTTCCCCATCTCTTTACTAGCCAGCTCATATAGTTACTCTGTGTGAGAGAGGCGGGTAATGGTTTCAACGATAATTTCTCGCACATTTTCATAAGTTACGACCTTTAAGGGTGTCCCATTGTCTTCGCCGTTGTCAGGTAATGATTCAACGT
Organism: uncultured Rhodospirillales bacterium; assembly: GCA_903835235.1. GTDB lineage: Bacteria > Pseudomonadota > Alphaproteobacteria > Acetobacterales > Acetobacteraceae > CAIMOR01. The sequence goes on from CAILMF010000055.1 coordinate 282,786, forward strand.
ATCTCTTGGATTTTATAAGAGACAAAGCGTCATCAATCTCCACACTACATCGCTCCCGCATCTTCTCCTCCCCCAATGCCTCGCGTTCATCGCCGTAGGTGGCGAGGGCTGCAATCAGTTTGTCCCCGATTTCCTTTGCCCGGCTACTGTCAAAGACACCTTTCGGGGTTTCGCTCCACGCCATTGACGCTTCGCCTATTGCTGTAAAAACTATCTCCTCTATGCGTGGGTCGGTCATACTCAAAAGAAGTAGCTATTAAAGTTGGTTCTTATACACAAGAGTGGTGCCATCTTCGTTTTCTATTTTCTCTAGTTTTTCACCTTTTCTAAGAAAGCCGAAATAGAGGCCAAGGGTGAGTTTGAGGTTGCCAAACACCTGCGCGTTGCCAAACACCTGCGCGTTGCCAGACACCCACGCGTTGCCAAACACCTGCGCGTTGCCAAACACCCACGCGTTGCCAAACACCTGCGCGTTGCCAAACACCCACGCGTTGCCAAACACCCACGCGTCGCCAAACACCTGCGCGTTGCCAGACACCTGCGCGTTGCCAGACACCCACGCGTCGCCAGACACCCACGCGTCGCCAGACACCTGCGCGTTGCCAGACACCTGCGCGTTGCCAGACACCCACGCGTCGCCAGACACCCACGCGTCGCCAGACACATTTAGATTTTTTTCTGCTTCAACCCAACCACCAAGCTCTCCCTTTGTTGCCCATTTACCGTCCTCCTCTGCTTGTATGCGGAATAGGGTTTTTCCGTGAATGTTTACTTTGGTTTCTGATGTGAGTTTGTATTTCATGTTTAGAAGAAGTAGCTACTGGTAATGCCAAACGTGCACCATGACCATATCGCTGCTGCGGTGAGGAATAGAGCTGCGGGTGCGATGATGAGAAAATAATATTTCATACTTTCATGCGGTCAGCTTGCTCCTTCAACGCGCGGTCTGCGTAGGCGATAAACTCGTCTGCTGAGAGTTCACCAAGCCAGTGGTCGAATGCGTCTGGCATGTCGTCGTCTGCGACGAACCGCACGCCATCTATAGACTCAGCGAAATACTCCTGTAGATACTCCTCGAATGTTTTTGGTTTCATTGTGTTTTAGTTAAATGCTTCGTCCTCCCGCATCTGGTCGGACTCCGCGTTGGCCTTGTAATCCCTCTGCGCCTCTAGCTCGTCCAACTCCTCGGATGTGAGTGGTTGGTCGGTATCCATTAAAGCGTCATACATATCCTTGTGCGTTTAGCTTGTACTTAGTCACTATATCATGTGTACGGTATCGTGCAAGTATAGTTATCCACATAAAGAAAGAGCCGCTACCTTTCGGCAACGGCCCCATAGTTAAAAGACTTCAATCTCCTCACAGCCTCTCTCTCGCATGAGGGCTATGATGTTTTCGAGCATGGTGAGGTTGATGCGCCCTATGACGGCGATTGCCTCGTTCGTCCCCTCCGGGTGGTCACGCATGAGCGCAACAGGTGAGCGATACACCGTGAGCACGGGGTAGTTGACGTTGTGGGCGTTGAAGAAAGTTGCCTCCGGGTCAAACCCCTTGGGGAGTGACGGGGGAGCCTGGTCGAGTGCCAGGCCAACAAAGCTCTCAAGCTTGCCCTCCTGGTCACAGAAGCCAACAGCCAGCCGTCCCCGTAGAACGCCGTCCTTGACGTAGCCAGCCCGGTAGAGGCGCAGCGTGTCCTCAGACAGTCCTAGAGGAGCTAGAGCCTCGTGTGTGGGGTCTAGCTTAGCTAGGTAGGCTTCGGGGTCAAACCGCTTCACCTCGGGTGCCTTGGACGCATTGCGGGAGTGGCCGCCAACCTTGAAGTGGGTGGCGATTTCATCCGCTGCTTTCTTGAGGCCGTCCGTCCCCTCGTACCGCTTCACGCGAGCGTAGAGCTGCACGATACCACCACCAGAGTTGCACTCGTCTGAGTGGCAGAAGTAGAGGCCCTTGTCGGGGGTTATGACGAACTGCCGGGGATGCCTACCATCATGGATAGGACACCGGCCCCTGAACTGCTTGGGGCCTTTCTCGGGCTGATACTCGGTGAGGATGAGGCCAAGAAGATTAGCAACATCCATGATAGGCACCTCTGCACGCAACTTATCAAAGTCAACGTACATGTTGTCCTCCTTTGGGTACGTCTACCGAAGTTTACCACGCCATAGTCATGGGTGGCTTGCCGGGACGTTCAAAGGAAGTGGTGAGGATGTCTAGGATTGGCTTAGGGACGGTGTACTCAATGTTTGAGTAGTCGGGGTACGCCTTTGCCATGAAATAGGGAGCACCCTTGCCGTTCGTCACGTCATTCGCCATTTCCATGATTGAGCGTAGGTGCGACTTTGACGTGGTGACGTTGAGCACCAAGGCAGGCTTGTCCGTATCGAGAAACTCTTTATAGAGTCCTTTTTGTATGACTGCCTGATATTGCAGAAACTTTCTAAGGTACGAAGAAAGGTCGAACGTGCCTCGATAGACAGGCTCGCTATCACGGTCAACTTCTAAGAAGAAGTACCGCGTGAGTCCGTCTTTCTCTATGCCAAAGAGCGCATCTGGTATCAATGGCTTGTTGCACGTCTTGGTGCCGTGGGGAAAGTCGTGAGAGATAGAGCACGGTATCTCTAGAAGTTTGCCTTTCAGTATCTCGTAGTCGGGAATAAAACGATATCCAAGGTTTCTGCACGCAATCTCTATGGATGCGGTGAACGCTGCGAGCATGGCTTGATGCTCAAAGAGTTGGTTGCGCCCCTGCTTCTTCTTTGGAGTAACGTCTATTGCCTCAAGCGCGGCGCGTGAAGCGTCTGTGAGGTCGTAGATACAATCGACGTGGAGGCTAAACTTGGGAGAGTAGCGAGGCTTAACTCGCTCAAGGTATGCGCCTCTGTGGTAGGTGTTGTTCTCGTGATAGAGGTCGCCAAGCCGCTTATCCGCAGAGGTAACATCATGGGAGAGATGTTTACCCAATTCATAGAGGGTCGTTGAGGAAAGCGGGCCGTGGTAGTTGAGAGATTGGAACCATAGATAATCACGCTCGTGGAGCGTCACACGCTTTCCTGTACTGGTGCGGATATACCGCTTGCGTCTCTTGGTTTCCTGCATAGTGGGGTGGGAGCACAGTTGCGTACTTCGCGCAACGTACACTAAGTGCTACAGGGAGTATTATCGTCTCCCCATGTTGCACCATGTATGGTGTTCACATTGTATCACGCTTATCTCGGCTTGGTGTAATAATCATCATCATCTGGTGGAGGCTTGGGCTTCTCTTTCAATGCAGGGGCTACGGGCTTTGGCTCGGGTGGAGAGACAAGCCTGCGGTTCGTTTCCTTAGCCTCTTGCACCACACTCGGCACAAGCATGGCGCGGTTCTCCAGTGAACCATAGGGGACGGTGTACACACCTGCGCTTGGTGCGTTTCGCACATAGGCCGCCCAACTGGTGCTCTCGGGTGTCTTCCTTTGAGAGAGGATGAAATCGTGGGTGCAGCGCATGTCAGAGGACATGGCGCGTGCGTCTCTATCAGACACACCACCCACAAGCTTCACTGAGGTATTGGCCGCGATAGCGGAATACATTGAGGCGGGGAGTTGGCCTAGATGTTGATGTGCAAGGGTTAAGCCTACCTTGTACTTTCGTGCTTGGGACAACAGCACTTCTATGTTGGAGTCGAAGAAGTCGGATGCCTCGTCCACATAGAGGAAATACGGCACACGCTCGTGCTCGGGGATAACGGCACGCTCAAGAGCTGCTTGGAGGGTTTTGGCGATAAAGAACCGCCCAAGGATGGAAGCGTTACCTTTGAGGAAGTCTTTTGCTGCGTCTACCAGGATAACTTTACCCTGTGCCATTGCGTCTGCTACGTTTACTGCGTTCTTCTTCGCGGAAAACATGCGCGAAAAAGTGTCGTTTTCAATAACGGTGTAGAGCCTGCGCTTAATCTGCTGCTTGGTATCGTTGTATCCCGCTGCGCCTTTGGTATTCCATTCTTTCTCAAAGAACGTCCTTGTGGCGAAGTTGAGGGACGCTATGACATGCGCGTACTGCTCGGTGTTATCACATAGGTCTATGAGGGTGAGGATGTTTGCCCCTGGGATGTTCACCATGAGGCGTGCAAGGTAGCGGAACACCACTCCCTGCTTTGAGGTTAGCTCTGCACCTAAGAGGGAGCCAAAGAAATACTCGTACAACTCAATCACGCCGTTGAGGATTTGCTCGCGGTCTGCTGCGCCGTACCGCTTGATACGTTCTAGGTCTATGTCGAACATATTGAGTTGTGGTGTGTAGTCAATATCTCTTGGGTCTATGAGTATGACTTTCCCAAGTAGGGCGGGGAGACGAAATAGCTTTGATATCATGTCCCCTTGCGAGTCTATGACAACAAACCCACGGCCACGATTGATGTCCTCAAGCATAAAGTGCTGCAAGGTCTGCGTCTTGCCCCATCCCGAACCTGCGAGGATGTAGGTATGTTCGAGACGTTTTTCCTCGGGTATGGAAAGTATCATCTCTTCCTCTTTCTGCTTTTTCAGCACGAGAACCTTTGCGCGTAGCAGGATAGAGAAAGGTGAAGATTTATCTTTGAAATACCAATCCATAACCTGCTCAAGCGAAGCCTTGTGTACGGCTTCTGATACCCATACAGGCTTGGGTGCACCAAGGTCGCGCTGTGCTCGCTTTGTGCCGTCAAGGTAGATGCCTCGGGCTTTCACGAACATGCGAGTTTCGTTGTGCTCAGGCTTCCATATATGGCGAGTGACGTTCGATAGTACGTCTTTCCAGTTGTCTAGGGCTTGGTAGACCGGAACAAGCTCGCCCCTCATATCATGGGGCGGGAGGTTCTTGTGTATAAGCGCATAGGCACCAGACAGTGAGGTGACAAAGAGCTTCCAACGAAAAGTACTTATGAGTTGGATTTTAGACTGTATATAAAGAATTCCGTTATCGAATTTATCTTGTTCGCCTATTTTGAAAGCGCCGTTGATTTCTGCGTGGTAAAAACTATTTTCATCGCCGTCGATACGTTGCGGCTCGTCTTTGAAGAACTGCGCCGTTTGCTCCCGCGCTGCATCTATAAAGTTACTGGAGAAAGAATTGTCTGATTCCAACTCCCGTATGACTTCATCGCAAAACTTCCACTCAGTAATGCCGGAGACGTAGGTAGTTTCTTTGTCCTTTTGTATCCACTTTTCCCACTCTCTACGGCGTGGTATTTCAACAGCTAGAGCGCGTGCGATTCGGTCTTCCTCAAGTGCCTTTAGAGCTGCTTTCTGGCGACGCTCTTTGAAGTTGAAGAATCCCCAGCCATGCAGCGCATAAGCTGCGCCAACACAAAGCCACACAAGTGCTGCGAACCAATCCGGGACACCCATGCTGAACCCTCCAAAATCCTAGAGGGTGAAGTCAACGTATTTCCGACTCAATCTCTGAGCGTGGGCGCGAGTGGCGATACCTGGTGTGCTCAATCACCGCACCAAGCCGTCCTCCAGGGGGGAGGGGAGGGTTGGTGACTAGGAGGCGGGCATTGCCCGGCACACCGCCGTCCACGGTCTTTATGCGTGCCCGGAAGTTGGGGAGGTCTTTAAGGTCGCTTTCCGGCACGTCCAGGGTTTCAGAGATGATGCGTGCATCCTTTGCCCCAATGCGAAAGCTGATGGTGGTGTTGGCTGTGCCGATCACCGCATCCTGTAGCTCCTCAGAGAGCTGCGAGAGGTACTGATGCGCCATGATGAGAGAGAGGCGGTACTTTCGTGCCTCGGCCAACAGCTCTGCGAACACACCAGAGGTGAAGCGTTGAAACTCGTCCACTATGAGGGTGTAGTCAGTCAACGTTTCTTCGTCCCGCCCTTCGCGGGAATATGCTGCCTGTGCAAAGCCGGTGGTTAAGAGGCTACCAAGAAGTGAGGATGGTTCGTCTCCAAGCTTGCCTCGGGAGAGGTTAGCGATAAAGGACACACCATTGTCCATTAGGTTAGCGAGGTCTAATGTCTTTGATTGCCCAAGGACATTTCTCAAGTACGGATTAGAGACAAACACACCAGACTTGTTAAGGACACTGGCAATGCGTTCTTCCCGTAAACGGTCTGGCATATTGCTAAACTCCCCTGTCCAATAGGCGATAACAGCAGGATTGGTACAGTGTTTTAGGAGCTGTGTCCGATAGGTTTTGTCCGTTAGAGTGCGGTTGATGTTGAGTAAGGATGGGGTAGGGCTGTCCAATAGCAAAAGGACAACATTTCTTAGAATGTATAGAAGTGATGGTGTTTGTGGGCCAAGATTCCACACATGGGCGAATGAGGAAAGAATGTTCTCGGCTGCGGTAGGTCTGTCGTCTTTCGCTATCCCGATGAGGGGATTGTACCCAACAGAGTACGCGAGGTTGGTAGCGTCGAAGTACACCGTATGGGAGGGGTCGCAGTGGTCTGCCACCGTGCGAGCGGTGGAACCGTGAGGGTCGAAAAGAGCAATTCCGTGTTGTGACACAAGGTTTATTGCCATGTTTTGGAGTAACACACTTTTTCCAGTACCAGACTTACCAACGCTATAAATGTGTCGTCTGATGGTATCGAGGTCTAACTCGATAATCTCTTGAGTTGTAAAGTCGTGTCCGATTTTCATGTTGGGTTGCCACAAACCCGAGAGCAAACGTGTGGTTGCATCGCGCTCGGTGGTGCAGCAACCTCGAAAGGAACTGCCCCCTACATTGTACCGCGTAGTGGAAACTCTGCCGTGATAACGGCGTAGTGGAAACTCCGACCGCGCTAGCGGAATATCCCCGCACTCAGTCGTCCGCGCGGGAGCGCGTGACCTGAGCACTTTTGGCGAAGTCCCCTGCTGCTGTGTGTCCTATAGAGATGTCCTTTAGGACTCTCGCCGCTCTGTCCGTTAGGAAAGAGATAGGAAACCAGTAGAAAAGTGGTCAGGTCACGCGTGTTAACGCGGCGACTGATGTGCGGGCACTGTAGCTATCTCAATGCGTTAGCTTGCATTTTATGGCTATACCCAACTGCTATGCAGCTATGCAAAGCGTATGGTGGGGCACTGTTGCCCTGTAAGGGGGTAGGGGTGAGGCTTGGACCCCCCACCCCCGCCCCTCACGGGGTCGTCGTTGGGTATCGTTGGTCGGCTCTTTCGCGTACCCATGCTTCCACTTCCGCATACAGCCACCCACACCTGGCTCGTGGGCCATTCCCTAGGCGAAGCCGTTTGGGAAAGCGTCCCTCGGCTTCCAGGCGGGCAACGTGTACCCGGCAGTAGGGCACAAGCTTACTCAGCTCCTTCCAGTCGATTATCCGCATCGCTGTACACTCCCCGGTTAGGGAGCGTCGCGAAGCTCCGGTGGTAGACAAGTCCACTGGACACCACAGGCTATGCGTGCGGGGGAATCAGAGTCCAATTCATTCTTTTAGAATGGTTAGAAGGTGTGCCTCGTAGAGTGCCACCGCTTCACGCATTTCTTCTGCGTAGGTATGTTTTTGATATACACCAACAATGCCACCACGAGTGCCACTCACATGGTTGAGGAGTGCTTCTGTTACCTCTAAGCGAACGCCTAAGCGTTGCATGGTAGTGGCGTAGGTACGTCTAAGATCGTGGAGTGTCCACGGTACAATGTTAGCTTTCTTGTCGAGCGCGTCTTTGCTCTTCGACCAGCCGTTGAAAGGCTTGTCCGAGTGGGGTGTTGAGAAGAGCAGCCCTTCTTTCTTTTTGCACGGCTGAATCAGAAGACTCGCAGATAGAGTACCGATAGGGAATGTATGCTCGCGCTTGTTTTTCGTTATCGATGAGGGGAGGCATATCGTACCATCGCATACCCACTCAGCGCGCAGGGACGCTATCTCAGTGCGGCGTTGTCCTGTTAATAATAGTAGTTTTACGATAGATGCAAAAGGGTCTGGTGTGGATTGCAGGGCGCTCCACAGTGCTTTCAACTCATCATCTGTGAGTACGCGAGAGCGTGCCGTTGTGGTTGCTGGCTTTCCAATGCCATCCAGCGGAGATTGAGGTATGTACTTGCGTACCTTGGCGCACCAGTTGAAAAACTGTGCCGCTGCGGTATGTAGGTGATTAAGCTCCGAGGGTCGGTCTATGAGCTTGTCATAAATCTTGTTGATTGCTCCCGTCTTCACGTCACCAAGTGCCGTACCTTTAAGCTTGGGGAGTAGGTGGCGATTGAGCACACGCTTGGTTTCATACGCAGACTTGGGCCGCGTGTTTGCGTCCACATACACCGTGAAAAACTCAGTGAGTGCGTCCTCAAAGGGCACCGTCTTGGGCTTCTCCTGCCCGAGCATCTTCTGAGCCAACAGCTCCCTTGCTCGCTGCCGTGCCTCGGCCAAAGTCACTACCGGATAGCGGCCTAGTGTTGTCCTGGTACGCCCCTTCCCATGCACAAGGCAGAACGTCTTGATACCGCCCTGGGACACACGCACACCAAAGCCGGGGAGGTTGTCGCACCAGTGCATCACCTGCCCTTCTTCGGGGACTGAAAGATTGCGAATCGTAATGTCCGTCAAGCGCACCTTCGGCATTAGGCTCTCCCTAGGCTCTCACATCGGGAGAATAGCAGCGTGCCGCCATGTTGCACCAGGTTTAAGAAATGCAGTGAAATCAATACACTACAGGGCATTTGGTGGCGCGGTGTGGTGCCGTGTATAACGCTTACAACAGTTTCGTAATCAGTAGGTCCGGGGTTCAATTCCCCGAGTCGGCACCACCCTTCCCCCTGCTCAGGCCAGCCAAGGGCCAGGGGCCCGCCGGCCGTCGCCGCTACTCCACCCGGATATTCCCGGCACGGGCGATGGCGCCGAGGTCGGCCCGCTCGGCCCGGATGAAGGCCAGGGTTTCCGCCGGGCTGGTGCGCCAGGGGGAGGCGCCGAGGCCCTGGATGCGACCGACGATCACCTCCTCATCCAGGGCATGGTTGATGGCCGCGTTGAGCCGCTGGATGGCCTCGGGCGGCGTCGCCTTCGGCGCCATGAAGGCGTACCAGGCCACGAAGGGGCGCGGGTCCAGCCCCTGCTCCAGCATGGTCGGCACGCCGGGCAGGCGGTCGGACCTGGTCGGGCCGGTGATCGCCAGGGCGCGCAGCCGGCCGGAAGCGATATGCCCGGCGCTGGCGCCCAGGCTGTCCACGGTCATGGGGATCTCGCCGGCGATCACGCCCATCAGCGTCTGCGGCGTGCTGCGGTACGGGATCGCCTGCAGGTCCAGCTTGTGGCGGAACTTGAAGTCCTCGGCCACCAGGTGCGGGATGCTGCCGGAGGCGGGCAGGCCGTAGCGCCAGGTGCCGGGTTCGGCGCGCACCTTGGCGACCACGTCGTGCATGCTGCGGAACGGGGTATCCGGGTTGACCACCCAGACCAGCGGGGAGGTCACGGCGACGGCGATGGAGGCCAGGTCCTCCACCGGGTCCAGCGGCATGTTGGGGTAGATGCTGGTGGCAATGGAAATGGCGCCGACATGGGCGAACATGAAGGTGTAGCCATCGGCCGGGCTGCGCTGGACTTCCTGCATGCCGATGATGCCGTTGGCGCCGGGCTTGTTGTCCACCACCACCGGCTGGCCCAGCAACTCCGACAGGCGGGGCGCCAGGATGCGGGCATAGACCTCGTACCCGCCGGCGGCGCTGGGCACCAGGCAACGCATCGGCCGGTTGGGCCAGGGGCCTGGGCTGGGTTGCGCCAGGGCGGGCGTGGCCGCCAGCAGCCCAAGCGTGGCACGGCGCGACAGACGCATCGGAGTTCCTCCCGCTGGCCCGTCATGCCCGGCCAGGTTGGCCGGTGCGGGCGTGTTGCCGGGACGATATCCACCGTGGCGGCGGCCAGGCAAGCGCGGCCGGCTGGTGGCTTGCCGGGGGCCGCGCTTGTCGCGACCATGCGCGCCGGCTTCGCCGAAGGGAACAACGTCCATGTCTTCGCCCGACCAGGGTGTCTTCGACTTCATCGTGGTGGGGGCCGGCTCCTCCGGCGCCACCATCGCCGCCCGGCTGAGCGAGGATGGCCGCCACAGCGTGCTGCTGCTGGAAGCGGGGACCGAGGGGTCGGACTACCTGTGGTCGAAGATCCCGGCCGGGGTCTCCAAGCTGATCGACAACCCCGCGGTGAACTGGTGCTTCTCCGCGGAGCCGGATGCAGGCTCCGGCGGGCGGCGGATAGAGGTGCCGCGCGGCAAGATGCTGGGCGGCACCAGCTCGATCAACGGCATGGTCTTCATGCGCGGCCAGCCACAGGACTACGACCACTGGGCGCAGCTGGGCAATCGGGGCTGGAGCTGGGACGACGTGCTGCCGGTGTTCCGCCGGATGGAGAGCTTCGACGGCGGCGACGATGCGTATCATGGCCGCAGCGGGCCGCTGCGCGTTACCACCACGGCGCGGCACCAGGTGCCGCTGCTGGAGAAGATGATCGACGCCGCCGGCACTATCGGCCTGCCCTTCAACCCCGACCTGAACGGCGCGACGCAGGAAGGCATCGGCATGTCGCAGGTCACCATTGCCAAGGGCCGCCGGCAGAGCTCCGCCTATTGCTACCTGGACCCCGCGCGCGGCCGGCCCAACCTGACCATCGCCGCCGGCGCGCTGGCGCAGACCCTGGTGCTGGAAGGCAAGCGCTGCGTCGGCGTGCGCTACCGCCAGGGCGGCCAGGTCAGGGAAGCGCGGGCGACGCGCGAGGTCATCGTCAGCAGCGGCTCGATCAACTCGCCCAAGCTGCTGGAGCTTTCCGGCATTGGCCAGCCGGCGCTGCTGCAGGGCCTGGGCATCACCCCGGTGCATGCGCTGCCCGGCGTGGGCGAGAACCTGCGCGACCACTATTCGCCGCGGGTGAAGTTCGCGATCACCGGGCGCAACCTGACCTTCAACGACAATGCCCGCGGCTGGCGCCTGGCGCGGGAGGCGGTGAAGTATGCGCTGTGGGGCGAAGGCTTCCTGGCCCGCACCGCGGTGCCGATCCGGCTGTATTTCCGCACGCGGGAAGGGCTGGAGGCGCCGGATGCCACCATCTCGATCCTGCCCTTCCTGTACGAGATGGTGAACCACGAGCGCCGCGTCGCCAGGCGGCGCGGGATCACCATGAACATCAACGTGCTGCGGTCGGAGAGCACGGGGTCGATCCACATCAGGTCGACCGACCCGGCGGAGGCACCGGCGATCCGCTTCAACTTCCTGTCGACCCAGCATGACCGCGACGGGCTGCTGGCGGCGATCCGCAAGGGCCGCGCGCTGATGGCGGCATCGCCGCTGAAGGAGGTGACGGGCGAGGAGATCGCCCCCGGCGCCCAGGTGCAGAGCGACGCCGAGCTGCTGGAATGGGTGCGCAACACCGCCGAGACCACCTACCACCCGGTCGGCACCTGCAAGATGGGCCAGGACCCGATGGCGGTGGTGGACCAGGAGCTGCGGGTGCACGGCATCCAGGGGCTGCGGGTGGCGGATGCCTCGATCATGCCGACGCTGACCAGCGGCAACACCAACGCGCCCTGCATCATGATCGGCGAGAAATGCGCGGCGATGGTGCTGCAGGCGGCCGCGGCGACGGGGCAGCGCCAGGCGGCGTGACCCCCTGGCCGGGGGCGCGGCGCGCCGGCGCATCGTTTTGCTTGACGCGCCCCGATGGCCGGGCTTGGCTTGCTCCCAATAAAATACAGGGAGAACGTCGATGACCGGTGTCACCAGCACCAGGCGTGGATTGATGCAGGCGGGCGCGGGCGTCGCGCTGGCCGCCACCGTGCCAGCCACTGCCCGTTCGCAATCCGGCCCCTTGCGCGTCGGCGTCATGACCGACCTGTCCGGCCCCTTCGCCGGCGCCGGCAGCCAGCCGTTGTTCTGGGGCGCCGAGGTTGCCATTGCCCTGTTCAACGAACGCGGCGGCGTGAATGGCCGCCAGGTGCAGATCGTCTCGGCCGACAGCCAGAGCCGCGCCGAGGTCGCGATCAACGAGGCCGAGCGCCTGCTGGGCCAGGAACAGCTGGAGGTGGTCACCGGCATCTACTCCTCGGCCCATGCCGTGCCGCTTTCCGGCCGGTTCGAGCAGGCCAAGAAGATCATGTGGATCACGTCGGCCATCAGCACCGCGGTGCTGAAGGAAAAGAACATGCGCTACGTGTTCCGCCCCACCGTGCATTCCGACCAGTACGCCGAGGCCTCGGTCAGCTTCATCCATGAACACGCCAAGGCGCGGCTGGGCATGGACCCCGACAAGGTCCGCCTGGCGGTGATCTATGAGGACGGCCCCTATGGCAGCGGCGTCGCCGGCGGGATCGAGGTGGAGGCCAGGAAGCGCAACATGCCGCTGGTGATGAAGGAGGCCTATTCGGCCACCGCGCCAGACCTTTCCACCATGGTGACCAAGCTGCGGCGGGAACGCGCCGACATCATCCTGCATGTCGGCTACAACCCCGATATCACGCTGTTCCTGCGCCAGGCGAAGTCGGGCGGGCTGCGCTTCAAGGCGCTGATCGGCCATGGCGCCGGCTACAGCCAGATCGACAAGCTGGTGGAGACCTTCGGCGCCGACGTGAACCATGTGTGCAACGTGGACCCCGCGGGCACCCAGATGCTGGACCAGTCCAAGCTGACGCCGGCCACCGCGGCGCTGGCCAAGGTGTTCGTGGAACGCTACTCGGCGAAGCATCAGGTGCGGGACCTGCCGACGCATGCCTCCATGGGCTTCAACAATACCTGGCTGTTCCTGGAGAATGTGCTGAAGCCGGCGGTGACCAGGACCGGCGGCATGTCGGCCGACGCGCTGCGCGAAGCGGCGCTGCTGGTGGATATTCCCGTGGGCGGCAGCATTCAGGGCTATGGCGTGAAATTCGCTCAACCCGGCACGCCGATGTCGGGCCAGAACGAACGCAGCAGCCCGGTGGTGATGCAGTTCGAGGGCGCGGTGGCGAAGGTGGTGTGGCCCACTGCCATCGCCGGCGGACCGCCGGTGCTGCCGCTGCCCGCCGGCCACACCTACGCCGCGCGGTAGCATGACCGAGCCATTGCTGGTGGTGGAGGCGCTGACCAAGAGGTTCGGCGGCTTCACCGCGGTGGACGCCGTCTCCTTCCAGGTGGCGCCCGGCGAGATTCTTGGGCTGCTCGGGCCGAATGGCTCGGGCAAGAGCACGACCTTCAACTGCATCGCGGGCATGCTGAAGCCGACCAGTGGGTCGGTGAAGCTGGCGGGGCGGGAGATTGCCGGCAGCACGGCGGATGAGAGCTGCCGGCTGGGCATCGGCCGCACCTTCCAGATTCCGCGGCCGTTCCGCACGCTGTCCCTGCTGGAGAATGCCAAGCTGGCGGCGCATTACGGTGCCGATGGCGCGATCAGCGCGGCCGAGGCAGAGGAGCGCGCGCGCGATGCGCTGCGCCTGGCGCAGTTGCCCGACAACGCCGATGCGCAGGTGCATGGCCTGGGCGCGGCCGGGCTGAAGAAGCTGGAGTTGGCCCGCGCGTTGGCGACCCAACCAAAACTGCTGCTGGCGGATGAATCGCTGGGCGGGCTGGACACCGGCGAGATGAAGCAGGCCGCGGACATGCTGAAGCGCATCCGCGACGAACGCGGCATTACCATTGTCTGGGTGGAGCACATCATGGGCGTGCTGCTGAGCGTGGTGGACCGCGTGGTGGTGCTGGACCATGGCGCGGTGATTTTCCAGGGCACGGCGGCGGAAGCGCAGCAGGATGCGCGCGTGGCCGAGGTGTACCTGGGGCCACCCGAGGCGCGCGCCGCATGAGCGCAGGAATGGATGGCGCGCGCCGCATGAGCGCGGAAACGGGTGGCGCGCGGCGCATGAGCGATGAACCCAGGGTGCGCGTGGCATGAGCGGGTCGCTCGAACTTACCGGCATCGAGGCCGGCTATGGCGATTTTCAGGCACTGTTCGGCGTTTCGCTGCGGGTTGACCCGGGCGAGGCGGTGGGCGTCGTCGGGCCGAATGGCGCGGGCAAGACCACGCTGCTGCGGGTGATCTCCGGCCTGATCCGGCCGAGCGCGGGGACGCTGCGCTATGACGGCCGCGACCTGGCGACGGTGCCGCCGCACGACCTGCCGGCGCTGGGCATTGCGCATGTGCCGGAAAACCGCCGACTGTTTCCGCACCTGACGGTGGAGGAGAACCTGAAGGTTGGTGCCTTCCACCCGGCGGCGCGGGCGCATTTCGCTGAGCGCTGCGAGCATGTGTACAGACTGTTCCCGAAGATGAAGGACCGCCGCAACCAGCTGGCCGGCACCATGAGCGGTGGCGAGCAGCAGATGTGCGCGATTGGCCGGGCGCTGATGTCGGGGCCGAAGATACTGCTGCTGGACGAACCCAGCGCGGGCCTGGCGCCCATTGTGGTGCAGCAGGTGTTCGAGCTGGTGCGGCGCATTCGCCAGGAGGGGCTGACCGTGCTGATCGTGGAGCAGAATGTGGCGCAGGTGCTGCGCGTGGTGGACCGCGCCTATGTGCTGGAAACCGGGCGCGTGGCGGCCGAAGGCCCCAGCGCGCAACTGGCCGCGGACCCTGCGATACGCCGCAGCTATCTCGGGGGGCACTGACCCATCATGGATCCGTTTCTCCTCGAAGCACTGCTGAACGGCGTGCTGCTGGGCGGCGTCTTCGCGCTGCCGGCCTTGGGGCTGAACCTGGTGTTCGGCGTGGTGGACGTGGTGTGGCTTTGCTACGCCGAACTGGTGATGATCGGCATGTACGCGGTGTGGTTCCTCTACACCCAGGCCGGCTGGCCGCTGCCCCTGGCCTTCGCGGCCTGCCTACCGGTGGTGGCGGGCCTCGGCCTGGCGCTGCATTGGCTGGTGGTGCGGCCGCTGCTGACGGCGCCGCCGATCAACCAGGTGCTGGCCACCGGCGGCGTGCTGTTCGTGCTGCAAGGCGCGGCCACGCTGGTGTTCAAGACCGATTTCCGTAGTCTGGGCGTCGATATGCCGCCGATGGAATTGGGCGACGTTTTCATCAGCGGCACCAAGCTGATCGCGTTCTGCGCCGCCTTGATTGGGGCGGCCTGCCTCTGGGCGTTCCTCAAGTTCACCTATGTCGGCACGGCCATCCGCGCCATTGCGCGGGACCGGGAGGTGATGCCGCTGATGGGCGTTGACCCCAGGCGCATCTACCTGATCGCGTCTGGTGTCGGCGGCACGCTGGCGGGGTTGGCGGCCTGCCTGCTGGTGGTGCAGCTGGATGTCCACCCCTTCGTCGGGCTCAGCTTCGGTCCCATCACCTTCATGATCTGCGTCATGGGCGGCCTCGGGAACATGCTCGGCGGCTTCATCGCCGCCTTCCTGATGGGGCTGATCATCTCCATCGGCGGGTTCTATGGCAGTACGGAGCTGTCCTACGTCATCGCCTTCGGCTTCTTCATCCTGATGATGTTCATCCGGCCGCAGGGGCTGTTCGCACGATGAGCCGGCCCATCCCCTTCGCCATCGCCCTGGTCGCGCTGGCTCTCATCCCGCTGTTCGGCCCGCCGGACTACGTGCTGCACCTGCTGATCACCGCGACCCTGACCGCCATTGCCGGCACCGGCTGGGCCATGATGGGGCGGTTCGGCCTGGTCAGCTTCGGCCATGGCGCCTTCTTCGGCGCCGGCGCCTACACCATGGCGCTGCTGTGGAACCATCTGGGGGTCTCGCCCTGGCTGGGCATTCCCGCGGGCATCATCGTCGCGGTCATCGCCGGCGCGATGCTGGGCTTGCCCTGCTTCCGGCTGCGCGTGGTCGGGCACTACTTCGCGCTGGTCACCCTGGCCGCCGGCGAGATCGTGCGCCTGCTGGTAACGGCAATGCGCGAGGAGACCGGCGGCAGCCTGGGCATGACGCCCAATCGGGTGCCGCTGGACCATGGCTTCTGGGCCATGCAGTTCAGCAAGGCCGGCTTCTGGTGGCTGGTGCTGGCCTGCTGGGTGCTGGCGCTGGCGGTGTGGTGGCTGCTGGAACGCTCGATGTCCTCCAAGGCGCTGGCGGCGATTGCCGAGGACGAGGACGCCGCGGCTTCCATCGGCATCCGGGTGACGCGGGAGAAGCTGAAGGTCACCATGCTCTCGGTGGCGCTGGCGGCGCTGGCCGGGGCGCTGACCGCGCAGTACCGGATGTACCTGAGCCCGGAGAGCATGTCGGGCCTCGGGCTCTCGCTGCATATCGTGTTCGGCGCCATCGCCGGCGGGATGTATGCGCCGCTGGGGCCGACCATCGGCGCGGTGCTGACCATTGGGCTGGACGAGTCGCTGCGGGTGTTCTTCGGCACCGAACTCACCGGCGCGGCGCCGTTCTTCTACGGCATCCTGCTGGTGATGTTCATGCTGTTCCTGCCGCGCGGCATCGCCGGGCTGATGGAGCGGAAGGGCTAATACAGCAACCGTTCCACCGCCAGGCCACGGCAGTCCATCTCGTAATCCAGGCCCTGGACCGGCGGGCGGCAGTACTGCCAGGTCAGGCCGTGGCGGGCGGCGCCGCGGCGGGTGATCTCATCGGCCAGGAAGGGGTGCAGGTCGTAGACGGTATAGGCCTGCACGCCCGTGGTCTCCGCCCAGGTGAAGCCCAGCGCGGCCATGCGCCGCTCCATCTCCCCCAGCACGTAGTCGGCCTTGGCCCGCAACCCCGCCGCGGAGGTATCGCCCAGCGCCACCGTATGGGCGGCGTAGCTCCCCTTGCCCTCCACGCTCTCGCCACTGCCGGCGACGACGAAGCTGGGCGCGGCCGCAAGGTCCGGCACGGCATAGGTGAAGGCGTGGAAGCTGGGCTCGGCCGGCGGGGCCAGTTCGGGGCAGACATTGCTGCGGGCCACCGGGTTCTCGCCCAGCGCCAGCAGGCCCCATTCCTGCAACACGGCGGCATAGGCGCGGTTGAATTGCTCGAACCCGGCTTCGCTGAAGGGCGCGGGGGAGCGGAGTTCGCAGGCGCAGAAGGCGGCGCGCGGGCGGGAGAGTTGGTCGAGGTGGCGGGCGATCCGGCGCCAGCCCTCGGCCATCGGCACCGGTTCGGCGAAGCGGGCGCGCTCCAGCCGGAAGCCCGGCAGCGCCGCCACGCCGGCGGAGTATTGGAAGACGGCGGGAATGAAGCGGAAGCCGCCGTCCGGATATTCCATCACGCTCATTGCCTTGCCCCCGGCTGCCTGTAGCACGCTGCGTCCACGCGGACGCAGCGTGCTACAGAAGTCATTCAATCCAGAGCAAGGAATGCGTTCAGATGACTCGATCTGAACGCATGTTGCTCTGGGCGGCAAGCAAAGCCCAGGCGGGGCCAGGCGGCAACGCCTGCCTTTCCAAGCCGGCGGCAACGGCTGCGTTGCAGGCGCTGCCGCCGGGCGGGGGTTACCAGCTCTGGTGCAGGTTGTTGTTCAGCACGTCGATCGGGTTGGCGGCGTCGCGCGCCCGGGGCTGGGTGAGGTAGCTGCGCGAGCCGTCCTGGTTGCGCTGCATGCCGCCGACGACGTTGTTGCTGCCGCCGTAGATCTGGGTCTGGTCGGGGGTGCGGTTGACCAGGACCTGGCCCGGCTCGGCGGCCTGGGCGGCGCCCAGCAGGCTGGTGGCAATAAGGGCGGTGAATGCGAAGATGCGGATCATGACTGATTTCCCGTGGTGGCGCCTGGAGGTGCAAGGGGCCGATCCCCTTGCCAGTGGCGCCGTTGGCCCGGAAGATGTGCCCGCCGGGCAGCTATGGCCAACGCAGGCGGTGGATGCCCGTTATCCATGCCATGGATGCAACCCCTGATGCCGCACCGCAGCGACGACAGCAGCCTGCGCCGCCTGGACCTGAACCTGCTGCCGGTCTTCGTGGCCCTGATGCGCGAGCGCAGCGTGACCCGGGCCGGGCGGGCGGTGTTCCTGTCGCAGCCCGCCACCTCGGCCGCGCTGGCCAGGTTGCGGGAGACCTTCCGCGACGAGCTGTTCATCCGCAGCGGCCGGTCGCTGGAGCCGACGCCGCGGGCCGAGGCGCTGATGGCGGAGCTGGGCCCGGCGCTGTTGGCCATTGCCGGCACGCTGTCCGGCGCCACGCCCTTCGACCCCGCCGAGGATGCGCGGACCTTCCGGGTGGGCTGGAGCGACGACGTCGCCATTGCCGCCATGCCGCTGCTGGCGCGGCTGCGCAGCACCGCGCCGCATTGCCGCCTGGTGATCCGCAGCGCCAACTTCGCTACCATTCCGGCCATGCTGGCCTCCGGCGAGATCGGCACCGCGGTCGGCTTCATGAATGACGACCTGCCGGCGACGGCGCGGCAGCGGGTGCTGCGGCGCGGCGGCTTCCGCGTGCTGCGGGACGCCGCGACGCCGCCGGTGGACCTGGACGCCTATTGCACCAGGCCGCATGTGCTGGTGACCGCGCGCGGCGACCTCACCGGCTTTGCCGATGCGTCGCTGGAAAAGCTGGGCCGCAGCCGCCAGGTGGTGCTGGGGCTGCCGGATTTCGGGCTGTTGTGGCGGGTGCTGGTGGGGTCCGACCTGCTCTGCACGGTCTCCGACGCGCTGGCCGACATATTGATGGAGAAGATCAACGAACGCGGCCTGGCGGCGGACCCCTTGCCCTTCCCGTCGCCGGATTCGGTGGTGCGGATGGCGTGGCGGGCGGCGCTGGACCAGGACCCCGGGGAGATCTGGTTGCGCGGGCAGATCGCCGCGGTGCTGAGCCACGGGTAGGCCCATTGCCGCGGCGTTAAGCGCCGTCGTGCCAGCCTGCCATATTGCCTGCCGCAGGGCCTGTTGGCGGCAGGGTGGCGGGTTCCGCTTCTATCGGGAACGGGCTTGTGATCTATTGTGCAGTGCAGCGTGAGTGCAATGGCCACGCGGCAGGACGAGAAGGGCGGCGCAGATCGTGGATATGATGGTGACCCTGAACCTGGATGCCCCGGCGCTGCGCGATGCGATCCTGCGCAAGCTGACCTTCGATGTGGGCAAGAGCCGCGAGGGCGCGCGCGAGCGCGACTGGTTCATGGCCACCGCGCTGGTGGTGCGCGACCACATCGTGGAACGCTGGCTGCACGGCACCCGCGCGGCGTATGAGACCGGCAGCAAGCAGGTCTACTACCTCAGCCTGGAATTCCTGATCGGGCGGCTGCTGCGGGATGGCATCAGCAACCTTGGCCTGGGCAAGACCATGGACGAGGCCTTCGCGCTGCTGGGGCTGGAGTTCGAGCCGGTGCGCGAGGCCGAGCCGGATGCGGCGCTGGGCAATGGCGGGCTGGGCCGGCTGGCGGCCTGCTTCATGGAAAGCCTGGCCAGCCTTGGCATTCCCGCCTTCGGCTACGGCATTCGGTATGAGCACGGGCTGTTCCGCCAGATCATCCGCGACGGCAGCCAGCGGGAATACCCGGAAGACTGGCTGGCCAATGGCAACCCCTGGGAATTCGCCCGGCCGGAGATTGCCCACAGCATCGGCTTCGGTGGCACGGTGGAAGCGGTGCCGGTTTCCGACCTGCGGGTGCGGCATGTGTGGCAACCGGCCGAAACGCTGCTGGCGGTGGCCTATGACACGCCGGTGGTGGGCTGGCGCGGCCAGCATGTGAACACGCTGCGACTGTGGAGCGCCCGCGCGGTGGACCCGCTGCGGCTGGACGCCTTCAACCATGGCGACCATATCGGCGCCCTGGCCGACCGGGTCCGGCAGGAGAGCATCTGCAAGGTGCTTTACCCGTCCGACGAATCGCCGAACGGGCAGGAGCTGCGGCTACGGCAGGAATACTTCTTCGCCTCGGCGGCCTTGCAGGACCTCGTGCGGCGGCATCTGCGTGTGTATGGCGACCTGCGCAGCCTGCCGGAACGCGTGGCGATCCAGCTGAACGACACGCATCCCGCCATTGCCGTGGCGGAACTGATGCGCATCTGCGTCGACCTGCACGACATTCCCTGGGACGAGGCCTGGGAGATCACCCAGGGCAGCATCAGCTACACCAACCACACCCTGCTGCCGGAGGCGCTTGAAAGCTGGCCGGTGCCGTTGATGGAACGGCTGCTGCCGCGGCAGATGCAGATCATCTACCTGATCAACGCCCACCACCTGGACCAGGTACGCGCAGCGCATCCGGAGGATGGGCGGCTGCTCTCCTCGGTCTCGTTGATCGAGGAGAATCACGGCCGCCGCGTGCGCATGGGGCACCTGGCCTTCGTCGGCTCGCACAAGGTCAACGGCGTCTCGGCGCTGCATACCGAGTTGCTGAAGCAGACGGTGTTCCGCGACTTCAACGCGCTGGCGCCGGGCCGGGTGGTGAACAAGACCAATGGCGTGACCTTCCGCCGCTGGTTGCAGCAGGCCAATCCCGGGCTGACCGTGCTGCTGGTGGAGAGCATCGGGCCGAAGGTGCTGGACGACGCCATGCAGTTGGAGAAGCTGCGTCCCTTCGCCAAGGACGCCGCCTTCCGCGAGCGTTTCACCAAGGTGAAGCTGGCCAACAAGCAGGCCCTGGCGGCGCTGGTGAAGCACCAGCTGGAAATCCGCATCGACCCGAACGCCATGTTCGACGTGCAGATCAAGCGCATCCATGAATACAAGCGCCAGTTGCTGAACCTGCTGGAGACGGTGGCGCTGTACGACGCGATCCGCGCCCAGCCGACGCGGGAATGGGTGCCGCGGGTGAAGATTTTCGCGGGCAAGGCGGCGGCCAGCTATCACCGCGCCAAGCTGATCATCAAGCTGGCGCACGACGTGGCCAAGGTGGTCAACAGCGACCCCACCGTGCGCAACCTGCTGAAGCTGGTCTTCCTGCCGAACTACAACGTGTCGCTGGCGGAGGTGATCGTGCCGGCGGCCGACCTCTCGGAGCAGATCAGCACCGCGGGCATGGAGGCATCCGGCACCGGCAACATGAAGCTGGGGCTGAACGGCGCGCTGACCATCGGCACGCTGGATGGCGCCAATGTGGAGATGCTGGAGCATGTCGGGGCCGAGAACATCCACATCTTCGGCATGACGACGGAGCAGGTGGCGCAGCGCCGCGCCGCCGGGCTGGATGGCGGCGATGCGGTGGCGCGGTCCTCCCGCCTGGCGGAGGTGCTGGAGGCGATCGAGAGCGGCGTCTTCTCGCCGGATGACCGCACCCGCTACCGCGACCTGGTGCGCGACCTGCGTGGCAGCGACTGGTTCATGGCCGCCGCCGACTTCGACGCCTACTACGCCGAGCAGCGCCTGGTGGATGCCCGCTGGCGCGACAAGGCGGCCTGGGGCAAGGCGGCGGTGCTGAACACCGCGAACATGGGCTGGTTCTCGTCGGACCGGACCATTGCCGAATACGCCGAGGACATCTGGAACGTGCCGGTCAGGCGCTGACCCATGGCTGACTGGCGCGCCGACGCGGAGGCTGTTGCCGCGATACTGGGGGCGCGCCATGGCGACCCCTTCGCCGTGCTGGGGCCGCATGAGGTGGCCGGCCGGCGCGTGCTGCGCGCCGTGGTGCCGGGGGCGGAGACGCTGCATGCCGGCACGGTGGAACTGGAACGGCGCGACCCCGCCGGTTTCTTCGAGGGACTGATCCCGCCCGGCGACTACGCGCTGCACGCCACCCGCGGCGCCGCGGCCTGGACGCTGGAGGACCCGTATCGGTTCGGGCCGACGCTGGGGCCGCTGGACGACCATCTGCTGGTGGAAGGCACGCATGCGCTGCTGCCGGAGCGGCTGGGCGCGCATCCTTGCGTGCATGAGGGCTGCGCTGGGGTGCGCTTCGCGGTCTGGGCGCCGAATGCCCGGCGGGTTTCGGTGGTCGGCGCGTTCAACGATTGGGATGGCCGGCGCCATGCCATGCGCAAGCGTGTCGATAGCGGGCTGTGGGAGTTCTTCCTGCCTGGCCTCGGCCTGGGGGATGCCTACAAGTACGAGATCCTCGGCGCCGATGGCCTGGTGCAACCGCTGAAGGCGGACCCCTATGGCTTTGCGGCTGAGCTGCGGCCGGCCAATGCCAGCGTGGTCGCGGCGCCCCGGCATGAATGGGGCGACGCGGCCTGGATGGCGGCGCGGGCCGCCACGCCGGCGCAGGCGCGGCCGATGTCGATCTATGAGGTGCATGCGCCCAGTTGGCGCCGCCACCCGGATGGCCGCTGCTACACCTGGGACGAGCTGGCGGCCGCGCTGATCCCCTATGTGCTGGACATGGGCTTCACCCATGTCGAGCTGATGCCTGTCATGGAGCATCCGCTGGATGCCAGCTGGGGCTACCAGCCGGTGGGGCTGCATGCCGTGACCGCCCGCATGGGCGAACCGGCGGGGCTGATGCGGCTGATCGACGCCGCGCACCAGGCCGATATCGGCGTGATCCTGGACTGGGTGCCCGCGCATTTCCCGCGCGACGCACACGGCTTGGCGCGGTTCGACGGCGCCCCCCTGTATGAGCACCCGGACCCGAAGCGCGGCTACCACGCCACCTGGCAGACCGCGGTGTTCGACTGGGGCCGGCGGGAGGTCGCGGCCTTCCTGGCGGCGAATGCGCTGTTCTGGCTGCAGCGCTACCACGCCGATGGCCTGCGGGTGGATGCGGTTTCCGCCATGGTGCAGCTGGACCACGCGCGCGGGCCGGAGGAGTGGACGCCGAACCCGGATGGCAGCACCGAGAACCACGACGCCATCGCCTTCCTGCGCCAGGTCAATGCGCTGGTGGCGGCGGAGGCACCTGGCGCGCTGATGGTGGCGGAGGAGGCGACCGACTTCCCCAATGTCACGCGCGACCGCGGCGGGCTGGGCTTCGGCTTCAAGTGGAACATGGGGTGGATGAACGACACCCTGGTCTATCTGGAAATGGACCCGCTGTTCCGGAAGTGGCACCACCGGTTGATGAATTTCGGCCTGATGTATGCCTTCAGCGAGGACTTCATCCTGCCGCTGAGCCATGACGAGGTGGTGCACGGCAAGGGCACGCTGCTGGGGCGCATCCGCGGGGATGACTGGCAGCGATTCGCTACGCTCAGGGCCTATTACGGCTTCATGTGGGGCCACCCCGGCAAGAAGCTGCTGTTCATGGGCCAGGAATTCGCCCCCTGGCGGGAATGGAGCGAGGAAGGCGAGCTGGACTGGTGGCTGCTGGCGCATCCGCCGCACCAGGGCATGCAGCAGCTGGTGCGCGACCTGAACCGGTTGCACCGGGAGGTGCCGGCGCTGCACGCGCTGGACAACTCGCCGGAAGGCTTCCGCTGGCTGGACGCGGATGACGCCGAGCGCAGCCTGTTCAGCTGGTTGCGGCTGGACGGCGCTGATGGCCCGCCGGTGGCGGTGCTGTGCAACTTCACGCCGGTGCCGCGGCACGACGTGCTGGTGGGGCTGCCCTTCGCCGGCCGCTGGGCCGAGGCGCTGAACACCGATGCCGCCTGCTATGGCGGCGCCAACCTGGGCAATCTGGGCGGCGTCGTTGCCGAAGCGGTGGCGGCGCAGGGCCAGCCGGCCTCCGCGCGTGTGACGATTCCGCCGCTGGCCACCTTGTATCTGGTGCCGCAGGCCGGGATTGGGCAGGCTGGCCCCGGGGGGACCACAGAATGAAGGCTTCCAGAGAGACCGCGCCGGCACCGCTTGCGCGTACCGCCATGGCCTTCGTGCTGGCGGGCGGGCGTGGCAGCCGGCTGATGGAACTGACTGACCGGCGCGCCAAGCCGGCGGTGATGTTCGGCGGCAAGTCGCGCATCATCGACTTCGCGCTGTCCAACGCGATGAACAGCGGCATCCGCCGCATCGCCGTGGCGACGCAGTACAAGGCGCACAGCCTGATCCGGCACATGCAGCGCGGCTGGAACTTCCTGCGCCCGGAACGCAACGAGAGTTTTGATATTTTGCCCGCCAGCCAGCGTGTTTCCGAGCACAACTGGTACATGGGCACCGCCGATGCGGTGCACCAGAACATCGACATCATCGAGGACCTGGCGCCCAGGCACATCGTGCTGCTGGCCGGCGACCACGTGTACAAGATGGACTACGAGAAGATGCTGGCGCAGCACGTCGATGATGGCGCCGACGTGACGGTGTGCTGCATGGCGGTGCCGCGCGCGGAAGCCACCGGCTTCGGCGTGATGCGGGTGAACAGCGATGGGCTGATTGTCGACTTCGTGGAGAAGCCGGCCGACCCGCCGGCGATTCCGGGGCGGCCGGAGCTGGCGCTGGCCAGCATGGGCATCTACGTGTTCGAGACGACCTATCTGATCGAGCAGCTGAAGCGCGACGCGGCCGACGCCGCCTCCAGCCACGACTTCGGCAAGGACATCATCCCGTACATCGTGGCCAAGGGCCGCGCGGTGGCGCATCGGTTCGAGCGGAGCTGCGTGCGCTCCACCGCCGAGGAAGCGCCGTACTGGCGCGATGTCGGCACCGTCGATGCGTATTGGGAAGCCAATATCGACCTGACCGACGTGGTGCCGGGGCTGGACCTGTATGACCGCGACTGGCCGATCTGGTCCTATGCCGAGATCACCCCGCCGGCGAAGTTCGTGCATGACCTGGACGGCCGGCGTGGCGAGGCGATTGCGTCGCTGGTCTCCGGCGGCTGCATCGTCTCCGGCGCCAAGGCGCGGCGCAGCCTGCTGTTCACCAATGTGCGGCTGAACAGCTTTTCCAGCGTGGAAGGCGCGGTGCTGCTGCCGCAGGTCACGGTGGGCCGCGCGGCGCGGCTGAAGAACGTGGTGGTGGACCGCGGCGTGCAGATCCCCGCCGGGTTGGTGGTGGGGGAGGACCCGGTGCTGGACGCGCAGCGCTTCCGCCGCACCGACAAGGGCATCTGCCTGATCACCCAGCCGATGCTGGACAAGCTGGGCTGATGCGGGTTCTGCAGGTTGCGTCGGAGTGCTTCCCGCTGGTGAAGACCGGCGGGCTGGCCGATGTGGTCGGCGCGCTGCCGGCGGCGCTGGCGCCCGAGGGTGTGGCGGTGACGACGATGCTGCCGGGCTATCCCGCCGTGATGCAGGCGCTGGGCGAGGCGACGGCGGTGCATCCGCTGCCCGGCTTCTTCGGCGGCCAGGCGCGGCTGCTGCGCTGCCACGCGGCGCAATTGGACCTGGTGGTGCTGGATGCGCCGCATCTCTACGCGCGGCCGGGTAACCCTTACCTGGCACCTGGTGGGCGCGAGTGGGAGGATAATGGCACGCGCTTCGCCGCGCTGGCCGCCGCCGGCGCCATGGTGGCGCGCGGCGTGATGGGCCAGGGCTTCGACGCGGTGCATGCGCATGACTGGCAGGCCGGGCTGACCGGCGCCTATCTGCGTTTCGGGCCGCAGCCGGGCGTGCCGGTGGTGTTCACCATCCACAACCTGGCCTTCCAGGGGCAGTTTCCGTCCTGGCTGTTTCCGCTGCTGGGCCTGCCGACCGATGCCTTCGCCATGGCCGGGCTGGAATATCATGGCGGCGTCGGGCTGCTGAAGGCGGGGCTGTGGTTCGCCGATCGCATCACCACGGTCTCGCCGAGCTATGCGACGGAAATCCGCACGGCCGAGGGCGGCATGGGGCTGGACGGGCTGCTGCGCGGGCGCGGTGGTGATGTCAGCGGCATCCTCAACGGCATCGATACCGAGGAGTGGGACCCGGCGACGGATGCGCATCTGGCGGCGCGTTTCAGTGCCGATGATGTCGGCCCGCGCGGGCAGAACAAGGCGGCGCTGCAACGGCGCTTCGGGTTGGAGGAGCGGGCGGATGCGCCACTGTTCGGCTTTGTCGGCCGGCTGGCCTGGCAGAAGGGCGTGGACCTGATTTTGGAATCGCTGCCGTGGTTGCTGGGCAGCGGCGCGCAGCTGGTGGTGCTGGGCACCGGCGACGCGGCGCTGGAGGAGCGTTGCCAGGGCGCCGCGGCGGCGAATGCTGGGCGCATCGGCACCGTGATCGGCTTCGACGAGGGACTGGCGCGGCTGATCTATGGCGGCGCCGACAGCGTGCTGGTGCCGTCTCGCTTCGAGCCGTGCGGCCTGGCGCAGTTGTGTGCGCTGCGCTACGGCGCGCCGCCGCTGGTGGCGCGGGTCGGCGGGCTGGCGGATACCGTGATCGACGCGAACGAAGCGGCGGTGGCTTCCGGCAGCGGCACCGGCGTGCAGTTTGCGCCGGTGCAGGTGGAGATGCTGGGCGCCGCGATCCAGCGCATGGTGGCGCTGTATCGGCAGCCCGCGCTGTGGGCGCGGTTGCAGGGCAATGCGATGCGGGCGGATGTGTCCTGGCAGCGTTCGGCCGGGCGCTACGCGGCGCTGTTCCGCGAGCTTGCGCGTGCCTGAAGGGCTGCCGGAGCCGCTTGGCGTCACGCCCTGGGGCGAGGGCGTGAACGTGGCGGTGGTGGCGCCGGATGCGACGGCGCTGTGGTTCTGCCTGTTCGATGCGACCGGCACGGTGGAGGTGCAGCGCATTCCGCTGACCGCGCGCAGCGGCGATGTCTGGCACGGGTATGTGCCCGGTGTTGCCGTGGGCGCGCGCTACGGCCTGCGCGCGGAAGGGCCGCGTGACCAGGTGCATCGCTTCAACCGGCAAAAGCTGCTGCTGGACCCCTGGGCGCGGGCGACGGACCGGCCGTTCAAGCTGCACGGGGCGTTGTGGGACAATGACGAGGACAGCGCACCGCACATGCCCAAGGGCGTGGTGTGCGAGGTGCTGGCGCAGCCCGCGCCGCCGCCGCTGGCCGGCCCGCGCGTGGTGTATGAGCTGCATGTGCGCGGCTTCACCATGCTGCACCCGGAGGTGCCGGAGGTGTTGCGCGGCACCTTCGCCGGCCTGGCGCATCCGGCCGCCGTCGCGCATCTGCAAGCGCTGGGCGTGACACATATAGAAGTGCTGCCCTGTGCGGCCGGCGTGGATGAGCGGCATCTGCCGGCGCTGGGGCTGACCAATTACTGGAACTACAACCCGGTGGCGCTGCTGGCGCCCTGCCCGAAGCTGGCGCCGGGCGGCATGGCGGAGGTGCGCGCCGCGGTGGATGCGCTGCGGGCGGCGGGCATCGGCGTGATCGTCGACGTGGTGTTCAACCATACCGGGGAGAGCGACGAGCACGGGCCGACCCTGTCGCTGCGCGGGCTGGCCAATGCGGTGTTTCATCGCGTGCTGCCGGAGGGGCGCTACGCCAACGACGCCGGCACCGGCAATACCCTGGCGCTGGACCGGCCCTGGCCGCTGCGGCTGGCGATGGACGCGATGCGGCATTGGGCGGTGCAGGGCGGCGTGGATGGGTTTCGGCTGGATCTGGCGACAACGCTGGGGCGGCGCAACGACGGCTTCGACCCGCAGGCGCCGCTGCTCTCCGCGATGCGGCAGGACCCGGTGCTGCGCGAACGGATCATCATCGCGGAGCCTTGGGATATCGGGCCGGGCGGCTACCAGCTGGGGCGGTTTGCGCCGGGCTGGGGGGAGTGGAACGACCGTTTTCGGGATGACGTGCGCCGGTTCTGGCGTGGTGACACGGGGATGCTGGGCGCGCTGGCGACCAGGCTGGCGGGCTCGGCCGATGTGTTCGGCGCTGGGCGGCGCGTGGCGGACAGCGTGAACTACATCACCGCGCATGACGGCTTCACCGCGCGCGACCTGGTGAGCTACGCGCAGCGGCGCAACTGGGCGAATGGTGAGGAAGGCCGCGACGGTAGCGGCGAGAACCACAGCTGGAACAATGGCGCCGAGGGCGAGAGCGATGACGCCGGCGTAAACGCTCGGCGGGCGGCGGATGTGCGGGCGCTGCTGGCGACGCTGCTGCTGGCGCGCGGCACGCCGATGCTGAGCATGGGCGACGAGGCCGGGCGCACCCAGCACGGCAACAACAATGCCTATGCGCAGGACAATGCGCTTTCCTGGTTCGACTGGGCGGGCATGGATGCGGGGCTGCGCGACTTCACCGCGCGGCTGGTGCGGGCACGGTTGCGGCACCCGGCGCTGCATGGCGCCCGCGCGCTGACGGATGCCGATGTCGCCTGGCTGGCGCTGGATGGCGCGCCGCTGGCGGATTGGCACAGTGCGCGCAGCCTGGCGATGCGGCTGCGCGGCGATGCGGCGGACGCGTTGGTGGTGGTGCATGGCGCGGGCGAGGTGGCCGTGCTGCGGCTGCCGGCGGCGCGGGATGGCTGCGGCTGGCAGTTGGTGGCGGACAGCGCCGCGCCGTTGCGCGAAGGCCCGGTGGGCGCGGCTGAACCGCTGGCGCCGCGCAGCGTGCTGCTGCTGGTGGAACAGCCTCGGCCGGGACAGGCGCCGGCGGTGGAGGATGCGGTGCTGCGCGAGCTGGCCGCGGCGGCCGGGATTGCGCCGGCCTGGCACGACCTGGCGGGGCGCGAGACCCAGGTGCCGCGCGACAGCTTGCAGGCGCTGCTGCACGCGCTGGCGCTGCCGGCCGCCAGCCAGGCTCAGGCGCGGGAGAGCCTGGCGCTGCTGGCGCTGCCGCGCGCGTTGCCGGCGCAGCTGACGGTGCCGGAAGGCGAGGGTTTTGCCGTGCCGCTGGGCGCGCACGGCCGCGCCGAGCTGCTGCTGCGGCGCGAGGATGGCAGCGAGCAGCGCTTCGGCTTCGGTGCCGAGGCGGGCGCGTGGCGCGGCGCGGTCCGGCATGTCGCCTTGCCGGCGCAGCCCGCGGGCAGTCATGTGCTGGTTCTGGGCGATGCGGTGTGCGCGCTGGCGGTGGTGCCGCGCGGCTGCTTTGCGTCGCCGGGGCGGCGCTTCGGCATTGCCGCGCAGATCTACGGGCTGCGGCGCGCGGCGGACCAGGGGATCGGCGACTATACCGCCGTCGCGGAACTGGCGCGGGCCGCGGCCGGGCAGGGCGCGGCGCTGCTCGGGCTCAGCCCGCCGCATGCGCTTTCCCCCTTGGACCGCGAGCGCGCCAGCCCTTACCAGCCCAGCGACCGGCGCTTCCTGGAGCCGGTGCTGATCGACGTGGCGGCGCTGCCCTTCGCGGTGACGGCGCCCGATTGCGCCGCGCTGCGCCAGCGCGACAGCGTGGACTACACTGCGGTGTGGCAGACCAAGCTGGCGGTGCTGCGGGCGGCCTGGGCGGCGTTCTCGCCGGCGCATCCGTTCTGGGCGGAGTTCCTTGCCTTCCGGGCGGAACAGGGCGCGGCGCTGGACGGGTTCTGCGCCTTCACCGCCATTGCGGAACAGCGCGGCAGCACCGATGCGCGCGGCTGGCCGGCGGCGCTGCGCCATGGCGGTGCGGCCGGCGTTGCGACCTTCGCCGCCGAGCATGCGCGCGAGGTCGGCTTCCACGCCTTCCTGCAATGGCTGGCGGACCGGCAGTTGGCGGCGGCGGCGCGGGCCGGGGCCGGGCTGTATCGCGACCTGGCGGTGGGCGCTGCGCCGGATGGCGCGGAAGTGTGGGCCGAGCAGGGCAGCCATCTGCCGGGGTTTTCCATCGGCGCGCCGCCCGACCAATTCGCGCCGCAGGGCCAGGTGTGGGGCCTGCCGCCGGCGCAGCCGCGCGCCGTGGTCGGCAGCTTTGCGCGGCTGCTGCGCGCCAACATGCGGCATGCGGCGGCGCTGCGGATCGACCATGTGATGGCGCTGACCAGGCTGTTCGTGGTGCCGGAAGGCGCGCCTGGTGCGGCCGGCGCCTATCTGGGCTATCCGCGGCGGCATCTGCTGGGGCAGTTGGCACTGGCCAGCCAGCGGGCGCGCTGCCTGGTGGTGGGGGAGGATCTCGGCACCGTGCCGCCCGGCTTCCGCGAGGAACTGGCCGCGCAGGAGGTGCTGTCCTACCGCGTGCTATGGTTCGAGCGGCGCGGCGAGGGCTTCATCCCGCCGGCCGAATATCCCGCCCGCGCGGCGGCCTGCGTGGCGACGCACGACCTGAACACGCTGGCGGGCTGGTGGCTGGGCGCCGACCTGGAGGAGCGCGCAGCGTTGGGGCTGCTGGACGATGTGGACGGCGCCCGCGCGGCGCGCGCGCGGGAGCGTGCGGCGCTGCTGGCGGCGCTGCGCGAGGCTGATGTCGCGGTGGATACGCCGGTAGAGGGCGAGGCGCCGCCGGCCGGCTTCATCGCCGCGGTGCATGCCTTTGCCGCTGCCGCGCCCAGCGCGCTGCTGCTGGTGCAGGCCGAGGACCTGGCCGGCGAGACCGCCGCGGTGAACCTGCCGGGCACCGACCGGGAGCGGCCGAATTGGCGCCGCCGCCTGCCGCTGCCGGTGGCGGCGCTGCTGGCCACGCCGGCGGCACGGGCGACGCTGGCGGCGCTGAGTGATCGGCGTCGCGGGACGCCGCGCGATGAGCGTCGCGGGACGCCGCGCGATGAGCGTCGCGGGACGCCGCGCGATGAGCGTCGCGGGACGCCGCGCGATGAACGTTGCGGGCCGCCGCGCGAAGGATAAGACTGCCCGGAAAGATCGGGAGAACGCCCATGCTTCGTCGCGACCTGCTGCTGGCTTCGGCTGGTGCTGTCCTGGCGCGCCCGGCCGTGGCGGCTGAGGGCAAGGTCATCATCCATGTGCCGCAGGCCAACCTGACCAGCCTGGACCCGGTCTGGACCACCGCCGTGGTCACCCGCAACGCCGCGCATCTGCTGTTCGAGACGCTGTATGCGCGTGACGAGAAGCTGAACCCGCACCCGCAGATGGTCGAGGGGCATCGGGTGGAGGAAGACGGCAAGCGCTGGACCATGCGGCTGCGCGAGGGGCTACGCTTCCATGATGGTGAGCCGGTGCGGGCGCGGGATTGCGTTGCCTCGCTGAAGCGCTGGATGGTGCGCGACCCCGTCGGCCAGACCATCGCGGCGCGGCTGGATGCGCTGGAAGCGGCCGATGACCGTACACTGGTGTGGCGGCTGAGCAAGGCGTTCCCCTCGCTGCCCTATGCGCTGGCAAAAACCCAGCCGAGCCCGGTGATCATGCCCGAGCGCCTGGCGCTGACCGACCCGCATCGGCAGGTGGCGGAGGTGGTGGGCAGTGGGCCGTTCCGCTGGGTGGCGGATGAATACGTGCCGGGCAGCCGTGGTGTATTCGCGAAGTTCGACCGCTATCGCCCGCGGCCGGAACCGGCGAGTTATGCCGCCGGCGGCTATGTGGTGAAGGTGGACCGCGTGGAATGGCGCACCATGCCGGACCCGGCGACGGCGGTGAATGCGCTGATCAATGGCGAGGTGGATTGGCTGGACCAGCCGCTGCCGGACCTGCTGGCGCTGCTGCGGCGGGCGCGCGGCGTTGAGGTCGGCGAGATCGACAATTACGGCACCTACGGCGTGATGCGGCCGAACTGCCTGCAGGGCCCCACCGCCAATGCCGGCGTGCGCCGCGCCATGCTGGCGGCGCTGGACCAGGAACTGACGATGACCGCCGTGATGGGCGAGGATCGAAGCCTGTTCCGCGCGCCGGTCGGCTTCTTCCTGCCGGGCACGCCCTCGGCCAGCGATGCCGGCATGGCGGCGGTGACGAAGCGGCACAGCGTGGACGAGGTGAAGGCCATGCTGCGCCAGGCCGGCTATGCCGGCGAGAAGATCGTGCTGATGCACCCGACCGACCAGACCAGCTACAACGCCATGTGCAGCGTGGCGGTGGATGCCTGGCGCAAGGTTGGCCTGAACATCGACGACGTGGCGATGGACTGGGGCACGGTGGTGCAGCGCCGCACCAGCATGGAGCCGCTGGAGAAGGGCGGCTGGAGCGTGTTTCCCGCGGGGTTGCCGGCCGCCGAGTATCGCGACCCGCTGTTTGCCACCAGCGTGCGCACCAATGGCCGCGCCGCCTGGTTCGGCTGGCCGGAGGATGCGCAGCTGGAAGCGATGCGCGACCGCTGGATTGACAGCAGCGACGAGGCGGAACTGCGCCGGCTGGACCGGGAGATCCAGGCCCGCGCCTTCGAGGTGGTGCCGTTCATGCCGCTGGGCCAGTACTTGCCGCCCTCGGCCTGGCGGCGCAACCTGCGGGGCATCCTGAAGGGGCCGGTGCCCGTGTTCTGGAATGTGGAAAAGGGGTGAGCGCATGGCGCTGAAGCGCATGGTGCTGGAAATCGGCATGGGCACCGATATCCGCGGCACCGACTATACCAAGGCCGCGGTGCGGGCGCTGCGCGATGCGCTGTGGCACAACACGCTGACCGTGACCTCCGCGCTGGGCGTGGATGTGGACAGCATGAAGGTGGAAGTGCTGATCGGCGTGCCGAAGCCGGAGCTGGTGGACCATGCGCAGGTGCTGGCGATTTTGCCGCACGGCACCGGCACGGTGAAGGTGGTGGAAGGCGGGCTGGAGATTCCGAACGAGGCCGGCACCGGTTCCACCGTGATGGCGAATTGCTGTGCCATCGTACGGTTGGACATTCCGGAGGACCGGGCATGACCGTGCGCCGCGTGATCCTTGAGATGGGCATGGGCAACGACCTGCATGGTGGCGACTACACCAAGGCCGCGCTGCGGGCGGTGCAGGACGCGCTGCATCATTCGTCGCTGGCCATGCTGCGGTCGCTGAAGGTCTCGCCGCACGACATGATCGTCGGCGTCACCATCGGCGTGCAGCAGCCGGGCAAGGTGGATGCCGAGAAGGTCAAGGCCAGCCTGCCCTATGGCAAGGTCACCGTGACGGTGGTGAAAGGCGGGCTGGACGTGCCGGATGACGAGCGCGACGACGTCGCGGTGATCGCCAGCGCCGCGATCGATGTGCGGCTGGACCTACCGTAGGGCGGCCTCGGCGGCGCTGAGCAGCGGCGCCAGCCCAGCTTCATCCGCGGTGGTGCCGAAGACGGTGCCATCAGGGCGCAGCAGCACCGCCACGGCGGCGTGCCGCGCCAGCCAGGCGGCCAGCACGCCGTCGCGTTCCCGCAGTTCTGCCAACGTGGCCGTGCGCAGGTACAGCGCGGGGGCGGGCGGCACCGGCAGGGCGTCCCGCAGCAGCAGGCGGAAGCCACGGCCCAGCGCGTCATCCATGCGCTGGCCATCCGCCAGCCAGGGCTGCGGGCCGGGCGCGCCGGCGCCGGGTGAGGTGTGCAGGCAACCACCAGTCAGCGGCGGCAGCAAATCCTGCCGCACCACATGGCCGCGGCCGGCGGCCACTTCCGCCTGCATGCGGGCGTTGCGGTCCGCAGCACGCGCCGGGTCGCGTTCGCCAATGATCAGGCCGAGTTCCTTGGTCAGCGCGATCACCTGGCGCACGTTGGGGCGGCGTTCTTCGGTGTAGCTGTCCAGCAATGCCTCGCTGGCCTGGCCACGCAGCACCCAGGCCAGCTTCCAGGCCAGGTTGGCGGCGTCGCGCAGGCCCTGGTTCAAGCCTTGCCCCATGAAGGGCGGGGTCTGGTGCGCGGCGTCGCCAGCCAGCAGCACGCGGCCATGGCGCCAGTCTTCCGCCACCACGGCGTGGAAGCGATAGGGGGCGATGCGCCAAAGGCTGACATCGCCGGGCTTCACCCAGCGCGACAGCAGGCGCCAGATATTCTCCTCGCGCGCCATCTCCGCCAGGTTCTCGCCGGGGGCCACGCTGAACTCCCAGCGGCGCAGCCGGCCGGGGCCGTTGATGAAGGTGGCGGGGCGGGCGGGGTCGCAATACTGCACATTGGTCGGCGGCAGGGGGACGTCGCGTTCCAGCAGCGTGTCGATGACGATCCAGGGTTCGTCGAAGGCCATGTCCTCGACGCTGGCGCCCAGCAGGCGGCGCAGGGTGGAGGCGCCGCCATCGCAGGCCAGCACCCAGCGCGCCCGCACTTCCTCGCCGCTGCGCAGCGTCAGCGCCGCGTGGTCCGCGTGCTGGGCCAGCGCCACCACTTCGGCGTCCAGCCGCACCGTCGCGGTTGGGCGTGCGGCCAGGGCGGCGCGCAGCTCGGCATCCAGCTCCGGCTGGATGAAGCTGGCGTAGCTCGGCCAGGCCAGCGGCCAGGGCGGTGGCGCCGGCAGAATGCTGCGCAGCAGGCTGCCATCGGCCGCGTGGTATTCGCTGGGCTTATAGGCGCCCAGCCGGTCTTCCAGGCGCTGCGCCACGCCCACCGCCTGCAATATCCGCAGCGCCTCGTGGTCGATGGCGATGGCGCGCGGCTTGTCGAACATCGCGGCGTCGCGGTCCAGCGCGAGCACGGAAAAACCCTCGGCCGCCAGCAGGTTGGCCAGCGTGGCGCCTACCGGGCCGAGGCCGACGACGATGACGTCATGCATCAGTCGCCAGGGGTCAGTCAGTGGGACGGAAGCCGGAGCTCTCGACGATGGGGCCCCACTTGGCGTGTTCGTCGCGCAGCCACTTTGTCACCGTGGCGCTGTTCATGTAGCTGGGCACCACGCCAAAGCGGTTCAGCGAGGTCAGCGTATCGGCGCTGGCGGCGATGCCGGCGATGGCGTGGTCCAGTGCCTGCACCAGGTGCGCCGGCGTGCGGCCGGGCAGCATCAGGCAGCCGCCGCCGCTATAGGCCAGGGCGGGGAAGCCGGCTTCCGCGATGGTCGGCAGCTCCGGCGCTTCCAGCAGGCGGCGTGGCGCCGTGGTGGCCAGCGGCTTCAGCGCGGAACCGGTCAGGAAGGGCGCGATGGCGGGCATGGAGTTGCTGGTCAGCGGAATCTGCCCGCCCAGGCAATCCTGCACCGCCGGGCCGTCGCCACGATAGGCCACCGCGGTCAGGTTCAGCCCGGTCGCCTTGGCGAACTGGATGCCGAGGAAGTGCGGCAGCGTGCCGGCGCCGGGGTTGCCGAAGGGGATGCTGGGCTGGTTGCGGCCCCAGGCGATGAACTCGGCCAGGGTCTTCGCCGGCACCATCGGGCCGGTGGACAGCCCCATGTAGAACAGGCTGAGCATCGAGACTGGCTTCAGGTCCACGAAGGGGTCGTAGCGCAGCGTGCCGGGGTAGAGGTGCGGGAAGATCGCCACGTGGTCGGTGGGGGTGAAGACCATGACGCTGCCATCCGGCTCGCCCGCCTTCACCGCTTCCAGCGCCAGCCGGCCGCTGGCGCCAGGCTTGTTCTCCACCACCACGTTCTGGGCGTAGCTGCCGGCCAGCTTCTGCGCCAGCAGGCGGGCCTGGCCGTCGGTCAGGCCACCAGGCGGGAAGCCGATGATGATGCGCGCGGTACGAATGGACTGGGCGCGGGCACCATGCAGCGCCGGCAGGGCCAGGCCAGCGCCAACCAGGGCGCGGCGGGTGAAGATGGACATGGGCGGTTCCCCCGAGGACGTTTCTATGGCCGGCAGACTTACCTAAAGCCGCTTGTCTTGTCGAAGCGGAATCCTTACCGCTTGCGGGATAGCCGCAGGGAGGCAGGTGAATGGACCCGATCATCAAGGTGCGCGACATCGCCTGGGTACGGCTGCGCAGCCCGGACCTGGACCAGGCGGAGCAGTTCCTGACCGATTTCGGCCTGCATCGGGCCGAGCGCACCGGCGACAAGCTGTTCATGCGCGGCACCGACCCGGAGCACCACATCCACATCACCGAACGTGGCCCGGCCAAGGTGCTGAGCATCGCCTTCCATGCGGATAGCGAGGCCGACCTGCACAAGCTGGCGCGGGAAGCCGCCGGCGCTTCGGCGGTGGAGGCGATCGACGAACCCGGCGGCGGCCTGCGCGTGCGGCTGCGCGAGCATAACGGCTACGAGATCGAGGTGGTGCACGGCGTGGCCAAGGCCGAGCCGCTGCCGGCCCGCAGCACCACCTGGAATACCGGTCGCCGGCGGGAACGCTTCGGCGACCTGGCGCGGGTGGATATCTCGCCCTCGCACGTCAAGCGCATCGGCCATGCGGTGATCTCCACGCCGGATATCGAGGCCTCGGCCGAATGGGTGCGGCGGCACCTGGGCTTCGTGGGGTCCGAGGACGTGCATGCCGACGACAACCCGGACCTGCTGCTGGCCAGCTTCAACCGCGCCGACCGCGGGGCGGAGTATGTCGACCATCACATCATGATGTTCGGCCGCCACCCGAAGGTGGGCTTCAACCATGTTTCGTTCGAGGTGCATGACGTGGACGACCTGCATGCCGGGCACGACCACCTGGCGGGCAAGGGCTATGGCCATCTGTGGGGCATCGGCCGGCACCTGCTGGGCAGCCAGATTTTTGACTACTGGCAGGACCCCTGGGGCCGCGTGCATGAGCATTGGACCGACAGCGACCTGCTGAACAACCAGCACCAGTTCCGCACGCTGCCGCGCAGCCAGGGCCTGCGCAGCCAATGGGGGCCGAACGCGCCGCAGGCCTTCCGCGACGCCGCCAGCGAATGAGCGATCTGCCCGACATGTCCCAGCGGGCCTTCTACCGCCTGCTGGGGCTGCGGATCGTCGAGGCTGCCGATGGCCGCTCTCTGATCGAGCTGCCGCCGAACCCGGAGACCACCAATAGCCGCGGCGAGGTGCATGGCGGCGTGCAGGTGACGCTGCTGGACGCGGCGCTAATCAACGCCGCGCGCTCCACCGCCGGGCCGGGCGCCGGGGCGATGACGGTGACCATCACGACCAGCTTCCTGGCGCCGGCGCTGGGGGCGTTGCAGGCGCGTGGCCGCGTGGTGCGCGGCGGCCGCAGCCTGGTGACGGCGGAGGCCACGCTGGTGGACGCCACAGGTGAGCCGGTGGCGCAGGCGTTGGGGACGCTGCGGGTTACCCGCCCCGCGTCTTGATGATCGCGTTGCTGGTCAGCAGGTAGGCGACCTCGCCGGCCGGGTTGGTCAGGGTGGCCGTGCAGTTGACAAAGCCCAGTTCCGGCCGCGACTTCGAGAGCTTCACGTGGTTCACCACCACCTGGCCGCGCAGCAACTCGCCCGGGCGCACCGGGCGCAGCCATTTCAGCTCCTCATGCCCCGGGGAGCCGATGCTGGTTTCCAGCGACAGGAAGCCGCCCTGGTGCAGCATGCGCATCATCACCAGCGCGGTGTGCCAGCCGCTGGCGATGAGGCCGCCGAACATGGTCTGCTTCGCCGCATCCTCGTCGATGTGGAAGGGGTGCGGGTCCCATTCGCGGGAGAAGGCGATGATCTCCTCGGCGGTGAAGGCGTAGCTGCCGACATCGAAGACCTGGCCGGGGGTGTAGTCCTCGGCGTAGCGGATGGGTGCGGTCATTCTTCCACCTTGAAGCCGGTGTCGTGGATCACCTGCGCCCAATGGGCGCGTTCGCGCCGGATGCGGGCGGTGAGGGCGGCGGCGTCCATGGTCAGCGGGGCGTATTCGATCTT
This sequence comes from uncultured Rhodospirillales bacterium, assembly GCA_903835235.1. Taxonomy (GTDB): domain Bacteria; phylum Pseudomonadota; class Alphaproteobacteria; order Acetobacterales; family Acetobacteraceae; genus CAIMOR01. The sequence continues at coordinate 319,705 of CAILMF010000055.1, forward strand.
CGCCAGGCCTTCGCGCAGCGCCGGCGTGGCGGCGGCGGCCAGCATGGCCTGGTGCAACGCGGCCTGGGTGGCGGGCGGCGTGCGCGCGGGCAGGAACAGGCCGAACCATTCCTCGATGGCCAGGTCTGGGTAACCCGCGGCGGCCAGGCTCGGCACGCCCGGCAGCGAGGCCAACGGCCCCGGCGCCGTTGTGGCGAGGATGCGCACCTGGCCTTCCCGATGCAGCCCCGGCACGCCGCCGAGTGGGATGACCACCATCGGGATATGCCCGCCCATCAGTTCTGACAGTGCCGGCGCGCTGCCGCGATACGGCACCGCGTTGAGGCTCAGGCCGAGCGTGCGGCCGATCTGCATGGCGGTGAAATGCGCCATGCTGCCGGCCGAGGGCAGGCCGTAGCTGACCGGTTCCCGCTGCGCCTTCGCCCAGGCGATGAAGCTGGGGATGTCGCGCGCGGGGTGACCCGGCGCCACGACCAGCGCGAAGGGCAGGGCGCAGACGGTGGTGACGGGGGCGAGTTCCGCTTCCGGTTCCGGCTTGACCGAGTGCGGGAACAGCGTGGGATGCAGGATGAAGCCGCCGGCGGGGGTCAACAGCATGGTGCTGCCATCCGGCGCGGCGGTGCGGACGGCGTCCATGGCCAGGCGGGCGCCGGCGCCGGGGCGGCTTTCCACCACCACATGCGGCGCGTAGGTGCCGCGCAGCGCTTCGGCGTAGAGGCGCGCGACGACATCCACCGAGCCGCCGGGTGGGAAGCCGATGATGATGCGGGCGGGGCGGTCCAACTGCGCCCGGGCCGGCAGGGCCAGCAGCGCGGGTGCGGCCAGCAGGGCGCGACGGCCGGTCACGCGGCGCCCCTTATCCGGTCCACCAGCGCCAGCGGGTCCGCTGGCAGCGCATCGCTGCGCCAGGCCACGTGCAGGTCCGGCCGGCTCAGCACCAGCTTGTGCGCGTAGGGTGCTTGCGGTGGCAGGTCCAGCAAGGTCAGTGGCACGCCACGCGCGGCGGCGGCGGCCAGCAGCGGCGTGGCATCCAGGCTGGGGTCGAAGCGCAGCAGGGTGAAGCCGGTGCCCACTGCGTCGTACAGCGACCGTCCATCCGCCAGCCAGATATGCGGCGTACGGCAGCCGGGGACGGTGGATTGCTCGAAGGTGTCGATGGTGTAGCCGGGCGCCTGGCCATCGGCGACGATGATCGGCGACCCCTCATAGAAGTAACCGAAGTTCAGCCCGCCGCAGCAGTATTGCTGCACATGCAGGTCGTACATTTCCTGGCCATGTTTTTGCCGCGCGGCGTCGCCCGCAGGCCCTTCATCCTCGATTTCGGCAGGAATGCCGGCGCGCTGGCGGATGGCCTTGGCCGCATGACCCATGGCAAAATGAGAAACCTGTTCGGTGATCGGGTGGCGCTCGGCGGCATAGGCGTCGAGGATCGCCTCGGGCGCCCAGCCGTTCAGATGCGCGGCCAGCAGCCAGGACAGGCCCATGGCATCGCCGATGCCGGCATTCATGCCGTAGCCGCCATAGGGCACCCAGATATGCGCACTGTCGCCGGCCAGGAAGACGCGGCCCTCGCGCAGCTTGTCAGAGACCAGGCGGCGGCCGATCCAGTCCTCGTTCGACAGCATCTCATATTCAAAGTCGGGGCCGACGCCGAGCAGCTCGCGCAGCGAAGCATCGCGGTCGACAGCGTCGAAATCGGTCTCATGCGCGTAGAAGTAGTTATGCACCAGGAAGGTGTCGGTGCCGTTGATGGCGATGGTGTTGCCGCAGCGCCGCGGGTTCATCGTCAGCGTCATCCAGCTGCGTTCGGCCTGCAAAAGCGTATGCAGGCCGGGGGCGCGGATATAGGTGGACTGCACCCGCTGCACCACGGCGTCGCCCACCATCTTGCCGCCGATGGCGCGGCGGACCATGGAACGCCCGCCATCGCAGCCGACCAGGTAGGCAGCGCGGACCGTGCGTGTTTCCTGCGTCTCCAGGTCGCGCAGGGTGGCGGTCACGCCGTCTGCGTCCTGGGTGAACTCCACCAGCTCCGTCCGGTGCAGCAGGGTCAGGTTGGGCGTCGCCGTGGCGCAGTCCTGCAACAGCGGTTCCAGGAAGATCTGGTTGATCCGATGCGGCGGCTCCGGCGTGGGCCATTGCGTGTCCGGTCCGCCCGCCTTGCCGCGCAGCCCCCGCGCCGGTATGGGAATGCGGGAGAGTTCACGGCCAGCGACGGAAGTGCGGAAGCAAACGTCATGCGGATGGTCATGCGGCAGCCCGGCATCGCGCACCACTTCGGCAATGCCGAGGCGGCGGAAGAACTCCATGCTGCGGGCGGCGACGTGGTTGCATTTGGGGCTGGGCGCGGCCTTCGGGGCGCGGGTTTCCACCACGGTCACGGCGATGCCGCGCTGCGCCAGGTCCATCGCCAGCACCAGGCCGACCGGGCCGCCGCCGGCCACCAATACGCTCGTTTGCATGCACCGCTTTCCTGGGACGTTGCCGGGCAGGGTGCCACCGCCCGGCGCCTGCCGCCAAGCCCTGGCGGAAACGGCGCTTGGCGCCGCGGAGGTGCGGCATGAGGCTGGCGCGACGCAGCCTGGCACTGCTGGCCCTGCCGGCGCTGGCGCGTGCCCAGGCGCGGCCGCTGCTGCGGGTGGGCAGCAAGAACTTCACCGAACAACTGGTGGTGGGCGAACTCTACGCCCAGGCGCTGGAAGCCGCGGGCGCCCAGGTGCAGCGCCGGTTGAACCTGGGCGGTACGCTGATCGCGCAGCAGGCGCTGCTCGCCGGCGAGATCGACCTGTACCCGGAATACACCGGCACCGGGCTGGGCGTGGTGCTGAAGCAGGGCACCGATGGCACGCCGGAACAGGTGTGGCAGCGCGTGCGGGATGGCTATCGGCCGCTGGGGCTGGAATGGCTGGCGCCGTCGCGGATCGACAACGGCAATGTGCTGCTGCTGCTGCCCGAGACGGCCCGCCGCCTGGGGCTGGAGACGTTGAGCGACCTGGCCCGGGCTGCGCCCTCGCTGACGCTGGCGGCGGGCAATGAGTTCGCCGGGCGGGCGGATGGGCTGCCGGGGCTGGAGCGGGTGTACGGCATGAAGTTCCGCCGCTTTCGGCAGTTCGCTGCGCTGGGCCTGCGCTACGCCGCGCTGCGCCACGGCCAGGCCGATGTGGTGAACGGCTACGCGACGGATTGGCAGATTGCCAGCCTCGGCTTCACCGTGCTGCGCGATGACCGCGCGTTGTGGCCGCCGTATCAGTTGGCCGCGGTGGTGCGGCAGCCGGCGCTCGCCGCCTTCCCATCCCTGGCGGCGACGCTGGCGCGGGTGGATGCGCGGCTGGACAATGCGGCGATGCAGGCGCTGAACCGTCAGGTGGACCAGGATGGCGAGGAGCCGCGCGACGTGGCCCGCGCCTTCCTGGCGGCGGCCGGCTGATGCGCTGGACCTGGCGCAACCTGGACAGCATCGGCGCCGCGCTGGGCGAACACGTGCTGCTGGTGGGCGCGGCGCTGCTGCTGGCGGCGGCGGTGGCGCTGCCGCTGGGCGTGCTGGCGGCGCGGCGGCCGGTGTTGCGGGCGGCGGCGATGGGCGGTTCCGCCGTGCTGTACAGCGTGCCCACGCTGGCGCTGTTCGCGCTGCTGGTGCCGTTGCTGGGCTTGGGGTTTCGCGCCGCGCTGCTGGCGTTGGCCAGCTACGCCATGCCGGTGCTGCTGCGCGCCGTGGTGACGGGGCTGGAAGGCGTGGCGCCCGCGGTGCGCGACGCCGCCGATGGCATGGGCCTGACCCCCAGGCAGAAGCTGTGGCAGGTGGAGTTGCCCTTGGCGCTGCCCTCCATGCTCGCGGGGCTGCGGGTGGCGGTGGCGACGCTGGTCTCGGCGGCGACGGTGGCGGCCTATATCGGCGGCGGCGGCTTGGGCGTGCTGATCCTGACCGGGCTGGACCAGGGCCATACCGAGAAGATCCTTGTGGGTGCCACGCTGGTCTGCGCGCTGGCGCTGGCCGCTGACACGGCGTTGCGGCGGATGCAGCGGGCATGATCGGCTGGCTGCGCGACCACCCCGACGTGTTCCTGGAGGCGCTGGGGCAGCATCTGGCGCTGTCTGCCGCGGGGTTGCTGGCCGGCGTGGCGCTGGCGCTGCCGGCGGCGCTGCTGCTGGCGCGGCGGCCGGTGCTGGCGGGTTGGGTCAGCGGTGGCGCTGGCGTGCTGCGGACGCTGCCCAGCCTGGCGGTGCTGGCGGCGCTGCTGCCGCTGTTGGGCGTGGGGTTCACGCCCAGCGTGGTCGCGCTGGCGTTGCTGGCGCTGCCGCCGGTGTTGCTGCACGCGCTGGTGGGCTTGCAGGGCGCGGAACCGGCGGCGGTGGAAGCGGCGCGCGGCATGGGCTTCACGCCGCTGCAATCGCTGCTGCGGGTGGAGCTGCCCTTGGCGCTGCCGCAGGTCTTCGCGGGCTTGCGCACCGCGGCGGTGCAGGTCGTCTCCGGCGCGGCGCTGGCCACCTTCATCGGCGGCGGTGGGTTGGGCGACCTGGTGACGCAGGGCATGGCCTTGCTGGACACGGCGCAACTGCTGGCGGGCGGCAGCGCCATCGCGCTGCTGGCCTTGGGCACGGAAGCCGGCTTCGGCTGGCTGCAACGGCGGTGGGAACGGGCATGATCGAGCTGCGTGGCATCACCAAGGCCTGGCCCGGCGGCGCCGGCGTGCAGGCGCTGGACCTCAGCGTGCCCGAGGGCGAATGCTGCGCGCTGATCGGGCCGAGCGGTTGCGGCAAGACCACCACGCTGCGCCTGGTGAACCGGCTGGTGGAGCCGGATGCCGGCAGCATCCGCATCACCGGGCAGGATGCGCTGGCGCAGGACCCGGTGCAGCTGCGGCGCGGGATTGGCTATGTGATCCAGGAGGGCGGGCTGTTTCCGCATCGGCGTGTCGGCGCCAATGTCGCTGTTGTGCCGGCGCTGCTGGGCTGGGACGCCGCGCGAACCCGCGCGCGGGTGGAGGAGGTGTTGGCGCTGGTCGGGCTGGACCCCGCGCAGTACCGCGACCGCTGGCCGCACCAGCTTTCCGGCGGCGAACGTCAGCGCGTTGGTGTGGCCCGCGCCCTGGCGGCGGACCCGCCGGTGCTGCTGCTGGACGAACCCTTCGGCGCCGTCGACCCGCTGCGCCGCGCGCAGTTGCAGCAGGAGGTGCTGGCGCTGCTGAAGCGCCTGCGCAAGACCGTGCTGTTGGTGACGCATGACGTGCAGGAGGCGGTGCTGCTGGGCGACAGCCTGGCGCTGATGCGCGCCGGCCGCCTGGTGCAGCACGCCGCGCCGGCCGAGATGCTGGCGCGCCCGGCGGATGGCTTCGTCGCCGATTTCCTCGGCGCCGATCGGGCGCTGACCAGGCTGGGGCTGTTCCGCATCAGTGATGTGCCGCGCGAGGCCGCGAGCGTGCCGGGGGAAGCGTTGCCGGAGGCGACGACGCTGCGGGACGCACTCTCCGCCATGCTGGAACGCGGCGTCACCGCGCTGCCGGTGGCGGAGGGCGGTTCGCTGACGCTTGAGGCGGTGCTCGCCAGCCGTTAGCCTTCCGCCCAACCAGGGGGAAGCAGCATGGCCGAGTACGACTACATCATCGTCGGTGGCGGTTCGGCCGGCGCCACGCTGGCGGCACGGCTTTCCGAGGATGCGCGCGTGCAGGTGCTGCTGATCGAGGCCGGGCGGGCGACGCATCCGGTGTCTCGCCTGCCGGTCAGCTTTGGCCTGCTGATCCACAATGCCGCGGCCAACTGGCTGTACAAGTCGGACCCCGAGAAGCAGACGGCGATGCGCGAAATTCCGGTGCCGCGCGGCAAGTTGCTGGGCGGGTCGTCGGCCATCAACGGCCTGGTCTATGTACGCGGCCAACCGCAGGACTACGACACCTGGGCGCAGATGGGCTGCCGTGGCTGGGGCTGGGACCAGGTGGCGCCGCTGTTTCGCCGCATGGAGAGCTATGAGGGCGCGCAGAGCGGCGAGCGCGGCGAGGACGGTCCGCTGCGCGTGAGCGAGGTGCCCGACCAGAACCCGCTGTATGACGCCATCAAGCAGGCCGCCGTCGCCGCGGGCTACAAGATCAACCCCGACTACAACGCGCCGGACCAGGATGGCATCGCCACCACGCAGACCACCATCAGCCGCGGCCGCCGGCAGTCCACCTACGAAGCCTATCTGAAGCCGGCGCTGAAGCGGCCCAACCTGCATATCGTGACGGAGGCCCAGACCCAGCGCCTGCTGCTGGAAGGCAAGCGCTGCGTCGGCGTGGAATACATCCGCCGGGGCGAGCGCGTGCAGGTACGTGCGGGGCGCGAGGTGGTGCTGTGTGCCGGTGGCGTCGCCAGCCCGCAACTGCTCGAACTCAGCGGCATCGGCCGCGCCGATGTGCTGATGGACCATGGCATTGAGGTGCTGCACGAACTGCCCGCGGTGGGCGAGAACTTCCGCGACCACATCAACGTCCGCATCCAGTGGCGCATCACCGACCGTAGCGTTTCCTACAACCACATGGCGCGTGGCTGGCGCATGGGCGGGGAGGTGTTCAAGTACATCACCAAGGGCACCGGCTTCCTCAGCCTGCCCTCCGCGCCGCTGGTGGCGTTCTTGAAGACGCGGCCGGAGATGGAGACGCCCGACGTGCAGATGCACCTGGTGCCCTATGCGGTGAAGAACCCCAAGCTGCGGCAGTTGCACGACTTCCCTGCCATGACGGTCAGCTGCTACCAGCTGCGGCCGGAGAGTCTCGGCAGCATCCATATCCGCAGCCGGGATGCACGGATGCAGCCGGCCATCCGCTTCAACTTCCTGGCCGACCGCATCGACCAGCTGGCGATGAGCGAGGGCTTCCGCATGATGCGCCGCATCGTCGAGGCCGCGCCGCTGGATGCCTTTCGTGGTGAGGAATATTCGCCGGGCAAGGAGATCGCGACCGAGGAGCAGATCCTCGGCTATATCCGCGCCAACAGCGAAACCGCGTACCACCCTATCGGCACCTGCCGCATGGGCCAGGGGCCGAACGCGGTGGTGGATGACCAGCTGCGGGTGCATGGCCTCAGCGGGCTGCGCGTCGCGGATGCCTCGATCTTCCCGACCATGCCGTCCGGCAACACCAATGCGCCCAGCATCATGGTCGGCGAGAAATGTGCCGAGCTGCTGAAGGCCGCGGCATGAGCGACGACCGGATCACGCTGTATGGCAGTTTTACGAGTTCCAGCAGCTACAAGCCCATGCTGTACCTGGCGCTGTCGGGGCTGCCGTTCAGCTTCCGCACCGTGAACCTGAAGAACGGCGTGCAGAAGCAGCCGGAGTACCTGGCCATCAATCGCTATGGCCAGGTGCCGGCGCTGCGGCATCGCGGCCTGACCGTCGTGCAGTCCAACGTGGTGCTGGACTACCTGGCGCGCACCACCGGCCACTTCGCCGGCGCCACCGAGCAGGAACAGTGGACCGCGCGGGAGTGGCTGAGCTGGGAAGCCGACAACATCACCAACGTGGCGAAGGTACGGCACTACAGCCGGTTCCGCGCGGTGGACCCGGCGGTGATGGATTATTTCCGGCCGCTGGCGGAAGCCGCCATCGGCTTCGTGGATCGCAGCCTGGAAGGGCGGGACTGGCTGGTTGGCAGCGGCCCGACCATCGCCGATATCGGCTGCTGGGGCCGAATGGTGTTCATGGCCGAGGGCGGGCTGGACATCACCCGCTGGCCGAACGTGCTGGCGTGGAGCGAGCGGCTGAAGGCGATGCCCGGCTTCGCGCTGCCCTATGACCTGATCCCGAAGAAGGACACCGAGTTCAATCCGGCTTGATGCCCACGGTCCGCACCACCTCGGTCCAGGTGGCGATCTCGGCGCGCAGCCGGGTCATCACCGCCTCGCCGGAGGTATAGGCGACGAAGGTGCCGCTCTCCTCCGCGCGGCGCTTGATCTCCGGCATCGCCAGCACCGCCTGCAGGTCGGCGTTCAGCCTGGCCAGTATCGGCTCCGGCGTACGCGCCGGCGCATACAACCCGTACCAGATGTTCAGCGGCACATCGCTCAGCCCCGCTTCGTTCAGCGAAGGCACGTCCGGCAGCGCGGGGTGGCGCTGCTGGCCGGTGGTGGCAATGGCGCGCAGCTTGCCCTCGCGGATGAAGGGCAGGATCGGCGGCGGGCTGTTCATGTAGAACTGTACGCGGCCGGCCAGCAGGTCGGCGATGGTCTCGCCGGTGCCGCGGTAGGGGATGTGCACCAGGTCGATGCCGGTGCGCAGCTTCAGCAACTCGGTGCCCAGATGGTGCATGCTGCCATTGCCGCCGCTGGCGTAGTTCAGCTGGCCGGGGCGGGCTTTTACGTAGGCGATGAACTCGGGCAGCGTCCGCACCGGCACGGTGGGGTGCACGGTGATGACCTGCGATGTGTCGGTCAGCTGGCCGATGGCGGCGAAGTCCACCAGCGGGTCCAGCTCCGCGGTGCCCATGACAGCGGGGTGGCCGGTCATGGCGCCGGAATAGCCGACCATCAGCATCAGGCCGTCCGGCCGAGCCCGCTTGGTGGCGAGCATGCCCACCAGGTTGCCGGCGCCGGGGCGGTTTTCCACCACCACCGGCACGCCCAGGCGCTGGCTCAGCGGTTCGCTGATCAGTCGCGCGGAGAAATCCGTGCCACCACCGGCCGGGGAGGGCACGATGATGGTGACGGTGCGGTCGGGCTGCCAGCGCGGCTGCGCCACAGCGGGCGCAGCCAGCAGCGTGCCCAGCAGCGCGCGGCGGCCGAGGCCACGGTCCACGGCGCGCATCACGTGCTACCCTTCGCCGAAAGCCCGCCATCGACGATGATCTCGGTGCCGTTGACGTAGTGGCCCTCATCGCTGACCAGGTAGAGCACGGCATGCGCGATATCCCAGCCGGTGCCCATCTTGCCCGTGGGCACCATGGCGTCGCGCTTGGCCACCAGCGTCTCGGCGTCGTTGCTGCCCAGCTGGCGCAGCAGGCGTACTTCGACGAGTGGCGTGTTCATCAGCCCCGGCACCACCGTGTTGCAGCGAATGCCGTGCTTGGCATAGGCCATGGCGACGCTCTTGCTGAAGGCGATGACGCCGGCCTTGCTGGCGCTGTAGGCCACATGGGTGCGGTCGCTGCCCATACGCAGGCCGGCGATGCTGCTCAGGTTCACGATGGCACCGGACCCTTGGGCTTCCATCACCGGCAGCACGTATTTGCAGCCCAGGAACGGGGTCTTCAGGTTGAAGTCGATCTGCCGGTCCCACAGCTCCTCGGCCATGGTCACCGGGCTGCCGGGCGCGCTGCCGCCGACATTGTTCACCAGGATGTCGATGCGGCCGAACTTGGCCAGGCAGTTCGCCACCATGGCTTCCACCGCTGCGGCGTCCAGCATGTCGCAGAGCTGGCCGACCGCGGTATTGCCTTCTTCGGCAATGGTGCGGCGGGTTTCCTCCAGCGCCTCGGCGTTGATGTCGGTGATGAAGACGCTGGCGCCCTGGCGGGCCAGCAGCACCGCCGTCGCCCGGCCATTGCCCCAGCCCGGGCCGACCGAGCCGGCGCCGGTGACGATTGCGACCTTGCCATCCAACCTGAACATGGCGCGTTTCCCCATTTGCTTGTGATGCAAGGGCTAGCAGGGCAAAAAGCCGGGGTCGAGAGGGAAGGAAATACCGTGTCGCGCCTGTTGCTCGCCCTGCTGTTGCTTATGCCTGGTGCGCTGCGCGCGCAGGAAGCCGCCATTCGCCTGGTGGTGCCCTTCGCCGCCGGCCAGGGCAGCGACCTGGCGGCGCGGCGCGTGGCCGAGAAGCTGCGGCCCATCCTTGGCCAGCCGGTGGTGGTGGACAACCGCCCGGGCGCCGGCGGCAATATCGGCGCGGCGCTGGTGGCGCGGGCGGCGCCGGATGGCAGCGTGCTGTGCTGGGGCAGCTACGGCACCCATGGCATCAATGAGTTCCTCTACGCCAACATGCCCTACGACCCGCAGCGGGACTTCACCGCGGTGGCGCTGGTGGTGAAGCACGGCATGCTGCTGGCCGGCAGCGCGGAACACGGCCCGCGCAGCCTGGCCGAGGCGGTGGCCATGCTGCGCACCCGTGCCGGCGGCGCCGCGGTCGGCCTGCCCAGCAGCACGGCCCGGCTGGGCGCCCATATGCTGGGCACGCTGCTGCGGGCGGAGCCGGTGGCGGTACCCTTCACCAGCAGCGGCCAGGCGCTGACGGCGCTGGTGCGCGGCGACGTGCAGCTGGTGTTCGACACGCTGGTCACCAGCATGGGTGGCGTCAACAATGGCCAGGCGGTGCCGCTGGCGGTCACCTTCCGCCAACGCAGCGAGGCGCTGCCGAACGTGCCCACCTTCGTCGAGGCCGGGATAGAGCTGGACCTGGTGGCCTGGAACGGGCTGTTCGGTCCGGCCGGCTTGCCGGCGGCGCAGGTGGCGCGGTTGAATGCCGCGGTCAACCAGGCCCTGGCGGACCCGGAATTGCGCCTGGCCCTGGCGCGGGATGGCGGCCAGGCCGCCGGTGGCGCGCCGGCGGTTTTGGTGGAACAGATGCGCAGCGACCGCGAACGCTGGGGGCCGGTGATCCGGACCCTGCAGCTCAGCGCGCAGTAGGAGGCGAGGATGGTGCAGGCAATCAGCCCCGATGTGGCGGGGCGGCAGCGGCGGGAAGTGATCGCCAATGGCGTGCCGGTGGCCTTGACCACCTTCTTCGGCGCCAACTGGACCACGCGCGGCCCCGATGCGCCGCCGCCGCCGGGGCCGGAGGTGCTCTACCCCATGGCCTTCCTGGTGGAGCAATCCGCCGAGACCACGGTGCAGACGCATTACCACGCCGCCAACCAGTGGCAGGTGGTGGTGGGCGGCGGCGGCAGCATGGGCACGCATGAGGTCGGGCCGGTGGTGGTGCACTACACCAACGCCTTTTCCAGCTACGGCCCGCTGCGCAGCGGCCCCGAAGGTCTGCACTACTTCACGCTGCGCAACGGCTACGACCCCGGGGCGCAGTACATCCCGGCCGGGCGCGACCGGCTGCGCCAGGTGAAGCGGAAGTTCCGCGAGGCCAAGCAGGTCTCCGGCGCGCCCTGCACCACGCCGGGCGCCGAGGTGCTGATCCCGATGGCCGAGGATGGCATGGGCGCGCTGCGCTTTCGCCTGGCGCCCGGCGAGAGCGTGACGGGGCCGGACCCCGCGGGCGGGCTGGGGCAGTTCTGGGTTGTCACCGCGGGGTCGCTGGCCACCGCGGATGCGGCGCTGCCGCCGCTTTCCCTGCTGTTCGTGCGGCCGGAGGAAGCTGCCTTCACCGCCACGGCCGGGGCGCAGGGCGTGGAGGTGCTGGCGCTGCAATACCCGCGCGACCCCGCGCATATCTAGAGCAATATCCGTTCTGATGGAATCATCAGAACGGATATTGCTCTGCAACCTATTGAAGCTACAGCACGAAATCCGCTCACGCTGATTCAGCGTGAGCGGATAGTGCTGTAGGATGAGCGGCTGGGTCACTCCGCCGATGATGTCACCGGCGACGATCAGACGCTAAAGCGGCAGGTCCACCCAGCTGAGGTGGCCGCCCTTGCCGGCGCCGGTGTCCATGAACACCGCCCGCCCGCCGGCCACGCCGGCCTGCACGAAGGGCCGGCCATCCAGGCTGCGGCGGTCATGGCCGCAATACACCGTCATGCCCGCGGGAATGCGGTCCACCCAGTCCACCAGGCGCTCGGGGTAGCCATCCTGCCGGGTGCGGCCGGTGACCTGGCCGAACAGCGCGCGGGTCACCACCGGCTCCGGCTTGGACGCGCCGGCATGGGGCGGGGCTTCGCTGTGCAGCATGCCCGGGTGGTAGCCGCCATGCACGAACAGCCAGCTGCCTATCCGCAGCCAGGCCGGCGCCTTCGCCACCTCGTCGATCATGCGCTGGGCCAGGGCCTCGCCATCCGGCGCGTCGCCCAGCTGTTCCAGCGTGCGGCCCAGCCCCTCATTCGCCATGCGCACGCGCTGGCCCACCAGGGCGCGGCGCAGCTTGTGGTCGTGGTTGCCCAGGATGAACTGGCCGCGCCCGGCATCCAGCACGCCGAACATCAGGCGCAGCACCTCCGGGCTGTCCGGCCCGTAGTCGGTCAGGTCGCCCAGTTGGATAACGTAGAGGTTGGCCGCCTCGGCGCCATGGATCGCGTGGGCGAAGGCGGTGGCGTCGCCATGCACGTCCGGCACCACCCGCAGGCCGACGAAGCCCCGGTCCCGCAGCGCGGCAACGGCCTTGGCCCCGGTCACGTGCGGCTTTCCTCCAGCGCTCCGGCGGCGGATTTCGGCAGCGCGGCGAAGGCGTCCAGCGCGCGCTGCCGGCCGGCGGCGTGGTCCACGATGGGGCGCGGGTAGGTCTCGCCCAGGCGTACCCCGGCGCGGGCCAGGTCCTCGGCCGGGGCCTCCCATGGCCGGTGCAGCCATTTGTCCGGCAGCCGCGCCAACTCGGGCACGAAGCGGCGGACATAGGCGCCCGCGGGGTCGAATTTCTCGCCCTGCAGCACCGGGTTGAACACCCGGAAATACGGCGCGGCATCGGCACCGCATCCCGCCACCCACTGCCAGGAGGCGCTGTTGTTGGCCAGGTCTGCGTCCACCAGCGTATCCCAGAACCAGCTGGCGCCATCCTGCCAGGGTTGCAGCAGATGTTTCACCAGAAAGCTTGCGCTTACCATACGAACCCGGTTGTGCATCCACCCCGTGCGCCAAAGCTGGCGCATGCCGGCATCCACCAGCGGGTAGCCGGTGCGGCCCTGCTGCCAGGCGCGCAGCAGCCGGGCCTCGGGCTGCCAGGGAAAATCCTGGTAGGCCGGGCGCAGCGCGATCTCCGGCAGTTCCGGCCGGTGCCACAGCTGGTGATAGCTGAACTCCCGCCACAGCAGCTCGCTGCGGAATTTGGCGCCGGCCTCGCCGGCGGCGTGCCAGGCCTGGCGCGGCGAGACCTCGCCGAAGGCCAGGTGGGGGGAGAGCGCCGAGGTCGTCTCGCCGCTGGGGATGTCGCGCTGCTTGGCGTAGCCGGCCAGGGCGCCGCTGACGAAGCGGGCCAGGCGGGTGGCGGCGCCGGCCTCGCCGGGTTGCCAGCTGGCGCGAAAGCCGGCGGCCCAGTCCGGCACCGGTGCCTGCGGCAGCAGACGCCAATCGGCCAGCGACTCGCCGGCGGGCGGGTTGGCCATCGGGGTCAGTCGCCCCGGTGCCGGCAGCGGCGCGGGGACTGCCACTTGTGCCATCACCGCCTTGGAGAAGGGGGTGAAGACGCCATAGGGCCGCCCCGCCCCGGTGGCGATGCGGTGCGGTTCATGCAGCAGCGCGCTGGTGAACAGGCGCAGCTTGCGGCCGCTGGCGGAGAGCGCCTCGTGCACGCGGCGGTCGGCCTCCCGCGCCCAGGGTTCGTAGCGGCGGCCGGCCAGCACCTCCGCGGCGCCGATGGCGTCGGCCAAGGCGGGGATGGCGATTTCGGCCCGGCCGCGCAGCAGCAGCAGGGGCGCGCCGCGTTCGGCCAGGGCGGCGGCCAGCTTTTCCAGGCTGTGGTGCAGCCACCAGCGGGAGGCACCGCCCAGCGCCCAACGGCCTGGCGAAGCGTCGTCCAGCAGGAAGACCGGCAGCACCTGGCGGCCCTCCAGCGCGGCCAGGGCGGGGTTGTCGGCAAGGCGAAGGTCGGTGCGGAACCAGAGCAGGGCGGGCGAGGGCATCCGGCTTATGTAGGGTTACAATCGCCCGGCTGCATCCCTGGCGCCTGATCGTCGCCGGTGGAATCACCGGCGGCGTGAATCAGTCGCCCTTACTTGTGTCGCCTGATCGTCGCCGGCGGAATCGCCGGTGGCGTGAATCAGTCGCCCCGATACCTCTATGCCGTCGTCAGCCGCCGCATCGGTGCCATGGGCAGGCTGAACAGGCGTTCCTTGCCCAGCAGGAACAGCCGGGCGCCCCAGGGGAACAGGTTGGCCAGGGCAGGGTCGGTGGCTGCCAGCCCGCCGGTATAGGCGCCGAAGGCCGGCAAGATCACCCGGCGTGGGTCGGTCATGAAGCAGGGGCGCGTCACCGGGCCACAGCGCGTCGGCATGCTGCCCTTGGGGTGGAAGTGGCCGCTGAGTTCCCCCGGCGGCTGCTTGCCCGGCAAGGCCTGGTGGCGGAACACCAGCGGTCCCTCGCGCAACTCGTCGCAGGCCTCGCCGGGCAGGCTGGCGGGGGCGATGGGGTCGTGGTTGCCCAGCACCCAGGTGACGGCGACGCCGTTCAGCATATGGCGCAGCGCGGCGGCGTCCTGCTCGGCCAGGCGGGTATGGCCGGCGGCGTCGTGGAAGCTGTCGCCCAAGGCCACCAGCCGAGCCGGCCGGTAGCGGCGCAAAGCATTGCCAAGGTTAAGCAGGGTTTCGCGGGTATCATAGGGTGGCAGCAGGCCGTGGCCGCGGGCGGCGAAGCTGCTGCCCTTTTCCAGATGCAGGTCGGCCACCACCAGCATTTTTTGGGCTGGCCAGAACAGCACGCCCGCGGGGTCCAGCATCAGGCGCTCGCCGGCAATATGGATCGGGGCGGCACTCATGCTCGGCGCCTCCGCCGGCTTTCCAACACCTTCGGGCGGGAGCGGTCGCGGGCCGGCGGGCCGAGCGAGACGCCCTCGGTCACCTCGGCCAGCAGCTCCGAAAAGAGTTCGGTGCCGCCGGTGGCTTCCTCCACCAGCGCGGCGGCTTCGGCCAGCAGCGCGTCCTCGGCGCCGCCGGCCACCCATTCGCGCCCCTGCTCGATCAGCGCCGGCACCGCCAGGGGGGAGGCGCGGTCCAGCGCCAGGTGCTGCACCCGCCCCTCCGCGCGGCCCAGCAGCCGGGCGATGCGGGCAACATCCGTCAGGCCATGCGCGGCTTCCTGCCGCGTGGCGCGCAGCAGCACGTGGTCGGGTTCATGCTTGCGCAGCACGTCGTAGATCAGGTCGGCATTCATGGTCATGGTGCGGCCGGATTTTTCCTGGCCGGGCTGGTTCTTCTCCAGCAGGCCGGCAATGGTGGCGATGTTGCGGAAGGTGCGGCGGAGCATGGAGGACTCGGCGATCCACTCCTCCAGCTCCTCGCCCAATATGTCCTGCTCGAACAAACGCTCAACCCCGGTGGGCTCGAAGGCGCTCCAGGTGGCCAGGACATAGTCGGTGGCGAGGTAGCCCAGCGGCGCCATGCCCAGCTTTTCCATGCGCTTGGTCACCAGCATGCCCAGCGTCTGGTGCGCCAGGCGGCCCTCGAAGCAATAGGCCACCATGAACCAGCGGGGGCCGCGCGGGAACGTTTCCACGAGTAGCCCATCCGGCGGCGGCAAGGCCGAGAAATGCTGTTGCAGCCGCAGCCATTCCTGCACCGGCGGCGGCAGGTGGCTCCATTTGGCGGGGTCGTGCAGAATGCCGCGGACGCGTGCCGCCAGCTCGGTCGTCAGCGGCATGCGGGCGCCGGCATAGACCGGCACGCGCGGCTCGCCCTCGCCGCCGCGGGAGACCACCGCGGTCATCGCCTCCAGCTTGTCGAAGCGCAGCAATTGCCCGGCGAAGATGAAGCAATCGCCGGCAACCAACGTGCCGACAAAATATTCCTCAACCTCGCCCAGCATCGGCCCGCCGCGCAGCCGCACCTTGACCATCGGCGTCTCGACGATGGTGCCCAGGTTCATGCGGAACTGGAGGACGACGCGGTTGTTGGCGGCGTGGACCAGGCCCTCGCTGTCGCGGAACAGCTTGCGGAAGCGGTCATAGGCCCGCAGCGCGTAGCCGCCATCCTCGACGAAGCGCAGCACATCGTCGAAATCCTGCCGCGACAGCCCGGCATAGGCGCCTGACCGCGTCACCTCCGCATACAGCGCATCCGGCGCGAAGGGGCCATGGCAGGCGCACGCAAGAATATGCTGCGCCAGCACGTCCAAGCCCCCCGGCCGTGGCGGGTCGCCATCCAGCTCGCTCGCGGCAATGGCCTCCACCGCCGCGGTGCATTCCACCACCTCGAAGCGGTTGCTCGGCACCAGCACTGCCAGAGAAGGCTCGTCCATCCGGTGATTGGCCCGGCCGACGCGCTGCAACAGGCGGGAGACGCCCTTCGGCGCGCCCACCTGCACCACCTGATCGACAGCGCCCCAGTCGATGCCAAGGTCCAGCGACGCCGTCGCCACCACCGCGCGCAGCCGGCCTTCCGCCATGGCGGCTTCCACCTTGCGGCGTTGTTCCACCGTCAGGCTGCCATGGTGCAGGGCGATGGGCAGGTTGGCGTCGTTCAGCTTCCACAGCGCCTGGAAGATCAGTTCTGCTTGTGCGCGCGTATTGACGAAGACGATGCTGACCTTGGCCTGCTGCAACCGGGCATAGATCTCGGGCGCGCTGGCCAGGCCCATATGCCCTCCCCAGGGCAGGTGACCCTCCGGCAGCATCACGTCCAGCCGCGGCGCCACGCCGCCACGGCCGATCACCAGCCGCACATCGGCGGGGCGCCCGCGCGGGGAAAGCCAGGCGCGCAGCGCATCCGGGTGCGCCACGGTGGCGGAAAGCCCCACCCGCCGCAGCCCTGGCGCCAGCGCCTGCAAGCGGGAAAGACACAGCGAAAGCTGGTCGCCCCGCTTGGTGCCGGCCAGCGCATGCGCCTCATCCACCACCACCGCGGCCAGGCCGGCGAACATCCTGATGGCATCGGGCAGGGAGAGCAGCAGCGTCAGGCTCTCCGGCGTGGTCAGCAGCAGGTTGGGCGGTGCCTCCCGCTGGCGGGCACGGCGGTTGGCCGGGGTGTCGCCGGTGCGGGTCTCAATGCTGATGGGCAGCGCCATCTCCGTCACCGGCGCCATCAGGTTGCGGGCGATATCCACCGCCAGCGCCTTCAACGGCGAGATGTAGAGCGTGTGCAGGCCGTCACGCGGGCGCTCGGCCAGTTCCACCAGGCTGGGCAGGAAGCCCGCCAGCGTCTTGCCGCCGCCGGTCGGCGCGACCAGCAGCGCGCTTTCGCCCGCGCGGGCAGCCGCAAGCAGCGCCAGCTGGTGCGGCCGTGGCGACCAGCCGCGGGCGGCGAACCAACCCGCAAAGAGTTCCGGCAATGTTCCCATTCGTGGCCATCATGGCGATCATTCGCCAAAGCCGGAAGCGGCTTGCGGTATCGCAGGTCGCCGTTCCGCCAGGCGACACATTCTCCGTGCCGCACACGCAACAGGCGAGACGGCGATGCGCAGGTCAGACGTCGACCTGACCGACCCTTCGGCGGTGCTGCGGCGGTTCCTCGGCCTCGGCTAGGTGCCGCACATCCTGTCCAGGTGGCAGAACATGGCGCGGTCCGCGGCCTTCTGCGGCAAGGTGCTGCCCTATCCCGAGGTGGTGCTCTACGGGGTCCTCGCGGCCGAGACGGTCAGCCTGCTGGGGCTGATCTGCAACATCCTGGTCAACTGGGTGGGGCTGGTTTCCACCGGTGCCATGGCCATCGTCATCTTCGCCACCAGGGGCGACGGCCGGATGAGGAAGCTGGGCGGCGAGGAATATCTGGTGCTGTGGGGCCTCGGCTCCTTCTCCCTGGCCGTGGCGGCCGGGAAGCGCGACGTGGCCGAGCATGGCCCCCCCCGCGCTGTTCTTCCCGCACACACCGGCGGCCTGAAGCCTGGCGCCCCGGCCGCGCGGCGCCAGCGGCAAACGCTCAAACCGCCGCGAGGTCGGGCGATGGGTCCGGCGCGGCGAAGTGCAGGCGCAGCCGGGTGCCGCTGGTGCCCTCGGGCGCCGCTTCCACCACCAGCCGGCTGCCGGCCTGGCCCGCCAGTCGCGCCGCCAGGTGCAGGCCCAGCCCGCCGCCGCCGGGCATGTCCGGCAGGCCGATGCCGTCATCGGCCACTTCCAGCTCAGCCAACGCGGGGCTCAGCCGGCGCAGCGTAACGCGCACCACGCCGTCGCTGCCCGGCGGGAAGGCGTGGTGCAGCGCGTTGGTGGTCAGCTCGTTGACGATCAGCGCCAGCGGCGCCGCCTGGCGCACCGGTACGGCGATGCCGGCGGCCACCACGCCATGCAGCCGGCTGCGCGCCTGCCCCGCCAGGTCGCAGGCGGCCTGGGCCGCGGCGATCACCTCCGGCCCCAGGTCAACCGTGGCGGAGCTGGCCATATGGAACATGCGGTCCTGCACCTGGGTGGCCAGCAGCACGCGGGCGGCGGCGCCGCGCAGTGCCGCGGCCACCACCGGGTCGCGGCTGCGCCCGGCCTGCAGGTTCAGCACCGAACTGGTGGCCTGGGCGTTGTTGCGGACACGATGCTGCAACTCCTGCACCAGGGAATCGCGTTCCTCCGCGATGCGCCGGCGTTCGGACTGGGCCTGGATGTCCGTGACATCCAGGCTCTGCGCCAACAGGTGCACCAGCGTGCCCGCATGGAACAGCGGGTGGCCTTCCTCCACCATGCCGCGCCAGGCGCCATCCGCGCGGCGCAGCCGGTATTCCAGCCGGAAGCTGGCCTGCTGCGCCACGGCGTGGTCCAGCGCGGCCCGGCAGGCCGGCAGGTCCGCCGGGTGGACTGCCGTTTCCCAGCCGCGGCCACGGGCCTGGTCGGCGCTCAGCCCGGTGAACGTCATCCAGGCCTGGTTGACGAAGCCACACAACCCCAGCGGGTCCGTGCAGCGCAGCAGCGCCGGCATGCCGTGGGCGGCCTGCGCCCAGGGCATCCGCGCCTGTTCCATGCCTTGGCCGGCCGAGCCGATATTGCGCGAGACCTGCATCCATTGCTCCGTGCAGGCGGCGTGGGACGCGTCCATCATCGCCTGGTCCCTTGCCAGACGCCGGAGCCGGCAAGTGGTTCCGTGCGCGGTGCAAAGCGGCAGCGGTGATGCCCAGGGCTTGACCGGCCGCCAGGCCAGCGTACCTGTGACCCCATGGCAATCGGCGCCCCGCATCCGGAGACCTGGCTGAAGGTGACGCCGGCGGGGCTGTACTGCGAGCCCGGCGGTTTCTACGTGGACCCGGTGCGCGCGGTTGAACGCGCGGTGATCAGCCATGGCCATGCCGACCACGCCCGCCCGGGGCATGGCGCCGTGCTGGGCACCGCGGCAACCCTGGCGATCATGGCGGCGCGGATGGGCGCGGGGCGGATCGGCGTGCCGCAGGCATTGCGGTATGGCGAGGTGCTGGAGATCGGCGGCGTGCGGCTTTGGCTGGCGCCGGCCGGGCATGTGCTGGGCAGCGCGCAGGTCTGCCTGGAATGGCGCGGCAGCCGGGCCGTGGTCTCCGGCGACTACAAGCGGCAGCGCGACCCCAGCTGCGCGCCGTTTCTCGTGACCCCCTGCGACGTCTTCGTGACCGAGGCGACCTTCGCCCTGCCGGTGTTCCGCCACCCCTCGCCGGAGGGAGAGGTGGCGAAGCTGCTGCGCAGCGTGGCGCTGTTTCCGGAACGAACGCACGTTGTCGGCTGCTACGCCCTGGGCAAATGCCAGCGGCTGATCATGCTGCTGCGGGAAGCCGGCTGGGACCGGCCGATCTACCTGCATGGCGCGCAGCAGAAGCTGTGCACGCTGTATGAGGAGCTGGGCGTGAAGCTCGGCCTTCTGCCCGGCGCCACGGTGGCGAACAAATCAGAGATGGTCGGCGGCATTGTGCTGGCGCCGCCTTCCGCGGTGCAGGACCGCTGGGCGCGGCGGCTCAGCGACCCCGTGGTGGTGGCGGCCAGCGGCTGGATGCGGGTGCGGCAGCGGGCGAAGATGGGCGGCGTGGAACTGCCGCTGGTCATCAGCGACCACGCCGACTGGGACGACCTGAACCGCACGATCGACGAGGTGGGTGCGCCCGAGGTCTGGGTGACCCATGGCCGCGACGACGCGCTGGTGCACGCCATGGCCCAGCGCGGCATCCGCGGCCGGGCGCTGCACCTGGTGGGGCTGGGCGAGGAGGACGAGGCGGAGCCCGCGCCAGACGACGCGGCGGTACCGGCATGAGCCTGCCCGCCTTTGCCGAGCTGCTGGAACGCCTGGTCTTCACCCCCGGCCGCAATGCCAAGCTGGCGCTGCTGCGCGGCTGGTTCCAGGCGCAGCCGGACCCGGACCGCGGCATCGGCCTGGCGGCGCTGACCGAAGAGCTGAAATTCTCCGCCGCCAAGCCCGCGATGGTGCGGGAGCTGGTGGCCGGCCGCGTCGACCAGGTGCTGCTGGCGCTTTCGCATGATTACGTCGGTGATTTCGCCGAGACGGTGGCGCTGATCTGGCCTGTCCGTGAAGGCGTTAACGCACCGCCGCCGACCCTCGCAGAGGTGGTGGAGGCGCTGGAGACCACGCCCAAGGCGGAGCTGCCGGCGCTGATCGCGGGTTGGCTGGACACGCTGGATGCCACCGGGCGCTTTGCGCTGATAAAACTGGTCACCGGCGGGCTGCGCGTCGGTGTCTCAGCCCGGCTGGCCCGGGTGGCGCTGGCGGAGTGGAGCGGCCAGCCGGTGGCGGATATCGAGGAAATCTGGCACGGCATCGCGCCGCCCTACCTCCCCATCTTCCGCTGGCTTGAAGGCCAGGCCGAGCGCCCGGACCCGCTGGACACACCGGTGTTCCGCCCGCTGATGCTGGCCCACCCGCTGGAGGACAGCGACATCGCCGCGCTGGAGCCCGCGGCCTGGCGCGCCGAGTGGAAATGGGACGGCATTCGCGTGCAACTGGTCAGCGGCCCCGGCGGAAGGCGGCTGTGGAGCCGCGGTGGCGAGGATGTTTCCGGCGCCTTCCCCGAGATCACGGCGGCGATGGATTTCCACGGCGTGCTGGATGGCGAGTTGCTGGTGGTGCGGGATGGCGTCGTCGCGCCCTTCGCCGATCTGCAGCAGCGGCTGAACCGCAAGACCGTCGGCGCCAAGCTGCAGAAGGACCATCCGGCGGGGGTGCGGCTGTACGACCTGCTGTTCGACGGCACCGAGGATTTGCGCGCGCTGCCCTTCGATGAACGTCGGCTGCGGCTGGAAGCCTTCGTCGCGCGGGAGCAGCCGCGGCGGATGGACCTCTCCGTGCAGATCGCCTTCGCCAGCATGCCGCAACTGGCGGAAGTGCGGGCCGGCGCGCGCGCGGCCTCGATTGAAGGATTGATGCTGAAGCGCGGCGACAGCCCCTATGTCGCGGGACGGGTGAAGGGCCTGTGGTGGAAGTGGAAGCGCGACCCGCTGAGCGTGGACGCGGTGCTGATGTACGCCCAGCGTGGCCACGGCAAGCGCAGCAGTTTCTACAGTGACTACACCTTCGGCCTGTGGCGGCCGGACGGGCAGGGCGGCGAGGAACTGGTCCCCATCGGCAAGGCCTACAGCGGCTACACCGATGAGGAACTGGCCTGGCTGGACAAGTGGATCCGCGCCCACACCACCGCGCGCTTCGGCCCGGTGCGGGAGGTGGAGAAGGAGTTGGTGCTGGAAGTGGTGTTCGACGCGGCGCAGCTTTCCGGCCGGCACAAATCCGGCGTGGCGCTGCGCTTCCCGCGCATCGAACGGATACGGCGGGACAAGCCGGCCAGCGAGGCCGACCGGCTGGACAACCTGATGAGCACGATCGCTGCGCCTCCACCTGCGGCTTGACAGGTCGACCGACCAAATGGGCTACTGCGACCAAAGCCCGCCGAGGAAACCGCCCATGTCCGTCGCCCTGCAGCAGCCTGTCCAGGACCCCTTGGCCGCGGTGCGCGCCGTGGCGCCGCTGCTGGAAGCCGGCGGCGCCTACAGCGACCGCGCCGGCTGCCTGGACCCCGCGGTGGTGCAGGCGCTGCAGCAGGCCGACCTGTTCCGCCTGCTGATGCCGCGGCGGATCGGTGGCGCGCAGGTGCCGCCCGTGGTCTATGTCCAGGTCATCGAGGAACTGGCGAAGCATGACGGCAGCGCCGCCTGGTGCGTCAACCAGGCCAGCGGCATCGGCATGGGCTGTTCCCACCTGCCGCATGCGGCGGCGCAGCAGGTCTGGGGCAACCCGCAGGGCATCGCCGCCTGGGGGCCGCCGGCCAGCAAGGCCATCAGCATGCGCGCGGTGCCCGGCGGCTACCGGGTGGACTATGACGGCAACTTCGCCTCCGGCAGCACCCACGCCACCTGGCTGGGCGGCTTCATCCAGGTGAAGGAGGCGGATGGCAGCCCGCGCCTGATGGCCGACGGCAAGGGCGAGCTGCGCGCCTTCGTGGTGCCGAAGGCGGCGGCGACCATGACGGTGGACTGGGACGTGCTGGGCCTGCGCGGCACCGGCAGCAACAGCTACAGCCTGCGCGACGTCTTCGTGCCGGCCGAGCATACCTGGGTGCGCGACGGCGACAGCCCGGACCCCGACCCCTACTACCGCTTCCGCGCCGGCCAGGTCTGGGCCGGCGGTTTCGCCAGCATCTCCCTGGGGCTGGCGCAGGGCATGCTGGACGCCTTCATCGACCTGGCGACCAACAAGATCCCGCGCGACGAGGCCAGCCCGCTGCGCGAGAGCGGCGTGGTGCAGCACGAGGTGGCGCTGTGCCATGCCAAGCTGGGCGCCGCCCGGCTGTATTATCGCGCGGCGCTGGAGGAGTTCGTCGCGGAGCTGCGCTCGCGGCAGACGCCGACGCTGGACATGCGGATCGCGTATCGGCTGGCGGCGACGCATGCCATCCACAGCGCGCGCGAGGTGGGCGAGACGATCTACGACGCCGCCGGCGCGACCGCGATCTTCAACAACGGCGCCTTCTCCCGCCGCTACCGCGACCTGCGGACGGTGACGCAGCAGCTGAACGGGCGGAAGGCGCATTATGCCAATGTCGGCCGGCACCTGCTGGGGCTGAAGCCGGCGATGATCGGGCTGTAGCGCATGGTCTGCGCCTGACAGCGTCTCTCGCCGCTTCCGTCCCGGTCGCCTCAGCCCGGCGCGTAGGTGTTGGCCAGCGTGCCCACCCCGTCGATGCTGACCTCCACCACCATGCCCGGCCGCATCGGCAGTGCGCCCACCGAGGTGCCGCAGGCAATGACGTCGCCCGGCCGCAGCGTGACCTCACGTGACAGCAGGCTGACGATGCGCGCCGGCGGCAGGATCATGTCGGCCAGCGGATAGTCCTGCCGGCCGCGCCCGTTCAGCGCCACCTTGCAGCGGGCCGCCGCCCAGTCCAGGCCCGTGGCGATGCAGGGGCCGATGGGGCCGAAGCTGTCGCAGCCCTTGGCCCGCGCCCATTGCGGAAAGCTGGGGTCGGCGTGCAGCAGGTCCAGCGCGGTCACGTCATTGACGCAGGTATAGCCGAAGATCGCGGCTGCGGCGGTGGCTTCGTCGGCGTCCTTGACCTCGCTGCCGATGACGATGCCGAGTTCGCCCTCATAGATCACCTTGCCCTGGTAGCTGCTGGGCGGGCGGATGGCGTCGCCCGGCCCGGCCAGGCTGCCCGGCGCCTTCAGGAACCACAGCGGGGTTTCCGGAATGGCGTTGCCGGCCTTCGCCGCGGCCTCATGGAAGTTGTTCCACAGGCCGATGAACTGGCCGGGCACCACCGGCGGCAGCAGCGCCAGGCCCTCGGCCGGCAGCACCTGCCCGGTGGGCGTGGCGCCCGTGAACATGTCGCCCGCATGGACCGCCACCTGGCCATCCGCCAGCGTGCCGAACCCCGTGCTGCCCTCGCCCGTGGCGAACCTGACCCACTGCGCCATCCGGCCCTCCCATTCCTGCTGCCCCCCTTTGCCACAAGCCGCGGCAACAGGCACCATGCCGGGCAATGAACTGAGGAAACGCGGTGCGGCTTTTTGCGCAACCGGACTTCTGCCGGCTTTGGTATGTCGGCCTGATCATCTTCGTCGTGCGCTGGCTGGAAACGCTGGCGGTGGCCGTCTTCGTCTGGCGCTCGACCGAAAGCGCTTTTCTTGTCGCCATGATGACCATGCTGCGGCTGCTGCCCATGGGGCTGTTCGGCGCCGTGCTGGGCGCAGTGGCGGAACGGCTGGACCGGCGCTGGGCCATGATCATCGTCGTCGGCACTTCGCTGGGCGTTTCGCTGGTGCTGGCGCTGCTGGCCTGGTGCGACGCGCTGGCGGTGTGGCACCTGGCCGTTGCCTGCTTCATCAACGGCATCAGCTGGGCCGCGGACAATCCGGTGCGCCGGCTGATGATGGGCGAGGTCGCCGGGCCCGAGCGCATGGGCGAGGCGATGTCGATCGATGTCGGCAGCAACAATGCCAGCCGCATGCTGGGGCCCATCGTGGGTGGGCTGGTGCTGGCGGGGCTGGGGATAGAGGGCACCTTCCTGCTCGGCGCCGCGCTGTATGCCACGGCGCTGCCGGCGGCCTTCCTGGTGCGCTATCGCAGCGCGCGCGTCACCACGGCGGTCTCCATGCTCGGCCGCATGGCGGAGGGGCTGCGCGCGGTGCGGCAGGACCCGCGGCTGATTGGCATCCTCACCATCACCGTGGTGTTCAACGTGTTCGGCTGGGCCTTCACCAGCATGATACCGGTGATGGCGCAGCAGGTGCTGGGGCTGGACACGGTGGCCACGGGTATCCTGGCCAGCATGGATGGTGTCGGCGCCTTCTTCGGGGCCATCGCCATGGCGATGTGGGCCAGGCCGCCCTGGTACAAGCGGCTTTACATAGGTGGCATGGCCGGCTTCCTGGCCGCGGTCATCCTGTTTGCGGTGGCGCCCGATGCGCTGCTGGCCGGCGCGGCGCTGTTCATCATCGGCTTCTGCCAGTCCGGCTTTTCCATCATGCAGCCGACGCTGATCTACCTGGCCACGCCGACCGAATTGCGCAGCCGGGTGCTGGGCATCCTGACGGTTGCCATCGGCATGGGGCCGCTGGGTTTCATCCATGTCGGCCTGCTGGCGGATGCCATCGGCGTGCAGGCCGCCACCGCGGCCACGGGCGCCGAGGGCCTGCTGGTGCTGCTGCTGACCCGGCGCTGGTGGCGGGCGATATGAGGTGGCCGGCCAGGTGATGGCGATTCCGGCCGGGGGCCGTTGCCGGCCCGGAGGACGCGCCAGGACCTGCACTGGCGTGCCCAGCACGGCGCCGGGTTGCGCGGCTGCGGTACTGGGCATGTTGGCCGCCGCCATCGGCCCCGGGCGATCGGCTGCGTCCAGGTCGGGTTGCTGGGGATAGGGGCGGCTCGTCTGGGCCTGCGCCGCCACCGGGCCGCGGGAAGTGGGATCGGTACTGTGGCGCTGGGCTGCTGTGTTAAAAAAGTTAACCAGTTACCTGCGCAGCCGCGACGGCGGATATCTTGCATGAAACCGGCGCAATGCATCGACAGGTTGCATGACCTGTGCGAACATATACCCTCGTGAAGAATCGCCGAGTTTGAATCGCCATGCTGGTTTCGCCCCATCGTACCGAAATGCGCTGCCTGCTGCTCGCGGGCGCCTCCGGCCTGGCCATGCTGGTCGGCGGCATCCAGCGGGCCGAGGCGATACCGTCGTGCACGCCCTCGGCGCAGAACATCAGCACCAACACGGCATCGGCTGCCACTGATGGCGGCTCGGTCTCCATCGGCGCCGGGGTCACGCTGGGCTCCGGCAGCGTCACCGGCCTCAGTGCCGCCCTCTGCGACGCCACCAGCATCATCAACAGCGGCACCGTCATCGGCAGCGTGGGCGTCGGGGTCGAGGGCCACACCGTCGGCAGCATCAACAATGCCGGCTCGATCCAGGGCGATGGCACGGCCGGCGTCCGCAACTCCGGCACGTTCGGCGGTGCCCTCGCCAGCATCGGCGCCATCGTCAACACCGGCATGATCACCGGCGCCGTCGGCATCATCAACACCGGTGACACCATCGGCGCCAGCCTGACCGGGTCGGTCGGCGCGGTGATCGGCAGCATCAACAACACCGGGCTGATCAGCGGTACCGGCGGCGGCGTCTACAACGCGCTCGGCTCCATCGGCAGCCTGGTGAACACAGGCACCATCATCGGCAACGGTGGCAGCTTCGGTTTCGGCGGCGGCAGTGCCATCACCAATGTGGTCGGCACCATCGGCCTGCTCGACAATTCCGGCCTCATCTCCATCGGCGGCAGCGTGGTGGTGATCGGCAACTACGCCGGCCTCATCGGCACGCTGACCAATACCGGCACCATCGCCGGCGGCGGCACCGTCTCGGTGATGAACGCGGCGTTCGGGTCGGGCGCCACCGCCGGCGGCGCCACCATCGGAGCGCTGAACAATGGCGGCCTCATCGATGGCGGTATCGGCCTGCTGAACGTCGGGGGCGGGTCCACCATCGGCGGCAGCATCGCCGCCGGCGCCACGATCGGCGCGCTGACCAATACCGGCACCATCAACGGCGCCTTCCTGGGCGTCGGCAACCTGGACCTGAGCGGGTCCATCGGCGGCAGCGTCGGCAGCGGCGCCACCATCGGCGCGCTGACCAACGGCGGCCTGATCTCCGGCGGCGGCATCGGTGTGTTGAACGCCGGCTTCGGCGACACCGTGACCAGCTCGGCCGTCATCGGCACCCTGACCAATACCGGCACCATCATGGGTGGCAGCGTCGGCGTCGCCAACCTCGGCGGCAACGGCAACCCGGCCCAGACGGGTGCGTCCGCCAGCATCGGCACCATCATCAACAGCGGCCTGATCTCGGACGGCGGCGCCGGCGGCTGGGGCATCGCCAACAGCGGCACCATCCTTCCGGGTGTCATCGCCCCCGGTGCCAGCATCGGCATCATCATCAACAGCGGCACCATCTCCGGCTCGATCGGCATCTACAACTCCTCGCCCACCAACTCGGGCGGGGTGTACGGCGCCAGCATCGGCAGCATCGTCAACAGCGGCACCATCAGCGGCACCGAAACCGGCATCGGGAACCAGGGCGGCTTCATCGGTGCCATCAGCAACAGCGGCACCATCACCGGCGGCAGCTTCGCCATTGCCAGCACCGATGGCGGCCGGATCGGGCCCGTCACCAATTCCGGCACCATCCTCGGCAATGTCCTGGTGGACGGCCAGAACCTCACCATCGTCGGCGGCAGCGGCACCACCTTCGGTGTCCTGACCGGCGGCACCATCAGCGTGACCGGCGGCGACCTGGTGCTGGCCAGCGGCAACCAGCAGCTGGTCAGCTCGGTGGTGGTGAACGGCGGCACGGGCAACCTGGTCAACAGCGGCAACCTGCTGCTGGCCAGCCCCGTCTCGCTGACCGGCAACTACACGCAGACCAGCGGCGGCAACCTGATCATCGCCCTGGCGCAGGAGAGCGCTGGCCGGCTGAACCTGACCGGCACCGCCAGCATGGCCGGCGCCGCGGTGCAGGTGCTGCCGCTCGGTGGGCCGCGCCTGGCCAACAACACCCGCATCACCGTGGTGGACAGCGCCACCCCAGCAGGCACCAACTATGCCAACGTGGTCGCCACCGCCACCGGCTACCGGGTAACCGCCAGCACCGAGACGGTGGCGGACCACTACAACCTTGTGCTGACGCTGACCCAGGTCAACTACGCCGAGATCGGTGGCGCCTCGGGCTCGCGGCCGGGCAGCCTGGGCCGCACGCTGGACCAGCTGGCCAACAGCAGCACGCCGGAAGCCCTGGCCTTCCAGCGCTCCGTGCTGTCCGCCATCGACGCACTGCCCTCCGGCAGGGCGCAGCAGAATGCGGTGCGCGCTACCGCGCCGTTCCAGGGGTCTCCGCACGGGCTGAACTTCTCCCTGGTGACCAACATCATCGGCAGCACGGTGGAGGCGCACCAGCTCGGCTTCGCCTCCGCCGGCAGCGCACCTGGCGTGGCCGCGGGTTCCGAGGCCAGCGGCCTGCGCGTCTGGGCCCAGGCGATGGGCGGCGTCGCCAGCCGCACCACCAGCAGCACGGTGGACGGATACGGCACCAGCCATGCCGGCATGATGGTGGGCCTGGACTACGCGCCGCGGCCCAACCTGCTGCTCGGCGCCGGCGTCAGCAGCGTGTTCTCCCGCACGGAGATGCATGGCGTCAGCAGCGGCGGCAAGGTGAACCAGGACACCACCCAGTTCGTCGGCTACGGCACCTACCAGTTCACCCCGCGGTTGTTCGCCTTCGGCCAGGCCGGTGCCGGCGTGGTGGACTACCGCCAGACCCGCGCCATTCCCTTCGCTGGCGCGGCGGCGCGGTCCGCCTATGACGGGCAGGTCTATCACGCCAAGGTTGGCGTCGGGCATGATTACCAGGTCAACGCGTTCACGCTGACCCCGATGCTGGGCCTGCAATACGCCCGCAGCACCAACGCCAGCTACACCGAGACCGGCGCCGGGGTGCTGAACCTCCGCGTATCCGGCCGTTCGGTCGACGCGCTGACGCACGACATCGGCGGCCGCGTCACCACCGAGATCCCGACCCCGCACGGCCTGGTGACGCCGGAGCTGAAGCTGGCCTGGACGCACGACTACATCAACAGCGCCATCCCCACCTCCGGCCTGCTGGCCGGCACGGGCTTCGCCACCAGCACGCAGCGCATCTCGGCAAACGGCGCCCGGGTGAACCTGGCGGCGACGCTGGCTCATCATTCCGGCGTGCAGATCCGGCTGGCGTATGAAGGCGACCTGCGCAGCAACTTCCAGGGCCATACTGGCCTGCTGCGCGCTTCCATGCCGTTCTGAGCCCGGCGTCACCGCCGGGCCTCACGGTCCGGCGGTGACCCGGCAGCCGGCGCTCAGCCCAGCTGCGACCGCACCATGTGGCGCTGCACCTTGCCGGTTTCGGTTCGCGGCAGCCTGGCCACGTAGTGCACTCGGAACCCGCCATAGTAGAAGCCGCGCAGCGTGCCCGGCAGGGCTTCCTGGATCGCCGCGTCCCACGCGGGGTCGGTGCGTTCCACCACCACATGCAGCTCGCCGGCGCCGTGCTGGTCGTCGAACACCAGCAGCACCGCGTCCTTCACCCCCGGCAGGGCGCGGATGCGTTCCTCGATCGGCAGCGGCGGCACCTTCACCCCGCCGGCGTTCAGCATCTCATCGCGCCGACCCAGCACCACCAGTTGGCCAGGGCCGACCAGCTTGCCGACATCGCTGGTGCGGAACCAGCCATCGGCCAGGAAATGCTCGGCGGTCAGCGCCGCGTCCCATTCGTAGCGGTCGATCACCCGCGGTGAGCGCAGCTCGATCACCCCGGCCTCGCCCTCGGCCATCGGCCGCCCGTCGTCGCCGGTGATGCGGACCTCCATCTCGGCCAGCACCTCGCTGATGCCGCTGCGGTCGAAGCGCGCCACCGCCAGCGCCTCGTTGGCCTGATAGGCGTTGCGCAGCTCGGTGGCGACGCGGCGCAACAGGCCCTGCTGCATGGCCGGCGGCATGGCACCACCGATGACCGAGACGGAACACGGATTGCAGTGCCCCGGCAGCGCCTCGGCCGCGGCAATGATGCGCGAGGCGTCGCCGACCAGCAGGTTGAGGTAGCTGAAGCTGAAGCGGTTCACGTCGGCCAGCGCGGTCTCCAGGCTGGAAAAGCAGATGCAGCCGCCGAAGCGCAGCGCCAGCCAACCGAACACATAGGTGCCGAGGAAGTTGAAGTTGTGCAGGGCGATGAAGTTGAACACCTCATTGCGCATGTTCAGGAAGGCGGGTGCATGCCGCACCGAATTGTCCATCAGGCTGCGCTTCAGCAGCATGTACTTGGGCACCCCGGTGGTGCCGGAGGTCCGCGTCAGCCGCACCCCGGCGCCGAGCGGCGAGGGCACCTCCAGCATCGCCTCCCACCCCGGCGGCAGGGGCGCCGACATGGCGGCGTCCAGGAAGCCCTGGTCCAGCCCCAGCCGCGCCTTGCCCGGCAGCGCCTCGGCGCCCAGATTCTCGGTGATCAGCAGGTCGGCGTGGCGCACCGCCTTGTTGTCCTCCGTCAGGTCCGACAGCCAGCAGGACGAAACCACGGCGCCCAGCACTTCCAGTGCCAGCACGGAAACCAGGTGGACGTAGCGGTTGTTGTTCTCCACCAGCACCAGGTTGCCCGCGGCAACCCCGGCGGCGCGCAGTGCCAAGGCCAGCTTCGCGGTGTGCTCGGCCAGTTCGCCGTAGCTGTACTGCGCGCTGCCTTCCACGACGGCAACGGCGCGCGGCGCCCGCCGGGCCCAGCCCAGCACATCCCGCGCCATGGTGCTGGGGGTGGCTTCGTTCATGCTGATCTCCCTTTGGCAACCCGCGCCGAATCTGGCAGCGCGGGCGCCGGCAAGCTAGCATGACCGATCATGGCCGAGACCGCTTCTTGAGCACCTCCCCCGCTTCCCCCCAGGCGCTGCAGGACGCGCTGTCGCGCGCCAACCAGCACTGGAACGCCGGCCAGCTGGGGCCGGCCGAACAGCTCTGCCAGCAGGTGCTGGCGGCCTGGCCCGGCCAGCCGGACGCGCTGCACCTGCTCGGGCTGATGGCGCATGGCCTCGGCAATCTCGACCTGGCCATCCAGCATGTCCGTGCCGCCTGCCAGGCACCGCGGGCGCCGGCGCTCTACTTCTCCAACCTGGCGGAGATGTGCCGCCAGCGTGGCCTGCTGGCGGAGGCGGAAACCGCCGGGCGGCGCGCGGTCTCGATGAACAACGCGCTGCCGGGGGCGTGGAACAACCTGGGCATCATCCTGCAGGAACGCGGCAGCTACGCGGAAAGCCGCAGCTGCCTGGAACGCAGCCTGACGCTGCACCCGGACAACGTGGAGGTGCTGAACAACCTGGGCAATACCTGCCTGCGCCTGGGGCTGGTGGCGGAGGCCGAGCGCCATTGGCAGCGCGCCCTGGCGCTGCGCCCGGGCTATGCCCAGCCGCACAGCAACCTGGCCTTCCTGCTCAACGCGCGCGGCGAGCACGACCGCGCCGCCGAGCATGCGCAGGAGGCGATCGACATCGAGCCGCGCCTGGCCGATGCCTATGTGAACCTGGCGGCGGCGGAAACCGCGCGTGGCCGGCACACTCAGGCGCTGCACTGGCTGGACGGGCTGCTGGTGTTCGCGCCGGGGCATGGCATCGGGCTGGCGGCGCGGGCCATGGCGCTGCAGGCGCTGGGCCAACCGGAAGCGGCGCTGGACGCCGCCCGCCGCGCGGTGGAGGCGGCGCCGCACAGCGACGAAGCGCGCAACATGCTTGGCCTGTGCCTGCGCGATTCCGGCCGCACCGAACCGGCGCTGGCCGCCTTTGCCGAGGCGCGGTCGCTGGGCGGGCCGGCGGCGCCCCGCGCGGCGCTGAACCATGCCACGCTGCTGGCGGAAACAGGCCGCGTGGCGGAGGCGCGGCAGGCGCTGGCCGCCGCGCTGGTGGTGCATCCGCGCGTCGGCGCGCTGTGGCATGCCAGCCTGGAGATGCAACCCGCCGATGCCGAGGTGGTGGAGCGGCTGGACGCCCTGCTGGCGGAAGCCGAGGCGCCGCAGGAGCGCCTGGTGCTGCACTTCGCGCTGGGCAAGGCGCTGCTGGAGCTCGGCGAGGACGACCGCGGCTTCCATCACCTGGGCGCCGGCAACGCGCTGAAGCGCGCCACGCTGCGCTACGACGCCGGGGCCATGGCGGCGGGCCTGCGCGCGGCGCGGGAGGTGCCCGAGGTACCGGGTGAGGCCGACCCGCTGCCGGTCTTCATCCTGGGCCTGCCGCGCGCCGGCATGGCGCTGGTGGAACAGGTGCTGGCGGCGCATCCCTCCCTGCACGGCGCCGGGGCGCTGCCGCATGTCGCGGCGCTGGCGGCGCGGCCGGAGGCGCTGGGCGCCGAATACCTGGCGCGGGTGCGGCCGCTGGCGGAAGGCCGCCGCCATGTGCTGGACCGCGTGCCGCTGCTGCATGCCGGCCTGCTGCACCGCGCCCTGCCGGCGGCGCGCTTCATCCATGTGGCGCGGGACGCGCTGGACCTGGGCTTTGCGTGCCACGCCCGGCTGTTCGCGGAGGACCTGCCCTTCGCCTATGAGCCTGGCGAACTCCGCGCCTACCTCACGGAGGCATCGGCGCTGGCGGAGCATTGGCGCGCCTCGCTGCCCGCGGCGCAATGGCTGGAGGTGCGCTACGAGGACTTGGTGCGCGACCTGGAAGGCCAGGCGCGGCGCATGCTGGAGTTCCTCGGCCTGCCCTGGCATGCCGGCTGCCTGGCATTTCATCGGCGGCGTGGCCGGGTGGCCGGCACCGGCGCCTGGCGGCTGCGCACCCCGCTGGACGCAGGCCGCATCGGCCTTGGCCAGCGCTACGCCGGGCATCTCGCGGCGCTCGGCCTGTGACGCTGGAGGAGGCCGAGCAGCAGGCCCGCGCGCTGGCTGGCGCCGGGCATGTGGAGCAGGCGGCGCAGGTGCTGCAGCAGGTGCTGGCCGGCGGCAACGGCCCGGCGCCGATGTGGCGCTTCCTGGCGGTGCTGCTGAAGCACCTGCATCGCATGGAGGACGCCAAGGCGATCCAGGACATGCTGGTGCGCCACTTCCCCGGCGACCTGCCGATGCGCTTCGACCTGGCGGAGACCCTGCTGCTGACCGGGGATTTCCGTCGCGGTTGGCGCGAGTATCGCTGGCGCTACAGCCTGGACCACACCAAGGCGATGGAGCGCCGGGTGCAACGCCAGCGCTGGGAAGGCGAGGCGGTGCCCGGCCGCACCCTGCTGGTGCATGACGAGCAGGGCTATGGCGACACCTTCCAGTTCCTCCGCCTGCTGCCGGAGACCAGGCGCCGCAGCGGCGCCCGGCTGGTGCTGGAGGTGAACCACGAGACGCTGGAGCTTGCCCGGCGCAGCGGCCTCGGCGTGGACGAGATGCTGCCGCGCGGGACCCTGCCGCCGCCCTTCGACCTGCATTGCGAGATGATGAGCCTGCCCCAGGCGCTGGGCCTCAGGCTGGAAGACCTGCCGGGGCCGATGCCCTACCTGCTGCCGGACCCGGCGCGGGTGGCGAAGTGGCGGGATCGCCTGGCGGGGCTGCCGCGCCCGATCGTGGCGCTGTGCTGGGCCGGGCGGCCGACCCACCACAACGACGCCAACCGGTCCATGACGCTGGCCGACCTGGCGCCGCTGGGCATGCCCGGGGTTTCCTTCATCACCGTGCAGAAGGGCCCGGCTGCCGAGCAGGCCAAGGCGCCGCCGCCGGGCATGGCGATGACGCCGACCAGCGACGAGATCCTGGATTTCGACGACACCGCCGCCATCGCCCAGGTGGCGGACCTGCTGATCTCGGTGGATTCCTCGCCGGTGCACCTGTTCGGCGCCACCGGCGGCGCGGCCTGGGTGATGCTGCCGCATCTGCCGGACTGGCGCTGGCTGCTGGGGCGCGACAACACGCCCTGGTATCCGCGCCATCGGCTGTTCCGCCAGCCGCGCCCGGGCGACTGGCCCGCCGTGGTGCAGGCCATGGCCCAGGCGCTGGCGACGCTGCGCGATGCTGCGTAGCGCGCTG
The DNA here is from genome assembly GCA_903835235.1 of uncultured Rhodospirillales bacterium. Taxonomy (GTDB): domain Bacteria; phylum Pseudomonadota; class Alphaproteobacteria; order Acetobacterales; family Acetobacteraceae; genus CAIMOR01. The sequence goes on from CAILMF010000055.1 coordinate 352,912, forward strand.
CTGGCGCTGTTGCTGCTGCTGGCGGGCTGCGCCGGGCGCGCCAGCCTGGGGCCGGAATTGGCCACCCAGGCCGGTTGGCGCTGGGAGGTGCTGGCCACGCCGGGCTTCGACCTGGCCAGCGCGCGGCGTGCCGGCAGCGGCGAGCTGGCGGTGATCTACCTGGAAGGCGATGGTCTGGCCTATCTCGGCCCGGCCGAGGTCTCGCCCGACCCGACGCCGACCGACCCGGTGGCGCTGCGCCTGGCGCTGGCGCATCCCGCCGGGGTGGCGCTGGGCTGGCTGGGGCGGCCCTGCCAGTACGTGATGCCCGGCCGCAACTGCGCGCCCACGGTGTGGACGGCGCAGCGCTTCTCGCCCACGGCGCTGGCGGCGATGGATGCGGGCGTGAGCCAGCTGAAGGCGCGGCTCGGCGCTCGGCGCCTGGTGCTGGTGGGGTATTCCGGCGGCGGCGCGCTGGCGGCGCTGCTGGCGGCGCGGCGGGACGACGTGGTGGCGCTGGTGACGGTGGCCGCCAACCTGGATATCGCCGGCTGGCTGGCCTCTCACCGCCTGCCGCCCATGGCCGGGGCGCTGGACCCGGCGCGGGAGGCCGCGCCGGCGCTGGGCCGGCTGCCGCAATGGCATTTCTCCGGCACCGAGGACCGGGTGACCGGCGCCACCGCGCTGCGCGGCTTCGCGCTGCGGCTGCCGCCGGGCGCGCCGGCGCGCTTCACCGATGTGCCGGGCTTCGGCCACACCTGCTGCTGGGCGCGGGACTGGCCGCGGCTGCTGCCCGCCTTGCCCTGACTGGCGCGGCGCGGCGGCCCGACGCAGGATATGGGCAACCAAGAGAGGAGACTCGCCATGTCCGAGATGACGATCCGCGAATTGCGCACCACGCTGGTGCAGATGCCCTGGGCGGAAGACCCCTGGATGAAGGGCCACGCGCTGGGCAAGATGCGCGACCTCGTCATCGTCGAGGTGGTGACCGAAAGCGGCATCACCGGCATGGGCTACCTGCACCTGCTGAACCTGCCGTTGCAGCGCACCATCGCCGCCTGCCTGCAGGAAGCCATCGCGCCGCGCGTGATCGGCCGCGACGCGACCGAGGTGGAAGCCATCTGGCGCGACATCTGGCGCAGCACGCTGACCGGCGGGCGCGGCGGCGTGACCATGATGGCGCAATCCGCGCTGGACATCGCGCTGTGGGACGCGGTGGGCAAGAAGGCCGGGCTGCCGCTGCACCGGCTGTGGGGCAGTTTTCGCAGTGAAATTCCCATCTACGGCAGCGGCTGCTTCCGCGGCGCGCTGGGGGAGGGCATGGCCGCCAAGGCCCAGCACTACGTCGCGCAGGGCTACAAGGCCATCAAGATGCAGGCCGCGCATATCGGCGACTGGCGGCAGGATGTGCGGAACCTGGCGATGGTGCGGGACGCGGTGGGCCCGGATGTCGAGATCATGATCGACATCAACATGGGCTGGAGCGCCGACCAGGCGATCATCGCCGGCCGCGCCTTCCAGGACTACGACCCCTACTGGATCGAGGAACCGGTCACCGCCGATGATTTCGCCGGCTATGCCCGGGTTGCCGCCGCGCTGACCACGCGCACCGTCGGCGGCGAGACCCATTTTGGGAGAGCCGACCTGAAGCCGGTGCTGGAAAACCCCTGCCTGCCGATCCTGCAACCGGACCCGATGCGCGGCGGCTTCACCGAGCTACGAAAACTGGCGGCGGTGGCGGATACCTGGGGCATGACCATCGCGCCCCACCTGTTCCCGGAGCTGAACGTGCACCTGCTGGCCAGCATCCCCAACGGCATCTGGGCCGAGCAGATGGGCCTGCTGGACGACGTGATGCTGGGCCTGCCGAAGATCGCGGGCGGCATGATCACCGCGCCGGAAGCGCCCGGCCACGGGCTGAGCTTCCGGCCGGAGGTGCTGAAGGATTTCTGCCTGACGTAGCGGCCAGGTAGCGAGGGTGGGCAGGGGCCGTCCCACGCGTCATGGCCGGGCGCAGTCCCGGCCATCTCCTCTGCTTCGCGTGGGTGCCCGGGTCGAGCCCGGGCATGACGGGACGGGAAGGTCGGCGCGCCCGCGCGACTACGCCAGCCCCAGCTCCGCGGCGATGCCGTAGCCCTGGGCCATGTCGCCCAGCTTCTTCCAGGTCGCGGCCTCGATCTCGATGCCGTTGGCGCGGCGATCCAGCTCGGTGCGGTGCTCGATCTCGCCGGGGTAGAGCACGCCGGCGCTGCCCTCGCTCGGCGGCGTCGCCTTCAGGTATTCGGCCAGGTCCTTCACTTCTCCCCGAAAGGCCAGCAGCGGGCGGAAGGCTTCCACTTTTATCGCCAGCATGAAGGTGCCGTCATTGTGCCGGCCGCTGGGTTCCACGCCGAAGCCCAGGCCGGTCATCAGCCCGCACAGGATCTCGCCGATCACGGCCAGGCCATAGCCCTTGTAGCCCTCGGTGCCGCCCAGCGGCAGCAGCGCGCCGCCATTGTTGTAGCCATTGGGGTCGTCGGTCAGCTCGCCATCCTTGGTCACCACCCAACCCTTCGGGATCTTCTGGCCGCGCGCCTGGGCCAGCTTGATCTTGCCGACGGCGACGCTGCTGGTTGCCATGTCGATGAACAGCGGGCCTTCCAGGTCGGACGGCACGGCAATGGCCCAGGGGTTGGTGCCAAGGCGCGCCTCGCGCCCGCCGAAGGGCGCCACCGCCTTGGGGGAACGGCCGCTGTCGGCCCAGGCCATGCCGATCATGCCGGCCTTGGCCGCCATCAGCGGGTAGCTGGCCAGGCGGCCGACATGGCCCTGGCGGAATACGGTGCAGGCCGCGATGTTCTGCGTCTCGGCCTTCTTGATGGTCAGCGCCATCGCCTGTTCGTTGATGACGTAGCCGAAGCCCCAATGGCCATCCACCACGGTGGTGGTGCTGCTTTCGCGCACCACCTCGAACGGGGCGCCCGGCACGATGTGGCCGGCCTTGATGCGGTCGATGTATTGCGGGATCTGGATGGCGCCGTGACTGTCATGGCCCACCAGGTTGGCGTTCACGCAATGGCGCGCGACGGTGGCGGCTTCGCTGGTCGGCACGCCGGCGCCCACCAGCAGGCCACGGCAGATGTTCTCCAGCTTGTCGGCGGCAATCTTTGGCATGCGCCCCACTCCCCGTGTTCAGACAGGGGAGAAGCCATACAACCGCTGGGGGTTCTCCACCAGAACGCGGCGAACCAAATCTGCGTTCCCTACCGCAGCAATGAAGTCGCCCAGCAGGTCGGCATAGCTGAGCGGGCGGTTCGGCGGCGTGCTCTCCGGCCCGGTCTGCTGGCTGGCCGGCGGCACATGCGGCCAGTCGCTGCCCCACAGGCAGCGGTCCGGCGCGGCTTCCAGCAGCAGTGCCGTCCAGTCGCGCGGGGTGGTGGTGTTGTGCTCGCCCAGGCCCAGCCGATAGGGCGCCGAGAGCTTCACCCAGACGTGTTGCATGGCCACCAGGTCGCGCAGCGCATGGGCTTCCCCGCTGTCGGCGGTCTTGCCCAGCGGCAGGCCGAAATGGTCGATGACGACCGGCACCGGTAGCGGCTCGATCATGCGGGCGGCGCCGAGCAGCGCGGTGAAGGGCAGCACCAGCTGCAAGTGCCAGCCCATGCGCTGCGCCAGCGCGGCATGCTGTGCCAGCACGCCCTGGATCTGCCGATGGTCGCCCTTCAGCTTGCTGTTCAGGTTGATCCGCAGGCCGGCCACGCCGCGCGCCTTCAGCTGGCCAGCGAAGGCGTCGTCCACGCGGGCCGGGTCCACCACGGCAACGGCGCGGCTCTTGCCGTTCAGCGTGTCGCAGGCCTGCAGCGTCGCCTCGTTGTCGGTGCCGTAGAAGCTCGGCTGGATCACGACGAAGCGACGCACCTCGCCGGCCGCGGCGCGCAGCGCCTCCAGCGGCGCCTCGGCGGCGGTGTAGTGGCGCGTCGGCTCCTGCGGGAAGCGCGACAACGGCCCGACGATGTGGACGTGGCAGTCGACTGCCCCGGGCGGGATGACAAGGCTCATGCGGTGCGGGTTCCGCTCATGAATATAGCGCCATGGACTGGGGAAGGCGCTTTTTTGGACATTGACCAAATAGGCGGCAAATTCGCAAGCCTTTTGTTTTCATTGCATTAAAGCGGCGGGTTCACATCCGGCCCCAGTGTTGCCCGGCAAGTGGGATTCGCGCGCTGCGGTGCGGCCTGGCGGCGGCGGCGGCGACGGATCGGCTATTCCCAACCGCCGCCGCCGCCCTGTAGGTTCGCCGGCAATAAAGGGAAGCCGTCCATGCAGTTGTCCGACCGGATAAGCGGTCTGTTCCTGGCCGGGCTGGGCCTGGCTGCGGCCTGGGGCGGGTCCCGGCTGCCGGCGGTGCCGGGGCAGGATGTCGGCCCCGCCGCCTTTCCCATGCTCATCGGCGGCGGCCTGATCATCTGCGGCGTCATGATCGCCTTCGGCATCGGCCACAGCTTCGAGGTGCCGGAGGAGGAGGGCGGTGAGCGCCATTCCGCCGTCTATGGACTGCGCGCGCTGGTACCGCCGGGGTTGCTGCTGTTCTACGCCCTGGCGGTGGACCGGCTTGGCTTCATGCTGACCGCCGCCGTCATCGTCGCCACGGCCGCCTTTGCGCTGGGGGCGAAGCCGAAGCTGGCGGTGCCGCTGGCCATCGGCGCGCCGATCTTCGTCCATGCCGTGTTTGCCAAGCTGCTGCGGGTGCCGCTGGCGGATGGCATCCTGCCGGCCTTCTGGTAGCCCCTGACATGCATGACATGATCGAAGCCGTCTATCTGGTGGCGGCCTGGGATGTGCTGATCGCGATCATGGCCAGCGCGGTGTACGGGCTGGTGGTGGGCAGCCTGCCCGGGCTTTCCGCGACCATGGCCACGGCGCTGCTGGTGCCCGTCACCTTCTACCTCAGCCCCATCGCGGCCATCGCCACCATCATCACGGCCTCGGCGATGGCGATCTTCTCGGGCGATATCCCCGGCTGCCTGCTGCGCATTCCCGGCACGCCCGCGTCAGCCGCCTATACGGATGAAGCCTATGCGATGACGCGCAAGGGCCAGGCGGAATTGGCGCTGGGCGCGGGGCTGTGGTTCAGCGCCATCGGCGGCATCGTCGGCACCATCTCGCTCGTCGTCATGGCGCCGATGCTGGCGGAAATGGCGCTGTCCTTCTCCACCTATGAATATTTCTGGCTCGCCTTCCTCGGGCTGATGTGCGCCACGCTGGTGGCGCGGTCCTCACCCATAAAGGCCATCGCCAGCATGCTGCTGGGGCTGCTCTTCGCCTGCATCGGCATGGAGAACCCGGCGGGCACGCCGCGCTTCGTCTTCGGCATCACCGACCTGCTGGGCGGCATCGAGCCGATCCCCGCCCTGGTCGGCGTCTTCGCGGTGTCCGAAGTGATGCGCGCCATGGTGACGCCTGAGCCGCCCAAGCTGCCGGACCGCAAATTCGGCAGCATCCTGAAGGGCCAGTGGGGCCTGACGAAAAAGTACCAATGGCCGATGTGGCGGGGGAACATCGTCGGCATCATCATCGGCGTGCTGCCGGGTGCCGGCGCCGACATGGCCGCCTGGGTCAGCTACGCCATGAGCAAGAAGTGGTCGAAGGAGCCGGAGAAATTCGGCACCGGCCATGTGGAAGGCCTGGTCGAGGCCGGGGCCTCCAACAATGCCTCGCTGGCCAGTGGCTGGGTGCCGGCGCTGCTGTTCGGCATTCCCGGGGATACCATCACGGCGATTGCCATCGGCGTGCTGTACATGAAGGGGCTGAACCCCGGGCCGACGCTGTTCACCGAACGCGCCAGCAGCATGTATGCGCTCTACATCATCTTCGTGCTGGCCAACATCATCATGATCCCGCTGGGCATCCTGATGATCCGCATGGCCAGCAAGATCCTGCGCGCGCCGCGGTCCAGCGTGATGCCCGTCATCATCCTGCTCTGCGCGGTCGGCGCCTTCGCCACCGGCGCCAACCTGTTCAGCGTGCTGGCGGTGGGGTTCTTCGGCTGCGTCGGCTACGTCATGGAGCGCAACGGCTACCCGGTGGCGGCGCTGGTGCTGGGCATCGTCATGGGCAGCATGGTGGAGCAGAACTTCATCACCAGCCTGATCAAGAGCGACGGCAACCCGCTGCCCTTCGTCGAGCGTCCGGTCTCGACCGTGCTGGCTTCGCTGACCCTGGGCGCGCTGCTGTGGCCGGCGGGGGTCTGGCTGTTCAACCGGGTGCAGCGGGGGCGGGCGGCAGCCTGAGCGCCATCAGCACTTCATCCAGGTAGTCTTCGCCCAGCTTCAGCGCCCGCGGCTCCGTGCCATATGCGCTGAAGCCGGCGCGGCGGTACAGCGCCAGCGCCGCGGCGTTGTCGGCCACCACGTCCAGCCGCAACTGCTCCACGCGCCCGGTGGCGTGCGCGATCGCGGCCTGCAGCAGGGCGCGGCCCAGCCCGGCGCCGCGCGCTTCGGGCCGCACATACATGCCCCAGAGGAAGCCCTTGTGGCGGACCTTCTCGCCGCGCATGAAGCCCAGACCGACCGTGCCGGTCATCACCCCCGTGGCATCCGCGGCGCCAAAGACCGGCGTGCTGCCAAGCCGCTCCGCGAACCAGTCCAGCGGCAGGTCCTGTTCCTCGGCCAGGCTGGCGCCGAAGGCCTGCGGATTGTGCGCCAGGCCGTGCAGCCGCAGGTCTCGCCAGGCCGCGGCATCCTCTGGCTGCAACAGGCGGACCATCGCCATGCCCTGTCTCGCCGCTTGTGCGCGGCGCTCCGTCTCCGTTAGCTTCCAGCATAACGAGAACACTCCGGAGGATCACCAATGACCGACCTTTCCCGCCGCACCCTGCTCGGCGCCACCGCCGCCACGCTCGCAGCCCCCGCCATGGCGCAGCCGCGCTGGCCCTCGCGCCCGGTACAGATGCTCTGCCCCTGGGCCGCCGGCGGCGGCACGGATGCCGTGCTGCGCATGATCGCGATCCTGCTGGAGAAGGAGCTCGGCCAGCCCTTCAACGTGGTCAACCGCACCGGTGGCTCCGGTGTGGTCGGGCATGCCGCGATCAGCCAGGCGGCGCCGGACGGCTACACGCTGGGCATGATCACCGCCGAGATCTGCATGCTGCACTGGCAGGGACTCACAGAAATCACCTATCGCAACTACACGCCGCTGGGCCTGATGAACAACGACGCGCCGGGCGTGACGGTGAACGTCAACTCGCCCCACCGCGACGTGAAGGCGCTGGCCGAGGCGATCAAGGCCAGCCGTCCCGGCCAGTTGAAGGCCAGCGGCACCGGGCAGGGCGGCATCTGGCACCTGGCGCTGGCCGGTTGGCTGAACGCCATGGGGCTGAAGGCCGACCATGTGCGCTGGGTGCCCAGCAACGGCGCGGCGCCGGCCATGCAGGACCTGGCGGCGGGCGGGCTGGACTTCACCACCTGCTCGATCCCGGAGGCGCGGGCCATGCTGGACGCCAACCGCGCCCGCGCCCTGGCGGTGATGGCGCCGGCGCGGGTCAGCGCCTTCCCGACGATCCCGACGCTGAAGGAGGCGATGGGGCTGGACTACAACAACGGCGCCTGGCGCGGCATCGCCGGCCCGCCCGGCCTGCCGGCGCCGGTGGCGCAGGCCATGGAAGCCGCGCTGGACAAGGTGTTCAAGAGCAAGGACTACCAGGACTTCCTGCTGGCCCGCGGCTTCGGCGCTGTCTATGAGAATGCCGCCGGCTTCGCCCGCCACCTCGCGGCGGCGGATATCTCGCTCGGCAACTCGATGAAGGAAGCCGGGCTGGCGAAGGCCTGACGCGCTCGTCGCGTCATGCCGCCGGCACGAGGCATCGCCTGGTGCCGGGACCGCGCAGGCGGCCCCCCAACCGCACCCCGTGATTGAGGGGGGCGGCACCGCTGAAACCAACGGGCACAGCACCATCCGCCCACGCTGCATCGGTGTGGGCGGATGTCGTGCGGCAGGTTGAATGGGTCGCAGGGCAGGAAATCCGCTCTGCCGCTGCCATCGGAACGGAAATCGCCCCAAGCAACTTGGCCGTTGAGAATCAGTCCAGCACCCAGTCGCGCCCATTGTTGGCGATGTGGACATCCGCCTCGCCTTCGACCCGCAGGACCACCCGGTGGCTGCGGCCGTCACGCCAGGCGGCCGGCACCGCCAGGCTGAAGGCGTGCCGGCCATCGGTTCCGAAGGCGTTTACCAGGTCTTCGCGGAAGCCGTCGGCGACGCCGCTGGCCACCGCCTGGCCGTCCAGCTCCAGGCTGAACCGCACCGGCTGCCCTGGCGCATGGGGGCGCCGCAGCCAGCCGGCCACCTGCGCGCCCACCTGGTCCAGCGCCCCTTCCACGCGGCGCGCCCGGGTGCTTGCCAGATATTCCGGGGATCGGGCCCGGGCGCTGGCCAGGGCGTCGGCCAGCGCCGCATTGGCCGGGGCCAGGCCGGCAAACCCCGCCAGCGCCTGCGCCACCTCGGCGCGGTCCTGCATGGCCCGTTCGTAGGAGAGATACAGGCAAGGCCAGGGCACGGTCCGCAACCAGCTGGTCAGGCGCTGAAGGTCGGCCTGCGCGCGGGCCATGCTGGCTTCGGGATTGAGCCCCTGCGAGACCGCCTCGCGCTGTCCGGCTGCCACGGGGTCGCGGTACACCGCCACCAGGTGCGGCGCCCGCATCCGCCGATAGATCGGCTCCAGGATGTGGCTTGGGTATTTCCAGCCCCATACCGGGTGGCGGGCGTTGCGCTGGGCCACCAGGCGGTCCACGGCGGCCAGGTCCAGCGGCGCGCCGCCGGCCAGGTGGCGCTCGGCCAGCCTGCCCAGCGCGGCATCCTGGACGGTTGCGCCCAGCTGCTCGCCCATGGGAACCCCCAGCGCCTGCAGCATGGCCGCGACCATGCTGGTTCCGCCGCGCGCCGCCCCCAGCACAACCAGCGTGCGCGGCTGGCCGGGTGGCAACGGCGTGCCGCGCAGGAAGAAGGCGGAGGGTTGTTCAAGTTGCATGCGCTGTTCCGTATTTGCTTAACCAATGATGCGCGAAAGCGCGTTGCCCCGCAGCATTGTTCAATCGCCGCCACGTCACGGCGCTTCCAGTTGCAAGTGCGTCTCCGAGGGTCCATATGGGGCGAGTCAACTCGTTTGGTTCGGCTTTCCCCTCCCTTCGAGCTCCTGGTGGTCCCCCGGATCGCGAGCGCAGCCCCGAACCCGGTGTCCGTCCCTGTCCGATCGGTTTGGCCCACCAGGCATCTCGCGTGGTGGCAACCCCCTGTTCAAAGGGATACTCTACATGTCCATTGGCACCGTTAAGTGGTTCAACCCGACCAAGGGCTTCGGTTTCATTCAGCCGGAAGATGGCACTGCCGACGTGTTCGTTCACATCTCGGACGTTGAGCGTTCGGGCCTCGGCAGCCTGAAGGAAGGCCAGAAGATCAGCTTCGAGCTGATGCGCGGCAAGAACGGCAAGTCCAGCGCGACCAACCTGAAGTCCGCCTGAGACGAGACCGGGGACAGCTTCGGCTGTCCCCACCCCGGCTTCCGCTGAAACCCTTGCAATGAAAAGCGAGCCATGGCGCGCAAGCCCAATTACGGCCTGAACCGGGCCGACGTTAACCGGTCCAAGCAAGCCAAGCAGGAAGAGAAGCAGCGCGCGAAGGAAGCCGCCGTGGCTGAACGCAAAGCCGCGCGCGAGGCCGACATGGCTGCCGGTCGCCCCGTCTCCCCTGAGAACGCGGCCGACCAGGACTGACCTGACCGTCGCTCAAGGCACAGCGGCAAACCCGAGGAGTGCCTGACATGGCGAAGCGCAAGGACGACGGCAAGTTCGTGCTGTTCGATGTGATGTATGAGGACGGCACGCGCCGTTCGAACCGCAAGGTACCGACCGAGTTGCTCGGCGGCCTGGATGGCGACGAACCCGCCCGCACCGAGATCGAAGCCCAGGACGCGCGGATCGCCGCTGCCTCCGGCAAGCCGGCCATCGGCATCGTCACGCTGGAACGCACCGGGCGCTGACGCGGCACCGCATGGGGCAAGCCGCCCGGCCACCTGGCCCCGGCGGCTTTTTCCTGCGCGCTACCCCAGCCCCACGCCAGCCGCGCGCAGCAGCAGCCACAGCCCCGCCAGCAGCACCAATGTGCCGATGAGCGCAACGCTGGCCAGCGTTAGCGTGCCGCCCAGCCCGGCCTCCGGCCGATGGCCGCTGCCCCAGCGCAGCCACCCCGCAAAGCCAAGCAGTCCCAGCCCGGCCAGCGCGTAGAGCAGGCCATCCACCACCATGCCGGAGCTGCCACCCTTGGTGGCGTCCACCAGCAGGCTGATCATGAACTGCTCAAGCGCCTGGCGCATGGTGGCGGCGCCGGCGCGCTACAGGTGCTTGCCGCCATCCACCAGAATGACGGTGCCGGTGGTCAGCCGCATATGGGTGATGGCGCCCATGATCGTCACCGCGACATCGTCCGCTTCCGTCACCGTATGCAGTGCGGAGGAAGCGGCCTGTTTCTCCACCACCTCGCGCCCGCGGCCGGGCACGAAGTCCGTCGCGACGGCGGAAGGCGAGATACTGATCACGCGCACCCCGTCATGCCCCAGCACGCGCGCCAGCGACATGCCCATGGTGTCCATCGCGGCCTTGGACGCACCGTAGATGATGCTGCTGCCGCTGCCGGAAATGGCGGCGAGCGAGCTGATGTTGATGATGATGGCGTCGCCGCTGGCCTTCAGCAGCGGCGCAAAGGCGCGGATGGTCGCGAAGGGGCCGCGCACATTGGTGCTCAGCACCAGGTCGATCAGCGCGTCGTCCAGCGCTTCCAGGTTGCTGTGCGGCACGGCGCGCGTGACCGCGGCGCTGTTCACCAGCACGTCGCAGCGGCCGAGCTTGGCCGTCACCTCCGCCGCCGCCGCCCTGATCGCCGCCGTGTCGGTCATCGGGATGCGCAGCGCGATATGCCCCTTGCCCGGCAGGCTGGCGACCAGCGCCTGGGCGCGTTCGGCGCCCTCGTTGTAGCCGACCACGCAGGTGGCGCCCTTGGCGGCCAGCCGGCGCACCGTGGCGGCGCCGATGCCGTTGCTGCCGCCGGCCACCACGGCCACCCGGCCGGTCAGATCATATTCGCCAAGATTGCCCGGCTTCACATCGGCCATGGTCGCGTCCTTCCCTCTGGTCCAGGCGCGACAATCCGCCCAAACTGCGCCCACGAAAAGGGGAGACGCCGAGGATGCGCCGCAGGGCCTTCACGTCAGGGTTGCTGGCCATGCCGGCCGTCGCGCGCGCGCAAGCCGAGCAATGGCCGGACCGCCCGATCACGCTGCTGCAGGGCTTCGGCCCCGGCGGCAATGGCGATGTGTTGGCGCGGCTGGCCGCCGGCCCGCTTGCCGCCGCGCTGGGCCAGCCGGTGGTGGTGGAGGGCCGCCCCGGCGCCGGCGGGAATCTCGCCAGCGACGCCACCGCCAAGGCGCGGCCGGACGGCTATACCTTCGTCATGCTGACCGGCGGCCATACCGCCAGCGCCGCCATCTACAACCGGCTGCCCTTCGACCCCGTGGCGGATTTCAGCTTCATCGGCAGCTGGGTGGCCTTTCCGCTGGCCATGGCCACGCGCGCCGATGCGCCCTGGCAGAACCTGGCGCAGGTGATCGCCGCCGCGAAGGAGAAGCCCGGCAGCATCACCTATGCCACCAGCGGAGTCGGCACCACGCAGCACCTGGCCGCCGAGCTGCTGGCGCAGACCACGGGCATTCAGTTGAACCACGTGCCCTACCGCGGCGGCACCGCGCCGCTGCCGGATGTGCTTTCCGGCCGTGTCGACCTGTACATGGACACCATCACCACCACCGGCCCCGGCATCCGCGATGGCAAGCTGCGCGGCATCGGCGTGACCAGCCCCGGGGTCTGGCCGCTGCTGCCGGAAGCGCCGCCGATGGCTGCCACCGTGCCGGGTTTCCAGGTGATGTCCTGGGCCGGGATGGCCGGCCCGCCCGGCCTGCCGGCGCCGATCGTGCAACGGATGAACGCCGAACTGCACAAGGCCATGGCATTGCCGGAGGTGCAGGCGCGCATGGCCACGCTGGGGGCGATCGCGAAGCCGGACAGCCCGACGGAGTTCACCCGGCTGGTGACGGACCAGGTGAGGACCTGGCGCCAGGTGGTGGCAAAGGCGGGGATCGAGCGGCAGTAGGGGCGGCAGCCAAGCGGACCGCCGCCCCTGCATCATCGGCTATGCGACCACATGCAGTTCCGAGGCGTAGAGCCAGGGGTGTTCAGCTGTGTCGGCGGGGTCCATGTTGGTGTTGATGGTGGCGATGAGGTGCTTCGACTGCGCACCATTGCCGTCCGGGTCGAAATACAGCCGGCCGTCGGCTTTCCCGTAGACGAAGGTCGGCATTGCGTAGATTGGGTTCGCGCCCACCACCAGGTGCGTCATCAGATCCTCGCCCGGCGTGAACGCGCCGCCGAAATCCGCGGCCGAGATGGTGATGCTGCTGTTGGCGTGCCAGCCCATGATGAGGTCGCTGCTAGAACTGGCGTTGTGCAGCACGAAGCTGACGCTGTTGGCACTGGTGCTGCCAAAAAGCGTATCGTGCCCACTGCCACCATCCAACGTGTTGTTGCCGCCACCGAGGTTGATGGTGGCATCGCCGGCATGGAGTACGTCGTTGCCGGCGCCGCCCATGAGGACATCGGTGCCCCAGTAGCCGAACAGCGTGTCGTTGCCGGTGCCGCCGTCCAGCGTGTTGAAGCCGTCGTCGAAATCACCGAGGAAGACGGATCGGCCGCCATCGCTGCTGATGATGTTCGAGCTCCGCTCCAGGCTGTGGGCGTAGATCACGTCGTTGCCGTCGCCGCCCAGCAACTGGTTGTGGCCGAAACCGCCGTAGATGGTGTCATTGTTGGCGCCACCATCCAGCGTGTTGTGGCCGGTCAGCAACTCCCGGTTGCCCCAAAAGGAATGGGTATCGGCAACCAGGAGATCGTTGCCGGAGCCGCCCTGCAGCCGGTCCCAGTGCATGGAACTGCCGTAGATGCTGTCATTGCCAGAGCCGCCGTCGAGCGTGCTGTAGCCCCGTTGGCTGGTGTTGTCGTAGTAGTACCGAGTGTCGGGCTGGTGGTAGCCGGTGAACAGTACATCGTTGCCGGCGCCGCCGCTCAGGCTGTCGTTGTTGTCCGTTTCCGACCTCAGCTCGCCCACGTTTACCATGAGCGTGTCGTTGCCTGCGCCGCCCATCAGCGTCGCGTTGCCGAAGCCACCATCGATGAGAAAGTCGTTTCCGGCACCGCCGCCCAGCAGGTCGTTGCCGCCAAAGCCGGTTATGGTGTCATCGCCGCCAACGCCTAATATTGTGTCGTCGCGCGTGGTGCCGTGAACGGAATCGTTGAACTTCGTGCCGGAGATACGGGCTCCGGTGGTCGGGGTGATAGGCACTGAAAAGCCCTCCGCGGTTACGGACGGATGCCAAAGGGGCATGCCGCCCTGCTGCCATGAGGGTGCGCGGGAGAGGTTGCCGCATCGCGGTATAATTATGCCGGAAGTGTGACATGCGATTGAGGTGCGGAGGTTGCAGCGCGGCACTGGTCAAGCCTGCGGGCGCAACCGCCGCCCCGCCGGCGGCTATTTCGCCGCTGGCAGTACCGCCAGCACTTCCCGCCGCACCCGGCCCAGCAGGCTGCCGCGATAGGCCGCGTCGTTCTTCGCCATGTAGTCCCGCGCCACCGGCGTGGGCAGTTGCCGCGGCGCGGCGCGCGCCAGCCGCAGCGCCGCCGGCCCGGCCGCCAGCCCCTGGCGCAGCACGCCGTTGCGCGCGCCACGCACCAGGTAGCCCAGGTAGCGCGGCAGCAGCGCCAGCACGCCGTCGCCGGATTTCAGCCCGATGTAGAGCCGGTTGCGCACGAAGTAGTGCCAGCGCGTGCCGGACCATGAAAAGCGGTGCTCGCCGGAGACCTTGTGCCGCACCGCGATGTCGCCGCGATAGCGGATGCGCCAGCCCTGGTTGATGGCGCGCAGGGAGAAGTCGAACTCCTCCCAGCAGAAGAACAGCGCGTCGTCATAGCCGCCCGCCGCGTCCCAGGCCGCGCGCCGAATGGCGTGGCCGGCGCCGACGAAGGTGCAGGCGTCGAAGCTGCCGGCGGCCTTGGGAAACAGCGAGAGCGGGTAGCCCCAGCTGGAAAAATCCTCGGCGCCCGTTGCGTACACCAATATCCGGCAGCCCACCGCGGCCAGATCCGGCGCCTCGTCCAGCGCCGCCACGGCGCGGGCCAGGGTGGTCGCGTCGGCAAACTCGGCGTCGTTGTCCAGCGCGAAGATCGCCCGCGCATGGCCCAGCGCGCTGGCCCGGTTGCGCCCGCCGGCCACGCCGTGGTTGCGCTCCAGCCGCACCAGCGTCGCGTCCTCGGCGCCGGCGACGGCGGCGGCCAGCCGGTCCAGGTTCTCCGGCGTGCTGCCCTGGTCGGCGATCCAGACATGCTTGGCCAGGCCCTGCTGCGCCCGGGCTGACGCAATGGCGGCGATGGTCTCCTCGGCGCGGTCCATCGCCAGGATGATGACGTCGGCGTCGTAGTCGGCCGGCGCTGACGCGGCGCCGGCGATCAGCTCGGGTGCGGGGTAGCGCGCGCTCATGCGCCCCCGTCGAAGTCGGGCGCGGGTATCGCCAGGTAGGCCACGCGCTTGGCCTCCTGCCGGCCGCGCGTCACGGTATCCAGGATCAGGCCGCAGGCAAAACTGAGAAAGCCCAGCACGGCGAAGCCGACCGAGGCCACCAGCGTGGGCAGCCGCGGCACCAGGCCGGTTTCCCAGTACGTCACCAGCACCGGCAGGAACAGCGCCACCGAGCACAGCAGCAGCACCGCCCCCGCCAGGGAGAAGAACTGCAACGGCCGCTCCCGCTGCACCAGCGCCATGATCATGCGCAGAATGCGGAAGCCGTCGTGATAGGTGCGCAGCTTGCTGGTGGAACCGACCGGGCGTTCCTTGTACGGCGTCACCACCTCGCCCACCGGCAGCTTCAGTTCCAGCGCGTGCACGGTGAACTCGGTCTCGGTCTCGAAGCCCGAGGCCAGTGCCGGGAAGCTTTTGACGAAGCGGCGGGAGAAGACGCGGTAGCCGCTGAGCATGTCCGAGATGCGGTTGCCGAAGACGCCGCGCACCAGGCCGGTCAGCATGGCATTGCCGAACTGGTGGCCGCGCCGATACGCCGCGGCGGCGATCTCCTCCGGCGTCTTGCGCACGCCGGTCACCATGTCCAGCCGCTGCTCCACCGCCAGGCGTATCATCTCCGGCGCGCTGGCGGCGTCGTAGGTGTCGTCGCCATCCACCAGCAGGTACAGATCGGCCTCGATATCCGCGAACATCCGGCGGACCACGTTGCCCTTGCCCTGCAACGTCTCGGTCCGCACCACGGCGCCGGCGGCCCGCGCCACCGCCACCGTGTTGTCGCGGCTGTTGTTGTCGTAGACGTAGACGGTGGCCTGCGGCAGCGCCGCACGGAAGGCGGCCACCACGCGGGAGATGGCGACTTCCTCGTTGTAGCAGGGCACCAGAACGGCGATGCGCGGCTGCGTTGCGGTCGTGGTCATGGGCGTCCTCGGCGGCGATACGGCCACCGGTTCTAGCGCATCAGTAAGCATTTCGCATGCGGGCCACCGCCACCAGGGTTCGCAGGATGATCAGGGCGTCCAGCCGCAGCGACCAGGTCTCGATGTATTCCAGGTCGGCCTCCACCCGGCGCAGCAGCTTTTCCTCGGTCTCGGTCGGGCCGCGCCAGCCGCGCACCTGGGCCAGGCCGGTCAGGCCCGGCTTCATCCGGTGCCGGGCGGCATAGCGCTCGGCCACCTCCTCGAAGGGGCGGCCGGCGGCGCGGGTGCCCGGCGCGTGCGGCCGGGGACCCACGAAGCTCATCTCCCCCCACAGCACGTTCAGCAGCTGCGGCAGCTCGTCCAGGCTGGCCCGGCGCAGGATCGCGCCCACCCGCGTCACCCGCGGGTCGCCCTCCGAGACCTGCACGCGGGCCTCGTGGTCGGTCTGGTCGGTGTACATGGTGCGGAACTTCAGCACGTAGAAGTCGCGGTTGTTGAAGCCGGTGCGGCGCTGGCGGAACAGCACCGGCCCCGGGCTGTCCAGCCGCACCGCCAGGGCGATCAGCAGCATCGGCACCGCCGCCACCGCCAGCGCGCCGACCGCGAGCAGGATGTCCTCGGCCCGCTTGGCCAGGCCGCGCCAACCGTCCAGCGGCCGCAGCAGCAGCTTCACCGCGGGGCTGGGCTGGCAGGCCCGGTAGCTGCACAGGTCGGGCGCCAGGCAGACCTCCACCGGGTATTCGGACAGCCGGCGCACCAGGGCGGCCACGCGTGCCTCGGCCGACCAGGGCAAGGCCAGGATCACCTGGTCCACCTCGCCGCGGCGGATCAGCGCCTGCAGCACCTCGATCGGGCCCAGATGCGGCAGCCCGCTGTCGGCATGGGTGGCGTCCGGCAGGCGGCGGCGGTCATCCACCACGCCCAGCAGGCGCACTGGCCCGGGCTGGCGGCCCTGGGCGAAGGCGGCCAGGCGGGCGGCCTGCGGACCTTCGCCGACCACCACCGCGCGCAATGCGGTGCGCGGCGCTTCCGCCCGGATCAGCCTGGCGCTGGCAACGCGCCCGGCCAGCAGCAGCGGCAGCGCGAAGCCGAGCCAGAGCCCGGCCGTGGCCGCCGGCAGCGCCGCCGGCGCGCCGACCAGCTGCGCCGCCAGGGCCAGGCCCAGCAGGCTGCCGGCCAGGGCGCCGCTTGCCGCCAGCAGGGGGCGCCGGCCGCCGAACAGCGCGGCATGGCGATAGCCCCCGGCCACCGCCAGCAGCAACAGGGTCAAGGCGATCCCGAACAGCAGCACGCCGGCGTCAGGGGTCTCGCCCTGGCCCAGCAGGTCCCGCGCCAGCAGCCCGGGAACGCCGACCGATAATCCGTCCAGCGCGCATTGCGCGGTGGCCAGCAGGGGGCGTGGCAAGGGGCGCGGCAAGGCTTGCGCCCGGCTGCCCCGCAGGCGGCCCCGGCCGGCGGCGGCGGCATCGGCATAGCGCGGCCAATTGTCCACCAGGGCGGCCAGCAGCTTGCCCTGGCCTTGGCCAGGCTCGGGCGGGATTACGCCGTGCATCGGGCAAACTCCGAGCGGAGGGGGCGAGGCGAGGCTGGAGGCATAAGAATGCGCATCGGTACCCCGCTTGGGTCAGTGGACAGGGGGAGAGGCAGCCTTGGCCCGCGCGGCGGTGCCATGACCCGAGGCCGTGGCGCCGAAGACGTAGCGCCGCGACAGCAGGAAGTTGCCGGTCATTCCCGCCAGGGAACCCGCGGCCACCCCAAGCACGGGGTAGCGCGCCACCAGCGGTACGGAGGCTATCAAGGCAGCATAGGCGCCGTAGTTGCAGGCAAAGCCGATCAGGTTGAGCAACAGGAACAGCGCCCATTGCCTGAGCGGCGTTGCGCTTTTCGGCTGGTGGCGGAAGGTCCAGGCGCGGTTCAGCGCAAAGGTCGTGCTGGCCGCCACCACATAGGACACCACCCGCCCGCCATAGGGGCCGAAGCCCAAGGCCAGCATGCCCAGCAACACCGCGGAATCGACCAGGAAGCCGACGCCGCCGACCACGCCGAAGCGGAACATCTCGGCCAACAGCCGCAGCCGCGCCGCGCCAAGGCGGCGTTGCAGCCATTCGGCAAGAGAGGTTGTTGTCAGAGGCATCGTCATGACCATCGCTTCCTGTACGCGCCGACAGTGCAGTGCACAAACCACGCGGCAGTGACCAGCGGGAGCGAAATTTCGGCCGCCCCGCAAGCTTTTTGCCGCCCGGCAACCCTGGGGAGAATTGGGGGCGGAGGCATTCCCGCCGTGCGGGCGCCGGGTGGTTGCCACAGCGCGAGCGGCACCGCAGAGGCGAGGAAATCCCTGGCCTGGCGCGGAACCGGCGAAGCGGAGCCCTCACCGCTTCGGCACGGCCCTCGCGTTGGTTGAATTCTTCGCGCGCGCTTCGCCAGGGCCCCGACACTCCGCTGCGCGGTGCGGCCCTGGGGCCACACCCCCCAATGCGGCGGCCTGGGCGCCGAAGGGGGTTCTGGCCGGGGCCGATTCCAGCGCATAATGGCCGCTCAAGCGGGAAAACCCGCAGCCAGGGCGGCGGACCACGGTTTCACTCCAGGAGATTTCCCATGCAAAGACGCGACCTGTTCAAGGCCGGCATCGCCGTGCCGGCCATGATGAGCGCCCCTGCCGTTGCCCAGGCGCCCCGGCTGCTGAAGTTCATCCCGCAGTCGGATGTGGCGGTCATCGACCCCATCGTCACCACCGCCTACGTGACGCGCCACCACGCCTTTTTGATCTACGACACGCTGTATGGCCTGGACGCGCAGTTCAAGCCGCAGCCGCAGATGGCCGAAGGCCACGTGATCGAGGATGGTGGCAAGCGCATCACCATCACGCTGCGCGAGGGGTTGAAGTTCCACGATGGTTCCCCGGTGCGGGCGGCCGATGCGGTGGCCAGCATCAAGCGCTGGTGGGCGCGGGACGCCATGGGCCAGGCCCTGGCGCTGGCAACGGATGAGCTGAAGGCCGATGACGACCGCCACTTCACCTTCCGCCTGAAGAAGCCGTTTGCGCTGCTGTTCGACGCGCTGGCCAAGCCGGGCAGCCCGGTCTGCTTCATCATGCCGGAGCCGATTGCCAACCAGGACCCGAACGTCCCGTTCAAGGACATCATGGGCAGCGGCCCCTATCGCTACAAGGCGGATGAGCGCGTGCCCGGCAGCCTGGTGGTGTATGAGCGCAACCGCGACTACGTGCCGCGCGCCGCGGCGCCGATCGAGTGGACCGCCGGCCCCAAGGTGGCGCATTTCGACCGCATCGAGTGGCGCGTCATCCCGGATGCCTCCACCGCCGCCAGCGCCCTGGCCAATGGCGAGGTGGATTGGTGGGAACAACCGACCGCCGACCTGCTGCCGCTGCTGCGCCGCAACCGCAACGTCAAGACCGAGCTGTACGACCCCACCGGCCTGCTGGGCCTGTGCCGCTTCAACCACCTGCACCCGCCGTTCAACAACCCGGCCATCCGCCGCGCACTGCTGGGCGCCTGCTCGCAGTCGGACTTCATGACCGCGGTCATCGGCACCGACCCCGCGATGTGGAAGGACAAGGTCGGCTTCTTCCCGCCGGGTACGCCGTTTGCCTCGGACGCCGGGGTGGAGCCGCTGGTGGGGCCGCGCGACTACGACAAGGTCAAGCGCGACCTGGCCGCCGCCGGCTACAGGGGCGAGAAGGTGGTGCTGATGGGCGCCACCGACTTCCCCACCCTGAACGCGCTGGCGCAGGTCTGCCTGGACATGCTGCAGAAGGCCGGCATGAACGTGGACTACGTCTCCACCGACTGGGGCAGCATCGTCACCCGCCGCGCCAACAAGAACCCGCCGGACCAGGGCGGCTGGAACATCTTTTTGACGTTCTTCACCGGCCTGGACTTCTTCTCGCCGGCCGGGCACCTGGGCCTGCGCGGCAATGGCCAGGCGGCCTGGCCGGGCTGGCCGACCATGCCGAAGGTGGAGGAGCTGCGCGCCGCCTGGTTCGACGCGCCCAACCTGGCGGAACAGCAGCGCATCGCCCGGGAGATCCAGCTGGAGGCCTTCCAGGAGGTGCCGTACATGCCGGTCGGCGCCTATTTCCAGCCCTGGGCCTACCGCACCAACATCAGCGGGGTGCTGAACGGCATGCCGCTGTTCTGGAACGTGCGGAAGGGCTGATCACCAACCGATCGCCAAAGGGCGCAGGCGCCGCGCATGCGGCGCCGAGCACCCGGCGGCGTGAATCGGTTGGCCAGGCTTTATCGCCAAAGGGCGCAGGCGCCGCGCATGCGGCGCCGAGCACCCGGCGGCGTGAATCGGCTGGCCGTGGGCCGGGGCTGGTGCGTCGCGCTTGCGGCAACCACCCCGGTTGCGCTTCACTCCCGCGCCGGGCACCACCAGGTGCCAAACCCCGGGAGACGAGCATGCTTCGACGCAACCTGATGCAGGGCGCTGCCGCGCTGGGCGCCGCCGGCGGCCTGCCGCGCTTCGCCATCGCCCAGCCGGCCAATTCGCGGGTCATGCGCTTCATCCCGCAATCCGACATCGGCGTGCTCGACCCGATCTTCACCACCGCCTACGTCACCCGCAACCACGGCCTGCTGGTGTGGGACATGCTGTACAGCGTGGACAACCAGTTCAAGGCGCAGCCGCAGATGGTGGAGGGCCACACCACCTCCGCCGATGGCCTGCGCTGGGAGCTGAAGCTGCGCGACGGGCTGAAGTGGCATGACGGCACCCCGGTGCTGGCGCGGGACTGCGTCGCCTCGATCCAGCGTTGGCAGAAGCGCGACCCCATCGGCCAGGAATTGGCGGCGCGCACGGATGAACTGACCGCGCCGGACGACAAGACCATCGTCTTCCGGCTGAAGAAGGCCTTCCCGCTGCTGCCGGACGCGCTGGGCAAGGTCGGCTCCCCGGCGCCCTTCATGATGCCGGAGCGGATAGCGAAGACCGACGCCTTCCAGCAGATCAGCGAATATGTCGGCAGCGGCCCCTACCGCTTCAACAGCAACGAGACGGTGCGCGGCAGCCGCTTCATCTATGAGCGCTTCGCCGACTACGTGCCGCGCCAGGGTGGCGCGCCGGCGATGATCTCGGGGCCGAAGATCGCCAACTTCGACCGCGTCGAGTGGCGCATCACGCCGGATGGCGCCACCGCCTCCGCCGCCTTGCAGGCCGGCGAGGTCGACTGGTGGGAAAACCCGCCGAACGACCTGCTGCCGCCGCTCAGGCGCGACCGCAACATCGGCATCGAGCGCGACACGCTGGGGCTGCTCGGCTTCGGCCGCTTCAACCACATGCACGCGCCGTTCAACAACGCCAGGCTGCGGAAAGCGATCATCGGCGCGCTGGAACAGAGCGAGTTCATGACCGCGGCCTGGGGCACCGAGCGCGGCGCCTGGGCGGACAAGGTCGGCTTCTTCCCGCCCAATACGCCCTTCGCCAGCGATGCCGGGCTGGGCGCGCTGACCAGCCCGCGCGACCTGGAGAAGGTCAAGCGCGAGATCATCGCCAGCGGCTACAAGAACGAGCCGGTGGTGTTGCTGGGCGCCACCGACTTCCCCATCATCAACGCGCTCTGCCTGGTGGCGGCGGACCTGTTCAAGCGCATCGGCCTGAACGTGGACTACGTCTCCAGCGACTGGGGCACCGTGGTGCAGCGCCGCGCCAGCCGGGAGCCGGCGGACAAGGGCGGCTGGAGCATCTTCTTCACCTACTGGTCGGCCTTCGACGTGATCAACCCCGCTGTCAATCAGACGGTGCGCGGCAATGGCGCCACCGGCTGGTTCGGCTGGGCCAACAGCCCTGAACTGGAAGCCCAGCGCACCGCCTGGTTCGACGCGCCGGACCTGGCCACCCAGCAGGCGGCATCGCGCCGCCAGCAGGAAATCGCCTTCGAGGAGGCGCCGACCCTGCCGCTGGGCCAGGCCTTCGGCAGCACCGCCTACCGGCGGAACATCAGCGGCGTGCTCAGCCCCTCGGTGCCGATGTTCTGGAACGTCAAGCGCGGCTGACGCCCAAGGCGCGGGCAGGGCAGGGCTGGCGGCACCCCGCGGCCCGGCTTTGCCTGTTGCGGCGGGGCGGAGTTTCGCGGTTCACTCCCCGGCAACACCCTGCCGGGGAGACAAGCTGATGCGTCGTCGTGACCTGTTCGCCGCTGGTGCGGCTGCTGCCTTGCCACGCTTTGCCGTGGCCCAGCCCGCCCGCGTGCTGAAATTCGTACCCCAAGCCAACCTGACCAGCCTGGACCCGATCTGGACCACGGCCAACGTCACCCGCAACCACGCCTACATGGTGTACGACACCCTGTACGGCATGGATGCCAGCTTCAAGCCGCAGCCGCAGATGGCCGCCGGGCACACGGTCTCGGACGACCACCTGACCTGGACCATCACGCTGCGCCCCGGCCTGCGCTTCCATGACGGCGAGCCGGTGCTGGCGCGCGACGTGGTGGCCAGCCTGGAGCGCTGGATGCGCCGCAATCCCCTCGGCCAGAAGCTGATGACGGTGCTGGACCGGCTGGAGGCCGCCAGCGACACCCAGGTGCGCTTTCACCTGAAGCGAAGCTTCCCGCTGCTGCTGGCGGTGCTGGCCAACCCGTCCAACCCCAGCAGCTTCATCATGCCGGAGCGGATTGCCCGCACCGACCCGTTCCAGCAGATCCGGGAGACGGTCGGCAGCGGCCCGTTCCGCTTCAAGCCCGATGAATACAACAGCGGCAGCCTGGCGGTGTATGAGCGCTTCGCCGGCTACGTCCCCACCACCCACGGCACCCCCAGCCTGACGGCCGGGCCGAAGCACGCGAACTTCGACCGCGTCGAGTGGCACATCATTCCGGATGCCGCCACCGCCTCCGCCGCGCTGCAATCCGGCGAGATCGACTGGTACGAGCAGCCGCCGCCGGAGCTGCAGGTGCTGTTGCGCCGTGGCCGCACCATCATGGTGGAGCCGATCGACAGCCTGAACAATCCGGCGATCCTGCGCTTCAATCACCTGCACCCGCCATTCAACGACAAGAAGATGCGCCAGGCCCTGCTGCCGGCGATCAACCAGGAAGACTACATGACGTCCATCGTCGGGCCCGACCCGGCGCTGTTCACCCAGCTGGGCCTGTTCACGCCCGGCACGCCCTTCGCCAATGATGCCGGCATGGCCCCGCTGAACGGCCCGCGCAGCATCGCCCGCGCCAAGCAGCTGATGCAGGAGGCCGGCTACACCAACCAGCTGATCCGCCTGATCGGCCCGACCGACATCCTGGCGCCGGCGGCGATGACCCAGGTATGCGGCGGCATGTTCCGCGAACTCGGCGTCAACCTGGACTTCGTGCTGACCGATTGGGGCAGCGTGATCCAGCGCCGCGCCAGCAAGGAGCCGTTGGACAAGGGCGGCTGGAGCGTGCTGCTGACCGCCTTCGCCAGCTTCGAGTTCGCCGACCCCGCGACCAACTTCCCGCTGCGCGGCAACGGCCCTGGCGCCTGGTTCGGCTGGCCCACCGTGCCGCGGCTGGAGGAGTTGCGCGACGCCTGGTTCGACGCCGCCGACCCCGCCCGCCAGCAGGCCCTGGCGCGGGACTTCCAGACCGTGCTGATGGACGAACTGCCCTACATCCCCGTTGGTTCCTACAAGTCGATGACGGCCTTCCGCCGCAACCTGACCGGCCGCGTGCCGGGCTTCGCGCTGTTCTGGAACATGAAGCGCGCATGAACCTGCACCGCCGTACCCTGCTGGCCAGCGGCGCCGGCCTGCTGGCTGCCCCCGCCATGGCGCAGCGCCCCAGCCTGCTGCGCTTCGTCCCCCAGGCTGACCTCTCCAGCCTGGACCCGATCTGGACCACGTCCAACGTGACCCGGAACATGGGCTACATGGTGTTCGACCAGCTCTACGGGTCAGACGCCGAGTTCCGCGCGCAGCCGCAGATGGCGGCCGGGCACCAGGAGGAAGACGACGGCCGCCGTGTGACCATCACGCTGCGCGACGGGCTGAAATTCCATGACGGCGAGCGCGTGCTGGCGCGCGACGCGGTGGCCAGCGTGCAGCGCTGGCTGAAGCGCCACGCCATGGGGCAGAAGCTTTCGCCGCTGCTGGACGAGATCGTCACGCTGGACGACAAACGCCTGCAATTCCGGCTGAAGCACGCCTTCCCGCTGCTGTATGAGGCGCTGGGCAACCCCGTCGCGCCGCCCTGCTTCATCATGCCGGAACGCCTGGCGCGGACCGACGCTTTTACCCAGTTGCGAGAGGTTGTCGGCAGCGGGCCGTATCGCTTCATCCCCGGCGACTTCATCGCCGGCAATGGCGCCGCCTTCAGCCGCAACGCGGACTACATCCCCGCGCCGGCCGGCGCCTCCGGCCTGACCGCCGGGCCGAAGCTGGCGCATTTCGAGCGGGTGGAGTGGAAGACGATCCCGGATGCCGCCACCGCCGCCGCGGCGATGCAGGCCGGCGAGATTGACTGGTACGAGCAGCCGCCGCCGGAGATCCAGCAGCTCCTCGCCCGCAATCGCGGCCTGGCCATCGAGGACATGGACCCGCGGCCGATGATGGCGCTGATGCGCTTCAACTTCCTGCAACCGCCCTTCAACGACGCGGCCATCCGCCGCGCGCTGCTGCCGGCGATCAGCCAGGAAGACTTCATGATCGCCTCGGTCGGCACCGAGAAGCGGCTGTACGAGACCGATGTCGGCTTCTTCACCCCCGGCGGGCCGATGGCCAGCGACGTGGCACTCGACCCGCTGAAGGGGCCGCGCAGCATCGACGCCGCAAAGGCCGCGCTGAAGGCGGCCGGCTACACCAACCAGCCGATCCGCCTGCTGGGGCCGACCGACATCCTGATCCCCTCCGCGCTCACGCAGGTGGCCATCGACCTGTTCCGCCGCTTGGGCGTGAACCTGGACGTGGCGCTGACCGACTGGGGCACGGTGGTGCAGCGCCGGCTGAACAAGGAACCGGTGGAGAAGGGCGGCTGGAGTGTCTCGATGTACGCCTTCAGCAGCATGGATTTCCTGACGCCCGCCACCAACCCGACGCTGCGCGCCAATGGCGCCGGCGCCTGGCCGGGCTGGCCGGACATGCCGAAGATAGAGCAGCTGCGCGACGCCTGGTTCGAGGCGCCGACGCTGGCGGCGCGCCAGGCCATTGCGCGGGACATTCAGGTGGAAGCGATGCGGGACCTGCCCTTCATCCCCGCCGGCGCCTATCGCAGCCAAACCGCCATCAGGCGAGACCTGGCCGACCGCGTCCGCGGCCTGGCGATCTTCTGGGGTATACGCCGCACATGATCGCCAGGCGTTCAATCTTCGCAGCCGGCGCCGCGCTGGCGCTGCCCGCCGCGGCGCAGCCCGCCCGCGTCATGAAGTTCGTGCCGCAGACCGACCTGACGACGCTGGACCCGATCTGGACCATCAGCAATGTCGCCCGCAACCACGGCTACATGGTGTGGGACACGCTGTACGGCACCGATGCGCAGTACCGCATCCGCCCGCAGATGGCCGAGGGCCACACCGAGGAAGACGACGGCCGCCGCGTCACGGTCACGCTGCGCGCCGGCCTCAAGTTCCATGATGGCGAGGCGGTGCGCGCTCAGGACGCGGTCGCCAGCATAAAGCGCTGGGCGCGGCGCAGTCCCACCGGCCAGGTGCTGCTGGGCTACCTGGAGGAGATCAGCGCCGCCGACGACCGCCGCATCGTCTTCCGCCTGAAGCGTCGCTTCCCGCAGCTGATCGGCGCGCTGGGCCTGCCGTCATCGCCGGTCTGCTTCATCATGTCGGAACGCCTGGCGAATACCGACCCGTTCCAGCCGGTGCGGGAAGCCGTCGGCAGCGGGCCTTTCAAGTTCATGCACGGGGAACACCGCAGCGGCAGCTTTGCGGCCTGGGAACGCTATCCCGGCTATTCGCCGACGCCGGACAATGCCACGGGCCTGACCGCGGGGCCGAAGGTGGTGCATTTCGACCGCGTGGAATGGCACACCATCCCGGATGCCGCGACCGCCTCGGCGGCGCTGATGTCCGGCGAGATCGACTGGTTCGAGCAGATGCCGCCGGAGGTCTCCACCCTGCTGGAACGCCAGCGCCAGCTGGTGGTGGACGTGATGGACACGCTGGTCTTCCCGTGTTCGATGCGAATGAACCACCTGCAGCCGCCCTTCGACAACCCGGCCATTCGCCGCGCCTTGCTGCATGCGGTGAACCAGGAGGATTTCGTCACCGCCATCGTCGGCCCCACGCCGGCGCGGTTCGAGACCGGGGTCGGCTTCTTCACGCCGGGCACGCCGCTGGCGAATGACGAGGCGCTGGGCCCGCTGAAGGGGCCGCGCAGCATCGAGGCGTCGAAGCGCGCGCTGCGCGACGCCGGCTACAATGGCGAGCCGATCCGCCTGCTCGGCACCACGGATATCATCAGCACGTCAGCCATGGCGCAGGTCGCGATCGACTTCTTCCGCAAGCTGGACGTCAACCTGGATATCGCGCTGTCGGACTGGGGCGCGCTGGTGCAGCGGCGCAACAACCGCGGGCCGGTGGCGCAGGGCGGCTGGAGCGTCTCCTGCTTCGCCAATTCGGGCATGGATTTCGTCAACCCCGGCACCCACAACAGCCTGCGGTCGGACGGCCAGGCCGCAACACCCGGCTGGCCCAGCATCCCCGCGCTGGAGGCGCTGCGCATGCAGTTCTTCGACGTGCCGGAGCTTTCGCAGCAGCAGGCCATCGCGCGGGATATCCAGCGCGTGGCTATGCAGGAACTGCCGTATATCCCCCTGGGTGGCTATCGCAGCCTGACGGCGCATAAGCGCAGCCTGGTGGACCGGGTGAAGGGCTTCGCCATCTTCTGGGGAATCAAGCGCACATGATCAGCCGTCGCGCCGTCCTCGCCTCCCCGCTGCTCGCCGCGCCGGCCTTCGCCCAGACCGCTGGCGCCCGCGCGCTGCGCGTGGTGCCGCAGGCCAACCTGACCAGCCTGGACCCGGTCTGGACCACCGCCGTCGTCACCCGCAACCACGGCTTCATGGTGTACGACCAGCTCTGCGCGCAGGACGCCGGCGGCGTCATCCGGCCACAGATGGCGGAAGGCTGGCTTGAGGAGGATGACGGCCGCAGCCTGACCTTCACCCTGCGCCAGGGGCTGAGGTTCCATGACGGCCAGGCGGTGACCGCGACCGACTGCGTCGCCTCGATCCAGCGCTGGCGCCGCCGCGACCCCTT
The DNA here is from genome assembly GCA_903835235.1 of uncultured Rhodospirillales bacterium. Lineage (GTDB taxonomy): Bacteria > Pseudomonadota > Alphaproteobacteria > Acetobacterales > Acetobacteraceae > CAIMOR01. Next base: position 379,658 of record CAILMF010000055.1, read on the forward strand.
CACCCAGGTGCTCTGGCCGCGGGTCGATGACCTCAGCGTGCTGGACGACCGGCGCTTCCGCTTCCGCCTGAAGCAGCGCGTGCCGCTGCTGTTGCAGGCGCTGGGGCAGACGCAGTTCCCCTGCTTCATCATGCCCGCGCGCATTGCGGCGACGGATGCGTTCCAGCAGATCCGGGAAGCCGTCGGCTCCGGCCCGTTCCGCTTCCTGACGAATGAGTGGAACCCCGGCCAGGCGGCCTCCTGGGCGAAGTTCGACGGCTATGTCCCGCGCAGCGAACCGGTCGATGGCCTGGCCGGCGGCCGCGTGCCGCGGATCGAGCGAGTCGAGTGGACCGTCATCTCGGACCCCGCCACGGCGGCCAACGCCATGACCACGGGTGAGCAGGACTATTGGGAATATCCGCTGCACGACCTGTTGCCGCTGATGCGGCGCAACCGCCAGCTGGTGGTGGAACAGCGCCTGCTGGACGGCACCTACGGCATCTGTCGCTTCAACACGCTGCACCCGCCCTTCGACAACCCGGCGATCCGCCGTGCCGTGGCCATGGCGGTGGACCAGCGTGACTACCTGCGCGCCGTGGCCGGCGAGGACCCCGCGGGCTGGGGCGTCTGCGAGGGCGTTTTTACCTGTGACACGCCGCTGGCCAGCGAAGTGGGCAGCGAGGTGCTGAAGACCCACAACATCGAGCGCGCCAAGGCCGCCCTGGCCGCCGCCGGCTACAAGGGCGAGAGGGTGGTGCTGGTAGCGCCCAGCGACTACCCGCAGATCAACGCGCTGTCGCTCGTTACCGCCGATGTGCTGCGCCGCCTGGGCATGAATCTGGAATTGGTCGCCACCGACTGGGGCAGCCTGATCCAGCGCCGCGCCAGCAAGGAGCCGGTGGAGAAGGGCGGCTGGAGCATCATCCACACCACCTCCTCCGGCCAGTCGCTGACCCAGCCGGTGACCCACCTGTTCCTGCGCGCCAATGGCGCCAATGCCTGGTTCGGCTGGCCAGACGACCCCGAGGTGGAGCGCCTGCGCAATGCCTGGACCGAGGCCGCAAACCCCACCGAGGGCAAGCGCATCGCCGATGACCTGAACCGCCAGGCGATGCAGCTGATGGCCTATGTACCCTTGGGCTACTACTGGCAGCCCAGCGTCTGGCGCCGCAACGTCACCGGGGTGTTCAAGAGCCCCGTCACCGCCTTCTGGAATATCGGCAAGTCATGATCACCCGTCGCCCCCTGCTGCTCGCCGCCCTGGCGGCGCCGTCGCTCGCCCGTGCGCAGACCGCCCAGCGCACCCTGCGCTTCATCCCCCAGGGCAACCTGGCCAATATCGACCCGGTCTGGTCCACCACCGTCATCGCCCGCAACCACGGCCTGATGATCTACGACCAGCTCTTCGGCCTGGGCGCCGATTTCCAGCCCCGGCACCAGATGGCGCAGGGGCATGAGGTCTCCGCCGATGGCCTGACCTGGCGCATCAGCCTGCGCCCGGGGCTGAAATTCCACGACGGCGCGCCGGTGCGCAGCGCGGATTGCATCGCCAGCATCCTGCGCTGGTCCAAGCGGGACGTGCTGGGCCTGCGGCTGAACGCGCTGCTGGAAGAAGCCCGCGCCGAATCGGACACCACCTTCACCCTCCGCCTCAAGCGCCCCTGGCCCGGCCTGGCCTGGGCGCTGGGCAAACCCAGCGCCAATATCTGCGCCATCATGCCCGAACGTGTCGCGCGCACCGACCCGTTCAAGCAGATCGAGGACTATACCGGCTCCGGCCCCTTCATCTTCCGCCCGGCGCAATGGGTGCCTGGCAGCCTGGCGGTGTATGAGCGCTTCGCCGACTACATCCCGCGCCAGGAGCCCAGCGACTTCCTCGCCGGCGGCAAACCCGTGAACTTCGACCGGGTGGAATGGCGGGTGATGCCCGACCCGGCGACCGCCGCCGGCGCATTGCTGAACAACGAGGCGGATTGGTGGGAAACCCCGCTGCCGGACCTGCTGCCGCGCCTGCGCCGCAACCGCGAGATTGAGATCGACGTCATCAACACCGCGGGCAACCTGGGCGTGCTGCGCTTCAACCATTTGCAGGCGCCGTTCGACAACCCGGCGGTCCGCCGTGCCCTGCTGCCGGCGGTGGACCAGCGCGCCTTCATGCAGGCCGCCTATGGCGAGGACCCCGCGCTGTGGCGCATCCCCGCCGGCGCCTTCACCCCAGGCACGCCCCTGGCCAATGACGCAGGGTTGGAGGTTCTCACCAGCCCGCGCAGCATAGAAGCCGCGCAGAAGGCACTGCGCGAGAGCGGCTACGCTGGCCAGAAAGTGGCGATGATGACGCCGACCGACCTGGCCAACATCAACGCGCTGTCGGAGGTCGCCGCCGACCTGATGCGGCGAATCGGCTTCAACGTGGAACTCCAGGCCACCGACTGGGGCACCGCCATCCAGCGCCGCGCCAACCGCAACCTGCCGGACCAGGGCGGCTGGAGCGCCTTCTGCACCACCTGGGAGGGGCTGGACACCAGCGTGCCCGGCAGCCACCAACCGCTGCGCGGCAATGGGCTGGAAGGCTGGGCCGGCTGGAGCACCTCCCCGGCGCGGGAGGCGCTGCGCGAGGATTGGTTCAACGCCACCACCCTGGCCGAGGAACGCGGCATCGCCGAACGGCTGCAACGCCTGACCTGGCAGGAGGCGCCCTTCGTGCCGCTGGGCCAGGGCCGGCCGCCGCAGGCCTGGCGCCGCAGCCTTTCGGGGCTGGTCAAGGGCGGGCCGGCGCTGTTCTGGAACCTGCGCAAGGCCTGAGGCGCCGCTGGCACACCATGTGCAAGTCAGCGGTGGGAACAAGGGCGGAGGCGTCTGGACGCTGGCATCCTGCCCATGAATGCGGCAGGCTGACACGAAACCGGGCGAACGCCAGGAATTGGAGACGAGGGACCACATGGATCGCAGGACACTCATCAAGGCTGGCGCCGGTCTCGGCCTGGCTGGGCATTTCGGCCTTTCGGCTCCGGCGTATTCGCAGGGCGCCGCCGCCCGCACGCTGAAGTTCGTGCCGCAGGCCAACCTGGCCAATTTCGACCCGATCTGGGGCACCCAGTACGTGGTGCGCAACGCCGCCGCCCTGGTGTGGGACACGCTGTTCGGCTTTGACGAGCACCTGGTGCCGAAGCCGCAGATGGCCGAAGGCGCCAGCGTTTCGGCCGATGGCCTGACCTGGACCATCAAACTGCGCGCCGGCCTGAAGTTCCATGACGGCAGCACCGTGAACGCCAAGGACGTGGTCGCCAGCCTGACCCGCTGGTCTGCCCGCGACTCGATGGGCCAGATGATCAAGGCCATCCAGCAGGAGCTGGTGGCGGTGGACGACCTGACCGTCCGCTGGGTGCTGAAGCGCCCCTACCCGAAGATGCTGATGGCGCTGGGCAAGAACTCCACGCCCATGGCCTTCATCATGCCGGAACGCATCGCCAAGACCGACCCGTTCAAGCAGATCGACGAGTATATCGGCTCCGGCCCGATGCGCTTCGTGAAGGATGAATGGGTCCCCGGCGCCAAGGCTGTCTTCGCCAAGTTCGCCGACTACAAGCCGCGGCAGGAGCCGAACAGCTGGCTGTCCGGCGGCAAGCACATCATGGTCGACCGCATCGAGTGGATCGTGATGCCGGACCCGGCCACGGCTTCCGCCGCGCTGCAGAACGGTGAAGTGGACTGGTGGGAAAACCCCATCACCGACCTGGTGCCGCAGCTGCGCCGCAACCGCAACGTGCGCGTGGATATCGCCGACCCGCTCGGCAATATCGGCACCTTCCGGATGAACCACCTGACCACGCCGTTCAACAGCGTGAAGGCGCGCCAGGCGGTGCTGGCGGCGCTGAGCCAGGAAGACTACATGCGCGCCCTGGTGGGCGACGACAACGCGCTGTGGAAGCACTGCCCGGGCTTCTTCACGCCGGGCACGCCGCTGTACACGGAAGAAGGCGGCGACCTGCTGAAGGGGCCGCGCAACATGGACCTGGCCAAGCGCCTGCTGGCCGAAAGCGGCTATGCCGGCACGCCCGTCACCTGCGTGGTGGCGCAGGACCAGCCCATCACCAAGGCGCAGGGCGATGTCACCGCCGACCTGCTGAAGCGCATCGGCTTCAACGTGGACTATGTGGCCACCGACTGGGGCACCACCGGCCAGCGCCGCGCCATGAAGAACCCGGTCGGCCAGGGTGGCTGGTCCATGTTCCACAGCTGGCACGCCGGCGCGGACTGCATCAACCCCGCCGTCTACATCGCCTGCCGCGCCAATGGGGACGCCGCCTGGTTCGGTTGGCCCAACATTCCCGCGGTGGAAACCGCGGTTACCGAATGGTTCGAGGCCCCGAACCTTGACGCCGAGAAGGCCGCGATCCGCAACCTGAACCGCGCCGGCATGGAGAACGTGACCTACGCGCCGACCGGCTTCTTCCTGCAGTACCAGGCCTGGCGCAGCAACGTCTCCGGCGTGGTCAAGGGACCGCTGCCGTTCTTCTGGGGCGTCTCCAAGACGTGACGTCGGTTTCCCTCCGCATCGCCGGCCGGCCGCGGGGCGCAAGCCCCGTGGCCGCCCACCGGCCGGCCCCGCCGAAGGCAGCATAAATGTTCGCATACATCATCCGGCGCATCCTCGCGACCATCCCCGTCATGGCGGTGGTGGCGCTGTTCGTGTTCAGCCTGCTCTACATCGCCCCGGGCGACCCGGCGGCGGTCATCGCCGGCGACCAGGCCACCCCCGCCGATGTCGAGCGCATCCGCCAGAGCCTGGGGCTGGACCGCCCCTATCTGGTGCGCTTCGGCGAATGGGTGTGGAACATCCTGAACGGCGACATGGGCGTCTCCATCTTCACCAACCTGCCGGTCACCACCATGATCAAGCAGCGCGTCGAGCCGACGCTGTCGCTGATGGTGCTGACGCTGATCCTGGCGGTCTCCATCGCGGTGCCCATGGGCGTTGTCGCCGCCTGGAAGCACGGCACCTGGATCGATCGCTGCGTCATGGGCTTCGCCGTGCTCGGCTTCTCGGTGCCGGTCTTCGTGGTCGGCTACGTGCTGGCCTATATCTTCGCGCTGGAGCTGGATTGGCTGCCGGTGCAGGGCTACACCGCCTTCAAGGAAGGTTTCTTCCCCTGGCTGGAGAACCTGGTGCTGCCGGCCATCGCGCTGGGCGGCGTCTACATCGCGCTGATCGCCCGCATCACCCGCGCGACCATGCTTGAGGTGCTGCAGCAGGACTACATCCGCACCGCCCGCGCCAAGGGCGTCGGCCAGCGCAGCATCCTGTTCCTGCACGCGCTGAAGAATGCCGCGGTGCCCATCGTCACGGTCATCGGCATCGGCATGGCGCTGCTGATCGGCGGCGCCGTGGTGACCGAAAGCGTCTTCGCCATTCCTGGCCTGGGCCGGCTGACGGTGGATGCCATCCTGCGCCGGGACTACCCGGTCATCCAGGGCGTCGTGCTGCTGTTCAGCTTCGTCTACGTGCTGGTGAACCTGTTGATCGACCTGCTCTACACCCTGTTCGACCCGAGGATCCGGTATTGAGCGCCTCCTCCCTTCCCAGCACCGTCCACGTGCCGGCCATCGCGGCCCCGCTGCCGGACGTGCTGCCGCCGTTCAAGCCGCGCCGCGGCTTCATCGGCTACCTGCGCAAGAACCCCATCATGGCCTTCGGCGGCGCCCTGCTGCTGACCATGCTGTGCATCGCGATCTTCGCGCCCTACCTGTGGACGGTGGACCCCACCTCCCTGGCGCCGGCGCGGCGCACGCGGGAACCTTCGGCCATGTACTGGTTCGGCACCGACATGCTGGGCCGCGACGTCTATTCCCGCGTGCTCTATGGCGCCCGGGTCTCCATGCTGGTCGGCTTCTCGGTGGCCATCCTGTCCAGCATCATCGGGCTGACCATCGGCCTCACCTCCGGCTTCGTCCGTTGGGCGGATGCCATCGTCATGCGCATCATGGACGGCATGATGAGCATCCCGCCGATCCTGCTGGCCATCGCGCTGATGGCGCTGACCCGCGGCAGCGTGCAGAACGTCATCATCGCCATCACCATCGCGGAAATCCCCCGCGTCTCCCGCCTGGTGCGCGGCGTGGTGCTGAGCCTGCGCGAACAACCCTATGTCGATGCGGCGGTGGCCTGCGGCACCCGCACGCCGACCATCATCTGGCGCCACATTTTGCCCAACACGCTGGCGCCGATCACGGTGCAGGCCACCTATATCTGCGCCTCCGCCATGATCACCGAAGCCATTCTCAGCTTCATCGGCGCCGGCACGCCGCCGATCATCCCCAGCTGGGGCAACATCATGGCCGAGGGCCGCGCGCTCTGGCAGGTGAAGCCCTACATCGTGTTCTTCCCGGCCGTTTTCCTCAGCATGACCGTGCTGGCGGTGAACCTGCTGGGCGATGGCCTGCGCGACGCGCTGGACCCCCGCATGGCCAAGAGGCTCTGACGCAATGGCACTGCTCGAAGTCGAGAACCTGCAGACGCATTTCCGCACGCCGGACGGCGTCAACCGCGCGGTGGACGGCGTCTCCTTCAATGTCGAGGCCGGCGAAACGCTGGCCATCGTCGGCGAAAGCGGCTGCGGCAAGTCCGTCACCGCCATGTCGATCCTGCGGCTGATCCCGGAGCCGCCGGGCAAGATCGCCGGCGCCATCCGCTTCCAGGGCAAGAACCTGCTGGACTACTCCGAGCCGGAGATGCGGAAGATCCGCGGCAACGAGATCAGCATGATCTTCCAGGAGCCGATGACCAGCCTGAACCCGGTGCTGACGGTGGGCCGGCAGATCGGCGAGACGCTGCGCCTGCACCAGGGTCTCAACGCCCGCCAGGCGGAAGACCGCTCGATTGAGATGCTGAACCTGGTCGGCATCCCCGAGGCCAAGCGCCGGGTGCGGGAATATCCGCACCAGCTTTCCGGCGGCATGCGCCAGCGCGTGATGATCGCGATGGCGCTGGCCTGCAACCCGAAGCTGCTGATCGCGGACGAGCCGACCACCGCGCTCGACGTGACCATCCAGGCGCAGATCCTGGACCTTATGCGCGACCTGAAGCACCGCGTCGGCGCCGCCATCGTCCTCATCACCCATGACCTCGGCGTGGTGGCGGAAGTGGCGGAGCGCGTGGTGGTGATGTACGCCGGCCGCAAGGTCGAGGAAGCCCCGGTGAAGGAGCTGTTCGGCAACCCGCGCCACCCCTACACGCAAGGCTTGCTGGGCGCGGTGCCGAAGTTGGGTTCGTCCCTCACCGGCACGGAAACGCGCCTGGCCGAGATTCCCGGCCTGGTGCCGAGCCTCAAGCAGAAAATCCCCGGCTGCGTCTTCGCCAGCCGCTGCCCCAAGGCGACCGAATTCTGCTCCCAGGCAGCCCCGGCGCTGGAGCTGAAGTCGCCGGCCCATTGGGCCGCCTGCCACTACGCCGAGAAGGAAGGGGCGCTCGCCGCATGACTGCGCTGCTCGAAGTCATCGACCTGAAGAAGCACTTCCCCATCCGTGGCGGCTTCCTCGGCGGCACCACCGCGCATGTCTATGCGGTGGATGGCGTCTCCTTCAGCATCGAGAAGGGCGAGACCCTGTCGCTCGTCGGCGAATCCGGCTGCGGCAAGTCCACCGTCGGCAAGGCCATCCTGCGGCTGTTCGACCTGACCGGTGGCCAGGTGGTGCTGGACGGCAAGCGGATCGACGACATGCAGCCGGCCACGCTGCGGCCGATGCGCCGGCGCATGCAGGTGGTGTTCCAGGACCCCTTCAGCAGCCTGAACCCGCGCATGCGGGTCAAGGACATCCTGGCGGAACCCATCCGCAATTTCGGCCTGGCGACGAACAGCAAGGATCTGGACGACCGCCTCGCCCGGCTGATGGACAAGGTCCAACTGCCGCGGGACGCGATCAACCGCTGGCCGCATGAGTTCTCCGGCGGCCAGCGCCAGCGCATCGGCATCGCCCGCGCCTTGGCGGCGGACCCGGACCTGATCATCTGCGACGAGGCGGTCTCCGCGCTCGACGTTTCGGTCAAGGCGCAGATCGTCAACCTGCTGCAGGATCTGCAGAAGGAACTCGGCCTGGCGCTGCTGTTCATCAGCCACGACCTGGCCATTGTGGAGCACATGACGCACCGGGTGGCGGTGATGTACCTGGGCAAGATCGTGGAGGTCGCCAAGAAGCGCGACCTCTTCGCCGCGCCCAAGCACCCCTACACCCAGGCGCTGCTTTCCGCCGTGCCGGTGCCGGAACCCGGCGCCGCCCGCCAGCGGGTGATCCTGAAGGGCGACGTGCCCAGCCCGATCAACCCGCCCAAGGGCTGCCGCTTCCACACCCGCTGCCCCTACGCCTTCGACCGCTGCCGCACCGAGGAACCGCCGCTGCGGGCCCTGGCCGGCGGCCACATGGCGGCCTGCCACCTGCATGACCGGCCGGATTCTGAGAATCCATTGGCCGGGGAGGCAGGTAAGGCGGTACTCCCGGCCTGACACTGCCCGAAGGTACCGGCCATGGCCGACCCGTTGATGCTGGAGGTCCGCGAGGCCCGCGGACCCCTAGGTCGCTTCTTCAAGGTGCTGTTCTGGGTATTCCAGTGCATCACCCTGCTGCTGATGCTGGGCACCTGTGCCTTCGTCACTCCCTACCTCGGCGCCGATGATCCTGAAGTGGTCATGGGCGCCGGCATGTTCGGCGCCTTCGCCACGCTTTCGCTCTGGGTCATCTGGCCGTTGGGCACCGTGGTGCTGGGCGTGCTGGCGCTGGTGACGCGCGGCCGCAAGCAGCTGATCCCGGCACCCCTGGCCATGCGCCGCGCCGGCAGCGTGCCGGAGACGACGTGGGGCCCACGCGGCTGAGCCGCGACCTGGGCCTGCGCGACCGCGCCTCTGGCGGAAACATTCCCCGCCCTGCCGCTTGACGGAATGCAGGCGTAGGGCGACTTTCCACCCCTAGGCGGCCAGCTGGCCGTACATCCGGAACCAATCGGAGGAGAAGCGGCATGCCGCAGGTGACGTTGACCGTGAACGGCAAGACCCACACCGTTGAGGTGGAGGCCCGCACGCTGCTGGTGGAGCTGCTGCGCGAGAAGCTGCGCCTGACCGGCACCCATGTCGGCTGCGACACCAGCCAGTGCGGCGCCTGCGTGGTGCAGATGAACGGCGACAGCGTGAAGAGCTGCACCACCCTGGCCCTGCAGGCCCAGGGCGCCAGCGTCACCACCATCGAAGGCCTGGCCAAGGCCGACGGCACCCTGCACCCGATGCAGGAAGCCTTCCGCGAGTACCACGCCCTGCAATGCGGCTTCTGCACCCCGGGCATGGTCATGAGCGCCATCGACCTGGTGGAGAAGCACCCGGCCGGCCTGACGGAGCATGAAATCCGCGAGGGTCTCGAAGGCAATCTCTGCCGCTGCACCGGCTACCACAACATCGTGAAGGCCATAGGCGCGGCGCAGGAGGTCATGCACGGCCGCAGCGCGACCCTCGCCCCCGCCCACGCCGCCGAATAACCCGACTCTTCCACGCCTGTGCAGACCACCCCTCCCGGCCTGAAGGCTGGGAGGGGCTCGCACCAAGCGGGGCAAAGACCCCGCGCGCGACCAATCCAGGGAGGCTAACGCCATGAATGCGCCTGTTGTGTTCGAAGGCATCGGTGCCAGCCCGAAGCGGAAGGAAGACCTGCGCTTCCTGTCCGGCCGCGGCAACTACACGGACGACATCAACCGCCCGAACCAGACCTATGCGGTGATGCTGCGCAGCCCGCATGCGCATGCGGCCATCCGCGGCATAAACACCGCGGCCGCGGCGGCGATGCCCGGCGTGGTCGCGATCTACACCGGCGGGGACATGGTGGTGGGCAGCCTGCCCTGCGGCTGGCTGATCCACAACAAGGACGGCAGCCCGATGAACGAGCCGGGGCATCCGCCGCTGGCCCAGGGCAAGGTGCGCCATGTCGGCGACATCGTCGCCGTCGTCATCGCCGAGACCCGCCCCCAGGCGCGCGACGCCGCCGAGGCGATTGCGGTGGACTACGAGGTGCTGCCCGCCGCGACCAGCATGGCCGCCGCGCTGGCCGCCGGCGCCCCGCTGCTGCACGAAGGCGCCCCCGGCAATGTCTGCTACGACTGGCATATCGGCGACCTTGCCGTGAACCAGGCGGCCTTCGCCCAGGCCAAGCATGTCGTCGAGTTCGAGCTGGTCAACAACCGGCTGATCCCGAACGCCATGGAGCCGCGCGCCGCGATCGGCGACTACGACCGCACGACCGACCAGCACACCCTCTACACCACCAGCCAGAACCCGCACGTGATCCGCCTGTTGATGGGCGCCTTCGTGCTGCAAATCCCGGAACACAAGCTGCGCGTGGTGGCGCCGGATGTCGGCGGCGGGTTTGGGTCCAAGATCTTCCACTATGCCGAGGAAGCCATCGTCACCTGGGCCGCGGCGCGCATCAACCGGCCGATCAAATGGACCGCCGACCGCACCGAGAGCTTCATGAGTGACGCGCATGGGCGCGACCACGTCACCAAAGCTAAGCTGGCCATGGATGAACAAGGAAAATTCCTCGGCCTGCACGTCAGCACCACGGCGAATATGGGCGCCTATCTCTCCACCTTCGCGACCTCGGTGCCCACCTATCTCAGCGCCACGCTGCTGGCCGGCGTCTACACCACGCCCACCATCTATGCCGAGGTAAAGGCTGTCTTCACCAATACGGTGCCCGTCGATGCCTATCGCGGCGCCGGCCGGCCGGAAGCCACCTTCCTGCTGGAACGCCTGGTGGATATCGCCGCCAAGCAGACCGGCATCGACAAGCTGGAACTCCGCCGCCGCAACTTCATCCCGGCCGACGCCTTCCCGTACCAGACGCCCGTTGCCCTGCAATACGACAGCGGCGACTACCAGAGCACCCTGGCCCAGGCGCTGAAGACCGCGGATTGGGACGGCTTCGAGGCCCGCCGCAAGGCCGCCGCCGCCCAAGGCAAGCTGCGCGGCATCGGCATCTCCACCTATATCGAAGCCTGCGGCATCGCGCCTTCCGCCGTCGCCGGCGCGCTCGGTGCCCGTGCGGGCCTCTATGAGGTCGGTGCCATCCGCGTCCACCCCACCGGCAGCGTTTCGGTGCTCACCGGCACGCACAGCCACGGCCAGGGCCACGAGACCACCCTGGCCCAGCTGGTGACGGACCGCTTCGGCATCCCGCTGTCCCAGGTGGATATCGTCCATGGCGATACCGACCGCGTGCCCTTCGGCATGGGCACCTATGGCAGCCGCAGCCTGGCGGTCGGCGGCAGCGCCATGGTCAAGGCCATGGACAAGATCGTGCTCAAGGCCCGCCGCATCGCCGCCCACCTGATGGAAGCCAGCGTCGACGACGTGGAATTCGACCGCGGCACCTTCCGCGTCGCCGGCACCGACAAGACCAAGGCCTGGGGCGAGATCGCACTGACCGCCTATGTCCCGCACAACTACCCGATCGAGGAAATCGAGCCTGGGCTGGACGAGACCGCCTTCTACGACCCGAAGAACTTCACCTATCCCGGCGGCTGCCACATCTGCGAGGTCGAGATCGACCCCGACACCGGCCACACCACCGTCATCAACTTCACCGCGGTGGATGATGTCGGCCGGGTGATCAACCCGATGATCGTGGAAGGCCAGGTCCAGGGCGGCATCGCCCAGGGCATCGGCCAGGCGCTGCTGGAGACTTGCAGCTACGACGCGGATGGCCAACTTCTGTCCGGCAGCTTCATGGACTACACCATGCCGCGCGCAGACGATGTCGGCACGCTTTCGGTCGCCACGCACGAGACGCTTTGCACCCACAACCCGCTGGGGGTGAAGGGCTGCGGCGAGGTCGGCGCCATCGGCAGCCCGCCCGCCGTCATCAACGCGGTGGTGGACGCGCTGCGCGACTATGGCGTGACACATGTGGAAATGCCGGCGACACCGGCGAAGCTTTGGCACATCATCAACAGCGGCCGCCGCGCGGCAGCAGAGTAAGAGGGGACCGCGAGATGTATGATTTCGAATACCACAAGCCGACCAGCGTTGCGGACGCGGTGAAGATCCTCTCCGCCGACAGCGATGCCCGCCCGATCTCCGGCGGCCAGACCCTGCTGCCGGCGCTGAAGCACCGCCTGAACAAGCCGACCAGCGTGGTCGATCTCTCGGGCATCGCCGAGCTGAAGGGCATCAAGCGCGACGGCGACAAGATCGTCATCGGCGCCATGACCCGCCATGCCGATGTCGCCAACAGCGCCGAAGTGAAGGCAGCCATCCCCGCCCTGGCCCAGCTGGCCGGCAGCATCGGCGACAACCAGGTGCGCAACCGCGGCACCATCGGCGGCAGCGTTTCCAACAACGACCCGGCGGCGGACTACCCCTCGGCCGTGCTGGCGCTGAACGCGACCATCGTGACCTCCAAGCGCCGCATCGCCGCGGATGACTTCTTCCAGGGCATGTTCACCACGGCGCTGGATGCCGGGGAACTGCTGGTGGCCGTGGAGTTCCCGGTGCCGGAAAAGGCCGGCTACGCGAAGATGAAGAACCCGGCCAGCCGCTACGTCATGGCCGGCGCCTTCGTCGCCAAGACCGGCGGGCAAGTGCGCGTGGCCATCAATGGCGCCGCCGCCTGCGTGTTCCGCCAGGCGGAGATGGAAAAGGCGCTGGCCGCCAGCTGGTCCCCGGCCGCCGTTGCCGGCGTGGTGCAGCCGGCCGATGACATGAACAGCGACATCCACGGCAGCGCCGAATACCGCGCCCATCTGGTGACGGTGATGGCCAAGCGCGCGGTCGCCGCTGCCGGCTGAGATCAGTTGAGAGGCTGATTCGCCGCTGCGGCCCCTATGCGCCCTCGCGGATCAGCCTTCCGGGCCGAGCGGGGACCAACCCCGCCGGCCCATACTTCCCGCGCCCTGGCCACCCGGCCGGGGCGTTGGCGTGTTGAAGGGGAGACGTCCATGCGCATCACCCGCCGCCAGGCCTTGCCTGTGCTTGGCCTGGCCCTGCCTGCCCTGGCGCGCGCCCAGGCGGAATGGCCCGCCCGGCCGATCCGCATGGTCATCCCCTACCCACCTGGCGGCGCCAGCGACATCATCGCCCGGCTGCTGGCCCCGCACCTGACGGAGCTGCTGGGCCAGACCCTGGTGGTGGAGAACCGCCCGGGCGCCAATGGCTTCATCGCCGGCGAACTGGTCGCCCGCGCGGCGCCGGATGGTTATACGTTGCTGATGGCGAATGCCGGCCCCAACGGCATGGGTCCCGCGCTGTATGGCAGCCGCACGCCCTATGATGCGATCCGCGACTTCAGCGCGGTCATGGCGGTTTCGGTGGTGCCGCTGATCCTGGGCGTGAACCCCGCCGTGCCCGCCCGCAACATCCAGGAGCTGCTGGCCCATGCCCGCGCCCAGGCAGGCCGGATGAGCTACGGCACCGCCGGCATCGGCTCGGCTGGGCATATGGCGATGGAGTTGCTGAAGTCGCTGACCGGGGCCGAGATCACCCATATCCCCTATCGCGGCAGCGCACCCACGGCGGCGGACCTGATCGCCGGCGTCATCCCCGCCAGCGTGGATACCGCGCCCTCCCTGCTGCCGCACATCGCCGCCGGGCGGGTGAAGGGCGTGGCGATCTTCTCCTCCCCGCGGCTGGCGGAGGCCCCCGACCTGGCCCCGGTGAGCGAGACGGTGCCGGGTTGCGAGGCGGTCAGCTGGGGTGGCGTGCTGGCCCCGGCGGGCACGCCGCCGGCCATCATCGCCCGGCTCAACGCCGCCCTGAACCAGGCGATTGCCAAGCCGGAAGTGCATGACGCGCTGCTGCGCCAGGGCATCCAGCCGCAGCGCGGCACACCCGAGGCCTTCGCCGGCTATGTCGGCGCCGAGGTGGCCAAGTGGCGGGGCGTGGTGCAGCGCATGGCGCTGCGCCCGGAATAGGGGCTCAGCCGGCGTAGATCGCCGCTTCGAAGCCCGCCAGCAAGTCCAGCACCGCGCGGTCGCCGAAGGGCAGCACCTGCGTCATCAGCACGCCGGAGATGCCGCGCGTCGGGTCCACCCAAAAGTACAGGTTGCCCAGCCCGGCCCAGGCCAGGCTGCCCGCCGCGCGGCCGCCCGGCAGGTCCTGCGTGTTCCGCATGAAGCCCAGGCCCCAATTCTTCGGCACGGTGGGGAAGGGGTGGAAATCGTTGCTCATGCTGGGAATGGCCGTCGGCATCGGCTCCATCTCCAGCGTGCCGATATGGTTCTCGCCCATCAGCGCCACCGTCTCCGGCCGCAGCACCCGGGCGCCGTCCAACTCGCCGCCACGCAACAGCATGCGGGTGAAGCGCAGGTAGTCCACCCCGGTGGAGAACAGCCCGCCACCACCGCCGAAGAACTCCGGCGTTGCGTTCACCGGCCAGTCCATCGCGCTCAGCGCGCCATCCGCGCCGCGCTGATGCATGCCCGCCCGTCGCGCCTGCTGCGCCGGCCCGGGGACGAAGCCGGTATCCACCATGCCCAGCGGCCCCGTCACATGCCGGGCGAACACCTCCGGCAGCGGCACGCCGCGCACCGCTTCCACCACCTGGCCCACCCAGTCGGTGTTGATGCCGTATTGCCAGCGCTCACCGGGGTCGAAGACCAGCGGCATGTCCAGCACCGCCCGCTTGCCGGAGCGCGCCGGCGGCATCCCGGCCACCTGCATGTAGCGGCCGATATCGGGGTTCCACATGTTGTAGGAAAACCCGGCCGTGTGGGTCAGCAGGTGGCGCAGCGTCACCGCCCGCTTCGCCGGCCGCAGCCGGGGCCGGCCCTCGGCGTCGAAGCCTTCCAGCACCTGCGGCGCCGCCAGATGCGGGCACCACTCCCCCAGCGGCGCGTCCAGCGAGAGCCGGCCGGCCTCCACCAACTGCATCGCGGCGACGCTGGTGATGGCCTTGGTCATGGAGAAGATGGCGAAGACCGTGTCCAGCGACATCGGCGTGGCATCGGCCAGCCCGCGCGCGCCGAAGGCGCCCTGGTACAGCGGGCCGGTGGCATTGCCGGCCAGCGCCACCACGCCGGGCACGGCGCCGCTCTCCACGGCCTGGCGCAGCACGCGGTCGGCGGCGGCGGTATCGGTCATCGGCGTTCTCTCCCGGCTGACGTGCGACCGGCCGGCTTGGCCGGGCAGCACGTCCAATCCGGGCAGGATCGGTCACGCGGCGGCCAGAGGCAACCGCAGCGCGCCCTGGCCGGCCTGCAGTACCGGCCCCCAGGTCTTGATCAGCCGCTCATATGCCCGGCCCACGGCGCGCGGCTTGCGGTCCAGGTCGAACAGCCCGCGCGGGTTCACCGTGCCGGTCACCTCGCGCAGTGCGCTGTTCCAGTCCACCTGGTCGGTCAGGCTGTACCAGGTGAAGCCGATCATCGGCACGCCCAGGCTGCGCAGCCGCATCAGCCCGCTCCACTGCTTCCACAGCCAGCGCTCGGCCTCGTCGCCGTTCGGGCCCTCGTCCATGTTGGTCTCGGTGTGCATCACCGGCAGGCCGTAGCGTTCATGGTATTCGCGCGTGACCGTGTCGTAGCCGAACACCTCGCCGGCCCAGCGGGAATGGCCATCGGCGCCGATCAGGTGCTCGTTGGTCACGTACCAGTCATTGCCCATGACGCAGTTCGGCCGCAGCTCCCGCCCGCGCAGGAAGAAGTGGTACTCGTCGCGCGTCATGCCGTTGTCCAGCAGGTACTCGTACATGCTGCTGTCCACGCGGCGGCCGTAGTTCAGGTCCAGCGTCAGGAAGCGCTCGGCATTGCGGTGCTCGGCATGGCCGACAGAATCAGGGCATTCCGGGTGGAAATGCTCGGTGCTCTCGGATTGGATGAAGATCGCATCCGGCCGCACCGCCAATATCGCGCGCATGGCCAGCACATTGGCCCGCACGATGTGCTTGATGGCCGTGACATAGCTGCGGTCGTCGTGGCGCTGCTCGTTCCACCAGCCATACTTGGCGCTGAAGACGGCGGTGATGAACATCTCGTTCACCGGGGTATACAGCTGTACCCACGGAAAGCGCCGCGCGAAGGCACCAGCATAGTCGGCGAACAGCTGCGGGAAATCCGGGTTCTGGAAATCCCCCACCCAATCCGGCACGCCGAAATGGCACAGGTCCACCACCGGCGTGGTGCCCTGGGCCCGCAGCGCCGCGAAGGTCTCGTCGGCAAAGGACCAGTCGTGCCGGCCGGGGCCGCGCAGCGTCTCGTGCAACTGCGGGCCATAGCGCAGCACCTCGCAGCCGATCTGCTTCACCAGGGCGAAATCCTCGCGCCAACGATCGTAGAACCGGCACTCTGCCAATTGGTCGCGGCGAAGCTTGCCGCCCTCCAGCGTCGGCGCGCTGTTCTCGATACCGGTGGCGAACAGGAAGCCCTGGGCGAAGGTCGCCTGGGCGGTGGGGAAGGGGGCGATGGCGGCGTCCAGCATGGTTCCGGCTCTCACGCACTTGGGATAGGAAAAGTATTCAATATACCGTGTGGCCATGCAAGCCCAAACCACGCATCCCGCGCTACCCTGGCACCGAATCGCCAGGAGCGCCCCGATGGAACTCGACAACCCCGCTGTCATCGCCGAGGCCCGCGCCGTCTTCGACCGTTATGAAGCCGCCATCGCCGGCAACGACAACGCCACGCTAGATGCCAGCTTCTGGCCGGACCCGCGCACCGTCCGCTTCGGCGTCACCGAGATCGGCTGGGGCATCGAGCAGATCCGCGCCTTCCGCGCCAGCGTGCGGAAATACGCACCCCGGGCCACGCGCCGCGTCCACATCACCAGCTTCGGCCAGGATTTTGCGTGTACCCACCTGGAATATGAGCGGACGGATACCGGGCTCATCGGCCGTGAGACCAAGATCATGGTGCGCCTGCCGGAGCTGGGCTGGCGCGTGGTCTCCGCGCATGTCTCGCTACTGGCCCGCACCGACCCCGGCCGGCAGAACAAGGCCTGACGCCCGGCCGCTGCCGCTCTATCCTGGCGCGATGACCCAAGCCGCAGCGCAGGCGCGCCCCCATACCGTCATCATCGGCGCCGGCATCGTCGGCGCCTGCTCGGCCCTGGCCCTGCTGCGGGAAGGCCACCAGGTCACCATCCTGGACCCCGGCGAGCCCGGCGGCGAGCAGGCCGCCAGCTACGGCAATGGCTGCTGGCTCTCGCCCATGTCGGTCATTCCGCCGGCCACGCCGGGGCTGTGGAAGAAGGTGCCGGGCTTCCTGGCGGACCCGCTGGGGCCGCTGGCTATCCGTTGGTCCTACTTCCCCCGCGTGCTGCCCTGGCTGCTGCGCTACCTCAACGCCGGCAGCACGGAAGCCAAGGTGCAGCGCACCGCCTACGCGCTGCGCGCCATGCTGCAGGGCGCGCCCGCGCTGCATGCCGAGCTGGCCGAAGAAGCCGGCGTGGCCCACCTGATCGAGCGCCGCGGGCTGATGTACATCTACCCCAGCCGGGCCGAATTCGAGGCCGAGGCGATGGCCTGGCGTGTCCGCTACAAGGCCGGCATCCAATGGCTGGAACTGGATTCCGACGAGCTGCGCCAGCGCGAGCCGCATCTGGACCGGCGCTATGGCTTCGGCATTCTGGTGGAGGAGGGCGGCCATTGCCGCGACCCCGGCGCCTATGTCGCCGCGCTGGTGGCGCTGGCCGTGGCGCAGGGCGCGGTCCATCGGCGCGCCGCCGCCACCGGCTTCAGGATCGAGGGTGGGCGGCTGAAGGCGGTGCTGACCAGCCAGGGCGAGGTCGCCGCCGACCGCGCCGTCATCTCCGCTGGCGCGCACAGCAAGGCGCTGGCGGCGGCGGCCGGCGACAAGCTGCCGCTGCAGACCGAGCGCGGCTACCACGCGATGATCGAGGGCGTGGACATAGGCCCGGTGACGCCGCTGATGCCGAGCGACGGCAAGATGAGCATCACCATGACCAATCGCGGCCTGCGCGTGGCCGGCCAGGTGGAGATCGCCGGGCTGGACGCCGCGCCGAATTGGAGGCGGGCGGAGATTCTGCGCGACCACCTGCTGCGCAGCTTCCCGGCCCTGCCGCGGGATTTGCCGGCCGAGCGCATCCGCTTCTGGATGGGCCATCGCCCCTCGATGCCCGACGGCCTGCCGGTCATCGGCATGTCGATGGCGACCGACGATATCGTCCACGCCTTCGGCCATGGCCATGTCGGCCTGGTGGCCGGCCCGCGCACCGGCCGGCTGGTTGGCCAGCTGCTGGGCGGCCACCCGCTGGAGGTCGATATCCGGCCTTACGATCCCGGTCGATTCACGTGAATTCATGCTCGCAATCGGCGGCGCAGGATGCCATGCTGGAGTATGACGTTCCGGGTTGCCGGGGTGTCCGTAACTGAATAGTGGATCCGCAGCAGTGCCTTCCGACAACGACATACAGGGCGGCGAAGGGCCGGTCTCGGCCCAGGTGAAGTGGTACAATGCCCGCAAGGGCTTTGGCTTCGTGC
Source organism: uncultured Rhodospirillales bacterium (assembly GCA_903835235.1). Taxonomy (GTDB): domain Bacteria; phylum Pseudomonadota; class Alphaproteobacteria; order Acetobacterales; family Acetobacteraceae; genus CAIMOR01. The sequence continues at coordinate 398,105 of CAILMF010000055.1, forward strand.
TCGGCCCTGATGGCCAGGACGTGTTCTTCCACGCCTCGGCCCTGACCGAAGCCGGCATCGAACCCCCCGATACCGGTGACACCCTGGTTTGCGAAATCGGCACCGACCGGCAGGGTCGGCGCCTGGTGACCCGCATCTCGTCGCTGAAGCGCGGCGAGGGTGGTGGTGCCGGTGCCGGCATGGGCGGCGACCGCCCGCCGCGCCGCGACTTCGGTGGCGACCGCGGTGGCTTCGGCGACCGCCCGCCGCGCCGCGATTTTGGCGGCGGTGGTGGTGGCTTCGGCGACCGTCCGCCGCGCCGCGACTTCGGTGGTCCGCCGCCGGGTGGCGGTGGTGGCGGCTTCGGTGGCCCCCGCCCTTCCTTCGGTGACCGTCCGCCGCCGCGCCGGGACTTCGACCAGGGTGGCCCCACCTACGGCGTCAATGGTACCGTGAAGTGGTTCGACCAGGTCCGTGGCTTCGGCTTCGTGACGCCGGATGATGGTGGCCAGGACGTGTTCCTGCACTCCTCCGTGCTGCAGCGCGCCGGCCGCCAGGACGTGCAGCAGGGCGAGAAGGTTGCGCTGGACGTGCGTGACGGCCAGCGCGGCCGCCAGGCCGTGACGATGAAGTAGGCACGCCTCTGGCGTGATGAAGTAGGTTGCGCCAATCGCGCGCCTTTCCAGGGGCCTCGGCAGCAATGCCGGGGCCCTTTGCCATTCAGCCCGCCTTCATGCCTGCCGGTGCAGGCTGGCGCCGATGCGCCCCATCCCCTCCCTGCCGGCCCGTTCTGCCGCCCTGTCCCGCCGCCTGGTGGCATGGGCTTGCTGCGCTCTCGCCTTGGCCCCGGTGGCGCCCGCCGGCGCGCAGGAGCCCCCAGCCTGCACCCCCGCGCGGGAGGGGCTTGAGCTCTGCATCGCCGAGAAGCTCTGCCGCTGCCACTTCGACCCGGGCGGCAGCCTGACCGGCCGCCCGCCGGGCCTGCGCTGGGACTGCGGCATCCTGCGCCCAAGCTGCGGCGTGGTGCCCGCCGGCCCGCCGCAGCAGGCGCCGCCCTGGCTGTTCAGCCGCCCTCCGGCCTGGCCGCGCCCGGGCGGTTAGAGCGATATCCGCTCTGATGGAATTGGAAGAGCGGATATCTTGACCTAATTTCAACGAGTTACAGAGATCGGCCTGCGTCCGATAGGGCGCCCGGGCGGTTAGCGTCCGCTCGCCAGCAGTGAAATGAACGGCGGCGTGACCAGCAGGCACTAGCTCATTTTCTTGTCGTGTGATTCACATCTCCGACGATTCCGCCTGCGACGATCACACGCTAGAGCGGGATGCGATCAGGCTGAATCGAATTTGCTTCCCGACGCGGCGGGCGATCTGATTCAAGATGCTGGCTGGGTAGGAGGCCAGCATCGATGGGTGCACCCTATTCCCTCGACCTGCGTCAGCGCGTTGTGGCAGC
>CAILMF010000056.1 GCA_903835235.1 uncultured Rhodospirillales bacterium
CTTGCACCCATGCGCAGCCTGCGCCCTTGCACCCATGCGCAGCCTGCGCCCTTGCACCCATGCGCAGCCTGCGCCCTTGCACCCATGCGCAGCCTGCGCCCTTGCACCCATGCGCAGCCTGCGCAATGTGAAGCATGCGCCGTTCTCCTCCCCGCGACCCCCGCTCCGATGCTCCTGCCTCGGGCAACCCCCATCAGGGTCGCCCGCCCCGGCGCGGTGGCGGCCACGCCCCCCGCAATGCGGATGGCGGCACCTGGCTTTATGGCCTGCACCCCGTCACCGCCGCCCTGGCCAATCCGGCCCGGCGCCTGCGCCGCCTGCTGCTGACCGAGGACGCCGAGGCCGCCATCGCCGCCCAGCTGCCGCCGCCCTGGCGCATGGCCGCCGAGCGGGTGGAGCGCGCCCGCTTCGCCGGCATGTTCCCGGAGGACGCGGTGCATCAGGGCGCCGCCCTGCTGGTGGAGCCACTGCCGGAGCTGGACCTGGACACCGTGCTGGACCAGACCGAAGGCCCGGTGCTGGTGCTGGACCAGGTGACGGACCCGCGCAATGTCGGCGCCATCCTGCGTTCCGCCGCCGCCTTCGGCGCTGCCGCCCTGGTGATGCAGGACCGCCACGCCCCGCCGGAAACCGGCAGCCTGGCCCGTGCCGCCTCCGGCGCGCTGGAACTGGTGCCGGTGGTGCGGGTGGTGAACCTGGCCCGCGCGCTGGATGAGCTGAAGGAGGCGCATTGCTGGGTTGTCGGCCTGGCCGCCGATGCGCCGGTGACGCTGGCCCAGGTGCAGCGCGGACTGTCCGGCCGGCGCTGCGCCCTGGTGCTGGGCGCCGAGGGCGAGGGCATGCGACGGCTGACCCGCGAGCATTGCGACGAACTGGCCAGGCTGCCCATTGCATCCCGCATGGAAAGCCTGAACGTTTCGGCCGCCGCCGCGGTGGCGCTGTATGAACTGGTGAGGGAGAGCTAGAAAAAATGTCCAACGCCGTCGAGACGATCCTGGCTGCCCGCCGGGACCGCCGCATTTTGGCGCCCATGGGTGCCGCCGCGCCGGCCGATGCCGCCGCCGGCTACGCCTTGCAGTTCAAGGTGGCGCAGGCGCTGGGCGCCACCGCGCCGCTGGGCTTCAAGATCGGCGCCACCACCAAGCAGATGCAGGACTACCTGGGGCTGTCAGGCCCGGCCGCCGGCTTCGTGCCCGCCGCCAGCCTGCGGCCCAACGGGGTGAAGCTGCGCTATGCCGACTTCCACAACCCCGGCGTGGAATGCGAAATCGGCCTGCGGCTGGGCCGCGACCTGCCGTTTGGCACCTATACCGCCGAGCAGGCGGCCGAGGCGGTGGCCGAGGTCTTCCCGGCCATCGAGATCGTCGAGAAGCGCTATGACGACCTGAAGCTGCTGGGCACGCCGACGCTGATCGCCGACCAGGTGTTCCACGCCGCCGGCGTCACGGGTGCGCCCGTGGCGGATTGGCGCGCGGTGGATCTGGGCGCCACGCATGGCGAAATGTTCCTGGGCGGCAAGCTGGCCGGGCATGGCCATGGCCGCGACCTGCTGGGCCACCCGCTGAACGCGTTGGCCTGGCTGGCCGGCTCCGGCGCCGCCGAGGTGTTCGGCGGGCTGAAGGCGGGCATGCTGGTCTGGCTGGGCAGCGTGACGCCGCCCTTCTGGCTGGATGGCCCGACCACGGTGGAAGCGCGCTTCGACAGCCTGGGCAGCGCGACGCTGGAATTCGTGTAGGGGCGGGCGGCCGCTCACGGCAGCGCCTGAGCGCCGCCTGCCATCATGCGACCCGGTGATCCCACCGGCGACGATCAGAGCCTTGCCGTCGTCGGCGCGGCTGATCCATGCCGCCGCCGGTGCTTCCACCGGCGACGATCTGGCGCCAGCCCCCAACACCCCGTCATCACCGGGCCTGTCCCGGTGATCCCGGCCGCCGCGCCTATTCGGCGGCGGCGACACCCTCGGGCAGCGGCTTGGTGCGGCGGTGCGTCACCATGCGGGTATGCAGCTCGTTGATGATGCCCGACCCGGTCTTCAGGAACAGGAAGGGCAGCAGCGCATGCACGAAGCAGGCGAGGCTGCCGCGCAGCATGGCCCAGCCGAAGCTGCCGGCCACCGCCATGTGCTCCAGATAGGTCTCGCCGACCGAGGCCGGGTGTTCGGAGAAGGAAACGCGCGCCATCGCTGCACCGCCTTGCTTGCCAGGAAGGCCAAGGTTAGCGGGGTCTTCAGGGCAAATGGTTGCGTAGTTATCAGGCTGGCCGGCACTGGGGCAATTTGCTTCCCCCAAACAGCCCTTTCGCGGCATGATTTGCCTGATGGACGACATCGACCGCAAAATCCTGGCCTGCCTGCAACAGGACGCCACGCTGCCGTTGGCCGAGGTCGCCAGCCGCGTCGGCATCTCCGCCTCGCCCTGCTGGCGGCGCATCCAACGGCTGGAGGCGGCCGGCATCATCCGTGCCCGGGTGGCGCTGCTGGACGCCGAGGCGATGCGCGTGGGCGTCACGGTCTTCGTCTCGATCCGGGCGGGGCGCCACAGCATGGAATGGGCGGAGAACTTCACCCGCGCCGTCTCCGCCCTGCCGGAGGTGGTGGAACTGCACCGCATGAGCGGCAGCGTGGACTACCTGCTGCGCGTGGTGGTACCGGACATCGCCGCCTATGACGCGGTGTACAAGCGGCTGATCGCGATGGCGGACCTGCGCGACGTGACCTCCTCCTTCTCGATGGAGCGGATCAAGTACACCACCGCCCTGCCGGTGAATTACGCGCCGTGATGTTCACCTATACCGACGCTTAACCGCTGCCGGTGCATGGTCCCGCTGCCGCCCCAGTGGGCGGATCGTGCGATTTCGCCAGAACGGCGCTGGGGATGGGAAAGCCCATGCCAACCGCCGAGTGGAACACCTCCAACTGGAACACGCTGCACGACGACGTGCAGTTGGCGCTGTCGCGGGAAGCGCTGCGCCGCGCCGCCGAGACGCTGGCCGAGCATGCCGAATTGCTGGCGCTGGAAATGGAGCATGGCACGCTGAACGACCGCGGCGGGCCGGACGCGCTGCGGCTGTTCGCCGCCGTGGTCCGCGCCACCAATGCCGACGCCTTCGGCCCCATCGGCCATGCGTGATCGGCCGCCGGCGGCGGGGTTGGCCCGCGCCGGCCCCGGCCCCGGCCCCGGCCCCGGCCAAAAAAGCAATATCCGTTCTGATGGAATCATCAGAACGGATTTCTTGCTCTGCAACCTGTTGAAGCTACAGCACTATCCGCTCACGCTGATTCAGCGTGAGCGGATAGTGCTGTAGCCCATCGGGGGCCAACAGCGGCAACGGCAGGGCGGGGCACGGTCCCCGCCTGATCCATGCTAGGTGCTGTGCATGGAAACCAAGCCACCCGTTCCCCTCGCCGTCCTCGTGGGCATCCAGATGCCGGAGGTGGACGACATCGCCCATGCCGCCAGCCTGGAAGAACTCGGCCGCCTGGTGAAGACGCTGGGCTATGAGGTGGTCGGCCAGGTCTCGCAGAAGCGCGAGGGCACCGGCGCCGGCGCCCTGCTGGGCAGCGGCAAGCTGGCCGAGCTGGCGGCGCTGACCGGCGGCAGCGGCGAGATCGGCAGCATGGCGCCCACGCCGAAATCCAAGGCGCGGGCGCGGTTCGAGGGTGCCGGCGCCCCGGCAACCAAGGCCACGCCGGAAGCCGAGCCGGCCCGCAAGCCGGAATTCGTCATCGTCGACCACGAACTCTCGCCCAGCCAGATCCGCAACCTGGAGCGCGCCACCGGCGCCGAGGTGCTGGACCGCACCGGCGTGATCGTCGAAATCTTCCATCGCCACGCCAATACCCGGGAAGCCAAGCTTCAGGTGGAAATGGCGCGGCTGAAATACGTGGCGCCGCGGCTGCGCGAATCCTCCGGCGGCGGCGGCCGGCAGCAGGGCGTCGGCGCCGGCGAAAGCCACCTGGACCTGGACCGCCGCAAAATCCGCGACCGCCTGGCCGAGCTGAAGGACCAGCTGGAGGCGGTGCAGCGCGACAGCGACAATCGCCGCACTGGCCGGCGGGACCAGCTGCGCGTGGCGCTGGTCGGCTACACCAATGCCGGCAAATCCAGCCTGATGCGGGCGCTGACCGGCAGCCAGGTGCTGGTGGAGGACAAGCTCTTCGCCACGCTGGATACCACCGTGCGCATCCTGCAGCCGGAGACGCGGCCGCGGGTGCTGGTCTCCGACACCGTCGGCTTCATCAAGCAATTGCCGCACGACCTGGTGGCCTCCTTCCGCTCGACATTGGCGGAGGCGCTGGAGGCGTCGCTGCTGCTGTTCGTGGTGGATGCCTCGGACCCGACCTATGAGGCGCAGCTGGAGGTCAGCCGCAGCGTGCTGCGGGAGATCGGGGCGGATGCCGTGCCCTCTCGGCTGGTGCTGAACAAGCTGGACCGGGTGGACGCAGCCGGCCGCGCCGCGCTGGTGGAAAAACACCCGGACGCCATCCTGCTCTCGGCCCATGCGCCCGAGGATGTGGCGGCGCTGCGGGAGACGATCATCGGCTTCTTCGAAGCCTCGATGGTCGAGGATGTGCTGGTGCTGCCCTATGCCAAGCAGGGGCTGATCGGCGAGGTGTATGAAAGCACCCGGGTGCTGTCCGAGGACTACAACGAGGCGGGCCGGGTGTTGCAGGTGCGCGGCCTGCCCGGCGCCATCGCCCGGCTGCGGCGCAGCCTGGCCGCCGGCTGAACCGGGCAGCCCCGTTGAACGCGCCGCGCGGGCAGGCTATCGCTAGTCCCAAGCCCGGTTAGCACAGCGGTAGTGCAGCGGTTTTGTAAACCGAAGGTCGGGGGTTCGATCCCCTCACCGGGCACCAAACACCCCCGGGAAACGCGCATGGACCAGCCGACCGCCGACCTGTTCGAGACCATGCGCACCACCCGCAGCATGCGCCGGCTGAAGCCGGACCCGGTGCCTGATTCGGTGCTGGCCCAGGTGCTGGAAGCCGGCACCTGCGCCCCCAGCGGCGGCAACATGCAGGGCTGGCGCTTCCTGGTCATCCGCGACCAGGGCATCAAGGACGCCGTGGCCCATTGGTACCGCCGCGGCTGGCATGAGGGCGTGGCGCCGCGCTACCGCAGCGGCGGCCCGGCGCCCGGCCAGACCCAGGACCAATTCGACCGCCTGCTGGCCGCTGCCGAGCACCTGGCCGACCATATCCATGAGGCGCCGGTCTGGATCGTGCCCTGTTCGGTCGGCGGCAATGTCAGCCGGACGTCGGGCGCCAGCATCTACCCGGCGGTGCAGAACATGCTGCTGGCCTGCCGCGCGCTGGGCCTGGGCGCCACGCTGACCACGCTGTACCTGCTGTTCGAGAAGGAGGCCGAGGCGGCGATGGGCCTGCCGGAGGAGGCGCATTCCTTCGCCATTCTGCCGATCGGCTGGCCGCGCGGGAAATTCGGCCCGGTGCGGCGTGCGCCGCTGGACCAGGTGGTCTATGCCGACCACTGGGGCGCCGCCTGGCAGCCCACCGCCTGAGGATAGCCACCATGACCAAGCTTGCCCCGGTGCTGGCGCTGTGCGCGCTGCTGCCCGCCCTGGCCCTGGCCCCTGCCGCCGCCCAGCCGCAGCAGCCGGCCACCCCGGC
>CAILMF010000057.1 GCA_903835235.1 uncultured Rhodospirillales bacterium
TGCGCGTGCCGAGGAGGTGCTGTCGCAGGCGCGGCGCGCCTTGTCGCATCGCGTTCGGCGCGGCGCCACGATGTCGTCGCCGCAGGCGGTGAAGGACTGTCTGCGCCTGGAGATCGGGGCGCTGGAGCACGAGGTGTTCTGTGTGCTGTTCCTGGATGCGCAGCACCGGATCATTGCGCTGAAGCAGATGTTCCGCGGCACGGTGACGCAGACCTCGGTCTACCCGCGCGAGGTGGTCAAGGAAGCTCTGGCGGTCAATGCTGCGGCTGTCGTCCTGGCGCACAACCACCCCTCGGGTTCGGTCGATCCGAGCCGGGCGGACGAGTTCCTGACGCAGACGCTGAAGTCGGCGCTGGCGCTGGTCGACGTGCGGGTGCTCGATCACCTGGTGGTGGCAGGCGCGGATGTCTGCTCCTTTGCCGAGCGGGGCCTGGTTGAGGCCGCACTGGGGGCGTCGGCGGCGCCCCTTCTGCATGCGCTCAGGCCAGACCGATCCGCCGGATGTCGAGCGCGAAGGCGCCGGCCTGGCGTGCCGCGATCATCAGGCCGACCTGGCGGATGCGTGCAGGGTCGAGTGGCGGTGCGTCGGGGACCTCGCGTCCGCGGAAGCTGGCGCGGAAGTCGGCCAGTAGCAGCTGCAAGGTCTGCCATTCGGTGCCCTTGGGGGCAAAGCTGGCCTGGTAGTTCAGGCTGTCGAAGCCGTCGCCGGTCAGCAGGCTGAGCTTGAACTGCTTGTTGTCACCGCGCAGTTCGATCAGGCAGGTCCCGGCGGCAGCCAGGCCCCGTTCGCCAGGGCTGGACCGCACCGAGGCGAAGCCGCCGTTGCGCTCCAGCGAGACGGTTCCCTCGAACACGGCGTGGCCTGCAGGGTCGTGGCGCAGTTTGCTGCGGGAGATGCCGCCCATCACGCGGTCGTCGATGGCTTGCCACGCGTTTGCCGCACTCGGGTCGGTGAAGTCGAACAGCGTTGTGCGCATGGCCAGTGCAGCGTCAGTCCTACGGCCTGGGAAATCCTAACTGCGTCGCACGCGCTCGGATGACCCCGATCACATCGCCAAGGTCCATCGGCTGCAGCTTGTTCTTGTTCAGGAACGCCCGCCATTGCGTCTGCTTGATGGTGTCGTCGGCAAAGGCATCGCTCAGGCCGATGGGCAGGGTGCTGGGCATGGCCGTCTGTCGGCGGGTGAAGGTCGCTTCAATGGCGCGCTGCAGTTCCGCGTCGTCGAGCGTGTCGTCGCGCAACAGCAGGGCGAGGTCGAAGAAGTCCTTCATGCGGGTGTTGGTCATGCCCAGCATGGTCACGGCATGCAGCTTTTCGGCGACGACCGTGGCCTTGGGGTAGGCGCGCAGCGTCGGGGCGGGCACGTCGGGCAGCAGCGTCGGGTAGTCGATGGACTGCGCCGCGGGCGTGACGGCATCACCGAAGCCGATGTCGATCTGCAGGGACAGGCGGGCGCCGTCGAGGGTGGCGCGCAGATCGATGCGCATGCCGCCGTAGCCGGTGTCCTGGCGGATCGGGCTGCCTGTGACCGACGAGGGATCGAAGACAACGCCGTCGTCCACTGCGATGCTGGCGAGCGATCGGAAGACGCCGACCAGCGTGGGCACGTCGTCCGGGCCGAAGCCCAGCAGGTCGGCGTCGCGTGTCGGCCGGTGCGGCTGGCCGTACCAGAGTTGGAACAGCAGCGCGCCCTTGAGCAGGAAGTTCGGTGCGTGCTCGGAGATGGACAGCCGGTAGAGCAGGCGTTCCAGGCCGTACCGGGTGAGGGTCAGGTTGAAGTCCTGCTTCGACGTGTCGGTGTGCTGCTTGAGCCTGGCGCGGATCGATGCAGCGCGGTTGGCGGTCATGCCGTGATGGCCTCGATGTAGGGGCGCATGACGTTGGCCACCCGGCCGCGTTCGGCGTGGCGCCAGAGGTCGTCCAGCGTGAACTTGCGCTGGGTCCAGCCGTCGCGCAGTGCGTCGAGTGCCACGTCCAGGCCGATCTTGTTGCGGAAGCGGAAGCAGTCGACGACGGTCCGGGCCGCGTTGAA
>CAILMF010000058.1 GCA_903835235.1 uncultured Rhodospirillales bacterium
AACAAAGGTCGCAATGGAATCCGTCCGGGCCTTTGCCTGAAACTTCCTGTCGCTCCGCGTCGGCGCCGCGAATCAATGTTGCGGCGTCCGGTGCCGAAAATCGAATTTCCGCAGCCTGTTAGAGCAATATCCGTTCTGATGAAATCATCAGAACGGATTTCTTGCTCTAGGTTCAACGAGTTACAGAGCACTATGCGCCCAGCAGGGCGCATAGTGCTCTCGTATCCGGTGGTCGCCGGCGGAAACACCAGCGGCTTAAAGCGGCCGGCTAGACCTTGCCGATCCGGGCGCGCAGGGCTTCCACGTCCGCGCGCTTCGGGTGGGCGGTGCCGGGGCGCATCACTGCCGCCGCCCCGGCCGCCATGCCCCAGGCGAAGGCGTCTCGCGACGCAGCGCCCTGCGCCAGGTGCAGCACCATGGCGGCGAGAAAACTGTCGCCGGCGCCGACCGCGCCCAGCGCCGGCACGTCCAGCGCCGGCAGTTGCAGCACGCCTTCCGCACTGGCCAACAGCGCGCCCTCGCCCCCCAGCGTCACCGCCAGCAGTTCCGTGGCGCCCTGGGCGACGAAGCCCTGCGCCGCCTCGGCCAACTCACCTGGCGCCAGCTTGCGGCCAACCAGCGTGTCGAACTCGCCTTGGCTCGGCTTGATCAACTTGAGGCCGGGGCCGAGCGCGGCCTGCAGTGGCGCGCCGGAGGTATCCAGCACGAAGGGCATGCCCCGCCGCACCGTAATGGCCTTGCAGCGGGCGTAGTAGTCGGCCGGCACACCGGGCGAGAGGCTGCCGCTGGCCACCAGCCAATCGCCCGGCGTCTGCTCCAGCGCCGCCAACCCGGCCTGCCACTCGGCCTCGCTCAGCGTCGGGCCTTCCGGCACGAAGCGGTATTCCAGCCTGGCCTTCAGATCATGCACGGTGTGGCTGATGCGGGTACGGCCGGCGATCGGCACGGTCAGATGCGGCACCTCGCCCTCGCGCAGCAACTCCTCCAGCAGCGTGCCGCTGACGCCGCCGGCCAGGATGATCGCCAGCGTCTCGCCGCCGAGTTCGCGCAGCACGCGGGAGACGTTCACCCCGCCGCCACCGGGGTCAAAACTGTCGCCGCGGGTGCGGACCTTGCGCACCGGCTGCACCTGGTCGGCATCCGACGCCAGGTCGACCGTGGGGTTCAGCGTCAGGGTGAGTATCATGCGCGCGCCCGGATGGCGGCGTACATCGCCTCCACGCCGGTCATCAGGTCGGCGATCTCCATGGCTTCGCGCGGGTTGTGGCTGCCATGGGCGTTGCGGACGAAGACCATCGCCGCCGGCACGCCCCGCCGGGCGAATTCCGCGGCGTCGTGCCCGGCGCCAGAGACGGTGCTGTAGGGTTTTCCCAGCGCAGCCTGAATCGCGTCATGCCCCGCCACGTCCAGCGCAATCGGCGCGGCCTCCACCCGGGTGCCCAGGGTGAACTCCACCCCGCGCGAACGCCCGATATCGGCGCAGCGCCGGGCGAGAAAACCGCGCATGCCGTCCAGCACCTCCGCACTGGCGCTGCGGATGTCCAGCGCGAAGCGGACCTCACCGGGGATGCGCGTGGCGGTGCTGGCCTCGGCCTCGGTCATGACAAGCCCGGCAGTCACCACCAGGTCGTTGCCCTCCTGCAGGCTGCGCGCCCAGATGCCGTCCAGGTCCATCAGCAGCTCCGCCACCGCCATGGCCGGGTCGCGCCGCAGGTGGCGCGGCACCACGCCGGAATGCCCAGCTTCCCCGCGACAGAGCGCGCGGGGAAAGCGGATATGCCCGCGCACGGCTGAGACGGCGGCGGCCGGCAGGTCGCGGTCCAGCAGCACCGGGCCTTGTTCGATGTGCAACTCCCAGAACATCGTGGTCCGCGCGATCTCCGGCAGTGCCACGCCGGCGCCCGCCGCGCGCGGGTCGCCGCCCTGCTCGGCGATGTGTTCTGCCAGCGTCAGCCCGCTGTCGCGGCGCGGCGTTGCCAGTTCGGCGGCCTCCAGCGCGCCGAAGGCCGCCCGCGTGCCGACATAGGGCGCGCCGAACCAGGGTGATTCCTCGCCGCGCAGCGCCACCGCGCGCAGCGGCATGCCATCCCGCGCCGCCCTGATGGCGCAGAGCAACGCGGCCACGGTGCCGGCGGCGCCGTCGAAATTGCCGCCCTGCGGCACGCTGTCCAGGTGGGAGCCGGCGGCCATGGCCGGCGCCTCGCCCAGGCCGGGCGGGGCCAGCCAGGTATTGCCCACGGCGTCGCGGTGCCCCAGCAGGCCATGCGCCGCGCCGGCCTCGGCCCATAGCCGGTGGCATTCGCTCTCCACCGCCGACCAGGCCGGGCGCGTCACGCCGCCCGCCGGGTCCGGCGAAAGCGCACGAAAGGCGTCCAGCAGCCGCGCCGCCAGCGCCGCCTCGTCCAGCGGCAGGTTGCGCAGCTGCGCCAGCATGTTCATTCCGCCGCCAACCTCTCCCGTGCCGGCAGCGCCATGCCGACCAGCTGCGCCACATCGGTAATGCCGCGCCTGGCGCAGAAGGCCGCCAGCCCGTCCAGAACGTCCAGCATCGCCGTTGGCTGCACGAAGCTGGCCGTGCCGACCTGTACGGCCGAGGCGCCGGCCATCATGAACTCCACCGCATCCTCCGCCGTGCTGATGCCGCCGACGCCGATGATGGGGATGCCCACGGCCTGGGCGCATTGCCACACCAGGCGCAGCGCGATGGGCTTGAAGGCCGGGCCGCTGAAGCCGCCCATGCTGGCGCCCAGCTTCGGCCGCGCCGTCTCGATATCGATGGCCAGGCCAAGGATGGTGTTGGCCACCACCAGCGCCTCGGCGCCGGCGGCCTCGCAGGCCCGCGCCACGGCGGCGATATCGGCGGTATTGGGCGAGAGCTTGACCCAGAGCGGCAGTGCGGAGGCCGCGCGTATGGCGGCCACGGCGGCGGCGGCGCTGTCCGGCAGCATGGCGAAGGCGCGACCATCCTCCTCCAGGTTGGGGCAGGAGATATTGGCCTCAATGGCCGCCACGCCGGGCGTGGCCGCCAGCACCGCGGCGGCGCGGGCGAATTCCGCCACGCTGGGCGCCGAGAGGCTGACCACCAGCGGCACGCGGAACCGCCGCCATTCCGGCATGGCCTTGGCGGTGAAATGCGCCAGCCCCTTGCCGGGAATGCCGATGCTGTTGAGCAGCCCATTCTCGGTCTCGGCCAGCCGTGGCAGCGCATTGCCCAGGCGTGCTTCCGGCGTGACGGATTTCGTCACCAGCGCGCCCAGCCGGTTGAGGTCCATCACCTCCGCCAGTTCAGGGCCGAAGGTGCCGCTGGCCGGCATGACCGGGTTGGCCAGCGTCAGGCCACCGATGCGGGTCGCGAGCCTCACCATGACATGGCCCGCTGCAGGTCGAAGACCGGGCCTTCGCGGCAGACGCGCTGATGCGTCACCTGCCCGGCGTCGTCGCGGATATCCCGCACGCAGCAGAAGCACATGCCGAGGCCACAGCCCATCTGCTGTTCCAGCGCGACCTGGCCGGGAATGCCGTATTCCGCCGCCAGCCGTTGCAGCAGCAGGAACAGCCGGTTGGAGCCGCAGGTGAACACCGCATCCGGCCGCTCGCGCTCGAACCGCCGACGCAGCAGCGCCTCCACCGCCGCGGGGGCGGAACTGCCATCGCTGTCGAACACCGCCTCGAAGCTGCTGGCGCCGAACTCGGCGGCCATCAGGTCCTCCGGTGCACGGGCCGAGAGCACGGCGTGGACCGCCACCGGCAGCGCGTTCAGCGGCGCCAGCGTGGCCAGCCCGACGCCGCGCGCCAGCACCAGCACCCGCCGCGCCCCGGGCGGAAGGGAGAACCCCACGCCGAGCGGGCCGACCACATCCAGCGCATCGCCCGGCCGCAGCCGCGCCAGGGCCGCGGTGCCGCGCCCCTTCACATGCAGCAGGAAGCCCAGCGTGCCATCGGTGCCGATGCGCCATATACTCATTGGCCGGCGCAGGTAGGGGCCGTTGCCGCCGGCATCCCGGCACAACAAGTGGCAGAACTGCCCGGGCCTGGTGCGCACCGCCAGCCCCGGCGCCGCCACCACCAGGCGGTGGTAGCGCTGGCCGACCGGCGCGCTTTCCAGCACCGGGCAGGCGTGCTGGGCGATGGCGAAGCCCGAAGGGGCAGTATCCATGACCCAAGCCTCGGCTGGGCCGAGACTCGAAGTCAAATGTTGTTTTCGCTATGCGCCCAGCAGCGAGCCGCCGGAGCCCTTGGCCAGCCGCTTCGTCAGCCCTTGGCGAGCCGTCGCTCGACAAACATCAGCCGGTCCTGGCCCCAGAAGATGTCCTCGCCGATCACGTAGCTCGGCGCGCCGAACACGCCGCGGGCCAGGGCGGCGGCAGTGTCGCGCTCGCGCATCTCGGCCCAGCGGGGGTCGCGGCCCAGCGCGATCACGGCCTGTGCGTCCAGCCCGCAATCGCCGATCAGCCGCGCCAGCGTGGCTTCCTCACCGGGGGTGACCTCCTCCTCCCACAGCGCCTTCAGCACGCGGTGCGCCAGGCGAATGGCCGGGGCATCGCCCGCGGTCTCCCGCAGTGCGATGACGCAGGCGGAGGACAGCGCCTCACTGCACGGAAAGCCCTTGGGCTGGATGTTGAACGGCAGCCCCAGCTCCGCCTTCCAGCGCGCCAGTTCCTGCAACCGGTAGGCCTGGCGCTGCGGGCTGCGCTTGGGCAGGGGCAGGCCACCGGAACCCGCAAAGATGGTGCCGAAATCCACCGGCCAGATGCGCAGCGTGGCGTTGTACTTCGCCGCCAGCGCCTCGATCCGTGCGCCGCCCATGTAGGTCCAGGGCGAGTTCAGCGAGGCGTAGTAGTCGATATGCATGACGCTATCCTTCCAACGGCGCGCCGGTGGCGGCGCGGACTTCCTCGAAGCTCATGCCCGGCGCCAGTTCCACCACGCGGAAGCCAGTACCGGTGGGGGCAAACAGCCCGTAGTTGGTGGCCACCAGCGTCACCACGCCGCGCGCCGTCACCGGCAGGGCGCAGCTCGGCACCAGGCGCGGCGCGCCCTTGCGCGTCACGTGCTCCAGGATGATGAAGACCCGCTTGGCGCAGGCCGCCAGGTCCATGGCGCCGCCGATGCCACCGCCCTTCTGCCCCGCCACCTTCCAGTTGGCGAAGTCGCCATTGGCGGCGACCTCATAGGCGCCCATCACGGTCACATCGATGCGGCCGCTGCGGATGATGGCAAAGCTGTCGGCGTGATTGACCGTCACGCTGTCCGGCTTCAGCGAGACGTTCTGCCCGCCGGCATTGACCAGATGCAGGTCCTCCTGCCCCGCCGGCAGCACCGGGCCATAGCCGATCAGCCCGTTCTCGGAGTGGTAGGTGATCTCGCGGTCGCCGATATCGGTGTTGCTGCACAGCGTCGGGATGCCGACGCCGAGGTTGACCAGCCAGCCATCCTGGAATTTCTCCGAGAGCCGGTCGGCCATCTGCTGGCGGTCCCAGCCCCGTCCGGTCGCTGGAGCGCCGGAGGGCGCGGAGGCGTGAATCGGCCCGGAAGTGTTCTCGCTCATTTCTTGCGCTCCTCACGCCGCACCGCCCAGATGCCCTCAGGCGCCGCCGGCACCTTCACCATGCGCTGCACGAAGATGCCCGAGGTATGCACCGCATCGGGGTCCAGCGCGCCGGCGGGAAGGATGTCTTCCTCCACCTCCACGATGCAGACCTTCGCCGCCATCGCCATTACCGGGCAGAAGTTGCGCTGCGTCAGCCGGAACACCAGGTTGCCGCTGGCGTCGGCGCGCCAGGCCCGCACGAAGGCGTAGTCCAGCGGCAGGGCGTATTCCAGCAGCATCTCCCGCCCGTTGAACACGCGGGTCTCGCGCCCCTCGGCCAGTTCGGTGCCCACCGCTGTCGGCGTGTAGAAGGCGGGGATGCCGGCGCCGGCGGCGCGCATACGCTCGGCCAGCGTGCCCTGCGGCACCAACTCGGCCTCGACCTCGCCGCTCTCGTAGTATTTGGTGAAGGGCAGCACGTCGGTCGGGCGCGTCGCCGCGGTGAAGCTGGCGATGACCTTCCTGACCTGGCCGTTCTCCACCAGGCTGGCAATGTCCGGCATGCGCGGCTGATGCGCGCCGCCGGTGGTGTTGCCGACGCAGGTCAGGCCCTTCGCGCCCCGCTCGCGCAGCGCCTTCAGTAGGTTGTACGGTGTGCCCGGCGCCGCAAAGCCGCCGATGCCGATGACGGCGCCGTCGGGAATATCGGCCACCGCTTCGGCGAAGCTGCCGAAGGTCTTGGATCGCATGCGCTGCGTTCCCCCTGATGTTCTGCACCGATGCTGCCAGTTGCCGCGCGCGGCGTCCACGTGCAGGCTGGCGGCGCGGAGGAAACCATATGCTGGCACGGCGTGGAGTGATGGCGGCGGCGCTGCTGGCGCCAGCGGGGGCGCGCGCCCAAGCGTGGCCGGCGCGCCCGGTGCGCATCGTGGTGCCCTTCACCCCCGGTGGCTCCAACGACGCCATGGCCCGGCCGTTGGCCGAGCGGTTGCAGGCACGCTTTGGCCAGCCCTTCGTCATCGAGAACCGCCCCGGCGCCGGCAGCGCGGTGGGGGTGCAGTACGCGGCCCAGGCGGCGCCGGATGGCCATACGCTGCTGGTCACCACCTCCTCCGTCGCCGCCATCGCCCCTGTGCAGCGCATCGGCTTCGACGCCGCGCGTGAACTGGACGGCATCGCGCTGCTGGCCAGCGCGCCGCTGGCCGCCTTCGTGCCGCCCAACAGCCGCTTCGCCAGCCTGCGCGCCATGGTGGCGGAAGCCCGCGCCAAACCCGGCGAGGTGACCTATGCCAGCAGTGGCCCCGGCAGCACGGTGCACCTGATGACGGAGCTGTTCTGCCTGAAGGCCGGCGTGCAGATGCAGCACATTCCCTACCGCGGCACCGCCGGCGCGCTGACCGACCTGGTGGCCGGCCGTGTCGATGTGATGTTCACCACCTTCGCCAGCACCGGCGGCCAGTTGCGCGGCGGGCTGCTCAAGGTGCTGGCCCATGCCGGTGAAACCCGCCCGGCGAATACGCCGGAGGCACCGACCGCGCGGGAGCAGGGCATCGACTACATCGGCGGCATCTGGTGGGGGCTGTTCGCGCCGCGCGGCATTCCCGCCGAGGTACGCCTGGCGTTGAACGCCGCGACCAACGCAGCGCTGGCCGAGCCTGGCTTCTCCAGCATCCTGGCGCAGGAGGCCGCCACGCCGGGCGCGCTGACGCCCCAGCAATTCCAGCAGAAGATCCGCGACGAACAGGTGGCGATGCAGCAGGTGGTGACGGCGGCGAAGATCACCGCGGATTGAATCCTGGCCTGGCGATTCACGCCCTTCGGCGAAACGCCTCGGACAATCGCAGGCTAGATCACCCCATCCGCCGCCAGCGCATCCATCGCCGCTTCGTCCAGCCCCAGCTTCTCGCGCAGCACGTCGCGCGTCTCGGCGCCCAGCTTCCCGGTCGGCGGCGCCTGCGGCGGCTCCACGCCGGAGAAGTGCAGCGGCCCCGAGGGGATCGGCAGCCGGCCGAACTCCGGATGTTCCTGCCAGCGCAGCCCGCCGGTGGCGTGCAGATGCGGGTCGTGCATCACCTCGGTCAGCGTCCGCACCGGTCCACTCGGCACGCGTTCTGCCAGCAGCTTTTCGAACAGCGCCTGCTTGGTGAAGTGGATGGTGCGCTCCGCGACGGTCGCGTCCATCCAGTCCATGTTGGCGCAGCGGTCCTTCACCGTGCGGCTGCGCGGGTCGTCCAGCAACTCGGTCATGTCAAGCGCGCGACACAGGCCCTGCCACTGCGCCTCGTTGCTGGTGATGATGGCGATATGGCCATCCGCGCAGGGGTACACGCTGTACGGCGCCAGCGAGAGCCCACTGTGCCGGTTGCCGACGCGCACGCTGTCGGCATCCTGCCCCGGCTTCACCATGCTGAGCGCCGAGAGCAGCGGGAAATACGCGGTCTCCAGCATCGAGACTTCGACGCGTCGCGCCACGCCCGTGCGCTCGCGTTCCAGCAGCGCGGTGACCACGGCGCCATACAAATGCGCACCGGCCAGGAAGTCCGCGACAGCCGGGCCGCACTTGGTCGGCGGCGTATCGGCGAAGCCGGTGATGCCCATGTAGCCGGCCATGGCCTGCACCGTCAGGTCCATGGCGGGATAGTCTCGATACGGCCCTTCGCTGCCGAAGCCGCTGGAGCAGGCATAGACCAGGCGCGGGTTGAGCTTGTGCAGCGCTTCCGCACCCAGCCCCAACCGGTCCATCACGCCGGGTGCGAAGTTCTCCACCAGCACGTCGGCATGCATCGCCAGGTCACGCAGCACGTCCCGCCCGCGCGCCTGCTTCAGGTCCAGCCGTACCGAACGCTTGCCGCCATTCAGCGACGCAAACGGCAGCGCAAAGCCGCCGGCCGCGCGCCGCCGCAGATGCTCGCCGCCCGGCGGCTCCACCTTCACCACCTCCGCCCCCGCCTGCGCCAGCAGGAAGGCGGCATAGGGGCCGTTGTAGATCTGCGTCAGGTCAAGAACGGAAATCCCGGCGAGCGGCAACGACATCAGAAGGCGGCATCCTCGAACTGCTTGAGCGTCTCGCCGCCGGCCATGATGCAGGCCACCAGCGCACTCGTCTGCGGCAGCATACGCTGCATGTAGAAGCGCGCGGTGGCAAGCTTGGCCTTGTAGAACCCGGTCTCATCCTCCGGATGCTTCAGCGCCGCTTCGGCCATGCGCGCCCACATCCAGGCCAGCGCGGTCAGGCCGAACAGCCGCAGGTATTCTGTGGCGGCGGCGCCAGCCTCGAACGGGTCGGTGAAGCCACGCTTGGCCACTTCCGCGGTGGCCTGCTGCAACCGCCCGAACGCCTTCGAGAGGGGCAGGATGAACTCGGCCATCGCCTCGTTCTCCTCGTGCAGTTCGATATACGCCAGCACCGGGTGGAAGAAGCTGCGCAGGTAGCGCCCGGCATGCTGCGGCATCTTGCGGCCCACCAGGTCCAGCGCCTGGATGCCGTTGGTGCCTTCGTAGAGCTGCGCGATGCGTGCATCGCGGACGAACTGCTCCATGCCGTGGTCGCGGATATAGCCGTGGCCGCCGAACACCTGCATGCCCATCGCGGTCGCGTCCCAGCCGAAGTCGGTGAACATCGCCTTGATGACCGGCGTCATCAGCTGCACGAAGTCATCCGCGTCCTGCTTTATTTGCGCGTCGGGGTGGCGCGTCGCCACGTCCAGCTCCGTCGCGGTGATCGCACACAGCGCGCGACAGCCTTCCGCCTGGGCGCGCATGGTCAGCAGCATGCGGCGCACATCCGGGTGAACCAGGATCGGGTCGGCCGGCTTGTCCTTCGCCTTCACGCCGTCGATACCGCGACCCTGCAAGCGGTCCCGCGCATAGGCCACCGCGTTCTGGTAGCTGACTTCCGCCAGGCCGAGACCCTGCACGCCGACGCCGAGGCGCGCCGCGTTCATCATGGTGAACATGGCGCGCAGCCCCTGATGCGGCTTGCCCACCAGCCAGCCCTTGGCGTCATCGAAGCTCATGGCGCAGGTGGCGCTGGCCTTGATGCCCATCTTGTGTTCCAGCGCGGTGCAGACGGCACCGTTGCGCTGGCCGGGCCGGCCGTCCTCGGTCGGCAGGAACTTCGGCACCAGGAACAGGCTGATGCCGCGCGTCCCCGGCGGCGCATCCGGCAGCTTGGCCAGCACCAAATGGATGATGTTCGCGGCCAGGTCGTGTTCGCCGGCACTGATGAAAATCTTGTTGCCGGTGATGCGGTAGCTGCCGTCGTCGCTGGGCACCGCCTTGGTGCGGATCAGGCCAAGGTCGGTGCCGCATTGCGGCTCGGTCAGGCACATGGTGCCGGACCACTCGCCATTGACCATCTTCGGCAGGTACAGCGCCTTCTGCTCGGCGCTGCCGTGCTTCTTGATGGCGGCATAGGCGCCATGCGTCAGCCCGGGATACATGCCAAACGCCAGGTTGGCGGAACAGATCATCTCCTCCACCACCATGCCGATGGTCTGCGGCATGCCCTGGCCGCCATCCTCGGGGTCGCTGGAAAGTCCGCCCCAGCCGCCCTCGGAAAACGCCTGGTAGGCTTCCTTGAAACCCTTCGGCGTGCGCACGACACCGTTCTCGATCGTGCAGCCTTCCTCGTCGCCGCTGCGGTTCAGCGGCAGCAGCACTTCCTCGCAGATCTTCGCGGCTTCTTCCAACACCGGGTCGATCAAGTCGGCGGTCATCTCCTCGAAGCCCGGCAGCGCGCGCAGGCGCTCGGGGTCGGCCAATTCGTTCAGCACGAAGCGTATGTCGCGCAGCGGGGCCTTGTAGGTCGGCATCGGTCTAGCTCCCCTTAATTACGCAGCGGCCGGCCGGTCTCGAGCATATGCTCGACCCGCGCCAGCGTGCCCTTGGTCTTCAACAGCGCCATGAAGCCCTGGCGTTCCAGCTTCAGCACCTGGTCCTCAGTGGTTTCCACCAGGAAGTCGGTGTCGCCGCCGGTCAGCGTATTCGCCAGGTGCTCGCACACCACCACGTCATGCGGCGTGGCGCGGCCCATGGCCACCTGCGCCTGCACCGCCATGTTGAGCGCCGCGCGCCCAGTGGCGCCAGGCAGCCGCAGCGTCGCCGGCTTCTGCGGCGCGTAGCCATCCAGCATCGCCAGCGCCCGCGCCTTGGCGGAAGCGAGCAGCCGGTCGCGGTTCATCACCACGCCATCGGTCGGGCGGAAGATCAGCATCTCCTTCGCCTCGGCGGCGGACTTTGCCACCTGCGCGGTGCTGATCATCTCGAAGGCCTTGGCCACCGGTGGCATCGGCCCCTTCGGCATTTTCGGCGCCTCCGCCCAACGGCGCAGCATCGTGGTGCAGCCGCCCCAGCCGGGGATCAGGCCGACGCCCACTTCCACCAGACCGACATAGGTCTCGGCGTGGGCCTCCACCGCGTCGCAATGCAGCAGCACTTCGCAACCGCCGCCCAGCGCCATGCCGGATGGCGCACCCACCACCGGGAAGGGCGCCTCGCGCAGCGCACGCATCGCCTTCTGCCCGCCCTCGATCATGCCCTCAATCTCGCCCCAGGCCGCGATATTGGCGGCAAACAGGGCCAGGCCGATATTGGCGCCGACGCTGAACTGCTCGGCCTCGTTGTGGATCACCAGCGCCTTGAAGGCGCCCTTTTTCCCCATGGCCACGGCCTTGCCGATCAGCGCGAGAATCTCGGGGTCCAGCGCATTCATCTTGCTGTGGAACTCAAGGCAGGCGACGCCGTCGCCCACATCCCACAGGCTGGCGCTGCCGTTCTTCGCCATGGGCTTGCTGCGGCGCTTGATGTCGCCCAGCAGCACCACGCCCTCGGCCCGCGGCACGGCATGGTAAGCGCCATCAGTGCCGAAGAACTCCAGCACGCCGTTATCAACGCGGTAGAAGCTGCGGTCGCCGAGTTGCTCCACCAGCTTCGGCACGTCGCGCCCGGCGGCGCGCAACGCCTGCGCAAACCAGCTGGCGCCGACCCGGTCGATCAGCTCGAACGGGCCGTATTTCCACGCATAGCCCAGCCGCATCGCCGCATCCACGTCGGCCACCGTGTCGGCAATCTCCGGCACCAGCTCGGCGGCGTAGCTCAGCGTGTCCAGCAGCACCTGGCGGGCGTAGCGGCCGGCGCGGTCGGGGTGCTCGGCCAGCTCGCGCAGGCTGCGCAAGGAAAGGCTCTCCAGCGTCGGCTTCACGCTCGGCCGGTACTCACCGGTGCCGAGCTCCATCGCCAGCTTCTCGCCCTTCACCCGCATGTAGAAGCCGCCCTTGCCCTTGCGGCCGGTGCGCCCCTCGCTGATCATGCGGGTGATCACGGCATGCTCGCGCAGGCCGGCAATGTAGGGGTCGTTGCCGGAAAGCGTCGCCTTCATGCTGGCCGCCACATGCGGGCCCAGGTCGATGCCGACCAGGTCCATCAGCCCGAACACGCCGGTCTTCGGAATGCCCATCGGCTTGCCGTTGACGGCATCGGCTTCCTCGACCGTCAGGCCAAGCTCGAAGGCGTTGTTGATCGCGCTCTGCATCCACATGCCACCGATGCGGTTGGCGATGAAGCCCGGCGTGTCCTTGCAGGTCACCACCGTCTTGCCCATGCGGCGGTCACCGAAGGCGCTGACCTCGGCCACCGCATCGGCGCGCGTCTGCGGCCCCTGCACCACTTCCAGCAGCCGCATGTAGCGCGGCGGGTTGAAGAAGTGGGTGATCATGAAGTCCGCGGCAAAGCCCGCGCCCAGCCCTTCGGTCAGCGAAGCCAGCGGAATGGTCGAGGTGTTGGAGCTGACCACGCTGCCCGGCTTCCGCACGGCCTCAAGCTTCGCATAAAGCTCGCGCTTGGCATCCGGGCGCTCGATGATCGCCTCGCAGATCCAGTCGCAATCCGCCAGCAGCGCCAGGTCGGTGCCAACATCGCCGGTGGTCACCAGCCGCGCCGGCGCCTTGCCCATGAAGGGCGCGGGGTCGGCGCGCAGCATGCGCTCCACCGCCTTGGCCGCGCCGCCCGGCACGATGTCCAGCAGCACCACCGGCACGCCGGCATTGGCTACCTGTGCCGCGATGCCGGCGCCCATCACGCCGGCGCCGACGACGCCTACCTTGCGGATCATCAAACGGCCTCCAACAGCGTGGCGATGCCCTGGCCGCCGCCGATGCACTGCGTCGCCAGCGCATAGCGCCCGCCGTCGCGGTGCAGCACCTGCGCCGCCTTGCCGACAATGCGCGCACCCGTGGCGCCCAGCGGATGCCCCAGCGCAATCGCGCCGCCATCCTTGTTGACCAGCATCTCGTCGATGCCGAGTTCGCGCATGCAGGCCAGCGCCTGCGACGCAAACGCCTCGTTCAACTCCACCACATCCAGCTGCGAAGCCTGCACGCCGGCCCGCGCCAGTGCCTTGCGCGAGGCCCCGACCGGACCCATGCCCATGATCTCCGGCGCGCAGCCGGCAACCGCGATCGACTTCACCTTGGCCAGCGGCGTCAGCCCATGCTGGCGCGCGTAGTCCATGCTGCACACCAGCACGGCGGAGGCGCCATCGGTCAGCGGCGAGGAGGTGCCCGCGGTAACGGTACCATCGGCGCGGAAGGCCGGCTTCAGCCCGGCCAGCGCTTCCGTGCTGCTGTCGGCGCGGATGCAACCATCCTGATCCACGCCGCCAACCGCCACGATTTCCTTGGCCAGCTTGCCCGCACCCTGGGCGGCCGCCGCCTTCTGGTGGCTGCGCACCGCGAATGCTTCCTGCTCGGCGCGACTGATCTGGTGGCGCATCGCCACGTTCTCGGCCGTCTCGCCCATGCTGATATAGGCCTGCGGGAAATCATGCGCCAAAGCTGGGTTCGGCATGGGGTTGAAGCCCATCATCGGCACGCGGGACATGCTCTCCATGCCCGCGCAGATGAAGGCCTCGCCGGCGCCCATGCGGATGGCACCGGCCGCCTGGTGCACGCTCTGCATGGAAGACCCGCAGAAGCGGTTCACCGTCACGCCGGCAACGCTTTCCGGCAGCTTGGCCAAAAAGCCGACCAGCCGCGCCACGTTCAGCCCCTGCTCGCCCTCGGGGAAGGCGCAACCCATGATCAGGTCTTCCAGCGTGGCGGGGTCCACGCCGCTTTCCGCCACCAGCGCCGCCACCACGGCGGCGGCCATCTCGTCACCGCGCACCCGCGCCAGCGCGCCCTTGCCGGCGAACTGGAAGGGGCTGCGCTTGTAGCCGGCAATCACGACATCGGTCATGGCATCATCCTCTTGCGGTCTGGCCTTAGTCGGCCGCGTTCTTGATGGTGGTCTGCGGAAGGGCGCCGCGGTTACGCAGGGCAGCCTGCGCTTCGTGCTCCACCTCCAGCAATTCCTTCAGCGTCTGGTCCAGGTCGCGCTTCTGCTGTTCCAGTTCCTCGATCCGGCTGCGGACACGCTCCAGCAGCATCTGCGCCTGGCTGACCTTGGTCGGGTCGGTGTCGTACAGGTCCAGGAACTCGCGGATTTCCGCCAGCGAGAAGCCCAGCCGCTTGCCGCGCAGCACCAGCAGCAGCCGCGCCCGGTCGCGCCGGTCGAACACCCGGGTGGTGCCGGCGCGGCGCGGATGGATCAGCCCCTTCACCTCGTAGAAGCGGATCGCCCGCGGCGTGACACCCAGCGCCTCGGCCAGCTGGTTCACGCTGAACAGCTCGGTCATGCCTGCGCCTCCAACTCGGCCTTCAGCTCCTTCTTGGAGAGCTTGCCCACGGCGGTGCGCGGCAGCTCCGGCCGCAGTTCGATCAGACGCGGCATCTCGATCGGGTTCAGCCGCGCCTTCAGGTGGGCGCGCAGGTCATCCGCCGTCGCGGTCGCACCGGGCTTCAGCTGTACGAAGGCCGCCGGGCTTTCGCCGCGATAGGCATCCTTCATCCCCACCACCGTCGCTGCCACCACGTCGGGGTGGGTGTACAGCGCTTCCTCGATGGTGCGGGGATAGACGTTGTAGCCCGAGCAGATGATCAGGTCCTTCAGCCGGTCCACCAGCGTGACATAGCCATCGGCGTCCATCAGCCCGATATCGCCGGTGCGCAGCATGCCATCCGGCGTGAAGCTGCGCGCCGTCTCCTCCGGCCGTTGCCAGTAGCCCTGCATGATGTTCGGCCCGGCCAGGCACAGCTCGCCCCGCTCGCCCTGCGGCATCACTTTTTCCGGTGCCTCGGGGTCGCGGATTTCGGCTGTTACGCCGGGCAGCGGCAGGCCGATGGTGCCGGCGCGGTTCTCGCCCTCCACCGGGTTGCAGAAGGCCACCGGGCTGGCCTCGGTCAGGCCATAGCCTTCCACCAGGTTGCAGCCGCTGGCGGTATCGAAGGCGCGCTTCACTTCCAGCGGCAGCGGCGCGCCGCCGGAGATGCACAGCTTCACCGAAGCCAGGTCGGCCTGCGTCGCCCCGGCATCCAGCACCGCCTTGAACAGCGTGGGCACGCCATGGAACACGGTGGGCCGGGTGCGGCGGATGGTCTGCAACAGGCTGGCGACATCGAAGCGCGGCAGCATCACCAGTTCGCTGCCCCACAGGATGCCGGCATTCAGCACCGTGGTCAGCGCGAAGACATGGAAGAACGGCAGCACCGCCATCACGCGTTCCTGCCCGGGCTGGTACACCGGCGCCCAGGCGTGAACCTGTTGCAGGTTGGCGGTCAGGTTGCCATGGCTCAACATGGCCGCCTTGGGCGTGCCGGTGGTGCCGCCGGTATATTGCAGCACCGCCAGGTCCGTGGGCGCCACATCCAGCGGCGCCTGCATGGGTGGGCTGGCCAGCAGCGCGGACCACTGCACCACGCGCGCATCGCCTCGCGGCGCCGTCACAATGCGCTTGCGTTGCAGCAGGCCGAAGGCGGCGCCCTTCAGCCAGGGCAACGCCTCGGCGAAGCGGCACACCACCACGCGCTGCACGCTGCCCTTGCCCAGCAGCGCCAGCACGCGCGGCAGCACCGGGTCCAGGTCCACCGTCACCATCAGCTCGGCGCCGGCATCGGCCGCCTGCGAGGCCATCTCGGCTTCGGTGTAGAGCGGGTTGAAGTTCACCACCACGGCGCCCAGCCGCAGCGCGGCGAAGTAACTGACGACGTAGAAGGGCGAATTCGGCAGGCACAGACCCACCCGGGTGCCCTTGACCACGCCGAGGCGCCGCAACCCCTCCGCCACGCGCATCACCTGCGCGCCGATCTCGGCGTAACGCCAGCGCCGTCCGAGGAATTCCAGGCAGGGGCGGCTGGCATAGCGGGTGACCGCCTGGTCGAACAGGGCGGGCAGGGTTTCCGGCGGCAGCGGCATGTTCCAGGCCACACCTGGGGGATAGGCGCGCATCCAGGGATGGGCGGCGACCACGGCATCCATATGCTGTTCTCCCGGCGACTGGGCTTGGACGCCAGCACTTCGCCACAGGGTGACGTATAGGTCAACTTGTTTCTGCTTAGGGCATGTGGCAGGCTGCGCCACCAGCCGGGAATGCCGCCATGCCGACAGTCGAGGACCTCATCGCCAACATGCAGGCCAAGGCCGGCAATCTGAAGCGCCTGGGCTATCGTGTTCGCTTCGACCTGACCGACACCGGCGAGAGCATCCTGGTGGATGGCACCGCCGGCGCTGCCGAAATCTCCGAGGCCAGCAGCGCCGACGAGGCCGACACGGTGCTGATGCTGACCGCCGACAACATGGCCAGGCTCATCGCCGGCAAGCTGAACCCGATGCTGGCCTTCACCACAGGCAAGCTCAAGGTCGAGGGCAGCAAGGGCGTGGCGATGAAGATGGCGAGCCTGCTGGACGAGGATTAGCCCCTCGCCGGCACCAGGCCGCGCGCATCGCCGAAGCGTTCCTGCATCACCGCGTCCAGCGGCACGTCATCGGCCGCGAACCAACTGCCGCTGCGGCGATGGTAAAGCGCGGCGTGGTGCGCCGCGCTGGGCGCCTCGCCCTTGGCCAGCGACCGCGCGCCGTTCATCACGCTGCGGCGGAAGGCGACCACGCCGACATCGGTGGCGGTCAGGTTCTCCGCGGTACGGTCGGCGATGGGCCCCTGGCTTTCCTGCACCATCGCATCCTGTTCCGCCACGCCGCGCACGCCGGTAAAGCTCAGGGTCTTCTGCGCCTGGCGGTCGATCAGATAGTCATTGCGGATGTTGCGCAGCGGGATGAAGTCGGGGCCGACTTCCGCCACCACACCATGCCCGGTTTCCAGCTTGTGGCGCTCGTCGGCGGTCAGCGCGCGCTCGGGGTTCCACACATAGGTGTAGACCCAGCATTTCTCGTCGCTGATCGGTACGAAGGAATAGCCGAAGTAGTTTTCGCCCGGCAGCGTGCTGGGCGTGGTGCTGTGGTTCGGCAGCATGAACTGCGCGGTGCGCCAGTACAATTGGCCATCCGCCCGCCGGCCGCCACCGATGACGAAGCCGACCTCATGCTCCAGTACCTCGAAGCGCGGCATCGGGTCCTCGCGGATCCAGCGCAGCCGCTTCTCGTCGGCCGGCGCATCCGGGTTGGCGTTGGAATCCACGCCCGGCGCCGGCATGTGCAGGAAGGAAAAATGAGAGGTATCCAGCGCGCCCTCGATGGTCTGCGCCCAGTTGCAGTCCTGCAATTTTTTCGTGGTGAAGCGCTGCTCCGCCGGCAACCGCGCGAACTCGAAGGCCGGCAACTCCGGCTGCGCCTCAGGCGGGCCAAGATACGCCCAGACGATGCCGCCGGCTTCCCGCACCGGCCAGGATCGCAGCCGAATCTTCTGATGGTACGCCGAACCCGCGGGCACATTGGGCAGGTCCATCGCCTGGCCGTCCACGCCGAACTTCCAGCCGTGATAGACGCAGCGCAGGCCGCATTCCTCATTCCTGCCCCAGAAGAGGTGCGCGCCGCGATGCGGGCAATGCGGCTCGACCAGGCCAAGCCGGCCATCCGTGGCGCGAAACAGCAGAAACTCCTCGCCCAGCAGGAAGACCTTCAGCGGCGTGCCGTCCGGCTCCGCCACCTCGCTGGCCAGCGCGGCGGGCTGCCAGAAGTGGCGGAAGTATTGGCCCATCGGCGTGGCCGGGCCGGTGCGGCACAGCAGGTCGTTATCGGCGGCGGAGAGCATCGCTGGCTCCTAACTCGGTTCAATCCCGGCGGCGCGGGCGGCCGCGCCCCACTTGGCGTATTCGCTGGCCAGGAAGGCGCTGAACCGCGCCGGCGGCCCGCCGATGCCGACCAGGCTCTGCGCCCGCAGCGCCGCCTGGAAGCTGGCTTCCGCCATCACCCCATCCATCGCCTGGTCCAACGCGGCCACCACAGCGGCGAGCGTGCCGGCCGGTGCCAGCAGCCCGAACCAGGTGCCGGCCTCGTACCCCGGCACGCCCTGCTGCTGCATCGTCTGCACCTCCGGCGCAAACGGCGAGCGTTCCGCCGAGGTCACCGCCATGGCGCGCACCCGCCCGCCCTGGATATGCGGCAGCCCGCTGGCCAGAACCTCGAACATGAAGTCGGTATCGCCGGCCAGCAGGCCGGCCACGGCGGGGCCGCTGCCATTGTACGGCACGTGCACCAGCTTGGCACCGGTGGCGGCGCGGAACATCTCGCCGCACAGATGCGCGCTGCTGCCGATGCCGAAGCTGGCATAGCTCAGCCCACCCGGCTTTTCGTGGGAAAGCGCCACCAGCGCCCGCACATCCGCCACCGGCACATTCGGCCGCAGCATCAGCACCAGCGGAGATGACGCCACCAGCTTCACCGGCTGGAACGCCCGCAGCGCGTCATACGGCAGCCGCGCCGTGGTATGCGGCGTGACCACCAGCGGCCCGGCGGCGCTGAACAGCAGCGTGCCGCCATCCGCCGCCGCCTGCGCCACCACGTTGTGGCCGATGGCACCACCGGCGCCGGGCCGGTTCTCCACCACGAAGGGCTGGCCGAAGCGGGCGCGCAGCCCCTCCGCCACCAGCCGCGCCAGCGCGTCCGTGCTGCCGCCGGGCGGATAGGGCGAGACGATCCGCACCGGGCGGTCCGGCCATGCCTGCGCCCGCGCCACGGCCGGCAGCGCCAGCCCGGCCAGCACCAGCCGGCGCGTGATCCTGGCGCCGAGCGGGCAAGCCGCCGGCATTGCCTCGGCCGTCTGGCCGCCGCTGCCGCCCGCACCCCGCCGCCGACCTGGCAACATCACGCCGGCTCGAAAGCCGGGAAGTTGTCCTCGCCCGCCTTCACCCAGGCCAGTTTTACGAGCATGCCGATCTTCACGGCTTCCACCGGGCAGCCCACCAGGTTGGCCATCACGCGGACGCCTTCCTCCAGTTCCACCAGCGCCACGATGTAGGGCTTGATGCCCTTGACCGGGATCGGGCTGCGATAGGTCACGGTGTGCGAGTACACCGTGCCGCGACCGGAGACCTCGCGCCATTCCAGGTTGCGCTTGCCGGTCTGCACGGAAACCGGGCGCGGGTAGAACTGGTACTTCCCGCTCTCCGGGCAGTATTGCAGCAGGAACTTGCCTTGTGCCGCGCCGTCCCAGAACGGCTGGGAGAAATCCTGCTTGACCGGGGCCGGGCGCAGGCCCTCCAGGGGATCGTACTCGCTCATCAACCTGCCTCCAGCATGTTCATATCACGCCGCTTCCAGCACCAGCACGGTGGAAGAACCCCAGTTCCGGCCATAGGGAATCCAGCCGATGCCGGTGACCATGGCGTTGGAGTTGTCCTTCACCTGGCGGCCCTCGGCCTCGCCGAACAACTGGCGCAGCGCCTCCGTCAGGTTGTGCGCGCCGCCGGCCAGGCCGGCCTGGCCGGCCGAGATCTGCCCGCCGCCGGTGTTCAGCGGCAGGTCGCCGTTGAAGTGGAAGTCGTGCTCCAGCACGTACTTGCAGCCCTCGCCCGGCTTGCAGAAGCCCAGGGCCTCCATCTGCAGGATGATGGCGATCAGGAAGTCGTCATACGGATGAAACTGCTTGATATCGCCGATCTTCATGCCGGCCTGGGCCAGCGCCTTGGCCCCGGCGGCTTCATGCCCCACCCGGGTGATGTCCGGGCAGTTCTCGGTCTCCAGGTGGTTCACCCGTTCGCCATAGCCGATCGGGTGCGCCATGCGTCGCGCGCCCAGCGCCTTGGCGCGTTCGGTGGTGGTCACGATGCAGGCGCTGGCGCCATCCGCCACCATCACGCAATCCAGCATGCGGATCGGGTGGCTGATCATCGGGCTGGCCAGGTACTCGGCCTCGGTCAGCGGCTTGCGCAGCTTCTCGCAGGCCAGCGGGTTCAGCAGCGCATGGTCGCGCTGGGTGACCGCCAGTTTTGCCAGCGCCTTCGGGTCCAGGCCGTATTGATGGTCGTAGCGGTTGCTCAACAGGCCGAAATAGCCGGGCGGCCCCATGATGCCGACGGGGTACTGGAACTCGCCCCGAAAACCCTGGATGTCGCCGCGGTTGGTGGTGCTCTGCGCGTCGGCGCTCAGCACCAGCACGGTGTGGCAAAGCCCGGCGCGAATGGCCATGGCCGCCCGCACTACGCTGCCGGAAGCCCCGGCGCCGCCGAGGTCGGTGGTCTGGCACCAGTCCAGTTGCAGGCCGAGATACGCCGACAGGATCGGCGAGTAGAAGGGATTGCCGGCATCCGAGAAGCAGCTGGTCACCGCCAGCCCGTCGATCTCATGCTTTTCCAGCCCGGCGCTGGCCAGCGCCCCGGCCATGGCTTCGCCGGCCAATTCGTAGGTCGTGCGACCCGAGCGAAGTTCGATCTTCACCTCGCTGGCACCAATGATGGCTATATCGCGCTGGGCCATGCCCGGTCCGTTCCTCCGCCTTATTGCGTGCTCGATTATCGGCTAGCTTAGAGGGCTTCATGGGCAGCGCAAGCAGCCGGGACAGGTGAGATGGATACGATCCTCTGGATGGCGTCGAAGCTGTTCTGGCTGTTCCTGCGGCCGAACACACTGGCGCTGCTGCTGGCCTGCGTCGGGCTGTATGTGGGCTGGCGTGGCCGGCGCTGGGGGCGCTGGCCCATGCTGGCCGGGCTTGGCTACTTCGCCGTGGTGCTGCTGACGCCGCTGAGCCAATGGCTGCTGTTGCCGCTGGAGGACCGCTTCCCCCGCCCGGCCGAGGCACCGGCGCAGGTGGCCGGGGTCATCGTGCTGGGCGGCGCGGTGGACCAGAACCTGACGGAAGCCCGCGGCATTCCCGCGCTGAACGGCGCCGCCGAACGCATGACGGAACCGCTGGCGCTGGCCCGCCGCTACCCGGGGGCGCGCATCGTCTTCACCGGCGGCCAGGGCAGCCCGCTGCATGGCAGCGTGACCGAAGCCGATGTGGCCAAGGCAATCTGGACCAGCCTGGGCCTGGCGCCGGAGCGCGTGCTGTATGAAACCCGCGCCCGCAACACCTATGAGAATGTCCTGCTGACCAAGCAGATCCTGATGCCGAAGCCCGGCGACACCTGGCTGCTGGTGACCTCGGCCGGGCATATGCCGCGGGCCATGGGCATCTTCCGCCAGGCCGGCTGGAACGTCACGCCCTGGCCGGTGAACTACGTGACCGGCCACACCTGGCGGGACTGGTACGACGCACCCTTCGGCACCCGGCTGAACCAGACGGAATGGGCGGTGCATGAATGGCTGGGCCTGCTGGCCTACCGGATCATGGGCCGCACCAGCGAGTTGCTGCCGCGGCCCTGACATGTCGCAACAGGGCCGCGGCGCCGGGCTTCCACCCCTGCCGCGGCGCCGAACGGTGCGCGCGTCCCGCGCGCCTGCGCCTCAGACCGGCGAAAGCCCGGCGTTTGCGGGGATGCCAACGGCTGATACCAGAGGTCGATGCCATCGACCCCCTGGAATCATCCCCTGGGATCACCCCCTGGGATCAGTCGATCGCGAAGCAGTAGTACAGCCCGGCCCCGCCGGTCGGGCGCAGCAATTCCATGCTGCACCCGCGCGATGGGTGCGAGCTGTTCCAGGACACCGAGCTGCCATCCAGCCGCAGCCCCTCGCGGTCGGCATGGCCCACCATGGCCGCGCCATCCGTGCCGCTGGTCCAGTTGCGGCAGGTACGGTCCTCGGCCCCCGTGAAGGCGGTGCCATCGGGCTGCGAGCCGGTCAGCACGTCGTGCACGTTGGGCTGCTGGCGGCGGCTGTTGATCTGCCAGCCGGCCTCGGTCAGCACCGTGCTGTGGCTCATGTTGTTGTGGGCGTGCAGGTGCGCCAGGTCCATCGCGATCACCTCGCCCCGGGCATTGGTCCAGGGGCCACGGCCGATCCGGTCGCGCGCGTTCACCGCCCCGGCGCCCTGGGTGGAGAGGTAGGCGCGCCAGGTCCGCCGCCCCGCGCCCGCTGCCTGGGCCAGCGCCTGGCAATGCGCGTCGGCGCCGGCCAGGCCGCCCAGGTCAGCGCCGCGGCCCGGATTGGTGCTGGTGACGAAGAAGGTCATGTTGGCGGGGTTCGGCTGGGCCGCCGGACTGGCTGGCGCCTGGGCCCCGGCCGGCGTCGCCAGGGCCAGCAGGGCCGCCAGGGCCAGGCCGGAGAAGGTGATGGAACGGATCATTGCTTGCCTCCCGTTGGAAACGCGGAAGCTCTCCGCGCCATGTACGCCCTTTCGCTCGCCGACCAGCAAAGGCTACGCCCGCCGCAGCGCCGCCGGCATCAGGAAGGGCATGATCACGCCGACGCCCACGCCCCAGCAGCCGTTGATCAGCAACGAGACCAGCATCCGCGCCGGCACGAAGCCGCCGGCTACCGGCTGGCCCTTGATCGGCGCCACCACGAACCAGCCGACCAGCGCGGCCAGGATGCCCAGGCCCAACCCCAGCAGCCATAGCGGCGCCCGCGGCAGCCGCGGCAGCACCAGCCCGAAGGCAGCGCCATACAGCCCGCCCCAGAAGCACAGGCTGGCGATCAGCGGCACGCCCCAGGGCGGCACCGGACGCATGGGGTAGGGCGCCAGCGGCATCATGCCCGCCAGATACAGCGCCCCCCACATGGCCTGATGGAAGGTCAGCACCGCCAGCGCGGCAGTCAGGAAGCCCAGCGCGGCCCGCATCGGCGCAGTCATGTTCATCCCTCGCCCTCGTTGCGCAGCAGTCTCGGTCGCCGGCGCATCGCGGGTCAATCGCAATCGCGTGGCAGGTCACGCGCCGAGGAACGGCTCGACGATCTCCAGGAACTCAGTGGCCTTCTCGGCATGCAGCCAATGCCCCGCGCCGGCCACGGTGGCGAAGCGCGCCGCCGGGAACAGCGCCCGGATGCGCGGCAGGTAGTCCGGCTTGACGAAATCCGAGGCGCCGCCATTCACGAACAGCGTCGGCCCGGCATAGCTGCCCTGGCTCTCCGGGAAGCCCTCCAGCGCCGGCATCGCCGCGTCGATCTGCGAGAGCCCGATGCGCCAATGCGGCGGGTCGGTCTCGAACCGCAGGTTCTGCAGCAGGAAGGCGCGCAGGTTGGCATCGCCCTGGCCAAGCGCCAGCGCCGCATCGGCCTCTCGCCGGGTCATGCCGGGGCGCAGCGGCACCGCCTGCATGGCAGCCACGGTCTGCCGCAGCCGCGGCGGATAGGCCACCGGCGCAATATCCGCCACGCAGAGCCGCCGCACCGCCTCCGGCCGCTGCAAGGCCAGCAGCATGGCCACCTTGCCGCCCATGGAATGCCCCAGCACCGCGGCCGGAAAGGCGCCGAGCGCGGCCAGCGTCTCCGCCACGTCGGCGGCCATGGTGGGATAGTCCATCACCGCGTCCTGGCCGCTGGCGCCGTGGTTGCGCAGGTCCAGCGCAATCACCCGGCGCTCGGCGCTGGCCAGGCGCTTCTGCACGCCGGCCCAGTTCTGCGCCGCGCCGAACAACCCGTGCAGCAGCACCACAGGGGCGCCCTGCCCCACCTCCACCGCGTGCAGCAACATCTGCAATCTCCCTCGAACACGCCGCGCCTCCGGGCCATGCGGCCCTGCGGCTGCGTGCTTCTCAACCCCTCACCGCCACCGCCACCGAAACCGCGATCAACCCGCCGCCCAGCAGCACGTCCCAGCCCAGGGTTTCGCCCAGCCACAGGCTGGAGACAACCACGCCGATGGCCGGCACCATCAGGAAGCCCAGCGACACCACCGCCCCCGGCAGCCGCCGCCCGGCCTCGATGGTGGCCCAGGTGCCCAGCGGCCCCGCCACCGCGCCGACGAACACCGCCTGCCACCAGGCCCCCGGCCCGATGCCGCCCAACGGTTCGCGCCACAGCGCGACAGGTGCCAGCAGCAGCGCCGCCAGGCCGAAGCACCAGGGCAGCAGTTCCAGCACGCTGCTGGCAGGCGGAAAGCGCCGGGTCACGATGATCGCCAGGCTCCACATCAGGCTGCACAGCAACAGCATGCCGTAGCCAATCGCCTGGCCACTGCCGGCCGCCCAGCCCCAGGGCGCCATCAGCACGGTCACACCCGCAAGCCCCAGCCCCGCCGCCATCCAGCGCCGGGTGGAAACCTTCTCCCCCAGCAGCCAGACCGAAAGCGGGATCAGCCAGAACAGCGTGACATTGCCCAGGATGGAGGACCGCCCCGCCGGCAATAGCCCCAGCGCGGTGTGCATCAGGGCGAAGAAGCCGCCGAGTTGCAGCAGCCCCAGCGCCAGCACCGCGGGCATGTCCGCGCGCTTCGGCAACCGCAGCCGGCCCAGCGCCGCCAGCACCAGCGCGCTGACCACCGCCGCCATGCCGGCACGGTTCAGCGCGAACCACAGCGGCGTGGCGTCGCGCAGCGCGTCCTTGCTGATCGGCCAGACGCCACCGAACAGCAGGACCGAAAGGACCAGGTAGCCGAGCGGGTGCTTCACCCGGGCTACGGCACCGTCATGATGATCTTGCCGATATGCGTGCTGCTTTCCATCAGCGCGTGCGCCTGCACCACCTCGGCCAGCGGGAACACCTTGAAGATCGGCGGCGCGCACTTGCCCGCGTCCAGCAGCGGCCACACCTTCTCGCGCAGCGCGCTCGCGATCGCGCCCTTCTGCGCCGTGGTGCGCGGCCGCATGGTGCTGCCCGTCACCGTGATGCGCCGGGTCATGATCGGGCGCAGGTCGGCCTTGTCCACGCTGAAGCCGCCGAGGAAGGCGATGATCACCAGCCGGCCATCCATCGCCAGGCACTTCAGGTTGCGGTTGAAGTAGTCGGCCCCGACCATGTCCAGCACCACGTTGCACAGCTTGCCGTCGGTGGCGCGCTTCACCTCCTCGACAAAGTCCTGGGTGCGGTAGTCCACCGCCACATCGGCACCCAGCGCCGTCATGGCCGCGCATTTGTCGGCGCTGCCGGCGGTGGCGACGACCTTGGCGCCGAAGGCCTTGGCCAACAGAATGGCGGTGACGCCGATGCCGGAGGTGCCGCCGTGCACCAGTACCCATTCGCCGGCCTTCAACTGGCCATGGCCGAACAGGTTGGCCCAGACGGTGAAGAAGGTCTCCGGCAGGGAAGCCGCCTTCACCGCGTCATACCCCGCCGGCCAGGGCAGGCATTGCGCCGCCGGCGCGGTGCAGAACTCGGCATAGCCGCCGCCATTGACCAGCGCGCAGACCTTGTCGCCGGGCTTCCAGCCAGCGGCGGCCGCGCCCACGGCCACCACCTCGCCGGCCACTTCCAGGCCCAGATACGGGCTGGCGCCGGGGGGCGGCGGGTATTCGCCCTTGCGCTGCGCCACATCCGGCCGGTTCACCCCGGCCGCCAGGACCCGGATCAGCACCTCGTCATCGCGCGGCGCCGGCACCGGGCCGGTCGCCGGCACCATCACCTCGGGCGCCCCGCCCGCACCATGGGCGATATAGGTCATGCTCTGCGGCAACGTGGCCATGGCGGTTCCTCCTGAATGTGGGGCGAGGTTCTGCGCCCCTGCACGCTGGCGTCAAGCCACGTTGCCCGGGCTTGCGGCGCGGCCGGCAATGGTGAGACTGCGCCCGATACTGCCGGACCCCGCGACCCCTTGCCCCAGACCACGCGCCGTACCCTGCTTGCCCTGCCCGCCGCCCTCGCCGCGCCGGCCGCCCTTGCGCAGGCCAATGAAACCAGGCTGGGCGCCTTGTTCCCGCTCTCCGGCAACCTGGCGTTGCTCGGCGATGAGAGCTTCCGCGGCCTGGAACTGGCCGCCGAGGAACGCAATGCCGCCGGCGGCCTGCTCGGCCGGCCGATCCGCCTGGTCAAGGCCGACGCCACCGATGCCAGCCAGGCCGTGGCCGAGGCCCGCCGCCTGATGGGCGCCGAGAAGGTCGGCGCGATTTTCGGCAGCTATGGCTCGCAGCTGGCGCTGCCGGCCAGCCAGGTGGTGGAATTGCAGGGCATGACCTACCTGGAACTCGGCGCCATCAGCGACGCGCTGACCGAGCGCGGCTTCCGCGGGCTGTTCCGCACCTGCCCGCGGGCGAGCGACTTCGGCCGGCTGTCCGTCGCCGCCGTCACCGAGGTCTTGGCGCCGCTCTGGCAGGGCGAGCCGGCCGGCATCGGCATCGCCATCCTGCATGAGGAAGGGCTGTACGGGCAGACCGTGGCCGGCTTCCAGGAAGCCGAGTTGAAGGCCCACAATCTGCGCCAGGTGGAAAAGCTGGCCTATGCGCCGCGCGCGGCGGATTTGGGCGCCATGGTGCAGCGGCTGCGCGGCGCCGGGGCGCAGCTGGTGCTGCATACCGGCTTCCAGAACGACATCCTGCTGTTCTTCCGTGCGATGCAGGAGGCCAGGTGGTTGCCGCGCATGGTGGTGGGCGCCGGTGCCGGCTACAGCCTGGCGGAAACCGCCCGCAATATCGGCCCGGCCTTCGACGGCACGCTGAACGTGGACTTCCCGCAGTTCGAGGTGAATGAGCGCGCCGCCCCCGGCGCCCGTCGCTTCGTGGAAGATTACCGCCGCCGCTACGGCAGCGAACCGCGCTCCGGGCATTCGCTGGCCGCCTATGTCGGCGCCCGCGCCTGCCTGGAGGCAATGCAGCGCGCCGGCGGGCTGGACCGCGACAGGCTGCGCCCGGCGCTGCTGGCCACCGATATCGCCGAGGGCGCCACCGCCAATGGCTGGGGCCTCAGGTTCGACGAGAAGGGCCAGAACACCCGTGCCCAACCGGCGCTGCTGCAATGGCAACGCGGCCGGCTGCTCACCGTTGGCCCGCAGGGCGCCGCCGTGGCGCCGGTGAAGGGCCGGCTGGGGGCGTAGGGTGTGTTCGCCGGGGGCGGCAGCGCCGGAGACGTGAAGCGCGCGGCGGAAAGGCGCTCCAGCGTTCGGCGGGCACCGATGGCAGCGCCAGACGCACTCCAGGCTGTTGCTTCAGCGGCTACGTCACGCTCTAGGCTTGTCTGAGAGACTGATTCACCGCTACGGCGATTTCGCCTTCGCGGATCAGGCTCCAGGACGCCGGCCTCGGGGGCCTCAATCCACCCGGATGCCGGCCTGGCGGATCACGCCGGCCCACTTGGCCTCCTCGGCGCTCAGGAAGGTGGCGCTGCTGGCCGGCGTGCTGTCGGTGCGCAGCTGCATCGCCTGGTCGCCCAGCCGGCGCTGAACCTCCGGCAGCGCCGTCACCCGCATCAGCGCGGCATTGGCGGCCTGCACCTTCTCGGCCGGCGTGCCGGCCGGGGCCAGCACCATGTGCCAGGTGGCACATTCGGCCCCGGTCACGCCGCCCTGGGCGAAGGTCGGCAGCCCCGGCGCCTGCGGCACCCGTTCGGCGGCGGAAATGCCCAGGCCCCGCGCCTGTCCATCCAGCGCCGGCTTCAGCCCGCTGCTGGCCACGTCCATGTACATCGCCAGGCGGCCAGACAGCAGATCGGCATAGGCCGGCGCGCCGCCCCGATAGGGAATGTGCTGCGCCTGCAAGCCGCCGGCCCGGGCCAGGAACAGCTCGCTGGCCAGGTGCACCGCGCTGCCATTGCCGCCGCTGCCGTAATTGTAGCGCCCGGGATGCTCCCGCAGCAGCCGCACGAAGCCGGCCAGGTCCTGCACCGGCAGGTCCTTGTTCACCAGCAGCACCATCGGCACCAGGCCCAGCAGCGCCACCGGGTGGAAATCGGCGATGGCATCGAAGGCGAGCTGCGGGAACAGCGGCCGCAGCACCGCATGGGCCACGGTGGTGTAGAGCAGCGTCAGCCCATCCTTCGGCGCCTTGGCGACCAATTCGGTGCCGACCACCACGCCGGCGCCGCTGCGGTTCTCCACCACCACCCGCTGCGGCAGCAGCTTCGTCAGCTCGTCGGCGAACAGCCGCGCGGTGATATCGCTCGGCCCGCCGGGGGCGAAGGGCACCACCAGCCGCACCGGCTGTTCCGGCCAGGCCGGCTGCGCCAGCGCCGGCGCCGCCAGCAGGGCTGGTCCGGCCACAATGAATTGCCTGCGCCGCATCGGCCGCCTCCTCCGCCTTGTTGCCGCCAAGCCTTGGCCCGGGGCAGGTCGCCGTCAAGCGCCCCGCAGACGCTGCAAGGGCCGGGTCGGCCTACTCCACCTTGATCCCGGCCTCGCGGATGATCGCCTCCCACTTGGCGATCTCGCTGAGCAGATAGGCGCGGGCGCTGGCCGGGGTGGTGTCGCTGCGCACCAGCATGGCCATGTCGGCCAGCTTCTGCTGCACCGGCGGCAGCTTCATCACCTCGTTGAAGGCGTGGTTCGCCGCCTGCACCACCTCGGCCGGGGTGCCGGCGGGGGCCAGCACCATGTGCCAGGTGTAGCTCTCGGCGTCGGCCACGCCGCATTCGGCAAAGGTGGGCAGCTGCGGCGCCTGCGGAATGCGCTGGCCCGCCGAGATCGCCAGCGCCCGCACATCGCCGCGTGCGGCGTAGCTCAGCCCGGTCGCCGCCACGTCCATGTAGATCGCCACCCGGCCGGCAAGCAGGTCCGGCATCACCGCCCCGGTGCCGCGATAGGGCACATGGTTCGCCCGCACCCCCGCGCGCTTCAGCATCAGCTCGGTCCCCAGGTGCACCGCGCCGCCATTGCCGCTGCTGGCATAGTCGTACTTGCCGGGGTTGGCGCGCAGCAGCGCCAGCAGCTCCGGCATGGTCTGGGCAGGCACGTCCTTGTTGACCAGCAGCACCAGCGGGATCTGCCCCAGCAGCGCCACCGGGGCGAAGTCCGCGATGGGGTCGAAGGGCAGCTGCGGGAACAGGCCGCGCAGCACGCTGTGCGCCACCGTGTTGTACAGCAGCGTGTTGCCGTCCTTCGGCGCCTTGGCCACCACGTCGGAGCCGACCACCACGCCGGCGCCGGTGCGGTTCTCCACCACCACGCGCTGGGGCAGCCGCTTGCTGAGTTCCTCGGCGAGCATCCGGGCGGGAATGTCGGTCGGCCCCCCGGCGGCGAAGGGCACCACCAGCCGCACGCTCTGGGTTGGCCAGGCCGGCTGCGCCCGCAGGGAGCCAAGCGGCGCGGTGGCGAGCGGTGCGGTTGCCATGGCGGTCAACAGGGTACGGCGATGCATGGCGTTTCTCCCGGCAAAGGTCTTTGCCCAAAGCTTGGGTCTCGGCCTCGCCAGGTCAATGCCTGCCGCTGCCGCCCCGGAACGCACGACCGCGCCTTGCCGGACACCGGGCAGCAAGCCCAGGCGACGCCCCGCGCTCATTCTCACTGCCGATCAATCATGCTATGGCGCGCCGCCCCTGAAGAACAACCTGCCGCGCCCCGGTCGCGCGGCGGGTCCAACTCGCCGATGGATCAGCGATGCCCCTCCCCCTCCGCCTTTACCTGACCCTGGTGCAGGCAGATGCCGTGCCGACGGGTGCCGGGCCGGAAGCCTGCCGCTGGACGCGAGAAGCCGATGCCAGCCCCGCCGCCAGCAACGCCCAGGCCGCCCACAACCGGGCCATTGCCGACCGGCTGGCCGAAGCCTTCCCGGGCCTGGAACCAGGCCCGCGCGACGACCTGGGGGAAGTCGAGGCCGTTCTGGAGGAAGGCGTGCCGGCGGAGACGATGATCCGCCGCTTCCACCGCAGCCTGCTGCTGGCCGGCCCCTGGCAGGAACAGGGCGAGATGCGCCTGTGGCTGTATGACGGCATGGCGCAGCTGGAGCTGCCGATGCTGCCGCGCTCGCCGGCCGAGCAGGCGGCCATGCTGCCGACCCTGGCCGCGGCCATCGCCAGCATCGCCGAGGCCACCGGCTTCACCCCCTGGCTGCAAGGCCCGCAAACCGCCGCCGAGGCCGCGGCGCTGCTGGTTCAGCGCAGCGGCTCCAGCCTGGCCCGGGCCGACAACCGGGCACGCCGCCAGGCCATGCTGGCGCGTTTCGGCCTGCCCAGCACGGCGTTGCTCGGCCTGCTGGCACTGGCCTTCAGTGGCTTCATCCTGTCCGGCGCCTTCGAGTCCGGCGCCGAGGCCGCCACCGCCGATGCCACCCGCCCCACCGCCTTCGTGGTGCATGAACGCCTGCCGCCGGAACGCTGGATGCTGGTGGGCCGGCGCTATGCCCTGGCCGGCCAGGTCGGCAACCAGCTGCTGCGCCTGCCTGTGGCCAGGGACACCTGGCTGCGCGCCTTCCCCGGCGGTGCTCTGCCGGTGCTGCCCACCCGTGTGGCCGCGCGGCCCTGGGTGCCGCAAACAGCCTATGAGCGCGCCGGCCCGGTGCTGCCGCTGGGCCAGGATGGCGGCGTCGTCCTGCTGGGGCTGTTGATCGCGCCGTTGCCGCTGGGCCTGTGGGGCTGGCTGGTGCTGCGGCCGTTGCGCCGGGCCAAGGGCATCATGGCCGAACGGCAACGCGCCAGTGCCACCCGCGCCTTGCTGGCGGTACTGGGCCTGGGCGCCCTGGTAGCTGGCGTGCTGGCGCTGGGCTGAGCCGCCGGCCTCAGGAGTCCAGCCGACGCCCGGTCTCGGCGTCGAAGACGTGCAGCGCCTCCGCCGGAATGGCCAGCGGCATGGCGCTGCCCACCGCCGGCACCATGCCGGGCAGCCGCGCGGTCAGCACCTCGCCGTTCGCCAGCTTGCCGTGCAGCACGGTCTCGCTGCCCAGCGGCTCCACCAGGTCCAGTGCCACGGTCACCAGCGCCTCGCCGTCGCGCAGCATGTGTTCCGGGCGGATGCCGATGGTCAGTGGCCGGCCATCGCCGCCGGCGCGCGGGCCGTCCTGGAAGCGCAGCAACGGCCCGGCCTTGAGTTGCACCGCGGCACCGCCCTCGGCCAGGGTGCCGGCCAGCAGGTTCATCGCGGGGCTGCCGATGAAGCTGGCCACATAGGTATCCGCCGGCCTGGCCCAGACCTCCATCGGGGAGGCTACCTGCGCCGCGCGGCCCTGATGCATCACCACCAGCCGGTCGCCCAGCGTCATCGCCTCCACCTGGTCATGGGTGACATAGAGCGAGGTGACGCCCAGCCGCTGCTGCAGGCGCCTGATCTCGCCGCGCATCTGCACCCTGAGCTTGGCATCCAGGTTGGACAGCGGTTCGTCGAACAGGAACAGCTTGGGTTCGCGGATGATCGCGCGGCCCATGGCCACGCGCTGCCGCTGGCCGCCCGAGAGTTCGCGCGGCTTGCGCGCCAGCAGCGGCTCGATCCCCAGCAGACCCGCCGTCTCCGCCACGCGCCGGGCGATCTCCTCCTTCGGCGTGCCGCGGATCTTCAGCCCATAGGCCATGTTCTGCGCCACCGTCATGTGCGGGTACAGCGCGTAGTTCTGGAACACCATGGCGATGTCGCGGTCGGCCGGCTCCAGCCGCGTCACCTCCCGCCCACCGATGGCGACATGGCCCGTCGTCGGCGTTTCCAACCCAGCGACGATCCGCAGCAGCGTGGACTTGCCGCAGCCCGAGGCGCCGACGATGACAATCATCTCGCCATCCGCCACCGCCAGGTCGATACCGTGCAGCACCATGGTGGCGCCGAAGCTTTTTGTCACCGCGGAGAGGTTGAGGGTCGCCATTACTTCTCGGTCTCCGTCAGCCCCTTGATGAACCAGCGCTGCATCAGCACCACCACCAGCACCGGCGGCGTCATCGCCAGCACCGCCGTCGCCATGATGGTGTTCCACTCGTTCTGGCTGTCGCCATTGCCGATCATTTTTGCCAGGCCGACCACGATGGTCTGCATCGAGCGGTCGTTGATGATCAGCAGCGGCCAGAGGTACTGGTTCCAGCCATAGATGAACAGGATGACGCCGAGCGCGGCGATGTTGGTCACGCTCAGCGGCAGCAGGATGTCGCGGAAGAAGCGCAGCGGCCCGGCGCCATCCAGCTGCGCGGCTTCCACGTATTCATCCGGAATGGTCAGGAAGAACTGGCGGAACAGCAGTGTCGCCGTGGCGCTGGCGATCAGCGGCAGCGTGAGACCCGTAAAGCTGTTGAACAGGTCCAGGTTCACGATCACCTGGTAGGTCGGGATGATGCGTACTTCCACCGGCAGCATCAGCGTGATGAAGATGGTCCAGAACGCCGCCATGCGCAGCGGGAAGCGGAAGAACACCACGGCATAGGCCGAGAGCAGCGAGATCGCGATCTTCCCCGCCGCAATCAGCAGCGCCATGATCGCGCTGTTCAGCAGCATGCCCGCCGCGGGGTTGCCGCGCAGCGTGCCGCCGCCGCTGTTCCAGGCCGTGGCGTAGTT
Organism: uncultured Rhodospirillales bacterium; assembly: GCA_903835235.1. GTDB lineage: Bacteria > Pseudomonadota > Alphaproteobacteria > Acetobacterales > Acetobacteraceae > CAIMOR01. The sequence continues at coordinate 32,004 of CAILMF010000058.1, forward strand.
CTCCAGCGCCTGGCCGCCCGGCAGCAGTGGCACATCGCCGCGGCCGATGGTCGCCGCGTCATGCGTGCTGCCGACCAGCGTGATCCAGATGGGGAAGGCGAAGACCAGCACGCCGAGGCCCAGCGCCGCATGTGCCAGCCAGCGCGCCCAACGCTGCCGCGCCAGCGCGCGCCGGGCGAGAAGTGCGTCCTCCATCAGTAATGCACCCGGCGTTCGACGAAGCGGAACTGCACCACCGTCAGCGCAATGACGAAGACCATCAGCAGCACGCTCTGCGCCGCCGAGGAACCGAGGTTCAGGTTGTCCACGCCGTCCACATAGACCTTGTAGATCAAGGTCTCCGTCGCCTTGCCCGGGCCGCCCTTGGTCAGCGCGTGGATCACCCCGAAGGTGTCGAAGAAGGCGTAGACCAGGTTCACCACCAGCAGGAAGAAGGTGGTCGGCGACAACAGCGGGAATACCACGGTCCAGAACCGCCTGAGCGGCCTGGCGCCGTCGATGGCGGCGGCCTCCAGCACGGATTTCGGAATGCTCTGCAACCCCGCCAGGAAGAAGATGAAGTTGTAGCTCACCTGCTTCCAGGCGCTGGCGATCACCACCAGCAGCATCGCCTGGCTGCCATTCAGCTGATAGTCCCACAGCACCCCGGCGGCGTTCAGCGCCCGGCCGATCAGCCCGATGGACGGGTGGAACAGGAACAGCCACAGCACCGCGGAAATGGCCGGCGCCACCGCATAGGGCCAGATCAGCATGGTCCGGTAGAAGCGCTGGCCGCGGATGGCCTTGTCCGCCTGCACCGCCAGGAACAGCGCCACCCCCAGTGCCAGCATCGCAACGGATGACGCGAACACGGCCGTATTCGCCGCCGCGCCGCGCCAGGCCGGGTCGGCCACCACCTCGGCGAAATTCTCCAGCCCGACGAACTCGGTGGAAAGCCCGAAGGCGTCCTGCTGCAGCAGGCTCTGCCACACCGCCATGGCCGCCGGCCAGATGAAGAACACCAGCGTGACGGCCAGTTGCGGCAGCAGCAGCAACAGGGGCAGCGCGCGGCCCTTGAAGATGACCTTACGGTCCATCGCGCTGCCTCCCCTCTCGCGGCTCCGCCGCGCTGCCCCCGCCGTTACTGCGCGGCGCGGGCGTTCTGCCGCTCGAAGTTGCGCAGCACGGCGTTGGCGCGGGTATCCGCCGCCTGCATCGCCTGCTGCGCACTCTGACCGGCCTGGAACGCCTTCTCCATCTCCTCCTGGATGATGGTGCGGATTTCCACATAGCCACCCAGGCGGATGCCGCGGCTGTTGTCGGTGGCGGCGCCACCGCGCAGCAGCGACTCAATGGCCACGTCGGCGCCGGGGTTGGCGGCGTAGTAGCCGGCCCGGCGGGTCAGTTCATAGCTGGCGCGGCGCACCGGGACATAGCCGGTGTCCTGGTGCCACTTGGCGTCGACCTCGGGGCTGGCGATGTAGCGGAAGAACTCCGCCACGCCGCGCCATTCGGCGGCGCTGCGGCCACCGGTCTCGCCGGCATTCGGCCCCTTGTTCATCACCCAGAAGCTGGCGCCGCCGATGATGCTGTTGCGCGGCGCGCCGGCCACGTCGTTGTAGTAGGGCAGCATGGCCGTGCCCCACTGGAACCTGGCTTCCCGCATCACCCGCGCGCGCAGGCCGGAGGAGGCGAAGGCCATGGCGCATTCGCCGGACGGAAACAGGCCATCCGCCGCGGAGTCGCGGCCGCCGTAGCGGAACAGGCCCTGGCGCTGCCATTCCACCAGGTTCTGCATGTGGCGCACCATCAGCGCGCCGCCGAGCCGCATTTCCGCGTTCATGCCGCGGAAGCCATTGGCCTGCGTCGCCAGCGGCTGGTTGTGGATCGCCAGCGTCTGCTCCACCTGGATCCAGGCCGGCCAGCTGGTGGTCATCGGGCAGGCAATGCCCGCTTCCTTCAGCTTGCGGGCGGCGGCTTCCACCTCGGCCCAGGTCTTCGGCGGCGCGTTGGGGTCCAGCCCCGCGCGCTGGAACATGTCCTTGTTGTAGAACATCACGGCGGTGGAGCTGTTGAACGGCATGCTCATCTGCCGGCCATCCGCCGCCTGGTAGTAGCCGCGCACCGGCGGCAGGTAGTCGGCAAAGTCTATGTTGACGCCGGTGCTGGCCAGCAGCTCATGCACCGGGCGAATGGCGCGGCCGGCGGCCATCATGGTGCCGGTGCCCACCTCGAACATCTGCACGATGTGCGGCGCCGAGGAGGAACGGAAGGCCGCCACCGCGCCGACCATGGTTTCCGCGTAGCTGCCGCGGAAGGTCGGCACCACCTTGTAGCGGGCCTGGCTGGCGTTGAAGTCGCTGACGATCTTCTCCAGCAGGCCGCCCAGCGGCTGCGGCAGGCCGTGCCAGAACTGGATTTCCACGGGGGCAGCGGCAGGCGCTTGCGCCTGGACAGGCGCGACGAAGGCCAGCGCCGCAGCCGCGACGGCGGCCAGGGTACGACGGAGCATCGGGCGAACTCTCCCAGTGTTGTTGCCGGCCCGGCCTAAGGCCGCAGCGTGACCGGCTTGTGCCGGTTTAATGACAGATTGATGAACCCACCCCAGGGCCGCAACCGGATTCAGCCGACCAGGCGCGCGTATAATTCCGGGTCGGTGGCGCCTTCGGTGCCGAACAGCAGCACTTGGCTTTCGCTGTCCAGCCCCAGCGCCATGCGGGCAAAGGGCTCCCGCGCCGCCAGCAGCAGCGCCGCCAGCCCGGCCACGGCGCTTTCGCCGGCCACAATGCGCGGCGTGCGCGCCGCCAGCAGGCGCATGCAGTCCACCGCGGCGGCGTCCGGCACGGCCATGAAGCCGAAGGCGCTGCGCTCCAGCTCCTGCCAGGCCAGCAGGCTCGGCTCGCCGCAGGCCAGGCCGGCCATCAGCGTGTCCAGCTCGCCTTCCACCGTTACCGGCTTGCCGGCCTCGCAGCTGGCCAGCAGGCAGGCGGCGCGGTCAGGTTCCGCCACCACCAGCCGGGCCTGGCCGGCGCCGGAAGCCCGCAGTTGCGCCGCCACCGCCGCCGCCACGCCACCGACACCGCCCTGGATGAAGGCATGGGTCGGCGGGGTCGGCAGCGCTGAAAGCGCCTCCTCGGCCATCAGCCGATAGCCCTGCATCACGTCGCGCGGCACTTCGGTATAGCCGGGGTAGCTGGTGTCGCTGACGACGAACCAACCCTCCTTTTCCGCCGTCGCCTGGGCGGCGCGCACCGCGTCGTCGTAATTGCCGGGCACCAGGCGAATCTCGGCGCCATAGGCGGCGATGGCGTCGCGCCTTCCCTGGCTCACCGTCTCATGCACGAAGATCACGCAGGCGGCGCCGAAGCGCTGGGCGCCCCAGGCGACGCTGCGGCCATGGTTGCCATCGGTGGCGCAGCACACGGTCAGCTTCGGCGCGGCGCCCTTGGCCAAGGCCTCCGCAATGGCCGCCGGGGCCAGGCCGCGGCGGGAGAGTTCCGCCACCAGCAGGTGCTTCACCGCATAAGCGCCGCCCAGCGCCTTGAAGCTGCCCAGGCCGAAGCGCCCGCCCTCATCCTTGTAGTACACCGCCTTGACCTTGGCGGCGGCGGCGACCTCCGGCAGGGAGAGCAGCGGCGTCGGCTGGTAGCCCTCCCAGCTGGTGATCTCGGCGCGGGCGCGGCGGAAGCCGCCATCGGGCAGCACCACCATGCCGGGGGTGCCGTGGTTGCGGTTCAGCAGCAGTCGATACGGGCGGGCGGGGATCATGGGCGCCACCTTGGCTTGGCCGCCGGGGCCGGGCAACCTGCCGACCACAGAGGGAGCGGCACCATGCACATCACCATCCTGGGCGGCGGCGGATTCCTGGGCCGCAAGCTGGCCGAGCGCCTGGCGAAGGACGGCTCGGTCGGGGGCCGCAGCGTCTCCAGCCTGACCCTGTTCGACCTGAATGTCCCGCCGGCGCTGTCGGCGCCCTTCCCGGTGAAGTGCCTGGGCGGCGACGTGACCAGCGCCACTGACCTGGCCGCCGCGATTCCGCCGGAAACCGACGCCGTGGTCCACCTGGCCGCCGTGGTCTCCGCCGCCGCCGAGGCCGACCTGGATTTGGGGCTGAAGGTCAACATCCAGGGCACGCTGGCGGTGCTGAATGCCTGCCGGGCGCTGCCGAAGCCACCGCGCGTCCTCTTCACCTCCTCGGTGGCCAGCTTCGGTGGCGGCCAGGACGCCAACCTGCCGGACGAGGCCCGCCAGGTGCCCGGCAACAGCTACGGCGCGCAGAAGGCCATCGGCGAGTTGCTGCTGCAGGACGCGACCAGGCGCGGGATCATGGACGCCATCAGCATCCGCCTGCCCACCGTGGTGGTACGCCCGGGGCGGCCGAACAAGGCGGCGTCGTCCTTCTTCAGCGGTATCCTGCGGGAACCGCTGCTGGGGCTGGAAACCGAATGCCCGGTCGGCGATGGTTTTCGCGTTTGGGTCTGCTCGCCGCGCCGCGCGGTGGAGTGGTTCCTGCAGATGCTGGTGATGGACACCGCTGCCCTGGGGGTGGACCGCGGCGTGAACCCGCCGGGGCTGTGCGTGACGGTGGGGGAGATGCTGGCCGCGCTGGAAGCCGTGGGCGGCCCGGCGGCGCGGGCGCTGGTGAAGCGCGTGCCGGATGCCAGCGTGGAGGCCATCGTCGGCGGCTGGCCGGCCAGCTTCACGGCGGACCGGGCGCGGAAGCTGGGCTTTTCGGCGCATGAATCGCTGGAGGAGGTGGTGCGCAACTTCGTCATCGACGACCTGGCGGCGACGAAGGCGGAGCGGGGGCTGTAGGTTGCAGGCGGGCAAATTACGCCGCCCGGTGATCGGGCGGCGTTTGCGCTAGCCCCGCCCCGTCGCCAACCTGGCCACCGGCCCCCATTCCTCGCGCTCGCGCTCGACCATCCGCGCCACTTCTGCGGCGGCGATCGCCTTCGGCTCCACCCCCAATCGCGCAAAGGCCGCGCGCAGCTCGGGCTGGGCCAGTGCTTCGGCAAGCGCTGCGCCCAGCCGTCCTTGCAAGGCCGGCGGCAGCGCGGCCGGCACCAGCAGGATATTCCACAGCCAGAAGGCCAGCTCCGGCAGCCCTGCCTGCGCCATGGTCGGCACCCCCGGCAGCAGTGGGTCGCCGGCCTCGGAGGTGATCGCCAGCGCCTTCACGCTGCCGGTCTGCACGGTGGAGACGGTGGCCGCCAGCGTGTCGAACATCACCTGCACCCGGCCGCCGATCAGGTCGCCGATCTGCTGGCTGCCGCCCTGGTAGGGCACGTGCAGCATCTCGCCGCCGGCCAACTGCGCAAAGCGCAGCGCCAGCAGATGCGGCGTGGTGCCATTGCCGGGCGTGGCGAAGCTCAGCGCATTCGGCCGGGCGCGGATCAGCGCCCGCAACTCCGCCACGGTGTTCGCGGGCACGCTGGCATGTACCAGCAGCACCATCGGCGTGCGGGAGATGCTGCCGGCCGGCACCAGTTGCTGGTGGGGCAGGTTGGGCCAGGTAATCGGTGCCAGCGCCAGGCTCGACAGGTTGAAGAACAGCAGGGAATGACCGTCCGGTGGCGAGCGCAACAGGCTCTCGGCCGCGATGGTGCCGCCGGCACCGGGCCGGTTCTCCACCACCACCGGCTGCCCCAGCACCTGGCCCAGCGGCCCCGCGGTCATCCGCGCAATGCTGTCCATGCCGCCACCCGGCGCATTCGCCACCAGCATGCGCAATGCGCGCTCCGGAAAGCCCTGCGCCCGCGCCGCCGCGGGCAATGCCGCCAGAAGCGCCGCCAGGCTGCGCCGGGCAATCACGCCGCGTGCTCTCTCAAGGTCGTGCGCCGCATGTCGCGCGGGTGCACCGTATCGGCAAACTCGGTACCGCGATGCATGCTCGCCAGGTTGTCCCAGGCCACCACATCGCCCACCCGCCATCTGTGGGCATGCACGAATTCAGGCTGCGTCGCATGCGCCATCAGCTCGCGGATCAGCGCGCGGCCCTCCTCCATCGGCATGCCCACCACGTGGGAGATGTGGGAGGAGAGATACACCGTCTTCCGCCCGGACCCGGCATGGGTGAAGACCAGCGGATGATGCACCGGCGGGCGGCTGTCCAGTTCCTCCTGCGTCGGCGTCGGGTAATTGGCCAGCGCGCGCGACCACCAGATGGAATGCTCGCAGACCAGACCGTCGATCCGCGCCTTCATGCTGTCCGGCAGCGCGGCATAGGCCACGCGCATGTCGGCGAACAGCGTGTCGCCGCCCTCCGGCGGCACCGAATGGGCGGAGAGCAGCGAGAAGGTCGCGCGGTTCTCATGGAAGCTCATATCCGAATGCCACAGCCGGTCGCCCCGCCGAAACGCGGCAATGCGGCTGTCCGGCATCATCAGGCTGCCATCGGCATTCAGGTTGCCGACATCCTGGATTTCCGGCTCCTGGATGCGCTTCACCCGCCCGGCGATCTTGAACACCGGGCGGTTGTCCAGCGGCCCCAGCACATAGCTCAGCGCGATGTGCTGCTGGTTGGTCAGCGGCGGGTCGTTGTGGAACACGCAGACGCCATAGCGGTTGAAGGCGTCGCGGATGGCCTGCGCATCCGCCGCGCCGAGCGGCGCCCGCAGGTCCACGCCGGAAAGCTCGGCGCCGAACAGCGGGTGCAACGGCCGCGCGTCCAGCATCAGGCGCGCCCCGCCTCGCAGGCCCGCAGGAAGTCGATGAAGATCGCCGCCAGCGTCGGGTCCTTGGCGTCCCAGGCGGCGAAGTCCACATCCACTTCCACGTCATGCGTGAAGATCTCGGCATAGCGGCTGTTCGGCAGCAGCCGATGCGCCACCTGGCCGGGGATGCGCGGGTGGATGAAGTCGTTCCCCGGCACCACAATGGCCGGCATGGTCATCTTCCGCATCGCTTCAGGCGGAATGCCGCTGATCGGGTTGGCCGAGCCCTTGTGGTAGGTGGCCAGCCAGCGCCGCATGTTGGCCACGAACTTCTCCGCGCCCATGGCCTGCAGAATGCCGCGGTTGGCCGGGTTCGCCTTGATCATCGCGGCGAAATGCTCGGTCTCGCAGATCGCGTCCATGCCCCCCTTCTCGGCGGCGGCGATGAACTGTTCGTAGTAGTTGAAGGCCAGCTTCTTCGCCGCATACTCGCCACCGGTGACGCGCCACAGCAGCAGCGCCTTGACCTTGTCCGGGTGGTACTGCGCCAGCGTCAGCGTCAGCCGCGCGCCGGAGGAACAGCCGCAGACATAGGCCGGGCCGGTGATGCCGACATGGCCCATCAGCGCCACCAGGTCTTCCGCCTGCTCGCGGCTCTCGCCCTCGCCGTCCAGGTTCACCTCGGAAGCGCCGGTGTTGCGGCGGTCATGGATCAGCACGCGGTAGCCGGCCTCGGCGATCAGCTCACCCAGCGGCTTCACCGAGATCATGCCGCGCCGCCCACCAGGCGAGATCGCAATCCAGGGGCCGGTGGTGCCCAGCACCTCGTACACCAGCTTGACACCACGAACCTGCGCGACGGGCATGGCCATTTCCTCCAACGGATATTTGACCGGAGGCTAGGCCCGCCCGGCCCCGCTGGGCAAGCCGGCGTCGGGGCCTTATGCTGGTGCCACCCTGACCGCCCCTACGGAGTGCCGCGCCATGCGCGATCCCCAGATCACCGGCTATACCCCCAAGGCCACCGCCGGCGTGACGCCCGAGGACCGCACCACGGTGGAAAGCCGCGTCGTGGCCTGCGACGGCGGCGGCGGCACGCTGGGCCACCCGACCGTCTACCTGCGGATCGAACACGACCAGGTCACCTGCCCCTATTGCAGCCGCACCTATGCGCTGCGCGAGGGCGCCGGGGGCAACGACCATCACTGACCTGCCGGCCCCGGCGGCTGCTCCGGCGCTGGTGGCGAACCCCAATCGCCACCTGATCCTGATCGACGGCTCGGGCTACATCTTCCGCGCCTATCACGCGCTGCCGCCGATGACGAACCCGGCGGGCGTGCCGGTCAACGCGGTGTTCGGCTTCAGCCAGATGCTGTCGCGCTTCCTGCTGGACCACACCGGCAGCCACATCGCCGTGGTGTTCGACACGTCGCGCGCCACCTTCCGGCAGGAATTCTACCCCGACTACAAGGCGCATCGCCCGGAAGCGCCGGAAGACCTGGTGCCGCAATTCGCGCTGATCCGGGAGGCGACGGAAGCCTTCGGCGTCAGCAAGGTCGAACTCCACGGCTTCGAGGCCGATGACCTGATCGCCGCCTATGCCAAGGCGTTTTCCGAGGCCGGCGGCGAGGTGACCATCGTCTCCTCCGACAAGGATTTGATGCAGCTGGTCCGCCCGCGTGTGCAGATGCTGGACCCGATCAAACAGAAGCCGATCCGCGAACCCGAGGTGCTGGAACGCTTTGGCGTGCCGCCGAACAAGGTGGTGGAAGTCCAGGCCCTGGCCGGCGACCCCACCGACAACGTGCCGGGCGTGCCGGGCATTGGCGTGAAGACCGCGGCGCAGCTGATCACCGAATATGGCGACCTGGAAAACCTGCTGGCCAATGCCGCGGGCATCAAGCAGCCCAAGCGACGCGAAAGCCTGATCGCCTTCGCCGACCAGGCGCGCATCAGCCGCCGCCTGGTGCTGCTGGACGAGAACGCGCCGCTGCCGGTGGAAATCGAGACGCTGCTGGCGAAGGCGCCTGATAACGCCGTGCTGGCGCGCTTCCTGGGCAACCAGGGTTTTCGGAGTTTGCTGGCCCGCGTCGGCCTGGGCGATGGCGCCGCCACGCCGACGCCGCGCCCGCGGCCGGCCGCGCTGGTGGCCGCCAGCGGTGGCCCTGCGCCGGTGCCGGATGCGGTGGTGGCCGGCAGCGCCGCCGTGCCGCCGGCGCCCGATGTGGACGCGCCCTGGGGCCAGTATGACTGCGTCACCACGCTGGACGCGCTGCGCGCCTGGGTCGCGGAAGCCCAGGCCGCCGGCGTCATCGGCTTCGATACCGAGACCACCAGCCTGGACGCGCTGAAGGCCCAGCTGGTCGGCATCTCGCTCGCCACCGCCCCGGGCCGTGCCTGCTACATTCCGCTGCGCCATGTCGCCCCCGGCGGTGCGCAAGGCGACATGCTGGGCGAAAGCCAGGCCGCGCCGGCGCAAATCCCGTTTGACGACGCCATGGCGCTATTAAAACCGCTGCTGGAAGACCGCAGCGTGCTGAAGGTGCTGCAGAACGCCAAGTACGACCTGGAAGTGCTGCATAGCCCGGAGAATGGCGGCATCAAGGTGCATCCGGTGGATGACACCATGCTGATTTCCTACGCCATGGAGGCCGGACGCCACGGCCATGGCATGGACGAGCTTTCCCAGCTCCACCTGAACCACCCCTGCATCCCCATCAGCCAGGTCATCGGCACCGGCCGCACGCGCATCAGCTTCGACGCCGTGGCGCTGCCCGACGCCACCGCCTATGCCGCCGAGGATGCCGACGTAACGCTCCGCCTTTGGCTGCTGCTGAAGCCGCAGCTACGCACCGAAGGCGCCCTGGCGCTGTATGAGCAGGTGGAGCGCCGCATGGTGCCGGTGCTGCGCGACATGGAGTTGCACGGCATCAAGGTGGATGGCGCCGAACTGGCCCGCATCGGCGAGGATTTCGCCGCCCGCCTGATCGTCCTGGAGCGCGAAATCCACGAGATCGCCGGCAAGCCGTTCAACGTTGGCTCGCCCAAGCAGCTTGGCGAAATCCTGTTCGACGAGATGAAGCTGGGCGGTGGCAAGAAGGGCAAGACCGGCGCCTGGGGCACCGACGCCGCGGTACTGGAGGACCTGGCCAACCAGGGCATTCCGCTGCCCCGAAAAGTGCTGGAATGGCGCCAACTCGCAAAACTGAAGTCCACCTATGTGGAGGCCCTGGCCAACGCCATCGACCCGCGCACCGGCCGCGTCCACACCGACTTCGCGATGGCAATGACCTCGACCGGCCGGCTTTCGTCGAGTGAGCCAAACCTGCAGAACATCCCGGTCCGGACGGAGGAAGGCCAGCGCATCCGCCGCGCCTTCGTCGCCGAACCCGGCCATGTGCTGATGAGCGCCGACTACAGCCAGATCGAGCTGCGCCTGCTGGCCCACCTGGCCGAGGTGCCGGCGCTGGTAGAAGCCTTCCTGCATGGCGAGGACATCCACAGCCGCACCGCCGCCGACATCTTCCACCTGGAACCAGGCGCGGTGGACAAGGAAGCAAGGCGCCGCGCCAAGACCATCAATTTCGGCATCATCTACGGCATGTCCGCCTTCGGCCTGGCCGGGCGGCTCGGCATCGGCCCGGGCGAGGCCAAGACCATCATCGACGCCTATTTCGGCCAGTATCCCGGCATCCGCGCCGCGATGGAAAAGCTGAAGGAACAGGCCCGCCTCACCGGCTACGTCACCACCAGCTTCGGCCGCAAGCTTTGGATACCGGACATCGCCACCAAGGACATGGCCCGCCGCGCCGGCGCCGAGCGCCAGGCCATCAACGCCCCGTTCCAGGGCGGCGCGGCCGAGGTGATCAAGCGCGCCATGGTCCGCGTGCCGCGCGCGCTGGCGGATGCCGGGCTGAAGGCGCGCATGCTGCTGCAGGTGCACGACGAACTGGTCTTCGAGGTGCCGGAGGCCGAGGTGGAAGCCACCACCGCCGTGGTCAAGCGAGTGATGGAAGGCGTGGCCGAGTTGCGCGTGCCGCTGGCGGTGGAAGTCGGCACCGGGCATTCCTGGGCAGAAGCGCACTGACGCCGCGCCGCCTTGCGGGTTTGTTCATCGCCGGCGCTTAGACCGGCGGAACTACAAACTCATGAGGCTTACATGTTCCGTCGTTCCCTGCTCGCGCTGCCCCTGCTGGCCACCCTGTTTGCGGCCGGCGCCCAGGCGCAGAGCTGCGACACCCAGTTCACCCTGATCAATCGCTCGGGCGAGACGGTCAACGAGTTCTACTACAACCCCGCCCGCAACCCGAACTGGGGTCCCGACCGCCTGGGCGAGGGCGTGCTGGCCAATGGCCGCCAGCGCAGCTACCGCCCGGCTCGCGGCGGCAGCTATGATTTCCGCGTGGTGTGGGAAGGCGGCGCCGAAGCCGAAATGCGCAACATCAACATCTGCGAGACCAGCAACATCGTCGCCACCCGCGGCGGCATCAGCGCCGAGTAATACCAACGGCACTGGGCTCCGACTCGTGCCGAGCGCCCGAACGGGCGCCGCGGCCAATGCCGCGTAAGCCAAGGAAGCCGCAGGCTTCCGCCCGGCGATTGAGGGGCCGAAAAGCGAATACCAGCGGTCGATGAAATCGGCCGTTGGTATGAGGCTTGACCGGAGCGGGAGGCGGGCAAATCCTGCTGGTCATGGCCGCCTCCCCCTCCATCACGCTGCGTCCGCACCGGCCCGGCGATATCGGCTGGATCATCAGCCGCCACGGCGCGCTCTACGCCGAGGAATGGGGCTGGGACATCACCTTCGAGGCGCTGGTCGCCGAGATCGGCGCGCAGTTCATCCGCGAATTCAAACCTGGCCAGGAATGCTGCCTCATCGCCGAACGCGCCGGCGAAAGGCTGGGCTGCATCGCGGTGGTGCGCGTTGACGACGACCTGGCGAAGTTGCGGCTGCTGCTGGTGGAACCCGCCGCGCGCGGCCTGCGCCTGGGCGAAACCCTGGTCGCCGCCGCCGAGGATTTCGCCCGCGCTGCCGGCTATGCCCAGATGACGCTGTGGACGCAAAGTTGCCTGGTCGCGGCCCGCCGGCTCTACGCCGGTCGCGGCTGGGTGCTGGGCGAAAGCGAGGCGGTCACCGCCTTCGGCGCGGAGCTGGTCAGCGAGACCTGGTCGAAGGCGCTGTAGCCGGCGCGGCGCCATTCCGCGCCCGCTCGGCTTCACCAGAGCGCGCCCGCTCAATCTCCCGCCAGCGCCGCACTGCGCGGTTATGCTCTTCCTCGGTACGGGTGAAGGTATGGCCACCAGTGCCATCGGCCACGAAGAACAATTCATCGGTCGCCGGCGGATTCAGCACGGCGCGCAGCGACTCGCGGCCCGGCGAGGCAATCGGACCCGGCGGCAGCCCGGGGATGCGATAGGTATTGTAGGGGTGGTCGCGGTCCAGGTCGGCGCGGCTGATCGGCCGGTCCATGCTGGCGGCGCCACCGGTGGCGGCAAACACCACGGTCGGGTCGGATTGCAGCTTCATGCCGCGCCGCAGCCGATTGACGAAAACGGCGGCCACGCGCGGCCGCTCCGCGGCCAGGCCGGTCTCGCGCTCGACAATGCTGGCCAGGGTTACCGCCTGCTGCGGGGTGGTGAAGGGCAGGTTGCCGGCGCGGCCGGACCATAGCTCCGCCAGCACCTGCACCATGGCCGCCTGGGCGCGGGCCGCCACGGCGGCGCGGGTCTCGCCCCATTGGTAGGCATAGGTCTCCGGCAGCACGCTGCCTTCGGCCAGCGTCGGCGTGGCCCCGGTCAACCCTTCCGCCCGCTCCAGCACGGCGGCGATCTGCTGCACCGTCAGCCCTTCGGCCACGGTGAAGCGGCGCTGCACCGGCCGGGCGTGGCGCAACACGTCCAGCACCTGCTCAAGGGAGGCGCCGGCGGGAAAGGCCAGCTCGGCGGCATGCAGCGCGCCCTCACGCCGGGTCAGCCAGGCGGCGACGGTGAAGCTGCGCTTGTCGTTGACGATGCCGGCGGCCTGCAAGGCCTGGCCGATATGCTCAATGCCGCCGCGCGGCACCACATATTGCCGGACTTCAGCCAGCGGCCCGGGGGCGCGATACAGCCGCAACGCCTGCCAGCCAGCCAGGCCGGCCAGCAACGCCGCGCCGGCCAGGACAATGCCCGCCCAGCGCAGCAGCCTGCCCATGCGGATTAAGGCGCCGCCTTGAAGACGATGCTGGCGTTGGTGCCGCCAAAGCCGAAGCTGTTGGACAGCGCCACCTTGATGCTGCGCTGCTGGGCTTCCTTCGCCACGCGGTCGATGATCGATTCGCGCGACGGCTTGTCCAGGTTCAGCGTCGGCGGGGCCACGCCGTCACGGATGGCGAGCACCGAGAAGATGCCTTCCACCGCACCGGCCGCGCCCAGCAGGTGGCCGATCGCGGATTTGGTGGAGGACATCGCCACCTTGCGGCCGGCCTCGCCCAGCAGGCGTTCCACCGCGCCCAGTTCCAGGTCGTCGCCCATCGGCGTGCTGGTGCCGTGCGCGTTGACATAGCCCAGCTGGTCCGGCGTCACGCCCGCGCTCTTCAGCGCCGCGCGCATGGACCGGAAGGCGCCATCGCCGGTATCGGAAGGCGCGGTGATGTGATGCGCGTCGCCCGACATGCCGTAGCCGATCACCTCGGCGTAGATCTTGGCGCCACGCTTCTTCGCGTGTTCCAGCTCCTCCAGCACCACCACGCCGGCGCCTTCGCCCATGACGAAGCCGTCGCGGTTCTCGTCCCACGGCCGAGAGGCCTGGGTCGGGGTATCGTTGAAGCCGGTGGACAGCGCGCGGGCGGCGCAGAAGCCGGCCATGCCGATCTCGCTCACCGCCGCCTCGGCCCCGCCGGCCACCATGACGTCGGCATCACCCAGCGCGATCAGCCGGGCGGCGTCGCCCATGGCGTGCACGCCGGTGGCGCAGGCGGTCACCGCCGAATGGTTGGGGCCCTTGAAGCCGTAGTTGATCGAGACATGGCCGGACGCCAGGTTGATCAGCGCCGACGGGATGAAGAACGGCGACAGCCGCTTGGCGCGGCCGGACGCCACGACCTGGGCAGCATCGAAAATGGTGGTCAGGCCACCGATGCCGGAGCCGATCATCACGCCGGTGGCGCAGCGATCTTCCTCGGCCTCGGGCTTCCAGCCGGAATCCTCCACCGCCTCGGTGGCCGCCACCAGCGCGAGCTGGATGAAGCGGTCCATCTTGCGCTGGTCCTTCACCGGGATCCATTCGGCCAGGTCGAGCTTGCCCTCGGCCTTGGTCCCCTGCGGCACCTGGCCGGCGATCTTGGCCGGCAGATCCTTGATGTCGAAGGACTGGATGGCGGAGATACCGCTCTCGCCCGCGATCAGGCGCTTCCAGACATGCTCCACGCCGAGCCCGAGCGGGCAGGCAATGCCCATGCCGGTAACGACAACCCGGCGCGGCGCACCGTTGTTCGCGAACACGTTCAGCCTCTCCGTTCAGCCGGTGCCGTCAACGACTCAGGTCTTGTGCGCGTCGATATAGGCGATCGCGTCCTTCACCGTGGTGATCTTCTCGGCGGCGTCGTCGGGAATCTCCACGCCGAACTCTTCCTCGAAGGCCATGACCAGTTCCACGGTATCAAGGCTGTCGGCGCCCAGGTCGTCGATGAACGACGCATTGTCGGTCACCTTGGCCTCGTCCACGCCCAGGTGGTCGACGACGATCTTCTTAACCCGGTCAGCGGTGTCGCTCATGCTGTGACAATCTCCTGCTTCAAGCGATCTTCGTGGCGCAATCGCGCCGATTCTCGGTGCCCTTGGGCAGGGGTATCCCTGCGGGTGGGGCGGCCGATTAACACGGAACCCGGAGCGGGCCTAGGCGGTGTTTGGCCCCCTGGCAAGGCGTTTCCTGCCCGGTCGGGCAAGTTGTTGCAAGGCCTGGGGGAAATCCGCCGTCCCGCTGGCTCAGTACATGGCCATCCCACCATTCACATGCAGGGTCTGTCCGGTAACCCAGGCGGCCTCCGGAGAGGCCAGGTAGACCACGGCGGCGGCGATATCCTCGGGCCGGCCGATCCGGCCGGTGGGAATGCGCTCCACCATCTTCGCCTTCACCGGCTCGCCCAGCACGTCCGTCATGGCGGTTTCCACGTAGCCAGGCGCCACCACGTTGCAGGTGACGTTGCGGCTGGCCACTTCCTGCGCCAGGGCCTTGGTCATGCCCACCAGCCCGGCCTTGGCCGCGGCGTAGTTGGCCTGGCCGGCATTGCCGGAGGCGCCGACGATGGAGCCGATCGAGACGATCCGCCCCCAGCGCTTCTTCATCATGCCGCGCAGGGCGGCGCGAGACAGCCGGAACGGCGCCGAGAGATCGACATCGATCACCGCGCCCCAATCGGCGTCGCCCATGCGCAGCGCCAGCATGTCCCGGGTGAAGCCGGCATTGTTGATCAGGATGTCCAGCCCGCCCAGGGCCTTCTCCACCGTCTCCACCAGCGCCGGGGCGGCGGCCGGGTCGGCCAGGTCGGCGGGGGCCACCATCACCCGGCTCCCCAGCTCGGCCGCCAGCGACTCCAACTCCGCAGCGCGGCGGCCAGAGAGCGCCACGCTGGCGCCCTGGGCATGCAGCGCGCGGGCAATCGCGGCGCCGATACCACCCGTTGCGCCGGTTACCAGGGCCACCTTGCCGGTCAGATCGAACATGGGCGCCGTCTCCTCAGATGGTCTTCAGGAAGGCTTCGACATCGGCCGGCGTGCCGATGGCGCTGGCCTGGGCCTCGGGCGCGTTGCGCTTCATCAGCCCGGTCAGCACCTTGCCCGCGCCAAGCTCGACGAAGCGGTCGACGCCCATGCCGGCCATGGCGGCAATGCATTCGCGCCAGCGCACCGTGGCGGTGACCTGCTGCACCAGCAGCCGGCGAATCTCGTCCGGCGCGGTCGCCTTGGCCGCCGTGACATTGGCCACCACCGGCACCACCGGGGCCAGCACCTCGGCCCCGTCCAGCGCCTCGGCCATGGCATCGGCCGCCGGGGCCATCAGCGCGCAATGGAAGGGCGCCGAGACCGGCAGCAGCATGGCGCGCTTGACGCCATGGCCTGCCGCGGCGGCCACGGCGCGCTCCACCGCGGCCTTGGCGCCGGAGATCACCACCTGGCCACCGCCATTGTCATTGGCGATCTCGACGCATTCGTCCTTGCCCGTCTCCGGGTTGGTCTTCGCCGCGGCGCAGATCGCATTGGCCTGGTCCAGGTCGGCGCCCAGCAGGGCGGCCATGGCGCCGGTGCCGGGCGGAGTCGCCCGCTGCATCGCCTCGCCCCGCAGCCGCAGCAGCCGGGCGCAGGTGGTCAGCGAGAAGGCCCGGGCGGCGGTCAGCGCGCTGTATTCGCCAAGGCTGTGCCCGGCCACCAGGGCCACCCGGCTGCCCAGGTCCAGCTTGCCCTCGGTCTCCAGCACCCGCAGCACCGCCACGGAATGCGCCATCAGCGCCGGCTGGGCATTGGCCGTCAGGGTCAGTTCCTCGGGCGGGCCCTCGAACATCAGCGCCGAGAGCTTCTGGCTCAGCGCGTCGTCGACTTCCTGGAACACTTCGCGCGCGGCGGGGAAGGCGGCGGCCAGATCGCGGCCCATGCCGGGCGCCTGGCTGCCCTGACCGGGAAATACAAAGGCGAGCGCCATGGTGGGCGGTCCTTGGACAGATGTGTGACGGCTGGCCGGCGGGGGTAGCGGCCGGTCACACAGCTGTCAACGTTCAGCCGGGGCCGGGCCAGGGCAAGGCGGACAAGACCGGCCTGCCACCAGGCCAATACGGCGTGGGAACAGACATTTTTATGCTTGCAAGAGTAATGGTTTATCAACGAGAGTTTCGGCGGTTTCGCATGGCCGTCCCAGCCGGGTGAAACGCGCGCCTTTGCCACCTCGTCGCCCGGGCGATCCGATGACCAGCATGCCGCGTGGCGGGAGAACCGCCGGGGCTACCGCCCCGCGCCCCTGCACGACCGCTGGTCCGGTACCGGGCAGCAGCTCCATCCCCAGCCGGAACCGCATCGATGCCCTACTCTCCCATGACGCCCGCCCGGAGCGGCACGGAAACGCTCGCCAACTCCTTCACCGGCAATCGCCAGGAAGGCTCAAGCGTCACCGCGCTGAAGGATGGCGGCTACCTGGTCACCTGGGCTTCGCTGAACCAGCCCGGTGACAATGGCTTGGGCGTCTATGCCCAGCGCTTCAACGCCGATGGCTCGAAGGTCGGCGCCGAGATCCACGTCAACACCACCCTGGGCGACCACCAGGCGGGCGCCACCGCGGTGGCCGGCCCGGGCGGCAGCTTCACCATCCTCTGGACCAGCTTCCAGGGCGGCACCAACGACATCATGGCGCAGCGCTTCGACGCCAGCGGCGCCAAGCTGGGCGGCGAGTTCGCCATCGCCAACAGCGCCACCCTGCACGAACAGGGGGTCAGCGCCGTCGCCCTGGCCGATGGCGGCTTCGTCGTTTCCTACGGTCTCTATGATGCCGCCGGCCGCACCGAGACGGCGCAGCGCTTCGACGCCAGTTGGAACGCGCTCGGCAGCGCCTTCGCCGTCAGCAACACCTTCCCCATCTACGGCGGCTCCGGCGTGCACACCCAGGACCCCGCCGCGCTGGCCGTGCTGAACAATGGCCGACTCGTCTCGGTCTGGACCCAGGCCCTGCCCGGCGACACCTACACCGATGTCTGGGCGGAAATCGTCACCACCTCGGGCAGCGTGGTCGGCAGCCCGTTCCGCGTGAACACGGCGGTGGCGCAGGCCCAAGGCCAGCCGGCGGTGGCGGCGTTGAAGGATGGCAGCTTCGTCGTCACCTATTATTCCGGTGACGCCGGCGGCACCGTGTTCCAGCGCTTCGCCGCCAATGGCAGCAAACTGGGCAGCGAGGTGCGGGTGGACAACACGCCGAATGGCGCGGTCACCCCCAGCATCACCGCCGTGGCGGATGGCGGCTTCGTCATCGCCTGGCTGGGCGGCGCCGATGGCGATGGCTCCGCCGTCTCGGCCCAGCGCTTCGCCGCCGATGGCAGCGCGCTCGGCGACAACTTCCTGCTGAATGCGCAGACCGGCGCCTACCAGACCGAACCGGCGCTGGCCCAGCTGGCCAATGGCAAGCTGGTGGCCACCTGGTCGTCGGAGGCCTATGGCAACGCCACCGACATCGCCATGCAGCAGTTCAACCTGCCGACGGCGGTGCTGCCCAAGGCCTACGCCAATGGCGCGGTCAAGCTCAGCGCGGCCGATGTCAAGGTCGGCGATGCCGCCTTCGCCGGCGCCACCGGCCTGACCCAGATCCTCGCCACCGGCACCGGCGACCACGCCTTCACCCTGGGCGCCCAGGCCGAGGCCGCCTTCGGCGGCAACCCGTTGCGGCTGGGCAGCGGCGCCAACGCCGACAGCTTCAGCGTGGATGCCTCCGGGCTTTCCGCCAGCGCCAGCACCATCATCGCTCTGGACAGCGGTGTCGGCCACATCATCGGCGGCGCCGGGGACGACACCTTCCGCATGAACGCCGCCAGCTGGGGCGCCAGCGGCCTTTCCATCGATGGCGGCGCCGGCACCAACAAGGTGCAGCTGACCTTCACCGGCACGGTGCACGACAGCGACTTCGCCGGCCTGTCCAACATCGATGAACTGAACCTGATGGCCGGCAGCGACGCGGTCGTCATCCTCGGCGCCTATGCCAGCGCCGCCTTCGTCCCGGGCGGGGTGAAGCTGGTGGCCAAGGCCGGCGCCACCATCGACGTGCATGGCCAGGCCATGACCAGGGGCTTCACCGCCACTGGCGCCGACGGCAACGATACCTTCATCGGCGGCAGCGGCAGTGACGTGCTGCGCGGCGGCGCCGGCGCCGACCTGTTCATGCTCGGCCAGGGCGGGGCGGACCGCATCCTCGACTTCACCGTGGGCGAGGACCACATCAACCTCACCCATGTCAGCGCCCTGCACAGCCTGGCCGATGTCAGCATGCGCATGCTCGGCACCGATGCGCTGTTGACCTTCGCCGGGCAGAGCGTGCGGCTGAAGGGCGTGGACTACCACGCCCTCTCGGCCAGCGACTTCATCTTCAGCTGAGGTCGCCCAAGGGCGGGGTCCGCTTCAGCCCGAAGCGGTCACCGCCCGGCCGTCTTGGCCCGCTGGGCGGCGGCACAGGCCCGGCGGGCCCAGGCGCACAGCGCCTCCGGCTCGTCCAGCACGTCTGCCGGAACCTGCCAATAGCCCAGCGCCACGGTCTTCCCGCCGCGCCGGTACTCGAAGGGGCCGCAGCCCGCGGCCACATAATCCGGCTGGGTCAGGGCATCTGCGCGGAACCAGCCGGCATCGCGTGCCACCAGCGCAAACATCAGCCCGTGGTGGAACAGGCCGTGGCCGCCGAACATCCGCTTCGCGACCACGCCGCCCAACGGCGCCAATGCCTCCAGCAGCCAGGCGACCAGCCCCTCGCTGCCGGCCATGCGTTCAGGACCCGGCGACGCCCGGCAACGGCGGCGCCGGCGTCGGGACGAGGATCGGCGGCGGCAGGCCGGGTAGGCCGGTCGGCGCCGCCACCGGCGCCGGCATCACCGGCAGCACCGGCTCGGTCCGGCTCGGCTGCGGCTCCGGCACCGCGGCGGCGGCCGGCGTCGAGGCTGGCGCGGGCGTTGGCGCCACGGCCTGGGCCGGCGGCTCCAGCGGCACGGTATAGTCCGGCACGATGCGCGCCTGGGTGCCGGCGATGACCAGTACCTTCTGCCCCACCGCCAGCGGCCGGTCGTCGCGTTGCGTCACCGAGACCAGGTCGGCCTTGCCGGTGACCCGGACGATGTATTCATGCGCCACGGTATCAACGAAGCGATGCTCCGCCGCCGAGCCGGCGATGCCGCCGATGACCGCGCCGCCGACGCCACCCAGCGCCGAGAAGATGCCGCTGGGCGCCTGCGAGCCAAGCACGCCGCCGGCTGCTGCGCCGGCCGCCGCGCCGGTCTCTCCGCCGGCGGAGACATTGATCTGGCGCACCCCGACGATGACGCCCTGCTCGACCTTGTTGGCCTGCTGCACCGCGCGGGTGGAATAGACATCCGGGCTGTAGCCGGTGCCGCAGGCGGCGAGCGGCAACAGGGCGGCGAAGACGAGGCGGCGCACGATGACGCATCCTTGGAATGTTTGCGGGGCCGGTAGATAGCGATGCGACGCCCCCTTGTCACCCGAAGCCGCTACTGGCAACGCCAAACGTTCTGCGAGATGCAGGTTTGGTCGTTGCGGCACTGTATCCCCACATCGGCGGAGCAGCGCATGTAGTCCTGCCGGTCGCGCAGCTGGTCCTGCTGCCGGCGCTGATAGTCCCCGGTGACGCAGAAATCCTCCCCGGTCTGGAACAGGCTCTCGATGTCGTCGTCGGTTACCCCGGCCTGGCGCGCCCGGGTCACCGCCGCCACGGCCGGTCCGCGCACCTTCTCGCATTGCCAGGTATGGTCGACGGCCTCGTACTGGGCGGCCCGGGTATAGGCCAGGCAGTAGATGCCGCGCAGATCGCCCCGCGCCGCCAGTGCCTCCCGCGCCGGAATAGGCAGGCCGCGGCATTCGAAGTCGGTCGCCCGGGCGGGCGACGGTGCCAGGGCGAGCAACAACAATGGAAGGGACCAGAACCAAGGCATGGCATGTGCCCGCAGGTTGCAAGGCCAACTGGTACAGCATCCCCGGCGGCGGCCACAAGCAAGCGCTTGCCCCACCGGCCCCCTTATGCTCTAAGCCCGCGCTTCCCTGCCGGCCGCGGAGGCATCGCGCGCCGGCTATGCCCATTTCCCCCACGCATTCCGCCGAAGGGGCCGGGCTGAGCCAGCCATAGGGAGACCCCATGCCGAATTATGAAACCGTGTTCATCGCACGGAACGACGTCACGCAAGCACAGGTCGAGACCATCGCCGACCAGGTTGCCGCGATCATCACGGAAGCCGGTGGCGAAGTGAAGAAGCGGGAATACTGGGGCCTGCGTGGCCTGGCCTACCGCATCAAGAAGAACCGCAAGGGGCACTACATGCTCCTCGGCATCGAGACGCCGTCGGCGCCGATGCAGGAGGTCGAGCGTCAGCTGGGCCTGAACGAGGACGTGCTGCGCTCCATGACGCTGCGCATCGAGGCGATCGAGGAGGCCCCCTCGGCCATCCTATCCCGCCGCGGTGAGGAGCGCGAGCGTGACCGTGGCTTCCGCGGGCCGCGCCCGGCTGGCCGCTTCGGTTCCGGCCGTGGCCGCGAGCGCAGCGACGAGCGCGAGGAATACCGCGCCCGCCCGCGCGACGAGATGTCCGGCCCCGATGGCCTGAACGGCGAGGAGTAAGCCGATGTCCGACAGCACCGAAGTCAACATCGCCAGCCGCCGCCCGGCCGTTGGCGCGCGCCGGCCGTTCTACCGCCGCCGCAAGTCCTGCCCGTTCTCCGGCCCGAATGCGCCGAAGATCGACTACAAGGACGTCCGCCTGCTGAGCCGCTTCCTGAGCGAGCGCGGCAAGATCGTGCCGAGCCGCATCACCGCGGTGTCCGGCAAGAAGCAGCGTGAGCTGGCCCTGGCGATCAAGCGCGCCCGGTTCCTGGCGCTGCTGCCCTACGTCATCAACGACTGAGCGGGAGGGCACAGATCATGATCGACCTGATCCTCATGCAGCGCGTGGACAAGCTCGGCCAGATGGGCGAGCTGGTGAAGGTGAAGCCGGGCTACGCCCGTAACTTCCTGCTTCCCCAGGGCAAGGCCATCCGCGCCAACAAGGCCAACCTGGCGAAGTTCGAAGCCCAGCGCGCGCAGCTGGAAGCCGAGAACATCAAGCGCCGCGACGAAGCCGAGAAGATCGGCGAGCGCGTGGCGGGCCTGACCGTGGTGCTGATCCGCCAGGCCGGCGAAAGCGGCAGCCTGTACGGTTCGGTCAGCGGCCGCGACATCGCGGATGCCTGCAAGGAAGGCGGCCTGACCGTCAACCGCACCCAGGTGATCCTGCCCGAGCCGATCAAGACCCTGGGCGTCAAGGACGTGAGCGTTGAACTGCACCCGGAAGTGCGGATCATCGTGCGCGTGAACGTGGCGCGCTCGGTCGAGGAAGCCGACAAGCAGGCCCGCGGCGAGGAAATCGCCCGCGAGGAAGAAGTGACGCTGGAAGACGAGCTGCGCGCCGAACTGGGCGCCGCGGCGCAGGACTGAGCGTCGGCCTCATCGCCGTAGCTGGAAGGGGCGCCCTGCGAGGGGCGCCCTTTTTTGTTGCGCCCTTCGGTATTGCGGTTGACCATAAGGCTCGAGATGCCTGCGGAGACAGCGTGAGACGATTGGACAGAAAGACTTGGCGCTCAGCTTTCCCGCTTCGACGCCCCCCTCCATTTCCTTGTCCCCACTGCTTCTGGGACGAAAGCGGTCGTATGCGGTTCGTCTCGACGAATTTCGCTATCGAGGATCACACTAACCACCTGCCAACAACAGTAACAATGCAATGCGACAATCTTGAGTGCGGCTACGTACTTACGGCTGTAGGAACAGTCGAGACGCAGATCAATCTGGAATCTTTTGCAAGCGACCCGAGCTTGGTGTGGGAAGCGGCCGAAGGGAAATCTATTCCTTACATAACTAATATGGATGGCGATGATATCCCACTTGATGATCCCTTTTTCCCAAAAGTATTTCTCCCACGCCCTCCTGAATTGGTCGAAACTTATGGTGCTCAAGATGGAAGATCGGGCCTATTAATTTTGAAGTCGTTTGAGTTATTTTGGTTCGATTTAACGTCTTGTGCCAACTGTCTTAGAACAATTATTGAGGCAACACTGGACAACTGGACAGTCCCTAGGGCCGATCCGAAAGGAAAGCGCGCAAACCTTGGGTATCGATTAGATTTTTTACAAGAAAACAATGAATACGTCGCTGACTCACTAAGAAGCATAAAACCAATCGGCGATAGCGGATCGCATGGAGACGAGGTTGATCGAGGACGAGTGCTTGATGCTTTTGAAATTCTTAACGATGTTAACTGGTATTTATATTCCTCTCCTCTATCGCCGCTCGATCGCATAAAATCGCCAGCAGACCAGATCTACCTAGAACGACTGCGCAATCAGCTTACGGCGTTGAAAACACGGAGAAATAGGCCCCTGTAGATCGACTACAGGGGCCCCAACTTTCTTCCTTACGCCGCCTTCGCCATCCCGCGCAGCACGTAGTGCAGGATGCCGCCGTTCTTGTAGTACTCGACCTCGTCGGCCGTATCCACGCGGCACAGCACCTGCGTGGTGTGCTTGCTGCCGTCCGCGCGGGTGATCACCAGGTCCAGCGTCATGCGCGCCTTCAGGTTCTCCAGGCCGACGATGTCGATGACTTCGTCGCCCTTGATCCCCAGCGTCTGGCGGGTCTCGCCATTCATGAAGGTCAGCGGCAGCACGCCCATGCCCACCAGGTTGCTGCGGTGGATGCGCTCGAAGCTCTCGGTGATCACGGCCTTCACGCCGAGCAGGAAGGTGCCCTTCGCCGCCCAGTCACGGCTGGAACCCGTGCCGTATTCCTTGCCGCCGAAGATCACCAGCGGCACGCCCTCAGCCTTGTACTTCATCGCCACGTTGTAGATCGGCGCCACCTCGCCCGAGGGGTAGTGCTTGGAGACGCCACCCTCGGTGCCCGGCACCATCTCGTTCTTGATGCGGATGTTGGCGAAGGTGCCGCGCATCATCACTTCGTGGTTGCCGCGGCGGGCGCCGTAGCTGTTGAAGTCGGCCTGGCGCACCTGGTGCTCCAGCAGGAACTCACCGGCCGGGCTGGTCTTGCGGATGTTGCCGGCCGGGCTGATGTGGTCGGTGGTGATGCTGTCGGCCAGCTCCGCCAGCACGCGCGCACCGGTGATCGGCTGGATCGCCGCCACTTCCGGCGTGATGCCCTCGAAGTAGGGCGGGTTGGCGACATAGGTGCTGCCGCTGTTCCAGCGATAGGTGTCGCTGTCGGCGTCAACCCGAATGGCCTGCCACTGCGCCGGGCCCTTGAAGACGTCGGCATAGCGCGACATGAACATCTTGCGGGTCAGCGCGGTGTGGACGGTGTCGTTCACCTCCTGCTGCGTCGGCCAGATGTCCTTCAGGAACACGTCCTGGCCGTTCGCTCCCTTGCCGATCGCCTGCGTCGCCAGGTCGATCTTGACGCTGCCGGCCAGCGCATAGGCCACCACCAGCGGCGGGGAAGCCAGGTAGTTGGCGCGCACATTGGCATGCACGCGGCCTTCGAAGTTGCGGTTGCCCGAGAGCACGCCGCTGACCACCAGCTTGTTGTCCTCAATGGCGTCCACCATGGCGTCCGGCAGCGGGCCGGAGTTGCCGATGCAGGTGGTGCAGCCGTAGCCGACGGTCTCGAAGCCGAGCTTGTCCAGCTCGACGCTCAGGTTGGCGGCGTCCAGGTAGTCGGTCACCACCTGGCTGCCAGGGGCCAGCGAGGTTTTCACCCACGGCTTGGCCTTCAGGCCCAGCGCATTGGCCTTCTTCGCCACCAGGCCGGCGGCCACCAGCACATAGGGGTTGGAGGTGTTGGTGCAGCTGGTGATCGCCGCGATCACCACGTCGCCATGGCCCAGGTCGTAATCCACGCCGGCCACCGGCACGCGCAGCCCGGCCTGGTCGCCCGGCACGCCCATCACGCCACCGGCGAGGTCCTTGCTGAAGCCGGCGGCGATGCCGTCCAGCGAAACGCGGTCCTGCGGGCGCTTCGGGCCGGCCATGCTCGGCACCACCGTGCCCATGTCCAGCTCCAGCGTGTCGGAGAAGACCGGGTCCGGCGTGCTCTCGTCGCGCCACAGGCCCTGGGCGCGGCAGAAGGCTTCCACCAGCTTGATCCGGTGCTCGTCGCGGCCGGACAGGTTCAGGTAGCCCAGCGTGACGGCATCAACCGGGAAGAAGCCGCAGGTCGCGCCGTATTCCGGGGCCATGTTGGCGATGGTCGCGCGGTCCGCCAGCGCCAGGTCGTTCAGGCCAGCGCCGAAGAACTCGACGAACTTGCCCACCACACCCTTCTTGCGCAGCATCTGCGTCACGGTCAGCACCAGGTCGGTCGCGGTGACGCCTTCCTTCAGCTTGCCGGTCAGCTTGAAGCCGATGACATCGGGGATCAGCATGGCGATCGGCTGGCCGAGCATGGCGGCCTCGGCCTCGATGCCGCCAACGCCCCAGCCCAGCACGCCCAGGCCGTTGACCATGGTGGTGTGGCTGTCGGTGCCGTAGCAGCTGTCCGGGTAGACATAGGTGTCGCCGGCGTCGGTCGTGGTCCAGGCCACCTGCGCCAGGTATTCCAGGTTCACTTGGTGGCAGATGCCGGTGCCCGGCGGCACGACGCGGAAGTTGTTGAAGGCGCTCTGGCCCCAGCGCAGGAACTCATAGCGCTCGCCATTGCGCTCGAACTCGACATCGACGTTCTTCTGCAGCGCGTCGGCCGAGCCCGAGTAGTCCACCATGACGGAGTGGTCGATGACCAGGTCGACCGGCAGCAGCGGGTTCACCTTGCGCGGGTCACCACCCAGCTTGATGATGCCGTCGCGCATCGCGGCCAGGTCGACCACCGCCGGCACACCCGTAAAATCCTGCAGCAGGATGCGCGAGGGGCGGAACGGCACTTCCTTTTCGGAATGCGCCGAAGGCAGCCAGCCGGCAATCGCCTTCGCGTCGTCCGTGGTGTAGCTGCGGCCATCCTCGTAGCGCAGCACGTTCTCCAGCAGCACCTTCAGGCTGTGCGGCAGGCGGGTGATGTCGCCAATCGCCTTCGCGGCCTCGGGCAGGCTGAAATAATTGTAGGTCTTGCCGTCCACCACCAGGGTCCGACGGGTCTTCAGCGTGTCCTGCCCGATCATCCGCATCTGCCACAACCTTTCTGAGCGTTGCGCCCAGGCCGGGCGCCAGATAAGCGGCGTTTAAGCACGCAGGGCCGGCGGGGTCCACGGGCGGGGGGCGTATCGTGGCGATAGGGTTTTGAGAATGCTGCAGGCCGTGGGCCTGGCCTGCCTGCGCGGCGAGCGCGTGGTCTTCGCCGACCTCAGCTTCACCGTGGCCAGCGGCGAGGCGGTGCTGTTGATGGGCGCCAATGGTGCCGGCAAGTCTTCCCTGCTGCGGGTGCTGGCCGGGCTGATCGCCCCGCTTGAGGGGCAACTGCTGTGGGACGGCACCGAGGCCCTGGCCGACCGCACCGCCCATGCCCGCCGCCTGCGCTACATCGGCCATGGCGACGCGCTGAAGCCGGCACTCTCGGCGGCCGAGAACCTGGCCTTCTACGCCCGGCTCTGGGGCGGCCAGGTGGCGCCCGCCCTCGCGGCGCTGGGGCTCAGCGAGTTGGCGGACCTGCCGGCCCGGGTCCTGTCTTCCGGCCAGAAGCGCCGCCTGGCGCTGGCTCGGCTGGCGCTGGCCATGCCCGCCCCGGGTAGCCCGCCCGCGGCGCCACTCTGGCTGCTGGACGAGCCGACGGTGGGCCTGGATGCCGCCAGCGTGGAGCGACTCGGCGCGCTGCTGGCGGCGCATCGCGCGGCGGGCGGCATGGTGCTGGCCGCCACCCACCTGCCGCTGCCGCTGCCCAGCGCGCGGGAGCTGCGGCTGTGACGCCGCAGGACGGCCGATGACCGCCTGGACTGCCCTCCTGGCACGCGAGCTTCGCCTGGCGCTGCGCCACCCCGCCGATTCGCTGGCGGCGGTGATGTTCTTCGTGCTGGTCGCGGCGCTGTTCCCTTTCGGCGTCGGGCCGGAACCGCAGGCGCTGGCCCGCCTGGCGCCTGGTGCGCTGCTGGCCGCCGCGCTGCTGGCGGCGCTGCTGCCGCTGGACCGGCTGTTCGGCGCCGATGCCGAGGATGGCACGCTGGACCAGCTGCTGCTCTCGGGCCTCGGCCCCAGCGCGGTCGCCGCCGCCAAGGCGCTGGCGCATTGGCTGACCACCGGCCTGCCGCTGATGCTGGCCACGCCGATTGCCTGCGCCATGCTGAACCTGCCGACCGAGGCCTGGGGCGTGGCGGTGCTGGTGCTGGGCCTGGCCGCCGGCTTCCTGTCGCTGCTCGGCACCGCCGGCGCGGCACTCACTCTGGGCGCACGGCGCGGCGGCGTGCTGCTGCCGCTGTTGGTACTGCCGCTGGCGATTCCCGCGGTGATCTTCGGCGCGGCCGGGATTGAAGCCGCTGCCGCCGGGCTGGCGGCCCGCCCCTATGTGCTGCTGCTGGCCGCGCTGCTGGCCGCCGCCCTGCCACTGGCCCCGCTGGCCGCCGGGGCGGCCCTGCGCGGCGAGTAGCGCCGGTCCTCGCCAGCAAACCATGACAGTTCAGGTACTTGTCGTGCCTGCGGGAATATTCCTAGACTCCGCAGAATGAAACGCCAGCAAGGAAGCCTGTCATGCTCCGCCGCCTCGCCCTCGCCCTGCCCCTTCTGGCCGTCACGGCCCTGGCGCCGGCCCACGCCCAGCGCTGCGATACGCGCTTCGACTTCGTCAATGAGTCCAGCCGCACGGTGAACGAGTTCTACTTCGACCGTTCCTCGCGCCCCGACTTCACCCGCGACGAACTGGGCCAGAACGTGTTGCCGCCGGGCCGCCAGATGCGCTTTGCCGCCATGTACAGCGAGCCCTATGACATCCGCGCCGTGCTGGACAACGGCCAGCGCTTCGACCTCTACCGCATCAATATCTGCTCGGTCACCCGGGTGGTGCTGACCGACCGCGGCCTGTCCGCGAAGTAGCGGGCCACCCGAGCAATATCCGTCCTGATGGCAGCATCGGGACGGATTTCCTGCTCTGCAACCTGCCGCGCCGGCGGGATCACCTGGCCGCCGCCTTCACTCCACCCGCCGCGGCCGCGCCAGCAACTGCGCCACGGCCCCCGGCACGTCCAGCCGCCCGGCCAGCAACGCGGCCACGGCGGCGCAGATCGGCAACTCCACCCCGGCCGCCGCGGCCCGGGCCACCAGGGCGGGGGCGGTCGCCATGCCTTCGGTCACGCCGGCACGGCCCGCCAGCACTTCCGCCGCGCTCCGCCCCTGGCCCAGCGCCATGCCCAGCGAGGTATTTCGGCTGCCGGCCCCGGTCGCGGTCAGCAGCAGGTCGCCGATGCCGGACAGCCCCGCCGCCGTCTCCGCCTTGCCGCCCAATGCAAGCGTCAGGCGCGAAAGCTCCGCCACACCCCGGGTGATCAGCGCGGCGCGGGCATTCTCCCCCAGCCCGGCACCGGTGACGATGCCGGCGGCGATGGCAATGACGTTCTTCGCGGCGCCGCCGACCTGCACGCCGACCGGGTCCTCGCTGCCGTAGAGACGGAAGGCCGCGGTCGCCAGCGCCTGGTCGGCGGTCTCGCGCAGCCCGGCGTCGCTGCTGGCCACCACGGCGGCGGCCGGCAGCCCGGCGGCCACCTCATGGGCGAAATTCGGCCCCGACAATACCCCGGCCACCGCATCGGGGCGCAGTTCGGCCAGCACTTCCAGCGGCAAGGCCAGGCTGCCCTGCTCCACGCCCTTGGCGCAGACCAGCAGCGGCGGCAGCGCCTTGGGCAAGGCGCCAACCACGGCCCGCAGATGCTGCGCCGGCACCACCAGCAGCACCAGCCGGGCGTTGCACAGCGCTTCCTCCAGGCTGGCGGTGATGCCGAGCGTCATCGGCAGCGCCACGCCCGGCAGGTAGCGCTCATTGGCATGGGCCCGCACGATTGTATCGGCCCGCGCCGCGTCCCGCGCCCATAGCGTTGCGATGCCGCCCGCCCGAGTGGCCTGCATGGCCAGCGCCGTGCCCCAGGCGCCGGCACCCAGCACGGCAATGCGGCCCCTGTGCCTATTCATCGGCAATCCGCAGCATCGCGCAGCCCTCGCCCGCTTCACGGTTGCCCAGCTGGCGCAGCAGCGCGGCCAGGATCTCGCCGCCCTCCGCCTCGAACTTCCAGGGCGCGTTGACCACCACCAGGCCGCAACCGTTCAACCTGGTCGGGTCGGTCGGCTCGCGCAGCCACAACTCGGCGGCCTGGATGTCGCGCACGCCGGTTTCGCGCAGCGCGGTGTGAAAGGCGCGCACCGGCGCCCGGTGCTTGATCGGATACCAGCAGGCCTGCACCGCCGCCCGGAACCGCCCGCTGACCAGCGCCACCCCGGCGGCCATGCGCTCGAACTCGCCCTCCTGCTCGAAGGGCGGGTCCACCAGCACCAGGCCACGCTTTTCGGGGAAGGGCGTCAGCCCCTTCAACGCCTCCCACCCGTTGCGCGGATGCACCGCCACCTGCGCATCCCCGCGGAACCGCGCTCGCAGCAGCGCATGGTCCTCGGGATGCAGTTCGCAGGCCAGCAGATGGTCCTGTGGCCGCAGCAAGGTCCGGGTGAGGGCCGGCGAACCCGGATACAGCGCCGGCGCGCCCGCCGCCCGCACCAGCCCGACATAATCCGCCAGCGCCGGCTCGGGCGCGTCCAGCAACCGGCCGATGCCGCCCTGCCATTCCCCGGTGCGCTCTGCCTCCGGCGCGGACAGGTCATAGAGGCCGATCCCGGCATGCGTGTCCAGCACGCGCAGCGGCGTGGCCTTGCGCTGCATGGCGCGCAGCAGCCAGACCAGCAGCGCGTGCTTCAGGCAATCCGCGAAGTTGCCGGCGTGGAAAGCGTGGCGGTAGTTCATGCTGCGGCGGTAGCGCCGGGGGCGCTGACGTGCAAGGCTGACGGCGGAACAAACCAGCCTTGGTGACCGCCCATGCGTCCGCTCGCCTTGCTGATGCTGCTCGTCTTCGCGGGCTGCGATGGCGGCCAGCAGACCGCCAGCCCGGCCAACGCGCCTGCCCCTGCGCCCGCGGCGGCCGTCTCCAGCCCGGCCGGCCGCGCCATTGAACGCCGCCTGGCGCTGACGCTGCAATTCCCGGAACCGGCGCTAGCCGGCGCCTTCCAGGCCCATGCCGCCGCCTGCGCCCTGCCGGCCTGCGAGATCGTCGAGTCCAGCTATGCCACCAACGCGCCCTATGGCCGCCCCGGCGCCCTGCTGCGGCTGCGGGTGCAGCCGGCGGCGCTGGAGGCCCTGCTGGCCAAGGTGAGCAGCAGCGGCGCCGTCGCCACCCGCAGCGAAACCGCCGAGGACCTGACCGCGCCGACGCTGGACGTGACCGCCCGGCTGGAGGCCCAGCGCGCCCTGCGCGAGCGGCTGCGCGCCGTGCTGCAGCGCAACCCGGCCATGGCCATCGCCGACCTGCTGGCCTGGGAGCGGGAATTCGCGCGGGTGCAGGGCGAGATCGAAGGCGCCGAAAGCCAGTTGCGCGCCCTGCAACTGCGCACCGGCATGGTGGCGGTGGCCTTGACCTACCAGGTGCAGGCAGCCCCACCGGCGCGGCCATCCTGGCTGCAACCCATCACGGACCAGGTGCAGGACGCGCATCGCATCCTGGCCCGCAGCGCCGGCGCCATGCTCGGCCTGGCCATCGCGCTGCTGCCCTGGCTGCCGCTGCTCTGGCTTGGTTGGCTCGGCCTGCGGCGCTTCCGTCGCTGGCGCGCCGCGCAGAAGAGCGCAGCTAAATCCTGACGACCTGGCCCTGGCGCGTCTCGCCGGGCAGGCACAGCGCCGCGATCCCCGGCGCCACCTCGGCCGGCTGCCGCAGCAGCGCCCGGTCTTCCCCCGGCATGGCATTGGCGCGCAGATGCGTCGCCACCGGGCCCGGGTCCGCCAGGTTCACCCGCAGGGCGGTATGCGCCACCTCGGCCGCCCAGGCCTGCGCCAGGTGCTGCTGCCCGGCCTTGCCGAAGCCATACAGCCCCCAGAAGGCGCCCGGCACCGCCGCCACGCTGTCGGTCAGCAGCACCGCGCGCCCGGCCGACGCCGCGCGCAGCGGCGGGTCGCAGCTGCGGATCAGCCGCCAGCAGGCGGTCAGGTTCACGCCCACCGCTTCCTTCCAGTCATTCGGCATGATGTGCGCCACGGGCGTCAGCTTGGCCAGCACGCCGGCGGCATGCACCAGAATGTCCAGCCGGCCGAAGCGCTGCACGATGGACGGCCCCAGCTTGTCGATCTCGGCATCCTTCTCCAGGTCGAAGGGCAGCAGCGTTGCCGTGCCGCCGGCGCCGCGGATCGCGTCGTCGGTTTCCTCCAGCCCGCCCTGGGTGCGCGCAGTGATGACGCAATGCGCCCCCAGCCTGGCCAACTCCACCGCGACAGCGGCGCCGATGCCACGCGACGCGCCGGTGACCAGCGCGACGGATCCTTCCAGCGGCCTCATTGCGTGGCGTGCAGCAGGCTGAGCTGACGCTCGGTATTGTCCTGCGTGTCGGTCAGCGGAATGGCGTAGTCGCCGGTGAAGCAGGCATCGCAATAGGCCGGCTTGGCGGCGTCCCGCCCCGGCTGGCCCAGCGCGCGGTACAGGCCATCCAGCGAGATGAAGGCCAGGCTGTCCACGCCGATGATGCGGGCCATCTCCGCCACGTCGTGCTGCGCCGCCATCAGCTTGCCGCGCTCCGGCGTATCGATGCCGTAGTAGCAACTATGCGTGGTGGGCGGGGAGGAGATGCGCATATGCACCTCCTTGGCGCCCGCCGCGCGCACCATCTCCACGATCTTCTTGCTGGTGGTGCCGCGGACGATGCTGTCATCCACCAGGATCACGCGCTTGCCCTCGATCATCGCCCGATTGGCGCTGTGCTTCAGCTTGACGCCCAGGTTGCGGATCTGGTCGGTCGGCTCGATGAAGGTGCGGCCGACATAGTGGTTGCGGATGATGCCGAGTTCGAACGGCACGCCGGCCTCGGTCGCGTAGCCCATGGCGGCGGGCACGCCGCTGTCCGGCACCGGCACCACCACATCGGCGGGCACATGGCTCTCCCGCGCCAATTCCTGGCCGATCCGCTTGCGCGTCTCATAGACCGGGATTCCCTCCATCACCGAGTCGGGCCGGGCGAAGTAGATGTATTCGAAGATGCAGAACCGGCTCTGGCCGCGGCCGAACGGCTTGATGCTGCGGACACCGGCATCGTCGATGATGACGATCTCGCCCGGCTCGATATCCCGCACGAACTCGGCGGAGACGATGTCCAGCGCGCAGCTCTCACTGGCCAGCACCCAGGAGACGGGCACGCCATCGGTGCCGCCGGTGCGGCCCAGCACCAGGGGGCGCACGCCCATCGGGTCGCGCGCGCCCATCAGCGCGCCATTGTGCAGCGCCACCAGGCTGTAGGCGCCCTGCACGCGGCGCAGCGCGTCGATCAGCCGCTCCTCCACCGCGGTGTACAGGCTGATCGCCATCAGCTGGATGAACAGCTCCGAGTCGGTGGTGCTCTGGAACAGGCTGCCGCGCTTGACCAATTCGCGCTTCAGCGCATTGGCGTTGGTCAGGTTGCCGTTATGCGCCACGGCGAAGCCGCCGAACTCGAAATCCGCGAACAGCGGCTGCACGTTGCGCAGCGCCGTCTCACCCGTGGTGGCGTAGCGGTTGTGGCCCACGGCGGCGCGGCCCGGCAGGCTGGCGATGACCTTGGCGTCGGAGAAGTTCTCCCCCACCAGCCCACGGCCACGATGCGCGTGGAACTGCCCCGCCTCATCCAGGGAGACGATACCGGCGGCTTCCTGGCCCCGATGCTGCAACGCATGCAGGCCGAGCGCGGTCAGCGCCGCGGCATCGGTCACGTTCCACATTCCGAAAACGCCGCATTCCTCGTGGAATTTGTCATCATCCCACGGGTGCGTCGAACCGTCAGCCATGCCAGATCCTCACGTGCGGTTGCGCGCCGGTGGTCGTACCAGGTCTTCCAGGCTGGGCCCTGGCCGCAGCGGCGGCAGCAGGACCGAGGGCTGGAACCGTGGCGGCAGCTTGCCCACGACCCAGTCCGCCCCGGATGCCACCAGCGGCAGCGACCGCGCGTCGCGCACCATCGCCGGCCACTTGTCCACCCCGGGCAACACCATGCCCGCCAGGATATAGGTGACCACGAGCAGAAAGGCACCCCGTACCAGGCCGAATAGCAGCCCCAAGGCCCGGTCGGTGCTGCCCAGGATGGAGTCCTGGACCAGGCGGGCCACGAAGCCGATGACGATCTTCAGCAGCACCAGCACCACCAGGAACACGCCGGCCACCGCCAGCGCATCCGCCACCCAGGGTGGGTCGATACCGCCGAGCATCGGCCGCACCAGGGGTTGCAGCGCCAGCCCGGCCAGGGCCGCGCCAATCCAGGCACCCACGCCGAGGACCTCCTCGACGAAGCCGCGCATGAAGGCCATGGCGGCGGAAACCACCAACACGGCCAGAACGATCAGGTCAGCCCAGGTCATCGGCCGGCGGTATAGCCTCGGGGTCCGGGCGAGTCACGCAGGGCTTCCGCTTGCACCGACCAGGAGCTGCCGCGGGCGCTACCCTTGGCGCAGCCCGGCGCGGGTGGCGGCGGTGCGGGTGCGGGCCAGTTCCGCCGCCAGGAAGGCGGCGAAGCCCGCCGGGGATTGCTCCATTGGCTCGGCGACCTCGCTGCCCACCTCCTGCAGCCGGCGGCGCGTTTCCGGCAGGGCCAGCACCTTGGCCAGCGCCTCGTGCCAGCGCGCCAGGACCTCGGCCGGCGGGCCGGCCGGCAGCACCAGCCCGAGGAAGGCAGCTTCCCGATAGCCCGCCACGCCAGCCTCCTCGGCGGTCGGGATTTCCGGCGCCAGGGCCGAACGCCGCGCCGCCGCCAGCGCCAGGATGCGCACCTGGGTGTCCCGGTGCAGCGGCAGGCTGGTGCTGATCTCGGTGACGGCCGCGTCGATGTTGCCGGCGACCAGGTCCGGCGCCATGGCCCCGCCGCTGCCATAGGGCACGTGCTGCAGTTGCAGCCCGGTCATGGCGTTGAAGGTCTCCAGCGCCAGGTGCGCGGTGCTGCCAACTCCCGAGGACCCCACCGTCACCTGGCCTGGTCGCGCCCTGGCGTAGTCCATGAACTCCGCCAGCGTCCGCGGCGGCAGGCCCTTCTTCACCACGATGGTCTGCGGCGTGCGGCAGGCCAGGCCGATGAAGGCGAAATCCTTCTGCGGGTCGTAGCCGATATTGGCCTGGATGGTCGGGTTGACCGAAAGCGGCCCGTTGGAGCCGAGCATCACGGCATACCCATCCGGCCGCAGCCGCGCCGCCGCCAGGGCGCCGACGCTGCCACCGGCACCGGCGCGGTTCTCCACCACCACGGGCTGGCCCAACTCCGCCGCCAGCGGCGCGGAGAGGATGCGGCTGGTGACGTCTGCGTTGCCGCCGGGGGCATAGGGGCAGATGAAGCGAATCGGCCGGTCCGGGAAGCCGGCAGCCAGTGCCAGTCGCGGCGCAGCCAGCAGCGGCAACGCCAGCACGGCGCGGCGGAAAAGGGTCACGGGCGTTGTCCTCCGGCTTCTCGCCGCCGGGTATAGCGCAAACCGGGCGGCAATTCTTCAGCCCCTGGGCGTGCATTACGCCGCCGGCTTGCGCTTCACCGTGCTTTCCGCAAACGGCGCCACCAGGTCGGCCAGGTGGCCGATCTCGGTCAGCTTCAGCCCATCCGTCGGCAAGGGCGCCCGGCCACCGCGCGCCACCCGGCGCGGCAGCACCGCCGCCGCGAAGCCGAGCTTATGCGCCTCCCGCAGCCGCGCCTCGGACTGGCTGACCTGGCGCACCTCGCCCGAGAGACCCACCTCGCCGAAATAGACGGTATTGGCCTCGGTCGGCCGATCCGTCGCAGCACTGCACAGCGCTGCGGCCACCGCCAGGTCCACCGCGGGTTCGTTCACCCTGAGGCCGCCGGCGATGTTCAGGTAGACGTCGTTCTGCCCCAGCGTCATGCCGCAGCGGCTTTCCAGCACCGCCAGCAGCATGGAAAGCCGCCCGCTGTCCCACCCCACCACGCTGCGCCGGGGCGACCCGCCGGAGGAGGGCGACAGCAGCGCCTGCACTTCCACCAGCACCGGCCGGGTGCCCTCGATGCCCGCGAACACCGCACTGCCGCTGATGTTGCCGCGCCGTTCCGCCAGGAACAGGGCAGAGGGGTTGGGCACCTCCATCAGCCCGCGCTCGGTCATCTCGAAGACGCCAATCTCATCCGTGGCGCCGAAGCGGTTCTTTACCGCGCGCAGGATGCGGAACTGGTGGCCGCGGTCGCCCTCGAAGTACAGCGTGGCATCGACCATGTGTTCCAGCACCCGCGGCCCGGCCAGCGTGCCTTCCTTGGTCACATGCCCCACCAGCACCACCGCGAAGCCGCGTGTTTTTGCCAGCCGGATCAGCTCCGCCGCACAGGCGCGCACCTGCGCCACTGTGCCGGGCGCGCTGTCCAGCGCATCCAGCCAAACCGTCTGGATCGAATCGATGATGACCAGCGCGGCGTCGGTCTCGCCCTCAAGGCTGGCGGCGATGTCGCGCAGCGCCGTGGCGGCGGCCAGTTGCAGCGGCGCCTGCTCCAGCCCCAGCCGGCGCGCCCGCAGCCGCACCTGCGCCACGGCTTCTTCGCCCGAGATGTACAGCGCCTTGCGGCCGGAGGACGCCACCCGCGCCGCCGCCTGCAACAGGATGGTCGATTTGCCGATGCCGGGGTCGCCACCCACCAGAATGGCCGAAGCCGGCACCAACCCGCCGCCCAGCACCCGGTCCAGTTCCGCGATCCCTGTGGAAATCCGCGGCGGTGGCTCGGTCTCGCCGGCCAGGCCGACGAACTCGACGCGCCGCCCGCCGCCGGCCTTGGCCGCCGGGCCGGGGCCGCGCACCGGGGCGGCGGCTTCCTCGGCCAGGGTGTTCCATTCGCCGCAGGCTTCGCACTTGCCCTGCCACTTCGGGGCAACGGCGCCGCAGCTTTGGCAGACGAACCGGTTTCTATCCTTGGCCATGCCGCATCACTAGCACAAAACGCGAACAATGGCCAAGCCCGTTCCGCGGCTACACCTGCATGGTGCGCCAGGCCAGGCCGGCGTCGCTGCGCTTGGCCTCGGTCTTCAGCCCGGCAATCTCGGTCATCAGCCGCTCCGGCTCGCAGGCCGCCTCGCCGCCCGGCAGTTCCAGCAGCGCCACGGAACAGCGCAGCAGCGGGAAGACCCGCGGCCGGCCATCCCGGTCCTGCGCCGCAATCCCCCCCGCGGCGCGCTCCTCGGCGGTATACAGCCCGGCTGCAGTCTCGGCGAAGTCCCGCAGCAGGCTGGCCAGCCGCTGGCGCAGCGCCTCCCCCACCAGCCCGTTGAAGCCGGCGAAGAAGTCGTCGCCGCCGATATGGCCCAGGAAGCCGCCCTGCTCGGCCGGAAAATGGCGGCGCAGCGCCTCGGCGAACAGCGTGATCATCCGGTCGCCCTTGCGAAAGCCATGGCGGTCGTTGAACGGCTTGAAATGGTCGAAGTCGAAGTAGCAGAGGTGCCGCACCTGAAAGGAGCGCACCGCCGCCGCGGCCACATGCGCGGCCACCGCCAGGTTGCCCGGCAGCCGGGTCAGCGGGTTCTGGTCCAGCGCGCTGCGCAGCCGCACCTCGTTCATCAGGGTCAGCAGCGCCGCGGCCGAGAGCATGCCGAGGTAGCGCTGGCCTTCGGTCAGCAGCACCCCCTCGGCACCCGGCGAGGCGGCGAACAGCTCCAGCACCTGTTCGGCCGGCCAGGAGACCTCGGCCACCGGGCAGGTCGAGAGGAAGGCGCCGGCGCGACGGTCCACCGCCCGGTTGCGCAGCAGGTCGCGGCCGAAGCGCCCGTAGATGTAGCGCCGCAGATCGGCTTCCCGCACAACGCCGCGCGGCGCACCCTGCGGGTCCAGCACCGGCACGCAGCGCAGGCCCGGCGCGTCGGAGAACCGCTCGAACACCTGGTCGACATCGGCCTCTTCCAGCACCGTCGGCAACACTTCCGCGGCATGGCGCAGCAGGCCGGCATCGTTTTCCGGATTGCGCCGCTCCCGGCCGGCGGCGGCGGCCACCTGCGGATAGCTGGTGCGCACCTCCTCCAGGTTCAGCGTGGGGCGCGCGACGAACCAGCCCTGCGCCAGGTCGCAGCCCAGTTCGCGGCAGGTCAGGAAGTCGGCCTCGGTCTCGATGCCCTCGGCCACCACCCGCAGCCCCAGAACATGGGCAAAGCCGCAGATGTGGCCGACGAACAGCCGCTGGCGCGGGTTTTCGGCAATGCCGTGGATGAACAGCCGGTCGATCTTGACGTAGTCGACATTGCCCTCGAACAGCAGGCGCATTTCGGAATAGCCCAGCCCGAAATCATCGGCGGCAAAGCGCACGCCCTGCTGGCGCAGGCCGGCCATCACCTCGCGGAACCTTGCCGCGGCCAGGATCGACTGCCGTTCCGACAATTCCACGCACAGCACCGTGGTGGGCAGGCCATGCGCGGCCAGTGCCTCGGTCAGGCCAGCCAGCGGTGAATCGTCGCTGCCATGCACCAGCCGGCTGTCCAGGTTGACGAAGAGCCGCCGCGTCGCCGCATTGGGCAGCGCGGCGAAGGCGGCCACCGCCCTGGCATGGGCCAGGGATTCCACCTGCTGCAACACGCCCAGTTCCCAGGCGGCATCCAGCAAGGCAACGGGGCCGGCAAAGCCCATGGCATCGTGCCCCCGCAGCAGGGCCTCCAGCCCGTAGAGCGCGCCGCCATGCACGTCCACGATCGGTTGCAGGGCAATGCGCAGCTCGGTTTCGGCCGCGGCGAGCAACGCCCGGGCCGCCGGGGGCTGGGTTTCGGTCCACTGCTTCAGGTCAAGCGGCATCAGCTGGCCAATCCGGTCATGAAGCCGCCAGCATCGCCCCACTCGGTCAGTTTGAGATTAAGGCCGACGCCGCCCTTCAGTGACAGTTCAATGACACAGCGCTCAGGCCGCCCGCTGCTCCAGGGTCGGCGCGCAGTCGGTCAGCGTGGTCCGCCGCATGTCGCGCTTGTGCACCGTGTCCTCGAAGGCCCGCGCCCGGTGCATGGTGGCGCGGTTGTCCCAGATCACCAGGTCGTTCGTCCGCCATTTGTGGGCATAGACGAAGGCCCGCTGCGTCGCGTGCTCCACCAGGTCGCGCACCATGGCCATGGCTTCCGGCGTCGGCACGCCATCGATGCGGCCGATATGGCTGGACAGGTAGATCGAATGCCGCCCGCTGCCGGGGTGGAACCGCACCAGGCGCTGCGGCACCGGGGCGAAGCGCACGCGCTCCTCCTCGGTGTAGTCGGTGAAGCCGAGCAGCGCGCGGGAATAGATCAGGCTGTGCCAGGCCACCATCGGCTTCAGCTTCACCTGCATGTCAGCCGGCAGCGCGTCCCAGGCGGCGCGCATGTCCGCGAACTCGGTATCCGCGCCATCCGGTGGCACCACCCGGCCATGCAGCATGGAATATTTCGCGGGTGTCGGCTTGAAGCTGCTGTCGCTGTGCCACAGCCGGTTGCCCAGGTTGAACATGCGCCGCCGGTCATCCAGCGCCAGCAGGCTGCCATCCACGTCCAGGTTGGAGATATCGGCCATGTTGTAGTGCTTCAGCCGCACCTTGTGCACGTCCACCACCGCCCGCTCCTGCTCAAGCGGGCCGAGCGCCTCACCGAATGCCATCTGCTGGTCGTCGTCGATCGCCTGGTCGCGCAGCACCGCCACGGCGTAGCGGTCCATCACCCGGTCGATTTCGGCGCAGACCTCCGGCCCCGGGGTCTGCCGCAGGTCCACCCCGTGGATTTCCGCGGCAAACAGCGGGTGCAGCGGGGTCACGTGCAGCGGCATGGCGGTTCCTCCGACCTTTCGGCCGATGGTAGCGCCGCCCGCCGGCCGCTGGTCAAGCGCTGGCGAGCATGCTCGCACTGCCATCCCGCCGCCCCAGCGCCCCGGCGAAGGGATGCCCCAGCCGATGCAGCAGCGCCGCCGGGGTGCCCTCCAGCCGGCAGCCATGGCGGCGCAGATGCTCCACCAGGGTCGGCGTCAGCAGCCCGCGGCCATGCGCCAGCTGGTGCAGCGGCAGGGCCTCGCCGCCGGCGAAGCGCAGCAGCACCGGGCCGGTATCGGTGATCGCGACTTCCCAGCATTGCGTCGGGTAGGGCGAGAACACCTCTGCCGCGCGGACCACCAGCGCCTCGGTCGCTTCCCAGAATGGCAGCTTCCGTCCCGGCAGCAGGGAGCCACTGCCCTGGTGCCGCCGCACCCCGCGCCAATCCGCGCCGGCGCCGCGCACCGCGCGCCGCATGGTGCCCTCGGCATCCAGCGCAATCACCAGTTCCTCGCCCTCCTCGGGCGGCAGTTCCAGGGTCATGGTGGTGCTGAACAGCTTCGGCCCGGTCGGC
This sequence comes from uncultured Rhodospirillales bacterium, assembly GCA_903835235.1. GTDB lineage: Bacteria > Pseudomonadota > Alphaproteobacteria > Acetobacterales > Acetobacteraceae > CAIMOR01. The sequence goes on from CAILMF010000058.1 coordinate 70,815, forward strand.
TCCCGCACCACCAGCGCATGCACCACCGGCAGCGCATGCGCCCCGAAGGCGGCGCGCAGCGCCACATGGGCGCGCGGCCGGCGCTGGATCAGCCAGCCCTCGCCCCGCGCCAGCAGCGCCATGCCCTGGGCCAGCGGCAGCCGGCCGCCATGCTGCAGGTGCAGGGTGGTGCCCTCCAGCGCCAGCAGCGCCAGGCGGGGGCCGCCATTGTGCAGCGGTTCCGCCAGCAGCGGGTAGTTGCTGGGCTCGGCCAGCAGCGCATTCAGCGCGATGGGCGACCGGCTGGCTGCTGGCGCGAAGGCGCGCGGTCCGGCGGCATGCACCGCCAGCAGTTCCGGCACCGGCAACCCGGCCCCGGCGGCCAGTTGGCGGCACAAACCCCGGTCCTTCAGCGGCGCCTGCCAACCCTGCGCCACGCTCTCGGCATGCCAGGCCAGGGCGCGGCGCCGGCCGACATGGCGCAGCGTCTCGGCGACACTGGTTCCCGGACGGTCCAGGCCATAGGCCAGGAACTCCTCCTGCGTCAGCCGCCCGGCGCCGTGGCGCGCCAGCAGCAGGCGGCGGCGCATCTCCAGCGCCTCCACGCCGGCGCGCGTCAGCCGGCGCAACTGGTTCGGCAGCGCCAGCACGGCGGCCAAGGGCGCGCGCCCATTCGGCACGGCGCCATCCATCATCGCAACCTGGCTCATCGAACACCCCATTCCCGCAGGACGGGAACAATGCCCACGCCCGGCGCGGTCTGGGGGTAACGAGGGGGCGACGTTGCGCAGCCGTGAGATGAGCGGGGCGGCGCCCCCTGGGCGCCAGAGCAATGTCCGTTCTGATGGAATCATCAGTACGGATTTCTTGCTCTGCAACCTATTGAAGCTACAGCACGAAATCCGCTCACGCTGATTCAGCTTGAGCGGATAGTGCTGTAGCAGGCTGCTCCACGCCGCCGTTGATTCCACCGGCGACGAACAGACGCTACCGCCGCAACTCCATCTGGATCGGCCCCTCGCGCTCGCCATTGGCGAATTGGTCCACCATGGCATTGCCGGAATGCCCCAGCGTCGCTGCCGGACCTTCCCAGACGATCCTGCCCTTGAAGATCATCGCCGCCTGGCCACCGATCCGCCGCGCGCTGGCCATGTCATGCGTGATGCTGACCGCGGTGGCGCCCAGCTTCTTCACGCAATCCACGATCAGCCCGTCGATCACCGCGCCCATGATCGGGTCGAGGCCGGTGGTCGGCTCGTCGAAGAAGATGATGTCCGGCTTGGCCGCGATCGCCCGCGCCAGCGCCACCCGCTTCTGCATGCCCCCCGAGAGTTCGGACGGTGAAAGATCGCCGACGCTGGCCGCCAGCCCGACCTGGGCCAGCACCTCCGCCGCCCGGTCGCGCGCCTGGGCGCGGCCGATGCGCTTCTGCGCCAGCAGCTTGAAGCAGACGTTTTCCCAGACCGGCAGGCTGTCGAACAGCGCGCCGTTCTGGAACAGCATGCCGATCCGGTCGCCCAGCGCCTCGCGGTCGCGCCGCGGCAGCTTCAGCACATCCACGCCGTCGATCTCGATCACGCCCTCATCCGGCGTGATCAGGCCGAGGATGCACTTGATGGTGACGGACTTGCCCGACCCGGACCCGCCCAGGATCACCATGGAGGATTGCGGCGCCACGTCGAGGTCGACGCCATCCAGCACCTGCTTGCCGCCGAAGGCTTTTCGCACGCCGCGCATGCGGATCTTCGGGGCGCCGACCAACGCCGCGTGAACGCTGGTGGCGGTGGCGTCGCCAGGGTCGAAAGCAGGGTCGAAGCCGCTCATTGCGCGAAGAACATTTCGGTCAGCACGTAGTCCAGCGCCAGGATCAGGATGGAACTGGTCACCACCGCCGTGGTGGTCGCCCCGCCCACGCCCTGGGCGCCACCCTTGCTGTTGTAGCCGCACCAGGTGCCCATCAGCGCCACCACGAAGCCGAAGACCGAGGCCTTGACCAGCCCGGAAAACACATCGTCGAATTGCAGGAAGTCGAAGGTCGCCTTCAGGTAGGTGGCGGAAACGAAGCCCAGCTTCAGCGTGGCGATCAGCCAGCCGCCCATGACGCCCAGGATATCCGCCACCAGCACCAGCAACGGCATGGCCAGCGCCCCGGCCAGCAGCCGCGGCGCCACCAGGTACTTCATCGGGTTGGTCGAAAGCGTCGTCAGCGCGTCGATCTGGTCGGTCACGCGCATGGTGCCGATCTCGGCGGCGAAACTCGCAGAAATGCGCCCGGCCACCATCAGCCCCGCCAGCACCGGGCCGAGTTCGCGGGTGATGCTCAGCACCACCAGGTTGGCGACGGCCCCGGTGGCGTTGAAGCGGGCGAAACCGGTGTAGCTTTGCAGCACCAGCACCATGCCGGTGAAGACAGCGGTCAGCGCCACCACCGGCAGCGAGAAATAGGCAATCTCGAAGAACGCCTTCAGGAACAGCCGGCCATAGAAGGGCGGCCGCGCCAGGTGGCTGACGGCTTCCAGCGCGAACAGCGCGGCATTGCCCACCGTGCGGCAGGCGCCCAGCACGCCGCGGCCCACCGCGGCCAGGGGGTTCAGCACCAGGTCCATGCGCGTCAGGCCGGCTGATACTGGCGGCGGTAGCGGGCGCCGAGGCTGGTCAGGATCTCATAGCCGATGGTGCCGGCGCGCTCGGCCAGCTCGTCCGGCGTGCAGCCGGGCCCGATCAGCGTCAGCGCATCGCCTGGGCGCAGCGCCGGCAGGTCGGTGACGTCGAAGGTGGTGAGATCCATGGACACCCGGCCGATGAGGGGCACGGGCTGGCCCTGGAAACTGGCGATCGCCCTGCCCGAGAGAGCCCGAAGGTAGCCATCCGCATAGCCGGCGGCAACCGTCGCCACCCGGCTGGGTCGTTCGGCCACCCAGCTGGCGCCGTAGCCCACCGAGGTACCCGCGGCAATTTCGCGCATCTGCAACACCGGCGCTTCCAGCCGCACCACAGGGAGCATCGGGTTGGGCTGGCCCGGCGTGGGGTTGAGGCCGTACAGCGCCGCCCCCGGCCGGGCGAGGTCCGAAGCGAAGTCCGGCCCGAGGAAAATGCCGGCCGAAGCCGCCAGGCTGGCGGGCACCCCGGGCAACAGCGCCCGCGCGGCGGCGAAGCGGCCGGCCTGGGCCGCGTTCAGCGGGTGGTCGGGCTGGTCCGGCACCGCCAGGTGGGTCATCAGCAGCGCCGGCTGCACCCCGGCCAGCCGGCCCCATTCCTGCGGCGGCACGCCCAGCCGCGCCATGCCGGTATCCACCTGCAGAATGCCCGGCCGGCCCTGATGCGCGGCGATGTCGGCCAGGCTGTTCAGCACCGGGGTCAGGCCGGCGGTGCCATCAGCCCCGGTGGCGAAGCCGTTCAGCACCGCCACCAGCGGCCCGGGCCCCAGCACGGCCCGCAGCGCCAGCCCTTCGGCCAGGTGGGCGACGAAGAAATGCCAGCAGCCAGCGGCGGCCAGCGCCCGGCCCACCGGCGCCGCGCCCAGCCCATAGCCATCCGCCTTCAGCACGGCGGCACAGGGCGCCCCATGCACGGCGCCCAGCCGCCGCCAATTGGCGACCACCGCCGCCAGGTCGATCGTCAGGACGGCCTCAGTAGCCGCCACTGTCGCCATGCGTCTGGTCGAGGTCACCGAAGCGGGTGAAGTCGGCTTCGAAGAACAGGTGGACAGTGCCGGTCGGGCCGTGGCGGCTCTTGCCGATGATCAGTTCCGCCTTGTTGTGGGCGCGTTCCATGTCGGCCTGCCACTTGGTCATGGCTTCCTCGAACTTGGCGCCATTGTCGAAGCCCATTTCCTTCGGCGCCCGCTGGGCCAGGTAGTATTCGTCGCGGTAGACGAACATCACCATGTCGGCGTCCTGCTCGATCGAGCCGGATTCGCGCAGGTCGCTCAGCTGCGGCCGCTTGTCCTCGCGCTGCTCGACCGCGCGGGAGAGCTGGGACAGAGCGATGACGGGAACGGAAAGTTCCTTGGCAATCGCCTTCAGCCCCTGGGTGATCATGGAGATTTCCAGCACCCGGCTCTCCGGCCGCGTCCCCGCCGCCGGCCGCATCAGCTGCAGATAGTCCACGATCACCAGGTCCAGGCCGCGGGTCCGCGCCAGCCGGCGGCAGCGCGTGCGCAGGGCGGAGACGGTGATCGCCGGCGTGTCGTCGATCACCAGCGGCAGGGTCGAAAGCTCGCGCGAGACTTCCACGAAGCGGTCGAAGTCGCGCTGGCTGATATCGCCACGGCGGATGCGGTCGCCGGAAATGCGCGATTCCTCGGCCAGCAAGCGCGTGGCCAACTGGTCCGCGCTCATTTCCAGCGAGAAGATCGCCACGCAGCCCTTGGCCACGGCGCTTGGCCCGCCTTCCTCCTGCGCCTGGCGCACCAGCGCCTTGGCCGCGCCGAAGGCCATCTTGGTCGCCAGCGCGGTCTTGCCCATGGCCGGGCGTCCCGCCAGGATCAGCAGGTCGGAGCCATGCATGCCGCCGGTCTTGGCGTCGAAGTCGCGCAGACCGCTGGGCAGGCCGGAGACACCACCCGGCGTCGAAAACGCCCGCTCGGCATTCTCCACCGCGGCCGTCAGCGCCTTCTCGAAGGTGATGTAGCCGCCTTCGCTGTTGCCCTCGGTGGCCAGGTTGAACAGTTGCTGCTCGGCCGCCTCGATCTGCGACTTGGCGTCGTGCAGGTCCTCATCGGCGCCGAAGGCGTTGTTGACCAGCGTCTCGCCCACATCGATCAACTGCCGCCGCAGGAAGCTGTCATGGATCAGCCGGCCATATTCGCCGGCGTTGATGATGCCGACCATGGCCGAGAGCAGCTGCGCCAGGTAGGCGGTGCCACCGACCTCGTCCAGGTCGCCGGAATGTTCGAATTCCGGGCGCAGGGTGACCACGTCGGCGAGTTGCCCGGCTTCCACGCGACGCTGGATGGCCTTGAAGATCCGGCCATGGATCGGGTCGGCGAAATGCTCGGCCGCCAGGAATTCGGAGACACGCTCATAGGCGCGGTTATTGGCCAGCAGGGCGCCCAGCAGCGCCTGTTCGGCGGCCAGGTTGCTGGGCGGCAGGCGCTGCGAAAGGCCAAGCAGCCCACCCTCGCCCAAGCCGCCCAGGCCCTGGCCAGAGGAATCGCCAAACGGCGGTACGTTGTTCATCGCCCCCTTCTAGCCCAGCCGCTCGCGACCTGGCGCGTCTTACCTTGTGGATAACGGTGGATAACGGGGGGCGATTGCGCCGCCACCCACCCTGCGCGGTGGCACGCGCGGTAACGGCTGAGACGGGGTATCGAAAGCCGTGGCGCTGTCTCCGGCCCGAAAGCGTCGGGCGCAAAGCTGGGCGCGCCGCTCAGCCCTGGCGCCGCGCCAGGCCGCCGCGCAGCGCCAAGGCCAGCGGCAGGGCCAGGGCGCACAGCAGGGCCATCGCCCAGAAGGCCTGGCCGCCGGCCCGCGCGTATAATTGACCGGAACCAAAGGTCAGCACCCCGAAGGCCAGCCCGATGCCCAGCGAGGCATGCAGCGTCTGCGCCGTGGCCGCCTGGTGCAGCGGCATGCCCGCCAGCACCCGCATGGCGCCCAGGTGCATGGCGCCGAAGGTGGCGGCGTGCAGCAACTGCACCAGCGCCAGGGCCGGCAGCCAGGTGGTCTCGGCCGTCACTGCCCAGCGCAGCACGCCGCAGCCCGCCGCCAGCAGCGCCATGCCGGGCGCGCCCAGCCGGTCGACCAGCGGCTTGCCCCACAGGAACAGCGCCACCTCCGCCACCACGCCTTCGCCCCACAGCAGGCCGATGACGCCGGGCGAAAGGCCGGCGGCCTGCCAATGGATGGTGCCGAAGGCGTAGTAGAGCGCGTGGCTGCCCTGCACCAAGCCGGAGAGCGGCAGCAGCACCCGGAAGGCCGGGTCGCGGAACGGCGCGCGAAAGCCACCGCCGCCGCGCGCCACATGCGGGCTGCGCGGCAGCGCCACGGCGCAGGCGGCAGTGGCCAGCAGGCACAGGCTGAACAGCCACACCACCGCGAGGGTGCCGAAGGCCGCCACCACCTGCCCGGCAACCACAGCCGCCAGGATGAAGCTGGCCGACCCGGCCGAGCGCGCCCGGCCATAGTCGAACCCCTCGCGCCGCGCCGCCGCCACCGCCAGCGCATCGCCCAGCGGGGCCAGCGGCGCCATGCACAGCGCATGGAAGAACGCCACCACCAGCAGCATGCCGAAGCCACTGCCCCAGGCGAAGCCAGTGGTGGTGCAGGCCGCCAGCACCGCGCCCGCCGCCAGCACCAGTCGGGCATCGCCCAGCCGGTCCGCCGCCCGGCCCATGGTGGGGGAGGCGAACAGCCGTACCGCGGAGCCGGTGGCCAGCACGGCGGAAATCTGCCCCGGCGTCAGCCCATGGTCGCGCAGCACCGCCGGGAAAAACGGCATCAGAATGCCCACCGCGGCGAATTGCGCGGCAAACAGCAGGGCGAAGCGGGCAATGGGCGACATGGCTGCCAGGGCATAGGGCAAAGCCGCGACGGGCGAAATCGCCGCTCCGCCGAAATCACCCGACTGGCATCGGTTGCACGCCCCGCTTGCCTTCCCGCGCGTCCCGGCCCATGGATGCCGCCCCTGCACCACGGATACCGCCAGCCTCATGTTCGAAGCGCGTGTGAAGGCCGTTCTCGGGCCGACCAATACCGGCAAGACGCACCTGGCCATCACCAGGCTGCTGGCGCATGCCAGTGGCATCATCGGCTTTCCGCTGCGCCTGCTGGCGCGCGAAAACTACGACCGCATGGTGGCGGCCAAGGGTGAACGCTACGTTGCGCTGATCACCGGCGAGGAAAAGATCGTCCCGCCGGAAGCGCGCTGGTTCGCCTGCACGGTGGAAGCCATGCCGCTGGATCGCCGGGTGGAATTCGTCGCCGTCGATGAAATCCAGCTCTGCGCGGACCCGGACCGGGGCCACATCTTCACCGACCGGCTGCTGAACGCCCGCGGCATGGTGGAAACCATGTTCATGGGCGCCGAGACCATCCGCCCGCTGTTGCAGCGCCTGGTGCCGCAGGCCGAGATCGAGACCCGCCCGCGCCTGTCACAGCTGACCTATGCCGGCCCGGCCAAGCTGACCCGGCTGCCCGCGCGCTCCGCCGTCGTCGCCTTCAGCGCCGCCGAGGTCTATGCCATCGCGGAAGCCATCCGCCGCAAGCGCGGTGGCTGCGCCGTGGTCATGGGCCGCATGAGCCCGCGCACCCGCAACGCCCAGGTGGCGCTGTACCAGGACCGCGAAGTGGACTTCCTGGTGGCGACGGATGCCATCGGCATGGGGCTGAACATGGATGTCGACCATGTCGCCTTCGCCGCCTTGCAGAAGTTCGACGGCCACCAGCTGCGCGCGCTGAACGCGCAGGAAGCCGCGCAGATCGCCGGCCGCGCCGGCCGCGGCATGCGCGACGGCACCTTTGGTGTCACGGGGGAATGCCCGCCGCTGCCCGACGAGATCGTCAACAAGATCGAGGGTCATCAGTTCGAGGCCTTGCAGACCCTGGCCTGGCGCAACAGCGAGCTGGACTTCACCAGCGTGGACGCCCTGCTGGACAGCCTGGCCGCACCGCCGCCGGAAGCCGGCCTGACCAAGGGCAACGACGCCACCGACCACATCACCCTTTCCATGCTGGCGCGCGAGACCGAGATGCGCCAGCTGGCGCAGGGCCGCGGCCGCGTGAAACTGCTGTGGGAAGCCTGCCAGGTGCCGGATTTCCGCAAGCTCTCGGACGACACCCACACCCGCCTCTGCGCCCGCATTTTTACCAGCCTGGCCACCAAGGGCGTGCTGGAGAGCGACTGGGTCAGCAGCCAGCTGGCCGGGCTGCACAGCGTCGAGGGCGACCTTGATACGCTGATGTCGCGCCTGGCCAATATCCGGGTCTGGTCCTACATCGCCGCCCGCGCCGACTGGCTGAAGGACGCCGCCCAGGCCGCCGCCGAAGCCCGCAAGGCCGAGGACGCCGTCTCCGACGCGCTGCATGAGCGCCTGACCGCCCGCTTCGTCGACCGCCGCGCCGCGCAGCTGATCCGCCGGCTGGAGGAAGGCGAGGAAGACCTGCTCTCCGCCGTCACCCGCAAGGGCGAGGTGCTGGTCGAGGGCCACACCGTCGGCCGGGTGGAAGGCTTCCTGTTCCACCCCGACGCCACCGCCGAGACGGAGGAGGAGCGCAAGCTGGTCCTGCGCGCCGCCCGCCGTGCCCTGCGGGAGGAAATCCCCCGCCGCGTCGCCGGGTTGGAAATGGCCAAGGACGACGTCTTCAGCCTCTCGCCGAACCACCGCGTGCTGTGGGAAGGCCATGAGGTCGCCCGGCTGCGCCCCGGCAGCGAACCCGGCAAGCCGCAAGTAGAAGTGCTGGCCAGCGAGTTCCTGGACGGCGCCCAGCGGGAACGCGTCCGCGCCCGCCTGGCCAAGTGGATCGAAGGCATCCTGGCCAAGGAACTCGCCGCCATATCAGCGGTGGAGCAGAAGGCCGAGGCCGACAATACGCTGCGCGGCCCGGCCTTCCTGCTGCGCGAGCAGCTGGGCCTGGCGCCGGGCAATACGGATGGCATGGTGACGCCGGAGCTGCGGCAGAAGCTGAAGGCCATCGGCATCCGCGCCGGCCGCTACGCGCTGTTCCTGCCGGAGGCGCTGAAGCCGCGTGCCATGGCGCTGCGCGCGCAGCTCTGGGCGCTGAGCCGCAACATCGAAACCCCGGCCCTGCCCAATGCCGGCCTGGTGGCCTTGCAGCTGCGGGACGCCCGCGAGGGCGAGGAGAACCCGCCGCCGCCGGTCAACTGGCCGCCCGGCTTCGCCGAGACGATCGGCTGGCTGCCGGCGGGTTCGGTGCTGATCCGGCTGGACGTGGCCGAGCGCATCGCCGGCGAACTGTCCTTCCTGACCCGCCGCGCCCCGGCGCCACCGCCGCCCGACCTGGCCAGCCGCCTGGGCGTGAAGGGGGACACGCTTGGCCCGGCGCTGGCAGCCCTCGGCTTCCGCCTGCTGGAAGCGGAGCCCTTGGCCGAGAACATGTTCGGCCCGCCGACGCCGATGCGCATCGCCCAGCCGCGCGCCCAGCGCCCCTACCAGGGCCAGCGCCGCGACCAGCGAGGCCCGGCGCCGCAGCAGACGCGCAGCCCGCGCCCGGAACGCGCCCCGCGCGAGGCCTGGGTGCCGGAGCCCTTGCCGGAGGGCATGTTCGGCCCGCCGGCGCCGCCGCCGCGCGGCCCGCGTCCGGAAGGCCGCGGTGAGCGTGACCGCAACCGCGGTGGCGAGCGCGGCCCGCGCCGCGACAACCGGGCGCCGGGCCAATACCAGGGCCCTGCCGGCGAGCGCCCGGCCGGTGACCGCCCGTATGGCGACCGCCCGGCCGGCGACCGCCCGTACCGCGACCGCCCGCGCGGCGACCATCCGCAGGGTGATCGGCCGCAGGGTGATCGGCCGCAAGGGGATCGCCCCTACACACCGCGTCCCCAAGGGGATCGTCCGCAAGGCGAGCGTCCCCAGGGCGACCGTCCCCAGGGCGACCGTCCCCAGGGCGACCGTCCCCAGGGTGACCGCCCCTATGGCGGCCGCGACCAGGGCCCGCGTCCTCCCCGCGATGGGCAGCGCGAGGGCTACCGCGGCGGTGATCGCTACCAGGGCAACCGCAACGAAGCGCCGTCCCGCCCGGTGCAGACCATCGCCATGGTGCTGCCGGATGGCTTCTACGGCCCGCCGCGGCCGCCGGTGGAAAAGCCGCTGCGGCCCGACTTCGCCAGCCAGGGCAAGGACCGCGGCCCGCGCCGCGACTTCGGCCGTGGCCCGGGCGGTGGCGGTGGCCCGGGCGGCCCCGGCGGCAATCGTGGCGGCCCCGGTGGGGATCGTGGTGGCGACCGCGGTGGGGACCGCCCCTGGTCCAAGCGCCCCGAGGGCGGGCGTGGCGACCGGGGTGACCGTGGCGGCGGTGGCCAGCCGCGCGAACAGCAGATCCTCGGCCCAACCAACAGCGACCCGGCGGCGGATTCGCCCTTCGCCATCCTGGCCAGGCTCAAGCTGAAGTAGCGCCGGGGCGTGCCAGGAGACACTGAGGACCGCGATTGGCAGCGGTTGGACAAGTGGCTCTGGTGCGCCAGGCTGGCCAAGGCGCGCGCCACCTGCACGGAAGCCGTGGCGCGCGGCGGCTTCCGGCTCAACCGCCAGCCGACCGAAAAGCCCCACGCGAAGCTGCGGCCCGGGGATGTGCTGACCTTTCCCTGGCAGGACCAGGTGAAGGTCTGGCGGGTGCTGGCGCTGGCCGCAAGGCGTGGCCCGCCGGCCGAAGCCCAGGCGCTGTTCGAGGATCTCTCGGCCGAACCGGAGGGCTGATTTGCCTCCCCTGCGCCGCGGACATGCCTGTCTGCCAGCCTGACCGCTTGCCATAACCGTGAAGGCAGGCCATTTGTCCGGCGTATTGCCCGGCCTGAGGGATAGCGTTGTGACCTACGTCGTTCTCGAGAACTGCATCAAGTGCAAGTACATGGATTGCGTCGAGGTCTGTCCGGTGGACTGCTTCTACGTCGGTGAGAACTTCCTCGCGATCCACCCGGATGAATGCATCGACTGCGGCGTGTGCGAACCGGAATGCCCGGCCGAGGCGATTGTGCCGGACAGCGACGACCGCGCCGCCGAGTGGGTCGAGATCAACCGTACCTTCGCCACCCAGTGGCCCAATATCACCCGCAAGGGTGAATCGCCGGCCGATGCCGACGAATGGAAAGACAAGCCGGGCAAGAAGGCCCTGCTCAGCGCCGCCCCCGGCAAGGCCTGAAGCGACCCGCCGGGCCGAGCGCCCGTCCCGCGCCCTGAGACGTGATTCATCCGTGTTAACGGGTGATGACTTAGGTCGAAAAACCTGCTAACGTTTCAAACTGATGGCAGAGCCGGTGGCGTCTTGCGCTGCGGAGAGCGATGCGCGCGCTGAAACCGAGCCGGCCCTCCGCCGTAAGGATGTGCCCGGGGCAAGGCTGGGCGGGGACGCACGACGTCGCGCCCCCGCTGCAGCGTCGCCCCGGCAGCAGGAGATTAGTGCGGTTATGAAGTCACCCGCTCGTGCCAAGGAACCTACCAAGTCAACGCCGGCAAAGTCTGCCGGCAGCGATGCCCGGAAGCCGACGAAGCCGACCGCGAAGGCCAAGCAGGTAGCAAGCCCCCGGCGCGCCAGCGCCCCGGCCAAGACCACGGCGAAGGCCGCGCCCGAGAAGGCCAGCGCCGCGGCGAAGCCGGCCGTTGCGGCCAAGGCGCTGCCCGCGGCCAAGAAACCCGCCGCGGCACCGGCCCCCAAGCCCGCGCCGCCCAAGACCGAACGCGGCACCAATGCCGGCAAGGTCGCCACCAAGCCAGCGGCCAGGACGGCAACGCCCGTGGCGCCGCCCGCCGCGGCCAAGCCCGCCGCCCCGCCGGTCAAGACCGCCGCCGCCCAGAAGCCGACGGTTGCACCTCTCGCCCAGTCAGCGGCCCCGGCCCCGGCCGTCGCCGCCGGGCCACCCGCCCCGCCACCGCCAGCCAGTGCCCCATCCTCACCCGTGTCACCCAAGGTAGCTCCCGTTCCCAAATCCGTCGCCCCCAAGGCCGCCCCCGTCCCGAAGCCGACGGTGACCGCTGCGCCCATCATGCCTCCCGCTGAAGCCCCCGCCGCGCCGGTCGCCACCGACCGCCCGGTCTCGGAGGCCGTGCCGCCACGCCCGACGCACATCCCACACAAGATGGGCGGCGCGCCGATGACCACGCCACGCCTGGCCGCCAAGCCGACCGACTTCAAGGCCGGCGACATGGTGGTCTACCCGACGCACGGCGTCGGCAGCGTGCAGGGCCTGGAGACCGTCAACGCCGCCGGCTATTCCCTCTCGGTGATCGTCGTCACCTTCGAGGAAAACCGCATGACCCTGCGGGTGCCGGTCAACAAGGCGGCCTCCTCGGGCCTGCGCAAGCTGGCCAGCAATGAAGGCATGAAGGAAGCGCTGGACACGCTGAAGGGCCGGGCGCGCATCAAGCGCACCATGTGGTCGCGCCGCGCCCAGGAATATGAGGCGAAGATCAACTCCGGTGACCCGGTGGCGATTGCCGAAGTGGTGCGCGACCTGCACCGCAATGCCGGCCAGCCGGACCAGAGCTTCTCCGAGCGGCAGATCTACGAACAGGCGCTGGACCGCCTGGCCACCGAGGTTGCGGCGATCGACCGCACCGACAAGGTGGCGGCGACCGAGAAGCTGATCCTGCACCTGAAGGGCGGCTGAGGAGGCGGCACCGTGGATGTGAAGGAAGCTGTAGCGAAGGCGAAGCAATATGCTTCATACGTTTTCGCTGAAGAGAACCCGATTGGTTTGGGCCTGGAAGAGGTCGTACACGATGAAGCCGACAGGAGTTGGAACATCACCGTAGGGTTTTCGCGGGCTTCGGTCGGGACCGCCTCTACAGCAACCCATGCTTTCATCAACGCCCTCTCTGGCACCCAGCGAATTTTCAAGGTTGTGAAGGTCGCCGAGGCTGATGGCCGGCTGATCTCGATCACCAACCGAGACAGCTGAGCCTGGCGTGTCCCAGCCGGTAGTGCTCGATACGAACCTTCTTGTCTTGCTTGTGGTTGGGTTGCAGGACCGTGCTGCAATCGCCCGTCATAAGCGGCTCGCGGCTTACACCAGCGAGGATTTCGACATCCTGTCCAGCATGATCAGGTCAGCCAGTGCGGTTCTGCTCACGCCCAATACGCTAACCGAAGCGTCCAATCTGCTCGGCAAAGCAGACCGGCAGGCGCTAGCCTTCCGTGCGCTGCTCGGCCAGTTGGTCAAGCTCCAGGGCGAAAGGTATATCCAAAGCACTCAGGCGGTTGAGCACGTCGCTTTCCACCGCCTGGGCCTGACCGATGCGGCCTTGCTTACCCTGCTGGACGAGATACCTGACGATGCTGTGCTTTTGACTGCCGACCTCGGCCTCTACTTGACTGCCAACGGAGCTGGGCGACAGGCCTTGAACTGGAATCATCTTCCCCACCGCGACATTTAGACAACTTCGGCCGGAGCCAACGGGCAGCCATGGCTGCCCGTTTCCAATTGCAGCGTGGCATGGCCGATCCCGAAGCGCTGGCGCAACCCATCGCAGGCCGCCAGCAGGAAGCCGTCATCGGCCACCGCCTCCGGCCGCACCAGATGCGCGGTCAGCGCCACCTGCGTGGTGCCCAGCGCCCATATGTGCAGGTCGTGCACCTCCACCACCCCGGGCAAGCCGGCCAGGAAGGACCGCACGGCCGCCGGGTCCACCTGTGGCGGCACCATGTCCATGGCCAGTCCCGCCGATTCGCGCAGTAGGCCCCAGGTGCCGACCAGGATCACCAGCGCCACCACCAACCCCAGCGCCGGGTCCACCCACAGCCAGCCGGTCGCCCGGATCACCAGCGCCCCGGCCACCACGGCAAGCGAGACCGCGGCATCGGCCGCCATGTGCAGGAAGGCACCGCGCCGGTTGGCATCGGCGGCGCGCCCGCGCGCAAACAGCAGCGCCGTCGCGGTGTTCACCACCACGCCGACGGCGGCCACCCACAGCATCGGGCCGGTTTCCACCGGGGCCGGGTGCAGCAGGCGGTCCACCGCCCCGCCCACGATCGCGCCGACCGCCACCAGCAGCAGCGCCGCATTCGCCAGCGCCGCCAGGATGGTGCCGCGATGCCAGCCATAGGTGCGGCGCTCGCTGGGCCGGCGCCGGGCCAGCACCACGGCAACCCAGGCCAGGACCAGGCCCAGCACGTCCGAGAGGTTGTGGCCGGCATCCGCCACCAGCGCCATCGAGCCGGCGACGACTCCGGCTGTCGCCTCGAAGGCGGTGAAGCCGAGGTTCAGCAGGATGCCCGGCAGGAAGCCGCGCGCCGCCGGGTCCGCGCCATGGCTGTGCCCATGGTGATGGTGATGTGCCCCCTGGACCTCATGGTCATGGTGATGATCGTCGGCGTGCGGCATCCAATCCCCTCGAAGCCGGCCCCGCGCCGGGCGTCATGCCCGGGGCAAGCGTTGCGCTTGTTGCGGCCAAACCGGCACCTGCCCATGTGGCGCCCGGCGCGCCACATGGTATAGACGCCCCATGGTGAACGACACGGCCCCCATGACCCGACGCCTGCTGACCCCGCTGTTCCTGCTGCTCGGCCTGGCCGTGCTGCCTGGCTGCTCCACGCTGCGCAGCCTGAACCCCTGGGACGGCAATGACGCGGCGCTGGCCCAGCGCGCCCGCACGCCGCAGGATGGCGACCCGACCATCGACCGCTCGCCCGAAGGTCTATACGCCGCGGGTGTGGAAGCGTTGCAGGCCCGCCGCTTCCAGGCGGCGGTGGACCTGTTCGACCAGGTCGAGCGCGACCACCCCTATTCCGCCTGGGCGACCAACGCCAAGATCATGACCGCCTATGGCGAATACCAGCGCAACCGCTACACCGAGGCGGTGGGCGCGCTGGACCGCTTCATCCAGCTGCATCCGGCGCATCGCGACATCGCCTATGCCTATTATCTGCGCGCGCTCTGCTACTATGAGCAGATCTCGGACGCCCAGCGCGACCAGCGCACCACGGAACAGGCCATGGCGGCGCTGCAGGACGTGGTGAACCGCTTCCCCGAAAGCTCCTACGCCCGCGACGCCCGGCTGAAGATCGACCTGGGCCGCGACCACCTGGCGGGCAAGGAGATGAATGTCGGCCGCTTCTATGAGCGTCAGCGCCTATACGCTTCCGCCATCGGCCGGTTCCGCCGCGTGATCGAGGAATTCCAGACCACCAACCACGTGCCGGAAGCGCTGCACCGCCTGACCGAGATTTACCTGGCGCTGGGCCTGGAGGAAGAGGCGAAGAAGACCGCCTCGGTGCTCGGCCACAACTTCCCGGGCAGCCCCTGGTACCAGGACAGCTACGCGCTGCTGGTGGAAGGCGCGCCTGGCGCGGATAGCGGCCGCCCCGGGCTGATGCGCCGCAGCCTGCGCAGCATCGCTTCGCTGTCGCCGTTCTAGGGCCAGCGGGCGGCGCATGCTCGCCTCGCTCGCCATCCGCGATGTGGTGCTGATCGACCGGCTGGACCTGAGCTTCGGGCCCGGCCTCTCGGTCCTCACCGGTGAAACCGGCGCCGGCAAATCGATATTGCTGGACAGCCTTGGGCTGGCCTGCGGCCTGCGGGCGGAAGCCGGCATGGTCCGCAGCGGCCAGTCCCAGGCCAGCGTCGCCGCCGGCTTCCTGCCCCCTGCCGGCCACCCCGCCCTGGCCTTGTTGCAGGAACAGGGCATCGAGGCCGATGACGACATGCTGGTGCTGCGCCGCGTGGTGCAGGCGGATGGCCGCAGCCGCGCCTTCGTCAACGACCAGCCCGTGGCCGTGGGCCTGCTGAAGCGCCTGGCCGCGTTGCTGGTGGAAGTTCAGGGCCAGCACGACCAGGTCGGCCTGGCCGACCCCGCCAGCCATGCCGGGTTGCTGGACGCCTTCGGCGCGCTGGACGGCAAGCGCAATGCCGCCGGCGCCGCCTGGCGAGACTGGCGCGCCGCCGAGCGCAAACTGGCCGAGGCACGCGACGCCATCGCCGCCGCCCAGCGCGACGAGGAGTTCCTGCGCCACGCAGTGGAGGAACTGACCAGCCTTTCGCCCGAGGAGGGCGAGGAGGCCGAACTCTCCAAGGAACGCCAGCAACTCCAGCAGGGCGAGCGCCGCGCCGAGCAGATCGCCGCCGCGCTGAGCGAGTTGCAGCCGCGCGACCGCCGCAAGGGCGGCCCGGCCGAGGCGATGCGCCAGGCCGCCCGCGCGCTGGAACGTCTGCCCAGCCCGACGAATGAGGAATGCCAGCCGGTGCTGGCCGCGCTGGCCACCGCGCAGGACGCGCTTTCGGACGCGGAAGCCCTGCTGGAGCGCCTGTTGCAGGAAGGCGGCCCCGACCCGCGCCGGCTGGAGAACCTGGAGGAGCGGCTGTTCGGCCTGCGCGCCGCCGCCCGCAAGCACGGCGTGCCCGTGGTGGAGCTGCCGACCCTGCTGGAGACGCTGCGCGAGCGCCTGGGCGCGCTGGATGCCGGCACCGGCCGTGTCGCGCAGTTG
The DNA here is from genome assembly GCA_903835235.1 of uncultured Rhodospirillales bacterium. Taxonomy (GTDB): domain Bacteria; phylum Pseudomonadota; class Alphaproteobacteria; order Acetobacterales; family Acetobacteraceae; genus CAIMOR01. Next base: position 86,885 of record CAILMF010000058.1, read on the forward strand.
GAACAGGCCGCCGCCACGGCCCGCGCCCGCTACCTGGCAGCCGGCGTTGCGCTCTCCGAGGCCCGCCGCGCCGCCGCCGGCCGGCTGGAGAAGGCACTGGCCAAGGAGTTGCCGCCGCTGAAGCTGGACCGCGCCCGCCTGGTGGTGGAAGTGGCGGCGAAGGAGGAAGGCGGCTGGGGGCCGGAGGGCCAGGACCGCGTGACCTTCCTGGTCTCCACCAACCCCGGGCAGACGCCGGGGCAGTTGATGAAGATCGCCTCGGGCGGCGAGCTGTCCCGCCTGATGCTGGCGCTGAAGGTGGTGCTTGCCGCCGGCAGCCCCGTGCCCACCTTGGTGTTCGACGAGGTGGATGCCGGCATCGGCGGCGCCACCGCGGCGGCGGTGGGGGAAAGGCTGGAACGCGTGGCGGAACGCTTGCAGGTGCTGGTGGTGACGCATTCGCCGCAGGTGGCGGCGCGCGGCGCGGCGCATCTGCGCGTCAGCAAATCGGTCAAGGCGGGACGCGCGAGCACGCTGGTGGAAGCCCTGCCCAAGGCCGAACGGCGCGAGGAACTGGCGCGGATGCTGGCCGGCGAGCGCGTGACCGAAGCGGCGCGGGCGGCGGCGGATAGTTTGCTGACGGGCGGTCTGCTATGAGTGTGATCGCGCGGCGCGTGCTGGCCTCGGCACTGGGCGAGATGACGGTGACGCTGGACGCCCCGGTTGCCGATGGCCTGGATTGGCGCTGCGGTTTCCGTATTGAAGGCCCACGGCTGAACGCCCAGGCACATGCGATGGGGGTGGATGGCTTCCAGGCGCTGGACCTGGCGATGCGCCGCATCGGCGCCACGCTGCGAAGCAGCGAGGAGTTCCGTGCCGGCCCGATCTGCTGGCTGGATCGGGACGAACCCGGCTTCCCGCTGCCCCAGGGATGCGAGGAACTGGGGTGGCGCCGGTGACCACCCTGCCCGAAGCCCTCACCGAGGAAGAAGCCGTCGCCGAACTCGCGCGCCTGGCCGCCGAGATCGCCCACCACGACAAGCTCTACCATGAACAGGACGCGCCCGCGCTCAGCGACGCCGAGTACGACGCGCTGGTCCGCCGCAACCGCGCCATCGAAGCCCGCTTCCCAGGGCTGATCCGCGCCGACAGCCCAAGCCACCGCGTCGGCACCACCCCGGCCGAGGGTTTTTCCAAGCTGAAGCACGGCGTGCCGATGCTCTCGCTCGACAACGCCTTCGCCCCGGAAGACTTCGCCGAGTTCTGCGCCCGCATCCGCCGCTTCCTCGGCCTGAAGGACGACGTGCTGCATTTTGTGGGTGAGCCGAAGATCGACGGCCTTTCGGTCAACCTGACCTACGAAAACGGCCGCTTCATCCGCGGCGCCACCCGCGGCGACGGTGCCGAAGGCGAGGACATCACCGCCAACCTGCGCACGCTGCGCGACCTGCCGCTGCGGCTGAAGGGCGCGCCGGAACGCATCGAAATCCGCGGCGAAGTTTTTTGTGGGAAGCAGGAATTCCTGGCCTTCAACCAGGCGGAAGCCGAAGCTGGCCGGCGCATCTACGCCAACCCCCGCAACTTCGCCGCCGGCAGCCTGCGCCAGCTGGACGCCAAGATCACCGCCGCCCGCCCGCTCAAGCTGTTCGCCTACGCCATGGGCGCCGCCAGCAGCGTGCCCGTGACCACGCATTGGGACTGGCTGAAGCAGTTGGAAAGCTGGGGGTTCAGCGTCAACCCGATCAGCCAGCGGCTGGAAACCGAAGCCGACGCCGCCGCCTTCCAGGCCCGCGTGGGCAGCGAACGCGCCGGCCTCGCCTATGACATCGACGGCGTGGTCTACAAGCTGGACCGGCTGGACTGGCAGACCCGCCTCGGCTTCGTCGGCCGCGCGCCGCGCTGGGCCATCGCCTGGAAATTCCCCGCCGAGCAGGCCACCACGCGCCTGCTGAAAATCGAAATCCAGGTCGGCCGCACCGGGGCGCTGACGCCGCGCGCCGTCATGGAACCGGTCAATGTCGGCGGCGTCGTCGTGCAGCACGCCACGCTGCACAATGAAGACGAAATCGCCCGCAAGGATGTCCGCGTCGGCGACACGGTGGTGCTGCAGCGCGCCGGCGACGTCATCCCGCAGATCGTCTCCGCCGTGCTGGAAAAGCGGCCCGAGGACAGCACTCCCTTCGCCTTCCCCACCCTCTGCCCGGCCTGCAACAGCCACGCCATACGCGCGGAAGGCGAGGTGGTCCGCCGCTGCACCGGCGGCCTGATCTGCCCGGCCCAGACCACCCAGCGCCTGCAGCATTTCGTCGCCCGCAACACGCTGGATATCGAGGGGCTGGGCGAGGAACGCATCCAGGAGCTGTTCGAACTCGGCTGGCTGCTTTCCCCGGCCGACATCTTCCGCCTGCCCGACCGCGCCGCCGAACTCGGCACCCGCGAAGGCTGGGGCGAGACCAGCGTCCGCAACCTGCTGCGCGGCATCGAGGCCCGGCGCGCCCCGCCCTTCGACCGCTTCATCTTCGCGCTGGGCATCCGCCGCATCGGCGAGGCCAATGCCAAGCTGCTGGCCCGCCACTACCATTCCCTGCCGGAATGGCGGGAGAAGATGCTCGCCGCCCGCATCATCGGCAGCGAGGCGCGCGAGGAACTCGGCAGCATCCAGGGCATCGGCCCGTCCATTGCGCAGGAACTGGTGGAGTTCTTCGCCGAGCCGCGCAACCTGGCCGCCCTGGACGACCTGGCGCAGTTCGTCACGCCGCAACCGGTGGAGATCGCCGCCGCCGACAGCCCTTTCGCCGGCAAGACCGTCGTCTTCACCGGCACGCTGGAGACGATGACGCGCCCGGAAGCCGAAGCCCAGGCCGAACGCCTCGGCGCCAAAGTTACGAAAGGCGTCAGCAAGAAGACCGACTTTTTGATCGTCGGCGCCGATGCCGGCAGCAAGGCCGCCAAGGCCGCCGAACTCGGCGTGACCACGCTGACCGAGGCCGAGTTCCGCAGCCAGGCCAACATGCCGTGACCGCGCCGCGCGGCCCCGATGGGCGCTTCCACAACGTCGTGCCACGCCAGGGCGCCGGCACCTCCTGGCGTGCCGTGTGGCACTGGCGCCGCACCCGCCAACCGCAGCCCTGGCCAGCATGGGTGCAGGACCCGCCGCAGCCGCCGCCGGTGCGGACCGAGGCGTTGAGCGTCACCTTCATCAACCACGCCAGCTTCTACGTGCAGGTCGGTGGCCGCGCCGTCCTGCTGGACCCGATCTGGTCGGCCCGCTGCTCGCCGATGCCCGGCTTCGGCCCCAAGCGCGTCCGCGCGCCCGGCCAGAAGCTGGAGGCCCTGCCGGGCGTGGACCTGCTGCTGCTCAGCCATTGCCACTACGACCACCTGGACCTGCCGACGCTGCGCCAGGTGCGTCGGCTGTGGCAGCCCGCGGCCGTCACCGGCCTGGGCAATGCGCGCCACCTGGCCAAGGCCGGCATCCCCCATGCGCATGAGCTGGACTGGTGGCAGACGCACCATTCCGGCGGCCTGACCATCACCTATGTCCCGGCGCAGCACTTTTCCGCCCGCACGCCGTGGGACCGCAACCAGGCGCTCTGGGGCGGCTTCGTCATCCAGGGCGGCGGGCAGACGCTGTACTTCGCCGCCGACAGCGGCTGGTGCGGCCACTTCGCCGAGATCGCGCAGCGCTTCCCACGCATCGACTGCGCGCTGATCCCGATCGGCGCCTATGAGCCGCGCGGCTTCATGCGCTTCCAGCACATGAACCCCGAGGAAGCGGTGCAGGCCCATCTGGCGCTGGGCGCGCGGCGCAGCCTGGGCATGCACTACGGCACCTTCGCCGGCCTGACGGACGAAGCGATCGACGCGCCGGAACGCGACCTGGCCGAAGCGCGCCTGAAGCACGGCGTGGCCGCGGACGCCTTCACCACCCTGCCCTTCGGCGCGACGCTGACGCTGTAGCTTCGCCTGCGCGACCGACTCACGCCCTTCGGCGCCAGCGCCTCGGACGGTCAGGCGCTATTCCGGCCCGAATTCCCGCACCAGCACTGCCAGCCGCTCCCGCGTTTCCGCCAGGTAGGCCGCGTAGTCCGCGGGACCGCGGCCATGCGCCGTCACCCCCGCCGCCGCCAGCCGCGTCAGCACCGCCGGCTCCCGCAGGGTCGCCAGCACCTGCGCCGCCAGCGCCTCGCGCTCCGCCTCCGGCCAGCTTCGCGCGGCGAAGATGCCCTGGCTCCCCTCGGCCTTGAAGGCGGGGAAGCCGGCCTCGGCGCTCGTCGGCATCTGCGGCAGCGCCGGGCTGCGCGCCGGCCCAGGCGTGGTGATCGCCACCACCTGCCCGGCCGCCACCAACTCCAGCACCGCGCCCTGCGGCGCCAGCAGCATGGCGATCCGCCCGGCGGTCAGGTCCACCATCGCCGCCGCGCTGCTGCGATACGGCACTTTCACCAGGGTCACGCCCGCTTCGCGCTGCAACGCCCGCATGCCCAGCGCCGCGCCGCCCGGAGAGGTGTAGTAGCCCAGTTCCCCCGGCTTCTGCCGCGCCAGCGCCATCAGCGCGCCCAGGTCGCGCACGCCCAGCCCCGGCGCCGCCGCCAGCACCAGCGGGTTGGCGGACGTCCCCGCCACCGGCACCAGCTCCGTCACCAGGTCGAAGCCTGGTGGCGTCGTCGGCGGCACGGTCACCAGGTCGCCGAAGCTGTACAGCACCGCCTCGCCCGGCCGCGCCCGCAGCAGGGCGTTGGCGGCGACGATCCCCTCGCCCCCCGCGGCATTCTCCACCAGCACCTGCTGGCCGCGCCGCTGGCTGAGGTCCTCCGCAATCACCCGCGCCGCCAGGTCCACGGTGGAACCCGGCCCCAGTGAGACGATCATGCGCAGCGGCCGCGGTTGCGCCCGTGCCGGCAACGCCAGCAGCAGGGGCGCGGCCAGCAGGGTACGGCGAAGCGGGCGCATGGCAGCCTCCATCAAAGCGGCGCGCAGGCCTTGGCCAGCCAGGCGGCAGTCGCAGCGTCGCAGAGCGGCGCCACCTCGGCCAGCACCCGCGCATGGTAGGAATCGACCCAGGCGCGCTGGCTTGCCCCCAGCATGGGCAAGTCGATCAAGGCGCGGTCATAGGGCGCCAGCGTCAGCGTCTCAAAGGCCAGGAACGGTTTTACCTGGTCCGGCAAGGTCGGCGCCTCGCCAACAAGCACCAGATTCTCGATCCGGATGCCGTAGTGGCCCGGCAGGTAGTAGCCAGGCTCATCCGACAAGATCATCCCCGGCTGCAAGGGCACCACCTTGGCGGCGCGCGAAATCCCCGCCGGCCCTTCATGAACTGACAGAAAACTGCCGATGCCGTGGCCGGTGCCATGGTCGTAGTCCAACCCGGCCTGCCACAGCGCCGCCCTTGCCAGCACGTCGATATGCGGCCCCGCCACGCCCTTGGGAAAACGCAGCGTCGCCAGCGCGATATGCCCCAGCAACACCCGCGTGAACCGCTCACGCAGGCCTGCCGGCGCTGGGCCAGGCCCGGTCCACAGCGTGCGGGTGATGTCCGTGGTGCCGTCCAAATACTGCCCACCGCTATCCAGCAGGAAGCACTCGTTGGCGTTGATCCGCCGGTCCGTCTCCGGCGTCACCCGGTAGTGCACGATCGCGCCATGCTCGCCGGCGCCAGAGATCGCCGGGAAGCTCTCGCCGCGGAACAGCGGTTGCGCCGCCCGGCAGGCCAGCAGCTTCGCCGCCGCCGAAAGCTCGGTCTGCCCGCCCGCCGGCGCCGCGGCGCTGAACCAGGCCAGGAAGGCCGCCATCGCCGCCCCATCCCGCCGATGTGCCGCCCGCGCGCCGTCCTGCTCCACCGGGTTCTTGCAGGCACGCGGCAGGCGGCAGGGGTCCTCGCCGTCGCGCGGCTCGGCACCGGCCTCGCGCAGCGTCTGCACGAACCAGGCCGGCGTCGCCTCGGCATCCACCCTCACCCGCTGACCATCCAGCGCCGCCAACGCCGCCGGCAACTCGGCGCGCGGCCGCACCTGCACCTCGTTGCCCAGATGCGCCCGGGTCTCGGCCGGCACCTTCACCGGGTCCAGGAACAGTTCTACTCGTGCATCCGCGTGCAGCAGCGCGAAGCACAACGCCAGCGGCGTATTCTCCAGGTCGGCGCCGCGGATGTTCAGCAGCCAGGCGGCGCTGTGCGGGTCGGCCAGCACGGCAGCGGCCTCGCCGGCCTCGCGCAGCGCCTTGGCCGCCTCGGCCCGCTTGGTCGCTGCCTCCACCCCGGCATAGGCCACCGGATGCGGCACTGCGGCGGCCAGCGGCGGCGCCGGCCGGTCGGCCCAGACCGCGTCCAGCGGGTTGGCCGCCAGCGCCACCATCTCCACGCCCTCCGGCGAAAGCCGCCGCAGCCCGGCCTCGCTCAGCAGCCAGGGGTCGTAGCCCACGCGCAGCCCCGCCGCGTGCTGCTTCAGCCAGGCGCCGGGCGGGTTCTCGGTGATGTGGCGCTGTTCCCAAATGGCGGCGTCGCTCTGCTGCGCCGCCTGGGTGGTGTAGCGGCCATCGGTGAACAGCGCGGCACGCTCCGCCAGCACCACCGCCAGCCCGGCACTGCCGGTGAAGCCGGTCAGCCAGGCCAGCCGCTCCCCGGAAGCCGGCACGTATTCGCCCAGGAACTCATCGGCGCGCGGCACCACGAAGCCATCCACCCCTGCCTCGGCCAGCCGCGCCCGCAGGGCGGCGATTCGCTGCGCCGGGGTCACGCCTGACATCCGCTTAGTTGCTCATTCATATTTGCATCCATCCACATAATTCCATGCACTTGATGCATGGCTAGGCTGTCGCCTTGGCGTATTGAACCGGCTCCGACCAGGCGTATCTCGCGGCTGCGAAATGCCCGACGGCCATTCCCGGTCCGTCGAACCCTGAGGATACCGACAATGAGCGCCCGCATCACCAAGGCGGAAGTGGCTTTCCTGTTTCCCTTCCCGCGCAGCGACGCGGCGGACCGGAACGAGGCGCTGCACCTGGCCGTGGCCCGCGCGCATCAGGCGGCCGTTGTCGCCACCTTCCACCGCCTGGCCGAACGCGTGCTGGGCTGGCCCGCCCGCGCCCGCGCCCGGGCCGAGCTCACCGAGATGGGCAGCCGCGAACTGGCCGATCTCGGCCTGACCCGCGCCGAGATCGACGCCGCGGTCGAAGGCCACCGCTGAGCCTGGCGCGGGGAGGTTTCGCCTCCCCCGCGTCCCGCGCATGACGGGCACGGCGTGAACCGCCGTTGTCGTTGCGGCCTTGCCACGCTGTGATGGTGGCATGAAAGCTTCCATCTGGGCCGTGGTCATCGCCGCAGCCGCCTCCATCAGCCTGGCGCTCGGCATCCGCCAGACCTTCGGGCTGTTCGTGCTGCCGCTGGCCACCGAGCAGGGCATCGCCCCCGGCCTGCTCGGCGCCGCCATTGCCCTGCACAACCTGGCCTGGGGCCTGGCGCAGCCGATGGGCGGCGCCCTGGGCGACCGCTACGGCGCCGGCCGGGTCATGGCCGTGGGCGGTGCCTGCATGGCGCTCGGCCTCGGCCTGGTCGCCTTCGCCCCCGGCAGCGCCAGCGTGGTCATCGGCATCGGCATCCTCACCGGCATCGGCGTGGCCGGCGCCGGCACCGGTGCGGTGCTGGCCGCCGTCGGCCGCGCCGCGCCGCTGGAACGCCGGGGCGAGATGATCGGCCTGGCCAGCGCCGGCGGCTCGCTCGGCCAGGCGGCCATGGTGCCGTTCGCGGACCAGCTCATCGGCGCCTGGGGCGCCACGACAGCGCTGGCCGGGCTGGCGTTGGCGGCCGTGGCGGTCATCCCCATCGCCCGCACCGTGGAATGGCGGCCGACCGCCGCCGCGGCGAAGGCCGCCGCCGGCCTGGCCGGGCTGCCCGCCCTGGCCCGCCGCGCCCTGGCCGACCGCGACTTCGCCCTTCTGACCGGCGGCTTCTTCGCGTGTGGCTTCCAGCTGGCCTTCCTGACCGTGCACCTGCCCAGCCACCTGACCCTGTGCGGCATGCCCGCCATGGGCGCCATGGCGCTGATGACGGTGGGGCTGTTCAACATTCCCGGCAGTTGGGTCTGCGGCCGCGCCAGCGACTACATCCGGCCGGAGATCGCGCTGGGCGCGATCTACCTGGTGCGCAGCCTGGCCATCGCGGTGTTCGCGGCCACGGTGCCGAGCGAACTCGGCACCATCATCTTCGCGGCCGTCATGGGCTTCGTCTGGCTCGGCACCATTCCGCTGACCAATGCCGCCATTGCCCGCCGCTTCGGCATGACCGACCTGGGCGCGCTCTACGGCGTCTGCTTCCTCAGCCACCAGGTCGGCGGCTTCCTCGGCGCCGGCAGCGGCGCGCTGCTGATCCAATACGCCGGCAATTACGACGCCTTCTGGCCGGTCATGGTCGTGGTCGGCGTCAGTGCCACCGCGATGAACTGGATGGCGCGGCCACCGGCGCAGGCGATGGCGTAACCGCCCTGGCCCGGGCGGATGGCCTGACCGCCCTGGCCCGGGCGGGTGACACAAGTCCCGCGGTTGTCGCGTTGACCGCCGCGGCCGCCCCGGCCTGAATGCCGCCGCGCAACTGAGGCAGCACCGCATGAGCCAGGTCATCGCCGTCAGCCGGCACGCCAACTACAGCTTCTCCAAGCCCAATGCCGCCAGCATCACCCTGCTGGCCGGCCTGGGCGTTGCCGGCGATATCCACGCCGGCGAGCTGGTAAAGCATCGCAGCCGCGTGGCGCGCGACCCCACGGTGCCCAATCTGCGCCAGGTCCACCTGCTGCATGCCGAGCTGTTCGACGAACTGGCCGCGAAGGGCTTTTCCCTCACCCCCGGCGCCATCGGCGAGAACGTGACCACCCGTGGCCTGGACCTGCTGGCGCTGCCGCAGGGCACGCTGCTGCGGCTGGGCGCCGAGGCGCTGCTCCGCGTCACCGGCCTGCGCAACCCCTGCCTGCAACTGGACCGCTTCGCCCCCGGGCTGATGGCCGCGACCCTGGACCGCACGCCGGACGGCAAGCTGGTGCGCAAGGCCGGCATCATGGCCGTGGTGGTGCAAGGCGGTGAGGTCCGCCCCGGCGACCCCCTCACCGTGACCCTGCCCGAAGGGCCGACCCTGCCGCTGGAGCCGGTCTAGCCAGCCGCGCGCCCTGGTGCTTGCATGCCGCCCAGCATCCCAGGAGGAAGTCCAATGGCATCCCGCCCCGCCCAATTGCGTGCGCTGCTGGCCTCCGGCCGCATGGTCGTCGCCCCCGGCGCCTATGACTGCATCACCGGCCGGCTGATCGAGCAGGCCGGCTTCAACTGCATCTACATGACCGGCGCCGGCACCTCGGCCACGCTCGGCTTCCCCGACTACGGCCTGATCACGCAAACGGAAATGACAGCGAACGCCGGCCGCATCGCCCGCGCCACGAAAATCCCGGTCATCGCGGATGCCGATACCGGCTACGGCAACGAGCTCAACGTCTTCCGCACGGTGCAGGAATACGAACGCGAAGGCGTCGCCGGCATCCATATCGAGGACCAGGTGACGCCGAAGCGCTGCGGCCACCTGGACGGCAAGGAAGTCATCAGCATCGAGGATTACGCGGCGAAAATCCGCGCCGCCGCCGATGCCCGCCGCGACCCCGACTTCCTGATCATCGCCCGCACCGATGCCCGCGCCGTCACCAGCTTCGACGACGCCATCGCCCGCGCCAATGCCGCCATCGAGGCCGGCGCCGACATGGCCTTCGTCGAGGCCATGCAGACCATGGCGGAACTGGAAGCGGTGCCGAAACTGGTGCGCGGGCCGTGCATGCTGAACATCGTCCACGGCGGCAAGACGCCGGAAGTGCCGTTGGATGTGGCGGAAGCCGCCGGCTACAAGCTGACCATTCTGCCGGGCATGCTGCTGCGCACGATCATCGGCGCCTGCGACGCGGTGCTGCAGGGCATCCAGGCCGGCAAGGGCTATCCCTCCGGCGCTCACATGGGCAAGCCCGCGGAAATCTTCCACCGCATGGGCGCCGATGAATGGCTGCCCCGCCGCAACAAGTACCGCGATCCCCTCGAAAACAAGGCCGCGGCGGAGTAGCCCCGGTGCGCCCGATCGGCGCCGGCACCCCGGCGGAATGGGACGCGGCCAGCCTGGCCGCCGACCATGGCTGGCTGTTCCAGCTGGACGACGCCGCCCGCGCCGACCTGCTGGCCGCGGTCAAGCGCGCCTACGACCCGGCCCGCCCGCTGTTCAGTTACACCCGGGAAGAGTTCGCCCTCGGCCGCGCCGAGGCGACGATCCGCGCCGCGGTGCGCGAAACCTTCGACGGCCGCGGCATCTCCCTGCTGCGCGGCATGCCGCGGGACGGGCTGAGCGAGCAGGAATTCGAGTTCCTGACCTGGGGCGTCGGCCTGCACCTCGGCGTTGCCCGGCCGCAGAGCAAGGCCAGCCAGTACATCAGCCAGGTCCGCAACATCGGCACCGACTACCGCAGCCCCACCGGCCGCGGCTATTCCAGCAATGCCGAGCTGGACTTCCACACCGACGGCGCCGACCTGATCGTGCTGACCTGCTACAATCAGGCGCGCGCCGGCGGCATGAGCATGTGCAGCTCCTCCCTGACCGCGCACAACCTGATGCTGCGCGAGGCGCCGGCGCTGCTGGAGCTGCTCTACGGCGCCTTCAACTACAGCCGCCAGGCGGAGCAGGCGCCGGGGGAGGCACCGCACTTCACCTGCCCGATCTATGGCGTGGCCGAGGACCGGCTGTTCGGCCGCTGGGTCCGCAACCGGGTGGAGCAGGCGCAGAAGCTGCCTGGCGTGCCGCAGCTGAGCGCGCAGCAGCGAGAGGCGCTGGACCTGCTGGACACCGTGGTGCGCCGCCCCGCGCTGATGTACCCCTTCTTCCTGCAGCCCGGCGACATGCAGTTGCTGCACAACCACACCACGCTGCACAGCCGCACCGAGTTCGAGGACCACGACGAGCCGGAAAAGCGCCGCCTGCTGTACCGGCTGTGGCTGGCCCCGCCCAACAGCCGCCGCCTGCCGCCCGGCTGGGTGGAGCCGTACAAATCCTGCGAACCAGGCGCGGTGCGCGGCGGCATCCGCGGCCAGGACTGGAACGCCGAGAAGCAGGGCTATGAGCGCCGCCAGGCCGCCGCGCTGGGCATGACATGGGCTGCCTGAGCCGCCGTACGCTGGCGGCGCTGCTGGCCAGCACGGCCGCCGCCGTCGCGCAGGAAGCCTGGCCCAGCCGGCCCATCCGCATCATCGTGCCCTACAGCCCCGGCGGCGGCACCGACCTGGTCACCCGCAGCCTGGCCGAGGCATCGCGCGCCGCGCTGGGCCAGCCCCTGCTGGTGGAGAACCGCCCCGGCGGCAATGGCGTGGTCGGCAGCGACGCCGTCGCCCGCGCCGAGCCGGACGGCTACCTGCTGCTGGTGGTCACCAGCGGCCATGTGCCGCTGCGCTACACCGTGCCCAACCTGCCCTTCCACCCCGTGCGCGATTTCACGCCGGTGGTGCTGCTCTCGCGCTTTCCGGTCGTGCTCGTCGCCAGCGCCACGGCGCCGTTCCAGGACGCGGCGGGCATGGTCGCCTATGCCCGCGCCAACCCCGGCAAGCTCAGCTACGGCACCACCACGGCGGCCAACAGCTTCGCCGGCCAGGATTTTGCCCGCCAGGCCGGGCTGGTGATGACTGAAGTACCGTACCGGGGCGCCGGGCCGATGCTGCCGGACGTGATGGCGGGCCACCTGTCGCTGGCCTGGTCCAGCCCGGAATCCGCCCGCGCGCAGATGGGCAGCGGCCGGCTGCGGATCATCGGCATCGCCAATGCGGAACCCTCGCCGCTGCTGCCCGGCGTGCCCAGCCTGGCGCAGGTGGCCGGGCTGGCGGAATACGACCACCCCGGCTGGTACGGCATGTTCGCCCCGCCGGGCCTGCCGGCCGCCATCACCCAGCGCCTGGCCGCTGCCATCGCCGGCGCCGCGGCAGACCCGGCCATGCAGGCCCGGCTGCGGGAAATGGGCATGGATGGCGTGGTTGAACCGCCCGCCCGCTTCGCCGCGCTGCTGGAACGCGAGGACGCGAAATGGGCGCGCGCCGCCGCGCAGGGCCTGTTGCGCGGCGGTTAGCCCAGGCTGATGCCGGCGGCGCGGATCACCTGCTCCACCGGCCCGCGCAGCTTTTCCAGGAAGGCCGAAAAGCCTTCCGGCGTGCTGCCGGACATGATCGCGCCGGCGGCGTCCATGCGTTGGCGCACGCCGGCATCGCGGCAGGCCTCCGCATTGGCGGCGGCCAGCTTGCGGCAGATCTCCATCGGCACGCCGCGGGCGGCGAACAGCCCGTTCCAGTCGTTCATGTCGAAGCCTGGCGCCACCGTCTCGCTGATGGTCGGCACATCCGGCAGCGTCGGCACCCGCTGGCTGCTGGTGACGGCCAATATCCGCGCCCGCCCCGCCTGCACCGGCGGGCGAATGGAGTTGGTGGTGATCAGCACGCTGTCGATGACGCCGGCGGCGATGTCCCGCGCCGCATCGGCACCGCCACGATACGGCGTGTGCAGCCAGCGCACGCCGACGCGCCGGCCGAATTCCTCGCCGGCCAAATGCGCCATGCCGGCGGCGGGCGGCGTGCCCCAGCTGACCTTGTTGGGGTTGGCGCGCATGTAGGCGACGAACTCGCGGATGTCCTTGGCTGGGAAGTCGTGCTTCACCGCGATGACCTGCGGAAAGTCGCAGATCTGGCTGACCGGGATGAAGTCCTGCCGATAGTCGAACGGGGCGGGATGCATCAGCACCGGGTTGGTCAGCTGGTTCGCCGCATCCACCAGGAAGGTGTAGCCATCGCGCGGCGACTGCATCACGGCGCTTTCCGCCACCACCGCATTGCCGCCGGTGCGGTTCTCGATGACGACGGACTGGCCCAGGATCTCCTGGATCTTCTGCCCCACCGCCCGCGCCGCCGTGTCCGCGGCCCCTCCGGCGGCAAAGGCGACGACGAAGCGGATGGTCCGGCTTGGCCAGGCCTCCTGCGCCAGGGCGGGGGCCGCCAGCATGGTGGCAAGCAATGCGCGACGACCCAGCATGGTGCTAGCCCTTCAGCTTGAGGATGGCGGCGGCAACCGCGTCGCCCATGGCCTCACAGCCCAGCCGCGTCGCGCCGGCTTCCATGATATCGCCGGTACGGTAGCCATCGGCCAGCACCTGGCGCACCGCGCGCTCCACCAGTTGCGCTTCCGCCTCCATGCCGCCGGAATGCCGCAGCATCATCGCGGTGGAGAGGATGCTGGCCAGCGGATTGGCCAAATCCTTGCCGGTAATGTCCGGCGCCGAGCCATGCACCGGCTCATACAGCCCGCGCCCGCCCTCACCCAGCGACGCAGAGGGCAACATGCCGATGGAGCCCGTCAGCATCGCCGCGGCATCGGACAGAATATCGCCGAAGATGTTGCCGGTGACGATCACGTCGAAGTCGCGCGGGCGGCGGATCAGATGCATCGCCATCGCGTCCACGTATTCGTGCTTCAGCTCCACATCCGGGTAGTCGCGGCTGACCTCGATCGCCACTTCGCGCCACAGCTGGCTGGTCTCAAGCACATTCGCCTTGTCCACGCTGCACAGCTTGCGCCGGCGCATCCGCGCCGCCTTGAAGCCGGCATGCAGCACCCGGCGGATTTCGCCCTCGGTGTAGCGCATGGTGTTGATGCCCACGCGCTGGCCATCAGCGTCCCGGCTGACGCCGCGCGGCGTGCCGAAATAGATGTCGCCGGTCAGCTCGCGCAGCACCACCAGGTCCACGCCCTCGATCGCCTCGCGCTTCAGCGTGGAAGCGCCGATGAGTTCCGGAAAGGCAAAGCACGGCCGGAAATTGGCGTAGAGGTCCAGGTGCTTGCGCAGCCGCAGCAGCCCATGGCCGCCACGCGATTCCGCCGGGCGCAGGTCGCTCTCATAGGTACCGGCGGCGCCGAACAGGATCGCGTCCGCGCGGCCCGCCATCTCCAGCGTGGCTTCCGGCAGCGGGTCGCCGAATTTGTCGTAGGCGGCGTCGCCGATCAGCCCTTCCGCCATCTCGAATTGCGGGCCGCTATTGGCGGAAACGGCGCGCAACGCCTTGACCGATTGCGCGGTGACTTCCGGCCCGATGCCATCGCCGCCGAGAACTGCAATTTTCATCGGGTCGCCTCCGGCGAGGCCGATTGGTTTGACGCATGCGTCGAACGCTCTCCGCGCCCTGCGGCGCTCCGACCATCAAGCGGCTTCAACGCACATTCTCCCTGCCGAAGCGGCGTTCGAAGGCCGCGATTTCTTCTTCGTAGCTCTGCGTCAGGCCGATCTCGTCCAGCCCCTCCAGCAGGCAATGCTTGGCAAACGGGTCCACCTCAAACGCGTGCACGCTGCCATCCGGCGCCGTCACCGTCTGCGCCGGCAAATCCACCTGGATGCGCGCACCGGGGTCAGCCTCGATCTGCGCCAGGATGTTCTCGACCACATCCGCCGGCAGCATCACCGGCAGCAGCCCGTTCTTCATGCCGTTATTGCGAAAGATGTCGCCGAAGCTCGGCGCAATCGCCACGCGAAAACCGGCATCGAACAACGCCCACACCGCGCTTTCGCGCGAGGAACCGCAGGCGAAGTTCTTCCCCGCCACCACGATGCGCGCGTTACGCCAGGCTTCGCGGTTCAGCGCGAAGTCCGGGTTCTGCTCGCCATCCGGCAGGCGCCGCGCGTCGTGGAACAGGAACTCGGTGTGGTCCACCTCACGCGGGCGGCTCAGGAAGCGCGCCGGGATGATCTGGTCGGTGTCGATGTTCGGCCGCGGCAGTGGCACCGCCACCGCGTCCATGGTCCGGAACGCTTCCATCACGCTTCTCCCGCCAGCAGCCGCCGCACATCGGTGAACCTGCCCGTGATCGCCGCCGCCGCCGCCATCGCCGGGCTCAGCAGATGCGTCCGCGCCCCCGGCCCCTGGCGCCCCATGAAGTTGCGGTTGCTGGTGCTCGCCACCCGCTCACCAGGCTGGGCGATATCACCATTGGTGCCCAGGCACATCGAACAACCAGGTTCGCGCCACTCGAAGCCAGCGGCGCGGAACACTTCGTGCAGCCCCTCGGCCTCGGCCTGGCGCTTGACACCCTCGCTGCCCGGTACCACCCAGGCGCGCACGCTGCCGGCCACCTTGCGGCCCTTCGCCACGGCGGCGGCGGCGCGCATGTCCTCGATGCGGCTATTGGTGCAGCTGCCGATGAACACGCGGTCCACCGCCACCTCGCTCAGCGGCGTCCCCGCCTCCAGCCCCATATACACCAGCATCCGCGCCATCTGCTCGCGCCGCTCGGCATCCGCGGCACTGCTTGGGTCGGGGATGCGACCATCTATCGGCAGCGCATCCTCCGGCGAATTGCCCCAGGTCACCATCGGCGAAATCGCGCTGCCATCCAGCGAGACCTCGGCGTCAAACACCGCGTCATCGGCGGAAGGCAGCGCACGCCAACGTTCCAGCGCCGCGTCCCACGCCGCGCCCTTCGGCGCATAGGGCCGGCCGGCGATGTACTGGAAGGTGGTATCGTCCGGCGCCACCATGCCGGCGCGGCCACCACCCTCGATGCTCATGTTGCACAGCGTCAGCCGGCCTTCCATGGAAAGCCCACGGATCGCGCTGCCGGTATATTCCAGCACATGCCCGGTACCACCGGCGGCGCCAATCTTCGCGATGATCGCCAGGATCACATCCTTGCCCGTCACCTGGTCGCTGAGCCTGCCATCCACGCGGATGCGCATGGTCTTCGGCTTGCGCTGCCACAGCGTCTGCGTGGCCAGCACATGCGCCACTTCCGTGCTGCCAATGCCGAAGGCCAGCGCGCCCACCGCACCATGCGTCGACGTGTGGCTGTCACCGCAAACAAGCAGAATGCCCGGCTGCGAAAGCCCCTGCTCCGGCCCCATCACATGCACAATTCCCTGGCCCTCGGTGCCCAGGCCGAACTGCTTGATGCCGTATTCCCGCGTGTTGCGGTCCAGCTTCTCCACCATCTCGCGGTGGCGCTCATCCTCAATCTCCTCCACCTTGCGCGAGCTGGTGGAGACGTAGTGATCAGGCGTGGCGAAAATCCGCTCCGGCGCACGCGGCTTCAGCCCGCGGTTGCGCAGGAAGTCGAAGGCCGTGGCGCCGCCATCATGCAGCAGGTGGGTATCCACATACAGCAGCGTCTGGCCATCCTCGCGCTCCAGCACGCGATGCTTCTGCCAGATCTTCTCGAACATGGTCTCGGACATTCAGGCGGCTCCACGCAGCAGCTTGCCGGGCAAGGCCCCGGTCGCAACGCCGTCACGATAGGTGACAACGCCGGTCTTGATCGTCGCAACATAGCCATCGGCGCGCTGCATCAGCCGTTTGCCGCCGGCGGGCAGGTCGGCCACCACGTCCGGGCGACGCAGCCGCAGCTTGTCGAAGTCGATGATGTTCACGTCCGCCAGCTTGCCCGGCGCCAGCACGCCACGGTCGGTGAAGCCGGCCGCCGCCGCCGTGTCGCTGGTCAGCCGCCGCACCAGTTCCTCCAGCGCAAAGCCGCGCCCGCGGCCCCAATGCGCCAGCAGGAAGCTGGGGAAGCTGCCATCGCTGATGAAGCCGACATGCGCGCCGCCATCGCTCAACCCCATGATGGTGTTGGGGTGGCGCAGGCATTCCTCGCTGGGGTTCAGCGTGTAGTCGGCATAGTTGGTCAGCGCGGTGAAGATGAAGCTGCGGCCCGCATCCTCCAGCAGCATGTCATAGGCCACCTCCGGCGCCGTCCGCCCTTCGCGCGCGGCAATCGCCTCGATGCTCTGCTCCTGCGGCGGCGTGTAGTTCGGTGGGTCCTGGAACAGGAACATCCGCGCATAGCCGATGCGCTGGATCAGCGGGAAGACGCTGTCCTTCACCGGGTCCTCGCTGAGGATGCGCGCCCGCACCGCGGGGTCGCGCATCGCTGCCACCCGCTCGGCCAGCGGCAGATGCGCAATCGCCCGATACGACGCACAGCCGCTGAACGGATTCTGCGTGCCGCGCAACCCCAGCAGAATGCCGATGGGACGCGGCGGAAACACCGGTCGAATGCTCTTGCCGGCCGACGCCGCGCCATCGCTCAGCGCCAACAACTCCTTCCACACCTCGGTCCGATCATGCCGCGCCGTCATGGAAAACACGATCGGCCGCCCGCTCGCGTCATGGATGCGCTGCATCATCGCGAACTCGCCGGCGGGGTCCGGCTGCAACCAGTCGGAGACGATCTCCATGAACCCGCGACCAGCATCGCTGACGCCCTGCGCCAGGCCGGTCAACTCGGCCTCCAGCGCGCGCAGCGTCGGCGTGTAATCCCCCGCCAGCGTCTTGTGCGAAATCGTCCGGCTGGTCGAAACGCCGAACGCGCCCGCCTTCACCGCCTCGGCAGTAATCGCCCGCATCGCCGCGATATCAGCCTGGTTCGCCGGCTCCAGCGCCAGCGCGCGTTCGCCCATCACGAAGACCCGCACCGCCGCATGCGGCAGCAGCGCGCCCAAATCAATGTCGCGTGGCCGCCGCTCCAGCGCGGTCAGGAACTCCGGAAAGCTCTGCCACTGCCAGTCCAGCCCCTCATGCAGGCAGGCGCCGGGGATATCCTCCACCCCCTCCATCAGTTCCACCAGCTTGCTACGGTCCGCTGGTTTGCACGGCGCGAAGCCAACGCCGCAATTGCCCATCACCCCCGTGGTCACGCCGTGCCAGGCGGAAGGCGCCATGTGGTCATCCCACAATGCCTGCGCGTCGTAATGCGTGTGGATATCGACGAAGCCCGGCGTCACCAGCAGGCCGCGGGCGTCGATCTCCTCGACGCCGCGCCCGCTGACCTGGCCGACGGCGACGATCCGGCCGCCGGCAATCGCCACGTCAGCCTCGCGCGCCGCGCTGCCGGTACCGTCCATCACGGTACCCCCGCGGATAATCAGATCGGCCTGCATCGAACCGTTCCTTCCCTCAATTTCCCGTACTCTAGGGTCTGTCAGACGCTCACGGAAGCGTCTGACAGACCCTGGCTGCTGTTTGCGCGGCTGATTCACGCCGCCGGCGATTCCGCCGGCGACGATCAGACGCCAGGCCCGCCGCGCCCGCTGGCTCAATCCCGCCCGGCGTGTAGGATGGCGCCCCAGGGAAACGGAACAAGGAAGCGGCCATGGCGCCGATCACCACGCTGCGCGACTGGCTGGACCGGCTGGCGGCAACCGACCGCCTGGCCGTGGCCCGGCCCGGCGCCGGCCTGGTGCATGAGATCGCCGCCATCGCCAACCGGCTGGACGGCCGCAAGGCCAGCCTGTTCCCACAGCCGGGTGGCCATCCCATCCCCGTCGTCTCCGGCCTTACCAGCGACCGCGGCTGGATGGCCGAGGCCATGGGCGTCACGCCGGCCGGCCTGCTCGGCCGCTTCCAGCACGCCGCCGCCAACCCGCTGCCCTGCGTGGAGACCAGCGACGCGCCATCGCAACAGGTGGTCCACCGCAGCGGCATCGATCTCACAAAACTGCTGCCGATCCCGACCCACAATGAACTCGACAGCGGCGCCTATATCTCCGCCGGCCTCTGCCTCAGCCGCAACCCGCAGAACGGCATCCAGAACGTCGCCATCCATCGGCTGCAGGTGAACGGCCCGGACCGCCTGGGCGTGCTGATCCTGCCGCGCCACACCATGAGCTACCTGCACATGGCCGAGGAAATGGGTCAGGACCTGGAAGTCGCCATCGTCATCGGCGTGGACCCCATCACGCTGCTGGCCAGCCAGGCCATCGCGCCGCTGGACGCCGATGAGCTGGAGATCGCCGGCGCCCTGCATGGCGCGCCGATGCCGGTGGTGAAGTGCCTGACCAATTCCGTCCGCGTGCCCGCCCACGCCGAGATCATCATCGAAGGCCGCGTGCTGCGCGCCGCGCGGGAGGAGGAAGGCCCCTTCGGCGAGTTCCCGCAATACTACGGCGAACGCGCCAAGCGCCACGTCATCCAGGTGGACTGCGTCACCACCCGCAGCAACCCGATCTTCCACACCATCGTCGGCGGCGGGCTGGAGCACCTGCTGCTCGGCGGCATCCCGCGCGAGGCCTCCATGCTCTCGCACCTGAAGCGCAGTTTTCCGAATGTGCTGGACGTGCATCTCGGGCGCGGCGGCGTCATGCGCTACCACCTGGCGGTGCAGATCAAAAAGCGCAGCGAGGGTGAGGCGAAGAACATCATGATGGGCGCCTTCGCCGGCCACTACGACATCAAGCAGGTGGTGGTGGTGGATGAGGACGTGGACATCCACGACCCCGCCGAGGTCGAATGGGCCATCGCCACGCGCTTCCAGGCCGACCGCGATCTTCTGGTGGTGGGCCACAGCCAGGGCTCGCGCCTGGACCCTTCCGCGGATGACGGGCTTGGCGCCAAGATGGGCCTGGATGCGACCAAGCCGCTCACCGCGCCGCCCTTGAAGTTCAAGCGCATCGCGGTACCCGGCCAGGCCGAGATCAGGTTGCAGGACGTGTTGGAGACCGGCGACGCCACGAGCTGGCGCGAAAGGATTTGAGGGGGGACGTGCATTGAGCCAAACACAAAACAAGCCCGCCGGCGCGGGCGCCGGACCCAAGCCCGCCGGCGCGGGCGCCGGACCCAAGCCCGCCGGCTGGGGCCAGGGTGGCCTGACCGGCCGGGCGGCCGAACTGCGCCGCCGCTTCCCCACCTTCCGGGAGTTGCAGGAGCACGCAGAAGCCCGCACGCCCAGCTTCGCCTATTGGTTCGCCGCTGGCGGCGCCGGCGATGGCGCGCCCAACCACGCCCATAACCGCGATGCCATGGACGCCGTCCGCATCGTGCCGCGCTACGGCGTGGATGTGAGCCAGGTCAACACCACCGCCACGCTGTTCGGCCGCAGCTACGCCATGCCCGTCGGCGTTGCGCCCATGGGCAATATCGGCATGATCTGGCCGGAGATGGACGCGATCCTGGCCGCCGCGGCGCAGAAGGCGCGCATCCCCTACGTCTCCTCCACCGTGGCCAATGTGGGCATGGAACGGCTCGCCTCCCTGGCGCCGGATGTGTTCTGGTACCAGCTCTACGGCGTGCCACGCGACAACCACCAGATCAGCTTCGACCTGGTGCGCCGCGCCCAGGCGGTGGGCGCGCACGGCCTGATGCTGACGCTCGACGTACCCGCGCGGCAGAAGCGCGTGCACGACATCCGCAACGGCCTGGTGGTGCCGTTCAAGTTCCGCCCGGACGTGATCCTGGAGATCATGCGCCACCCGCGCTGGGCGTTGCGTTCGCTGCGCCACGGCCAGCCACGCTTCCCCAACCTGGCGAAATACGCCGGCGACAATCCGGGCGCGCAGCAGATCGCCGCCTTCGTGCAGCAGAACATGAACAGCGGCCTGACCTGGGAGGTGATCGCCAAGATCCGCGACATCTGGAACGGCCCCTTGGTGGTCAAGGGCATCCAGCACCCCGAGGACGCGGAACTGGCAGTGCAGCTCGGGTGCGATGGCGTGCTGGTCTCAAACCATGGCGGCCGGCAGTTCGACGCAGCACCGGCCAGCATCGACACGCTGCCGGCCATTGCCGCGCAACTCTCCGGCCGCGCCACCGTCATGCTGGACAGCAGCATCCGCAGCGGGCTGGACGTGACCCGTGCGCTGGCCGCCGGCGCCGATTTCTGCTTCTCCGGCCGCGCCTTCCTCTGGGCCGTGGCGGCGCTGGGGGAAGAAGGCGGCGACCACCAGACCGCGGCCTTCCTGGAAGAAGTGCGCGGCACCTTCGCCCAATCCGGCGCGCGTACGGTGGAGGAGGCGAAGAACGCCACCATCCTGCACCCCAACGCCATCTGGCTGCAGCAGGGGAACTGACATGGCCTGGGAACTTCGCCTGCTGGAAGACACGCTCGCCGCCGGCGCCACGCTGAGCTTTCCGGCGCCGGATGTGTACAACCGCATCTGCTACGTCGTGCACGGCAGCGTCAGCGTGGGTGGCCAGACCTTCACCGACGACAGCGCCTGGCACGGCAAGGGCGCGGCCACGCTCACCGCCGGCCCGCATGGCGCCGCGCTCTGGCGGTTTGAGCTGGTGCATGACGGCCGCGCGGTGATCCCCTGCGAAGGCCGCACGCTGCTGAAGCTGACCACACCGGTGACGCTGGCGCCCGAGCTGCTGATGCGCTGCGACAGCGTCGCCTTCCCCGCAGGCGGCTGCGCCTTCCTGCACACCCACCAGGGCCCCGGCATTCGCTGCCTGATCGAAGGCGGCATCCGCATCGACACCGATGGCCACAGCACCAGCTACGCCCCCGGCGCCGCCTGGTTCGAGGCCGGGCCGGAACCCGTCTTCGCCCAGGCCGCGGACCGCCCCAGCCGCTTCATTCGCGTCATGGTGCTACCGGCCGCGCTGCTCGGCAAATCCTCCATCGCCTATGTGCGGGAGGAAGATCGCGCCAAGCCGAAGAGCCAAAGCTACAAGGGGTATGTCGATGCGCTCATCACGCTGGACTGAGCCGTCCGATCGCCAGGGCGCCGCAGGGCGCGGCGGCGTGAATCGACCGGCCCGGATATCTCGCCGCGCGGCGCTGGCGCTGCCCTTCCTGGCCACCACGGCGGGCGCGCAATCCGCCTGGCCGGATCGCCCGGTGCGCTTCGTCGTGCCCTTCCCGCCCGGCAGCATCAGCGACGCGGTCGCGCGCATCCTGGCGGACCGGCTCGGCCCCGTGCTGGGCCAGCGCGTGGTGGTGGAAAACCGCGGCGGCGCCGCCGGCAATATTGGCACCGCCTATGTCGCGCATGAAGCCGCCGATGGGTACACCTTCGTCATCGCCTCCAGCGGCACGCATGGCAGCAACCCGCCGCTGTACCGCAACGTCGGCTACGACCCGGTGCGCGACTTCGCGCCTGTCATCGGCATGATCCGCGTGCCCAATGTGCTGGTGGTGCGCAATGCGCTGCCGGTGCGCAGCATCGCCGAGTTCATCGCCTACGCAAGGGCGCAGGACGGCAAGCTGACCTATGGCTCCATCGGCAATGGCAGCAGCCAGCACCTGGCCGGCACGCAGTTCGAGCAACTGGCCGGCGTGAAGCTGACCCACGTGCCCTACCGCGCCGTACCGCCGCTGCTGCTGGACATGCAGAGCGACCGGCTGGACGCCAGCTTCCAACTGGTGCCGAACGTGGTCGAGCAGGTGAAGGCCGGCCAGATCCGCGCGCTGGCCGTCACCGTCAACCACCGCGTGCCGGCGCTGGCCGAAGTGCCGACCATGGCGCAGGCCGGCCTCAACGGCTACGAGACCGCCGGCTGGTTCGGCCTGCTCGCGCCCGCCGCCACGCCCGTGCCGATCATCCGCCGCCTGCACCAGGCCAGCGCCGCCATCCTCAATGCGCCGGAAATGCGCGCCCGGCTGGAAGCCCTGGGCACCGAGCCAATGCCGCTCGGCCCCGAGGCATTCGCCAGCTTCATCGCCGCGGAACTGCCGCGCTGGGCCGAGATCGTCCGCCGCAGCGGCGCCACGGTGGACTGATGGATTCCCCGGGCGACAAATGGGTCGGCCAGTCGCTGCCGCGGTTCGAGGACGCGGCGCTGCTGACCGGCCGCGGCCGCTACTTCGACGATTGCGGCACCCCGCCCGGCACGTTGCACGCCGCCATCCTGCGCAGCCCGCACGGCCATGCGCGCATCGAGAGCATCGAGACATCAGCCGCCCGCGCCCTGCCTGGCGTCGCCGCCATCCTGACCGGCGAAGATATCCGCGCCACCACCACCAGCCTGGTCGTCGGCGTCAAGGCGCCGATGGAATGCTGGCCCATCGCGGTGGAGCGCGTGCGCTATGTCGGCGAGCCCGTGGTCGTGGTGGTCGCCACCGACCGCTACGTGGCCGAGGACGCGCTCGACCTCATCGAGGTACGCTACACCCCGCTGCCCGCGGTGACCGACCCCGTCACCGCGCTGGCGCCGGACGCGCCGGTGCTGCACGAAGGCCTGGGCGGCAACCTGGCCAGCGAACGCCGCTTCCGCTACGGCGACCCCGAAGCCGCCTTCGCCACCGCGGCGCATCGCATCGCCATCGATGTCGCCTACCCGCGCAGCGCCTGCACGCCGATAGAATGCTACGGCGTGCTGGCCGAATACGACCCGGGCGAGGACAGCTACGACGTCTTCGCCAATTTCCAGGGCCCGTTCAGCATCCACGCCGTCATCGCCCGCGCGCTGCGCGTGCCCGGCAACCGGCTACGGTTGCGCACGCCGCCGGACAGCGGCGGCAGCTTCGGCGTCAAGCAGGGCGTCTTCCCCTACATCGTGCTTATGGCCGCCGCCGCCCGCGCCTGCGGCCGCCCGGTAAAATGGGTGGAGGACCGGCTGGAGCACCTGGCCGCCTCCTCGGTCGCCACCAACCGCGTCACGCGGCTGGAAGCGGCCGTCACCGCTGAAGGCCTCATCACCGCGCTGGATTGGGACCAGTTGGAGGATTGCGGCGCCCAGCTCCGCGCGCCAGAACCGGCGACGCTGTACCGCATGCACGGCAACATGACCGGCGCCTACGCCATCCGCAATGTCGCCATCCGCAATCGCGTGGTGCTGACCAACAAGGCGCCCACCGGGCTGAATCGCGGCTTCGGCGGCCCGCAGGTCTACTTCGCGCTGGAACGCCTGGTGCAGCGCATCGCCATCACGCTGGGGCTGAACCCGCTCGACGTCATCCGCCGCAATCTGGTGCCCACTTCGGCCATGCCCTACCGCACCGCATCCGGCGCGCTGCTGGACAGCGGCGACTACGCCACGGCCATGGAGACCGCGCTGCGCGACGGCAACCACGCGGCCCTGTTGGCGAAGCGCGACGCCGCCCGCGCCGAAGGCCGGCACTACGGCATCGGCTACACCGCCGTGGTGGAACCCAGCGTCTCCAACATGGGCTACATCACCGCCGTCCTCACCCCCGCGGAACGCAAGCGCGCCGGCCCGAAGAACGGCGCCCAGGCCACCGCCACCATCCAATGCGACGCGGTCGGCAGCGTCTCCGTCCATGTCGCCAGCGTGCCGCAGGGCCAGGGCCACCGCACCGTGCTGGCACAGGTGGTCGCCGACGAACTCGGCCTGCGCCCGCAGGACATCCGCGTGGTCACGGAGATCGACACCGCGAAGGACGCCTGGAGCATCGCCAGCGGCAATTACGCCAGTCGCTTCGCCCCCGCCGTCGCCGGCGTCGCCCGCATCGCCGCACAGCAGTTGCGCGCCCGCCTTGCGCGCCTCGCCGCGCCGCTGCTGAACGTGCCGCCGGAAGACGTGGTGCTCGCCAACGGCAAGCTGCACGCGCAGGGCAACGCGGACAACGCGCTGCCCTTCGCCCGCGTCGCCAGCAGCCCACACTGGGCACCCGGCACCCTGCCGCCCGAGGACAGCGCGCCGCTGCGCGAAACCGCCTGGTGGACGCCGCCCGAACTCACCGCGCCGACCGAGGCCGACGAGGTCAACTCCTCGCTCTGCCACGGCTTCATCTTCGATTTCTGCGGTGTCGAGGTGGATCGCATCACCGGCGAGACGCGCATCGACCACTACGTGACGATGCACGACTGCGGCACGGTGCTGCACCCCGGCATGGTCGCGGGGCAGGTCACCGGCGGCTTCGCCCACGCGCTGGGCGCGGCGCTGTATGAGGCGCATAGCTACGCCCCCGATGGCAGCTTCGAGACCGGCACCTTCGCCGACTACCTGGTGCCCACCAGCATGGAAGTGCCGGCGCCGATCATCCTGCACCACGAATCCCCCTCGCCCTTCACCCCGCTGGGCGCCAAGGGCGTCGGCGAGGGCAACTGCATGTCCACGCCGGTCTGCATCGCCAATGCCGTGGCCGATGCACTCGGCCTGCACGACGTCACGCTGCCGCTGCTGCCCGCGACGCTCGCCGCCCATCTGCACGGCGCCAAGCCCAATGCGCCCGCCGCCACGCCCAAGGGCGAACGCCTGCTGCGCGGCGAAGGCCAGGCCCGCGTCAACGCCCCGCGCGAAGAACTCTGGGCACTGCTGCTGGACCCAGATGCGCTGATGGCCATCGTCCCCGGCGCGCATGGCATCCAGCGCACCAGCCCCACCGACTACACCGCCGAGGTCACGCTCGGCATCGGCCCGGTCAAGGGCCGCTACCGCGTCGCGCTCGCGCTGTCGAACCTCGACGAACCGCATGCGCTGACGCTGGCCGGCAGCGCGCAAGGCGCCCTCGGCTTCGGCCAGGGTCGCGGGCACGTGACGCTCACCGAGGCCGACGGCGCCACCATCATCGCCTACCGCTATGAAGCCGCCGTGGGCGGCAAGGTCGCCAGCATCGCCGGCCGCCTGCTGGATGGCGCCACGCGCGTCGTCATCAGCCAGTTCTTCGCCGCGCTCGCCCGCCAGGCCGCGCCGCAAGCACCATGGTGGCAACGCCTGCTGCACCGCCTGGGCTTCGGCGCATGAAGCCCGCGAAGTTCGACTACGTGCAGGCCGAAACGCTGGACGAAGCCCTGGCCACGCTGCGTGCCGAGGGCGAGGGCGCGCGCATCATCGCCGGCGGCCAATCGCTGCTGCCCATGCTGAACATGCGCCTGGCCCGCCCCGCCGTGCTGGTGGACATCATGCGCATCGCCACGCTGGCGGAGGCCACCGCCACCAACGAAACGCTGCGCATCGGCGCCGCCGTCCGCCAGGCGGCGCTGCAGGCGCGCCCCAACCTGCACCCGCTGCTGGCCGCGGCGCTGCCCTGGGTCGGCCACGCGCAAACCCGCAGCCGCGGCACGCTGTGCGGCAGCGTCGCCCATGCCGACCCAAGTGCCGAAATCCCGCTGGTGCTGCTGGCGCTGCAAGGGGAAATCCTGCTGCGCTCCGCCCGCCGTACGCGCCGCGTCGCCGCCGCGGAGTTCTTCACCGGCATGATGCAGACCGCCCGCCATGAAGACGAGATGATCGAAGCCATCAGCATCCCGCAACCGCGCGTCGGCGAAGGCTACGCCTTCCGCGAAGTCGGCCGCCGCCACGGCGACTTCGCCATCGTCGCCTGCGCCGCCGTCGCGCATGCGGGCGGCGTGCGCCTGGCCATCGGCGGCGTCGCCGACCACCCCGCCGCGCGCGACCTGCCTGCCGACAGCGCGCACTGGCCGGAGGCGCTGGACGCCTTTGCCCATGCGCTCGAAGCCCGCGACGACCTGCACGCCACCGCAACCTATCGCCGCCAACTCGTCCGCAAGCTCGGCCGCCAGGTGATGCAGGAGGCCGCCGCATGCCGCGCCTGAGCGCCACGCAACGCCACAGCATCCGCTTCACCCTCAACGGCGCGCCGGTACAAGGCGAAGCCGAGCCGCGCATGCTGCTGAGCGATTTCCTCCGCCACGTCCTCGGCGCTACCGGCACGCATGTCGGCTGCGAACACGGCGTCTGCGGCGCCTGCACGGTGCAGATCGACGTTAGCCCCGCCCGCGCCTGCCTGACGCTGGCGGTGCAGGTTCAGGGCTGCGACATCCGCACCGTCGAAGGCCTCGCCCCAGCACCTGGTCGCCTCTCGATTTTGCAGGAAGCCTTCCGCCGCCACCACGCGCTGCAATGCGGCTTCTGCACCGCGGGTATCCTGATGTCGCTCGACGCCTTCCTGCGCGCCCAACCAAACGCCGACGAAGCCGCACTGCGCGACCTGCTCTCCGGTCATCTCTGCCGCTGCACCGGCTACACGCCCATCATCGCCGCCGCCCTGGACGCGGCCGTGCGCCTGCGAGACACCGCCCATGCTTGACCTCGGCACCAGCTTTATCGCCAGCGTCGAACGCACGCCGCGCGCGCTGGCCATCGTGGATGGCGACCTGCGCCTCACCTACGCCGAATGGTATCCGCGCATCTCCGCCGTCGTGGCCGGTCTGCAACGCCTTGGCCTGCAACGCGGCGACCACCTGCTGACGGTGCTGCAGAACCGCTGGCAAGCGGCGACGCTGCATTGGGCCTGCCAATTCGCCGGAATCATCATCACGCCGCTGAACTGGCGCGCCAAGTCCGACGAGATCGACCACGCCATCGCCGATGCCGAAGCCAAGGCCGTGGTGTTCGAAGCCATCTCCGCCGAGGCCACGCGCGCCGCCCAGGCCGTCCCACGCATCACGCTGGACGCCGCGCTGCACGGCGAGACCAGCTTCGACACGCTGCTCGCCGCCGCGCCGCCCGCGCAACCGCAGGCCGGTGCGGAAGACTGGTCGGTGATGCTCTACACCTCCGGCACCACCTCCCGCCCCAAGGGCGTGCCGCGCCGCCACCGCGCCGAACGCGCCGCCGCCATCGCGCATGTCGCGCAGAATCTCTATGGTGCCGGCGAATGCACCCTCGGCGTCATGCCGCTCTACCACACCATGGGCGTGCGCAGCCTGCTGGCCATGGCGGCCATCGGCGGCGCCTTCATTTGTCAGCCACGCTTCGATGTCGCGCAAGCGCTCCGCCTCATCGCATGCGAAGGCATCACCAACCTCTACCTCGTGCCCACGCTCTACCACGACCTGCTGCACCACCCGGCCTTCGCCGGCACCGATGTCTCCAGCGTGCGCAAGCTCGGCTTCGCCGGCGCCAGCATGACGGACGGTCTGCTGCGCGACCTCACCGCCGCCTTCCGCCCGGACCTTTTCGTCAACCACTATGGCAGCAGCGAAATCTACACCTTCACGGTGGACCAGAACGCCCCGCTGAAGCCAGGCAGCGCCGGCCGCGCCGGCCTCAACCAGTTCATCCGCGTGGTCGCGCTCGGCAGCACCACGCCGGCCGCACCGAATCAGGAAGGCGAGATCGTCGCGCTGCTCGCCGGGGATGAAAGCTTCGAGGGTTACTGGCGCCGCCCGGACGCCGATGCGAAATCGCTGCGCGACGGCTGGTACCACACCGGCGACACCGGCTTCTTCGACAGCGATGGCGACCTCTTCGTCACCGGCCGCGTGGACGACATGATCATCACCGGCGGCGAGAACGTCTCCCCAGTGGAAATCGAATCCTGCCTCTCGCTGCACCCTGCCGTCGCAGAAGTCGCCGTTGTCGGCCTGCCGGATGAACGTTGGGGCAAGGTCGTCGCCGCCTTCATCGCCCGCCGCGCGCCGGCCACGGAAGCCGAATTGGACGCGCATTGCCGCGCCGCCGGCCTGGCCAATTTCAAGCGCCCGCGGCGCTACGTCTTCGTGGCCGAGGTGCCGCGTTCGCCAGTGGGAAAACTGCTGCGCCGCAAGCTGGCGGAAGGCGACTATCGCCCCGCCGAACAGGAGAGTTGATGATGAGCGCCTTCGACAATCTGGACGGTTTCCGCGTGGAGGTGGCCGGTCCGCGCGCCGACATCATCCTGCATCGCCCGCCGCTGAACGTCATCCACATGCCGCAGCGCGACCAACTGAGAAAAGTCTTCGAAGCCCTGGATGAAGACGACAGCGTCCGCGTCATCGTGCTGCGCGCCGAGGGCGAGCACTTCTCGTCGGGCGGCTACATCATGGGCTTCCTGGAAAGCACGCCGGAAGTCGTCTCCAAGCTGGCCTGGAACATGGCCGCGCCGGCGCGCTGCTCCAAGCCGGTCATCGCCGCCAATCGCGGTTATACGTTTGGCGTCGGCTTCGAGATCAGCCTGGCCTGCGACTTCCGCCTGTGTTCGGAGACCACGCAATACGCGCTGCCGGAACAGCAGCTGGGCCAAATTCCCGGCTCCGGCGGCTCGGCCCGTCTACAAAAAATCGTCGGCATCACCCGCACCAAGGATATCGTGATGCGCAGCCGCCGCATCCCCGCCAGGCAGGCGCTGGAATGGGGCATCGCCACCGATGTTGTCGCCGACGACCAGCTGGAAGCCGCGACCGATGCGCTGGTGAAGGAACTGCTGCGCTTCGCCCCCCTCGCCCAGCGGACCGCCAAAAAGCTGCTGAACGACACCGAGGACGCCTCGCTCTCGATCTCCATTGAACTCGAAGGCCACGCCTATTCGCGGCTGCGCTCCAGCGATGACTTTGCCGAGGGCGTCAAGGCCTTTCATGAGAAGCGCAAGCCGAACTGGCAAGGGCGGTAGCTTCCGGCGCGGCGCTCAGCAGCGCCAGGTTGGCGGCGGCGTGGCGGCCTGGTGCCGCGCCCGCCGCCGGCCAGCGCGCCATGGCCCACGCGTAAAGCATGGCCTGCTCGCGCTGCTCGGCCGCCAATTCCTGCGCCGCCACCTCAGTGCGCAGCGCGTCGTCGCGGCCCTTCAACCAGCGCCGCACCGCGCGCAGCGGCTGCACCACCTGCGTGCGCCACTCCGCCACCAGCGCATCCGCCTCTGCCAGCGCTGCCGCGTCCAGCGCCTCGCCAACCCAGCAGCACAGCAGCGCCAGGTTCACGTCCACGCCGTGCCGGTCCTGCAAGGCCAGGCAGGCCGGCATCACCCCGGGCTGCGCATAGAACGCCAGCGAGAACGCCCAAAAGGCGTTCACTCCACAAACACCGCGCGCGCCGCGGGGTCCCACTCTATCCGCGCCTTGCGCAGCGAGGCTTCCAACTCCGCACGCGGCATCCGCGCGTAGTCGCACAGCAACTTCAGGTACAATCCCACGAAGATCGGGCCATGCCCGTCGCTGCGTTCCTCGGCGGTGCTGCTCATGCAATGCGCCAACTCATGCAGCAACACCCAGGTCGCCAGCTGCTCCGGCGCCTCAATCGCCAGCCTGGTCGCCCGCGCCACGGTCCTGCGCGCCTTCTTGGTCAGCGGTCGCACCAGCGGCGCCCAGCTAAGCCCCTCCTGCACCCACACATGGTCAACCAAGCCCTGCAACCGCGGATAGGGCACCATGGACTGGTCGCGCGGCGCCACCTCCCGATCCTCCCAGGCATAGAGCTTCCGCCGCTGCGGGTCCGCGATGCTCATCGTCTACCTCGCGGCAGCGCGCCACCGCCGGCGCCACCTTCCACCGGCCGGTTCAGCCCCACGCGCCCGCCCGCCGCCGCGCCATGGCCGAAGGCGCCGCGGTCGCGCACCGTCACACTGGAATAGACATTGCGCAGGTTCACCCCCAACTCGCGGAACTTCTCGCCGATGATCTGCTGCTTCACCAGCACCAGCGCCGTCCCGGTGGATGTCGCCTGCTGCCCGGCCTCGCTGGCCGCGCGCGCGCGCGCCATCTCGTCCAGCCGCTTGCCCACCCGGTCGGCAAAGCCGTAGCGGAAGCTGCGCAGCACCGCCTGCGCCGGCTGGGTCCGCCGCGCATAGTCCTGCCCGGCCCGGTAGCGCATCTCCTCGGTCTCCAGCGCCCGGCCGACCACGGCCAGCAGGTACTCCGCCATCTGCACATCCGGCTCCAGGCCAAACAGCACGAAGTCCTGCTTGCCATCGGTCCAGCCGCGGCATTCGCACAGCCGCAGCAGCGCCGGAAACACCCAGCGCAGCGCCTGGCGCGCGGTGCCCAGCACGGGTATGCGCCGCTGCACGCAGGCTTCCTCGCGCAGTTCCACCTCGCCCATGGTCAGGCCGTAGACGGCCAGCAGCTCCCCCACCTTGGCGGCGGCGGCCATCGCCTCGGCCTCCGAGCAGCCGCGGTCGACGGTCTTGGCGGCAAGGGCGCGGATGCGCGCCTTCACCTTGGCGAGTTCGCTGGTCTGGTCCATGTAAACGCAGAATAGCGGCGCCAGCCCCAACAGGGCTAGGCTGCCCGGACAAAAGGGCGGAGCGGGCATGGAAGGCAGTATCCCCATGGCAGGGCTTGGCGCGGCAACGCTGCCGGCAACGGCCGCGGCCCTGCGCTTCCACCGCTTCGGCGGGCCGGAGGTGCTGGCCCTGGAAGACCTGCCCATCGCCCCACCCGCCGCCGGGGAGGCGCTGGTCGCCGTCCACGCCGCCTCGATCAACCCGTCGGACGCCAAGAACGTCGCGGGCCGCATGCGCCAGACCACCCCGCCGCGCACCCCCGGCCGCGACTTCGCGGGCACCGTGGTCGCCGGCCCGGCGGAATGGCCGGGCGCCGAGGTCTGGGGCACCGGCGGCGATCTCGGCTTCACGAAGGATGGCAGCCACGCCCAGCTGCTGCGCCTGCCCCTCGCCGCCCTGGCGCGCAAGCCGGCCAATCTCAGCTTCGCCCAGGCCGGCGCGGTCGGCGTCAACTACGTCACCGCCGCCATCGGCCTGGACTACGCCGCGCTGCAACCTGGCGAGACCGTCCTGGTGCTCGGCGCCAGCGGTGGCGTCGGCGGCGCCGCCTGCGCCATTGCCCGGCAGCGCGGCGCCACCGTCATCGCCGCCCAACGCGGCCGGCCACAGCCGGAGCAACCCGCGGCGCAGACCGCGCATCGCTTCATCGACCTCAACGTCATCAGCCCCGGCGAGGCGGTCAGCGCCTTCACCGGCGGGCGCGGCGTGGACGTGGTGTTTGATTGTGTCGGCAACATCCCGCTGACCTCCAGCGCCATGGGCGGTCTGGCCATGCGCGGCCGCGTGGTGGTCATCGCCGGCACGCCGGGCGAAAAGCTCGGCCTGGAGCTCATCCCGTTCTACCGGAAGGAAGCCCGGCTGATCGGCGTGGACAGCCTGAAGCGCGGCACCGCCGAATGCGCCACGCTGCTGGAAGCGCTGCGCCCCGGCTTCGAGAGCGGCGCCTTCCCCGCCCCCGTCATCGCCCACAGCTTCCCGCTGGACCAGGCGCGCGAAGCCTACAGCCTGGTCAACAGCGGCACCCGTGGCCGCGTCATCCTCACGCCCCTTGCCGCGCCCACGCACGCCTCAACCCGCGCGCCTACGCACGCCTCAACCCGCGCGCCTACGCACGCCTCAACTCGCGCGCCTACGCACGACCCCATCCGCATCGCAGGAGCCCCCGCCATGCCCGACGCCCACGTCACCTACACCGACGCCAACCTGACCGAAGCCGTGCTGGCCCGCATCCAGCCGGAAGTCCCGGCGCGCACCAAGGAGATCATGACGGCGCTGCTGAAGCACGCCCACGCCTTCGTGCGGGACGTGAAGCTGACGCCGGCGGAATGGGATGCCGGCATCAAGTTCCTCTCCGCCATGGGTCCCTTCGTCACCGACAAGCGCAATGAATGGATCCTGCTGTCGGACGTCACCGGCGTGACCATGCTGGTGGATGCCATCACCCATGCCAGCACCGAGGGCGTCACCGAGACCACCGTGCTCGGCCCCTTCCACCGCGAGAACCCGCCGGTGCTGAAGAACGGCGACAACATCGCCCCTGGCCTGGTCGGTGAGATGCTGGAAGTCCGCGTCGTCATCGCCGACGCCGCGGGCAAGCCGATCCAGGGCGCACAAGTAGACGTCTGGCACGCCGACAAGGATGGCGGCTACGACAGCCAGATCGGCGACGGCAACACCCACATGATGCGTGGCCGCTTCGTGACCGGTGCCGACGGCGTGGTCCATTTCTGGACCGTGAACCCCAGCTGCTACCCGGTGCCGCATGACGGCCCCGCCGGCCAGGTGCTGGCCGCCATGGGCCGCGGCCCGATGCGCCCCGCCCATGTCCATTTCTGGATCAAGGCGCCCGGCTACCGCGACCTGATCACCCACATCTTCGCCGATGGCGACAAGTACCTGTACGAGGACGCGGTCTTCGGCGTGAAGGCCAGCCTGGTGGCGGACTTCGAGGCCAAGCGGAAGGCCGGCACCAGCGACCACCTGGAACTGGAATACGAGTTCCGCATCCCGAAGGCCTGACCATGGCGCAGGGCAGCAAGGCCCCCACCGGCACGCTCGGGGGCGACCCGACCGGAGCGGGCCGCCACGCCTCCAGCAGCGTGGTGCGGGCCTGCCTGGACGGCACCGCGCCCTGCGCGCTGCGCCGCCGCGCGCTGCTGGCCCTGCTCGCCGCCCCGGCCATCGCCACGTCCCCGGCCCGCGCCCAGCCGGCCTGGCCAACCCAGACCATATCCCTCGTCATCCCCTTCGCCCCCGGTGGCCCGACCGACGCCGTCGCCCGGCTGATGGCCGAGTCGCTGGGCCGCGACCTCGGCCAGAACGTGGTGGTGGAGAACGCGGCCGGCGGCGGCGGCACCATCGGTGCGCTGCGCGTGGCCCAGGCCCGGCCGGATGGCCACACCCTGCTGCTGCACAATATCGGCATGGCCACCGCGCCGGCGCTGTACCGCCGCCTGCCCTACGACCCCGTGGCCGACTTCGAGTGCATCGGCCTGATCACGCCCGTACCGATGGTCTGGGTCGCCCGGCCGGACTTCCCCGCCCGCGACTTCGCCGCCGCCATCGCCCATATCCGCGCCCAGCGGGAAGCCGTGAACCTGGCGCATGCCGGCCTCGGCTCCGGCTCGCAGCTCTGCGGCACCTTGTTGCAGGCCCAGTTGCAGGCGCCGATGACCGCCATCGTGTTTCGCGGCACCGGCCCGATCTATCCGGAGCTGCTGGGCAACCGGGTGGACCTGGTCTGCGACCAGACCACCGGCGCCATCCCGCAGATCGCCGGCGGCCGGGTCCACGCGCTGGCCGTCGCCTCGCCGCACCGCCTGCCGCAACTGCCGAATGTGCCGACAGCCGCAGAGGCGGGGTTGCCGGGTTTCGAGGTCACCATCTGGCACGGCCTCTACGCCCCCAAGGGCACGCCGCCCGCCATCATCGCCCGCGCCAACCAGGCCCTGCGCGCCAGCCTGGCCGACCCGCGGGTGATCCGCCGGCTGGACGAACTGGGCGCCAGCCCCGAGCCGATGGAGCGCGTGACCCCCGCCGCCCACCGCGCCTACCTGGTCAGCGAAATCGCCCGCTGGCGCCCACTGCTGCAAGCCGCCGGCGAATACGCCGACTGAGCCGGCGGGGCGGTTGCGCCAGCCGTCTCACCCTGCCCCAGCCGGTGTGTCACCTGCGCAGCCGCCCCCGCGGCGACCTTTGTCGGACTCGCACGCAACCCCTGGTGGTTTTGTTCTGCCCGCTGCTAGTCTGCTGCGGGAACGGGGCACGACATGCGCAATCCCGGCGGCCAGAAGGGTCACCACCACGCCAGCGAGGCCAGCCTGGCCTTCCTAGACCAGGCCGAGCTTGAACTGCGCGCCGCGCTCGGCATCTCGCGCCTCGCGGCGATGCCTGCATCCTCGGCCGCCACGTCGGTGCCGGCGTCAGCCAGCGCGCCAACTGCCCCGCGCCCGCCCGCCGCCAGGCCGGCGCCACCGCCCGCGCCAAAGCCCGTCCCCGCCCTGCCCCTGCTACCGCCCGAGACGGCGGAAGCCGAGCCGCCACCCGGCTATCTCGGCCACCGCGCCCGCATGCGGGAAAAGCTGCTGAAGGCCGGCCCGGACGCGCTGCTGGACCACGAGATGCTGGAGATGGTCCTCTTCCTCGCCCTGCCCCGGCGCGACACCAAGCCCATCGCCAAGGCGCTGCTCGCCCGCTTCGGCAGCTTCGCCAACGCCATCGCCGCCCCGGTCGAGGAGCTGCGCCGCATCGAGGGCCTCGGCGATGCCGGCCTGGCCGCGCTGAAGCTGGT
This sequence comes from uncultured Rhodospirillales bacterium, assembly GCA_903835235.1. GTDB lineage: Bacteria > Pseudomonadota > Alphaproteobacteria > Acetobacterales > Acetobacteraceae > CAIMOR01. The sequence continues at coordinate 121,294 of CAILMF010000058.1, forward strand.
GCAGGGCGCCGCGCTGCGCCTGCAGGCCGCGGAGGTGCTGGACAAGCCGCTGCTGAACAACTGGGACCGCCTGCTGGCCTACCTCAACGCCAGCCTGGCGCGCGAACGGATCGAGCAGTTCCACGTCCTGTACCTGGACAGCAAGAACCGCCTGATCGCCGACGAGGCCCAGGCCCGCGGCACCGTCAACCACACCCCGGTCTACCCGCGGGAGATCGTCAAGCGCGCACTGGAGTTGCACGCGACGGCGTTGATCCTGGTGCACAACCACCCCAGCGGCGACCCGACGCCGAGCCGCGCCGATATCGACATGACCGCCGCCATCAAGCAGGCCGCCGCGGTGCTGGAGATTGTGCTGCACGACCACCTGATTGTCGGCAATGGCCGCCACCTGTCGTTGCGGCGGGAGGGGCTGATCTGAAGCAATATCCGTTCTGATGGGAGCATCAGAACGGATATTGCTCCAGCCTCGCCCAAACGGCCGCGCCCGGAAAACCGGCTCCGGCCCGGCCCTCAGCGCGTCCTGAGGGCCGCGACGATGGCGCTGGCGAAGGCCGGCGCATCGGCCAGGGCCGGGGCTGCCCGGGGCATGCTGACGCGCAGCCGCACCAGGTTGCCGCCCACGCCGCCGGCGCAGACCAGGCCTTCCACGGGCTGGCGACCGAAGGTGCCCGCCAGTTCGGCGCAATTCAGCACCGCGCGGCCCGCAACCTCCAGCGGAAAGCGCCGGGTTTCGCGCATTTGCCGGGCGCGGTCGCGCCCCTGCACCGCATCGTTCAGTTCAGCCTGGAAGGCGGCCTGGGCTTCCGCCGAGGCAGGGCCATCCGCCAGGCCAGCCCCAACCGAGGCCAGCTTGACCACGGCGGCGGCACGCTGCCGCGCGGCCGGCGTGGCATAGGCCACTTCCTGCCCAACCCCGGGCGGCGCCGCCGGCAGGGTCTGGCCGCGGCGGAACCCCGCCGCTTCAGGCGGCAGGCGCCCGGCCGCATCCTGCAGGCTGAGACGGGGCGCCGGTTGGGTTGCCAGGGCGGTCGCCGCGGGGTCGCCCTCCGGCGGCGCACAGGTGGCCAGGGCCAGAAGCGGCGCCAGGACGACGCCGCGCCATGCCTGCCGCACGCCTAGCCGCCAAGCCGCGGTGCCGCCGGCGCCTGCACCACAAGGGCCGGCACCTGCTGCAACGCGGCATGGCCGCTGCCGTACTTGGCCCACAGGTGGGTGCTGTCCTCGTAGACCATCTTCGCGCCGATCCAGACGATCAGGGCCACGCCGATATAGGCCAGCACCGGGAACTTCTCGAGCAGCTTGGAGATCAGCGTCGCCGCCACTCCCATCAGCAGGATCGAGATGACCAGGCCGATGATCAGCATGTTCATGTTGCCCGCCGCCGCGCCGGCCACCGCCAGCACGTTGTCCAGGCTCATGGAGACGTCGGCGACCACGATCTGCCGCAGCGCCTGCCCCATGGTCTTCTCCTCGGCGTGGTGCGTCGGGTCGTGGGAGTCCTCGTCCTTCTGGCGAAGCTCCTTGTAGAAGCCATAGGCAATCCACAGCAGCAGCAGGCCGCCGATCAGCATCAGGCCCGGGATCTGCAGCAGGTAGACCGCGGCCAGGCTGAGCACGATGCGCAGCACCACCGCCAGCACCATGCCGAACATGATGGCCTGGCTGCGCTTCGCGGGCGGCAGGCCGGCCGCGGCCAGCGCGATCAGCACGGCATTGTCGCCGGACAGGATGATGTTCACGCCCAGGATCGTGGCGAGCGTCGCCCAATCAAAGCTTTGCATGATCGAGTCGAGACTGATGGCGGACAGGTCCATTCGGGCGCTCCGGGCGGTATCGTTTTCGGCATGGGGCCGGGATTCGGCCGACGCGACCCTATTGGACCGCCCCGCCCGTGTGAAGCGTGAACCGTAGGTCACGCTACCCCAACCGCACGCCCTCCCGCAGGGCCCTCAGCCGGTCAGTCGGCCCGCCTGAGTGGCATCGTGACAATCCGCGCAACCCAGGCGAGCACCGCCACCTGCCCGGCCGTGGCCAGGGCCCAGATCCAGGGCGGGAACAGCGCCGGCTGCGCCAGGTAGCCAAGCGGCAGCAGCAGCCAGCCATAATTCCCCGGCACCTGGTCGGCCACCTCATGGGTGCCCTCCCAGATCATGTCGCCCGCGACATAGAGAATCATCGCCAGGCCCAGCCAGCCGACCCAGCGGTGCCGTTCCAGCAGCCGGGCAATCCCGTTCGCGGCCACGCCCATCAGCACCACGGAAATCGCCAGGCCGATGACCATCACCTCCAGGTGATCCTTGGCGGCGCCGGCCACGGCCAGCACGTTGTCCAGGCTCATCGAGACGTCGGCGACCAGGATCGTCAGCACCGCCTGGCCCAGCGTCTTCGGCGCCGCGCCCTCCGCCCCGGCGTGTTCAGACGCGTGGGATCGGCGCAACTCGCCGACCATCTTCCAGCACACCCACAGCAGCAGCAGCCCGCCGGCCAGCGTCACGCCGACAATCGCCAGCAGTTGCGTGGTGATGGCGGCGAAGCCGATCCGCATCACCGTGGCGGCGCCAATGCCCCACAGGATCGCCTGGCGACGCTGCGCCGGTGGCAAGCCAGCCGCGGCCATGCCGACGATGATGGCGTTGTCGCCGGCCAGGACGACATCGATGAAAAGAACCTGGGCCAGCGGAACCAGCCAGTCCGGCATCAGCATGGAAAACGCGCTCCTTCGTGCAAACCGCGGTTCAGATGAATATTGGGTAATGATTTGGCAAGGGGGGCCGCTGCGCTTTCCGCACGCCTCGGCTTGCCATTCCGCCGCGCCGGGGCCAAACCGCCGGCTTCCGCGCCCCGGCTTTCCAGCCCCTTGCCGCATGAGGCCTGCCATGGTCCCCCGTTATTCCCGCCCGCAGATGGCCTCGATCTGGTCGCCCGAGGAGCGCTACCGCATCTGGTTCGAGATCGAGGCCCTGGCCGCCGAGGCGATGGCCGCCCTCGGCACCATCCCGGCCGAAGCCGCCCGCGTCATCCGCGACAAGGGCACTCCCCGTGCAGCGGCCATCGGCGCCGAGGCGGTGGAACGGATCGACGAGATCGAGCGCGTCACCCGCCACGACGTCATCGCCTTCCTGACCTACATGCAGGAAGGCATCGGGCCGGAAGCCCGCTTCATGCACCAGGGCATGACCTCCTCCGACGTGCTGGACACCTGCCTGGCCGTGCAGATGACCCGCGCCGCGGACCTGCTGATCGCCGACCTTGATGCCCTGCTGGCGGCGCTGAAGGCCCGCGCGATGGAGCACAAGCACACGCCGACCATCGGCCGCAGCCACGGCATCCATGCCGAGCCGACCACCTTCGGCCTGAAGCTGGCCGGCCACTATGCCGAGTTCGTCCGCAACCGCGCCCGCCTGGTCGCCGCCCGCGCGGAAGTGGCCACCTGCGCCATCTCCGGCCCGGTCGGCACCTTTGCCAGCGTGAACCCAAGCGTCGAAGCCTTCGTCGCCGGCAAGCTCGGCCTGTCCGTGGAGCCCGTCTCCACCCAGGTCATCCCGCGCGACCGCCACGCCGCCTTCTTCAGCGCCCTGGCCATCGTGGCCTCGGGCATCGAGCGCCTGGCCACCGAAGTCCGCCACCTCCAGCGCAGCGAAGTGCGGGAAGCCGAGGAATTCTTCCACGCGGGCCAGAAGGGCTCGTCCAGCATGCCGCACAAGCGCAACCCGGTGCTTTCAGAGAACCTGACCGGCCTGGCCCGGCTGGTGCGCGGCTACGTCACCCCGGCGCTGGAGAACGTCACCCTCTGGCATGAACGCGACATCAGCCATTCCAGCGTGGAACGCGTGATCGCGCCGGACGCCACCATCGCGCTGGACTTCGCCCTCTCCCGCCTCACGGGCATGATGGAGAAGCTGGTGGTCTACCCCCAGCGCATGCAGCAGAACCTGGAAAGCCTCGGCGGCGTGGTCCACTCCCAGAAGGTGCTGCTGGCGCTGACCCAGGCCGGCATCAGCCGGGAAGCCGCCTATGCCGCGGTGCAGGAAGCCGCCATGACCACCTGGCGCGCGCTGGGCACCCCGGAGGTCCGCAGCTTCCGCGACAACCTGCTGCTGAACGCGGAAGTCGCCAGCCACTTCGACGCCGCCAAGCTGGGCCAGGTGATGGACCCGACCCGCGACTTCGCCCAGGTGGAGACGGTGTTCCAGCGCGTCTTCGGCTGAAGCGTGGGGCGCCGGGGCCGGCGCGCGGAATCTCGCCCGGCCGCCTGGATTTTGCCATAGGGACAACCCATCCTGCTGGGCAAGTTCCTGCTTCGGGAGCCGGCAAGGAGGAGGCCATCATGCAACCGCTCAGGATCGTTCTGGCCGCGACCGCCATGGCGCTGCCCCTGCTGGCCTTGGCCCCGGCCGAGGCGCAGGCGCAGTACTACGGCAAGGGTGGCTACTACCCGCCGCCGCCCCCGCCGCCGCCCTACTACTACCGCCCGCCGCCACCGCCGCCGCCGGCCTACTACTACTACCGCCCGGCCCCGCCGCCGCCGCCCTATTGGCACCGGCCGCACCACCATCATTGGGGCCATCGCTGGTAGCCCGCGCCCACCTTGTGCACCGTCGTTGTCCTGCGCCGGCCGGGCGCCGCCTGGCCGCTGCTGCTTGCCGCCAACCGCGACGAACGGCAGGACCGCGCCTGGGACGCCCCCGCCGCGCATTGGCCTGACCAACCCGGCGTCATCGCCGGGCGGGACCGGCTGGCCGGCGGCACCTGGATGGCGATGAACCGCCAGGGCGTGACCTGCGCCATCCTCAACCGCGTCGGCACGCTCGGCCCCGCCGCCGACAAGCGCAGCCGCGGCGAGTTGCCGTTGCTCGCCGCCCGCCACCCCAGCGCCGCCGCCGCCGCCAAGACCCTGGCGGCGCTGCCCGCCGGCGACTGGCGCGGCTTCAACATGGTGCTGGCGGATGCGCGGGACGCCTGGTTCATCCGCGGCACCGGTGCGGGCCGGCCGCAGCTGGTGCCGCTGCCGCCCGGCGTCAGCATGGTCACCGCCCACGACCCCAACGACCTCACCAGCCCGCGCACCGCCCGCCACCTGCCGCGCTTCCAGGCCGCCCCACCGCCCGAGCCGGACCGCGACGACTGGGCCGGCTGGGCCGCCCTGCTGGGCGATGACAGCCTGGCCGAATCGCGCGCCGATACGCTCTGCGTCCCGCCCGTTGGCGGATTCGCCACCGTTTCGGCCAGCCTGGTCGGGCTGGCGGCGGATGGTCGCCGAACCTGGCGCTTCGCCCCCGGGCCGCCCAATCGAACGGCCTTCGCCCCATTGCCCCTGTAGCCCCGCAATGCAGCCCGCCGCCCCCGGCATGGCGGCGCAGCCCCCCACTTGCTATACGCGGCTGATTCGGGTGGCCCCGGCCGCCCGCGCGCCCCTGCGCACCCTCTGCGCAACCCAAGGAATGCAGCCCATGGCGCGACGCCGTCAGCTCTACGAAGGCAAAGCCAAGATCCTGTTCGAAGGCCCCGAGCCCGGCACCCTCGTGCAGTATTTCAAGGACGACGCCACCGCCTTCAACGCCCAGAAGAAGGGCACCATCACCGGCAAGGGCGTGCTGAACAACCGCATCAGCGAATACCTGATGACCAGGCTGATGGAGATCGGCGTCCCCACCCATTTCATCCGCCGGCTGAACATGCGCGAACAGCTGATCCGCGAAGTGGAGATCATTCCGCTGGAAGTCGTGGTGCGCAACGTCGCCGCCGGCAGCTTCTCCACCCGGCTCGGCATCGCCGAGGGCACCCGCCTGCCGCGCAGCATCATCGAATACTACTACAAGAACGAAGCGCTGCAGCACCCGATGGTCTGCGAGGAACACATCACCGCCTTCGGCTGGGCGGCGACGCAGGACCTGGACGACATCGTCGCGCTGACGCTCAGGATCAACGATTTCCTGACCGGCCTGCTGCTCGGCGCCGGCATCGTGCTGGTCGACTTCAAGCTGGAATTCGGCCGGCTGTTCGAGAATGAGGAGATGCGGATCGTCCTGGCCGATGAGATCAGCCCGGACAATTGCCGCCTGTGGGACGCCAAGACCGGTGAGAAGATGGACAAGGACCGCTTCCGCCGCGACCTGGGCAAGGTCGAGGAAGCCTATCAGGAAGTCGCCCGCCGCCTCGGCATTTTGCCGGAAGCCGGCATCCGCGACATGAAGGGCCCGGAGAGCATTCAATGACGGCCAGCGGCCAGACGGAGACGCGCAGATGAAGGCTTATGTCACGGTCATGCCGAAGAACGGCGTGCTGGACCCGCAGGGCAAGGCGATCGGCCATGCGCTGGCCGGGCACGGCTTCGCCGGCATCGGGGAAGTCCGCGTCGGCAAGCTGATCGAGCTGGAACTGGCCGAGACCGACCCGGCCCGCGCCAAGGCCGCCGCCGAGGAAATGGCGAGGAAGCTGCTGGCCAACATGGTCATCGAGAGCTTCAAGGTCGAGGTTCGCTAGCGTGCTGCGCCTCTCGCTGTTCTTCATGGTTGGGCTGACCATCGCGATCAGCATCGGCCTGCGGTGGCGAGAGGAGAAGGTGGCCGCCACCAAGCCGCGGCCGCTGCGCCGGCCCACCCCGCAGGGCTGGCTGGCGGCGCAGAAGCACAAGCTGAACCGCTGGATCACCGCGGCGGCGCTGGCGGCGGTGGCGACGCTGCTGTTCTTCGGCGGCATCAATTGGCTGCGGATATGGCAAGGATCTTAGGCATGAAGGCCGGCATCATCCTCTTCCCCGGCACCAACCGGGAACGCGACATGGCGTTGGCACTGGCCCGCGTCACCGGGGCAAAACCCGCCATCATCTGGCATGGCGAGAGCGAGTTGCCCGCCGGCACCGACCTGGTGGTGCTGCCCGGCGGGTTTTCCTACGGCGACTACCTGCGTTGTGGCGCCATGGCGGCGCAGAGCCCGATCATGCGCGCGGTGGCCGATTTCGCCGCCCGCGGCGGCCATGTGCTGGGCGTCTGCAACGGCTTCCAGATCCTCATCGAAGCCGGGCTGCTGCCGGGCGCGCTGCTGAAGAACGCCTCGCTGCGCTTCCTCAGCATGGATTGCCACCTGAAGGTGGAACGCACCGACACGCCCTACACCAGCCAATTCCAGCCCGGCGCGGTGTTCCGCAGCACCATGGCGCATGGCGACGGCAACTATTTTGCCGGTGACGAAACGCTGGACCAGCTGGAAGGCGAAGGCCGCGTGGTCCTGCGCTACTGCACGCCGGAAGGCGCGGTGACCGAAGCGGCCAACCGCAACGGCAGCGTCAACAACATCGCCGGCATCGTGTCGCCGAACCGCCGCATCCTCGGCCTGATGCCGCACCCGGAAAACCAGGTGGACCCTGATATCGACGGCACCGACGGCCTGCCGATGTTCCAGAGCATCGCCGCAACCTTCGCCACGGCCTGACAGCATGACCGATCTCCCGACGCCCCTCGACGCCGCCCGCGCCAAGCAGCTCTCCGCCGAATTCGGCCTGAAGGGCGACGAATACGACCGCGTCCTGGCCATCCTCGGCCGCACGCCGTCGCTGACCGAACTCGGCATCTTCAGCGTGATGTGGTCGGAGCATTGCTCCTACAAATCCTCCCGCTTCTGGCTCAAGCAGCTGCCGACCACCGCCCCCTGGGTCATCCACGGTCCGGGCGAGAATGCCGGCGTCATCGATATCGGAGAAGGCCTGGTCGCCGTCTTCAAGATGGAAAGCCACAACCACCCCAGCTTCATCGAGCCCTACCAGGGCGCGGCGACCGGCGTTGGCGGCATTCTGCGGGATGTCTTCACCATGGGCGCCCGCCCCATCGCCAACCTCAACGCGCTCCGCTTCGGCAGCCCCGACGCACCCCGGATGAAGCGCGTGATCGACGGCGTGGTCCGCGGCATCGGCGGCTATGGCAACTGCGTCGGCGTGCCGACGGTGGGCGGCGAGGTCAACTTCCACCCGCGCTACAACGGCAATCCCCTGGTCAATGCCATGACGGTGGGCATCGCCAAGGCCGACCGCATTTTTCTGAGCGCCGCCGCCGGCGTGGGCAATGCCGTGGTGTATCTCGGCAGCAAGACCGGCCGCGACGGCATCCACGGCGCCACCATGGCCAGCACCGAATTCGCCGCCGACAGCGAGGACAAGCGCCCCACCGTGCAGGTCGGCGACCCCTTCGCCGAGAAGCTGCTGATCGAGGCCTGCATGGAGCTGATGGCCACCGACGCCATCGTCGCGATCCAGGACATGGGCGCCGCCGGGCTGACCTCCTCCAGCGTGGAGATGGCCGGCAAGGGCGGCGTCGGCATCGAGCTGCAAATGGAGAACGTGCCGCAGCGCGAAACCGGCATGACCGCCTACGAGATGATGCTCTCGGAGAGCCAGGAACGCATGCTGATGATCCTGAAGCCAGGCCGCGAGGCCATGGCCGAGGCGATCTTCCGCAAGTGGGAGCTGGACTTCGCCATCATCGGCCACCTGACGGATACCGGCCGCATCGTCATTCGCCACCACGGCGTGGTGGAAGCGGATATCGAACTCGCCCCGCTGGAATCCCAGGCGCCGCTGTATGAACGCCCCTGGGTGCCGACCCCCAAGCTGCCCGTCCTCGGCACCGTCGCCGACCCGGTCGGCCTGAAAGCCGCGCTGCTCACCCTGGTCGCCTGCCCGGACCTGTGCAGCCGCCGCTGGATCTGGGACCAGTATGACAGCATGGTCGGCGGCCAGACCGCCAAGCGCCCCGGCGCCGCCGACGCCGCCGTGGTACGCGTCGAAGACCACAAGCGCGCCCTGGCCATGACCACGGATTGCACCCCGCGCTACTGCCTGGCGGACCCCGAGGAGGGCGGCAAGCAGGCCGTCGCCGAGGCCTGGCGCAACATCACCGCGGTCGGCGCCCTGCCGCTGGCCATCACCGACAACATGAACTTCGGCAACCCCGAGAAGCCGGAGATCATGGGCCAGTTCGCCGGCGCCGTGATGGGCATCGGCGCCGCCTGCCGCGCGCTGGACTTCCCGGTCGTCTCCGGCAACGTCAGCCTGTACAACGAGACGGAAGGCCGCGGCATCCTGCCCACCCCCGCCATCGGCGGCGTCGGCGTGCTGGAGGACGTGGCCCAGGCCATCGGCCTCGCCATGCCGGCGGACCATGACCTGGTGCTGGTTGGCGCCACGCAGGGCTGGCTCGGCCAGTCCCTCTGGCTGCGCGAAATCGCCGGCCGCGAGGAAGGCGCCCCGCCGCCGGTGGATCTGGTGGCCGAACGCCGCAACGGCGATTTCGTCCGCGCCCAGATCCTCGCTGGCGCCGTCACGGCCTGCCACGATTGCTCGGATGGCGGCCTGCTGGTCGCGGTGGCCGAGATGGCCATGGCCAGCGGCATCGGCGCCGTGCTGGAAGCGAGTGGCGACCACGCCTTCTGGTACGGCGAGGACCAGTCCCGCTACGTCCTGGCCGTGCCCGCCGCCGCGCCGATCCTGGCCGCCGCCGCCGCCGCCGGCATCCCCGCCACCCGCATCGGCCATTCCCGAGGCGGGGACTTGGTCTTGCCGAATGGCGACGCCATATCGATACTGACCCTGGCCGCGGCGCATGAAGCGACGCTGCCCGCCCTGATGCGCGACGGAGCCTGACCCATGGCCATGCAGCAAGCTGATATCGAAGCCTTGATCAAGGCAGCGATGCCCGACGCGCAGGTGACCATCACCGCCCTGGTGGATGATGGCGACCACTATTCCGCGACCGTCGTCTCCGAAGCCTTCCGCGGCAAGTCCCGCGTGCAGCAGCACCAGCTGGTCTATGCCTCGCTGCGCGGCCGCATGGGGGGCGAATTGCACGCCCTCGCCCTGCAAACCTCAGCCCCTTAAGGAGCCCTCCCATGACCAACCCGGTGTTCGAGCGCATCGAAGGCGAGATCAACGCCAACCCCGTCGTGCTGTACATGAAGGGCACGCCGGTCTTCCCGCAGTGCGGCTTCTCCGCCCGCGTGGTGCAGATCCTCTCCGCCGTCGGCGTCCCCTTCAAGGGCGTGAACGTGCTGGAAGACGGCGAAATCCGCGAGGGCATCAAGGCCTACGCCAACTGGCCGACCATCCCGCAGCTCTACGTCAAGGGCGAGTTCGTCGGCGGCTGCGACATCATCATGGAGATGTTCCAGGCCGGCGAACTGCAGGAGCTGATGAAGGAAAAGGGCGTGCCGGTTTCGGCCTGAAGTAATCGGCCCTGAGGCCGTTCGCCTCAGGTTGTTTTTTTCCCTCAGTCGCCGGGCGGGCCGCCTCCGCTACGCCGCACAGGCGGCGGGCGCCGTTCGGCGCCTCGGCGTGAGGTTGGGCCTCGCGCCGCCTGACCCCGGTTTTGCCAAGGGCGCTCCTGCCGGGCAGACTATGCCCCGGCAGGAGAGTCCACCCATGACCACCATCGAACACCGCGCCCTCGGCACCGGCGGCCTCAAGGTCTCGGCCATCGGTCTCGGCTGCATGTCGCTCTCGGGCGTCTATGGCGAAGCTGACGACGCCGCCTCCGAGGCGCTGATCCGCGACGCCATCGGCCTCGGCGTCACCCACTTCGACAGCTCCGACATGTATGGCTGGGGCCACAATGAAGGCGTCGTCGGCCGCGCGCTGAAGGGCCTGCGGGACAAGGTCATCCTCGTCACCAAGTTCGGCCAAACCCAGAACCCAGGTGGCCCCAACGGCGTCAACGGCAAGCCCGACTATGTGCAGCAGGCCTGCGAGGCCAGCCTGAAGCGCCTCGGCGTCGAGGTGATCGACGTCTATTACCAGCACCGCGTCGACCCCTCCGTCCCCATCGAGGACACGGTCGGCGCCATGCAGAAGCTGGTGGACCAAGGCAAGGTCCGCTTCCTCGGCCTGTCGGAAGCCTCGCCCGCCACCATCCGCCGCGCCGCCGCCACCGCCCCCATCGCCTGCGTGCAGACCGAATACTCGCTGCTCTACCGACAGGAAGCCGAGGAGACGCTGGCCACCACGCGCCCGCTCGGCATCGGCTATGTCGCCTATTCCCCGCTCGGCCGCGGCTTCCTCACCGGCGCCATCCAGGAATTCGCCCAGGTGGATGGCCGCCGCGCCGCGCATCCGCGCTTCCAGGAAGCCAATTTCGCGCATAACCGCAGCCTGGCCGCCAAGGTGGAAGCGATCGCCGCCGAGAAGGGTTGTTCTTCGTCTCAGCTCGTCCTCGCCTGGCTGCTGGCCCAGGGGCCGGACATCGTCGCCATCCCCGGCACGCGCTACCTGCCGCGACTGCAGGAGAATCTGGGCGCGCTGGCGGTGACGCTCTCGGCCGAGGACGTTGCCCGCATCAGCGCCGCCGTGCCGCCGGGCTCGGCCGCCGGCACCCGCTACCCCGCCGGCGGCATGAAGGCGGTCTTCGTCTGAAGGCACGCTTCGGCTGAAGGCGCGGGCGGCGCCCACCGCCCTGCCCCGCGCAACGGCACCCCCTTTCTCCCGGTGGCCCACCACTACCCGCGCTGCCAGCCCCGGCAAGGCCAGCGCCCGCGCGACGCAACCGGTCAAAGCCCCCGCGCACCCAGACGTGCGCGCGCCCCGCGCCAGCGTGACCCCCGCTCCCCCGCCCCCCGTGGCATGCCCTGCGCATGCTCGTCGCCCCCCTGGTTTCCGTGCTGATGCCCGCCTGGAATGTCGCGCCCTTCATCGGCGCGGCCATCGCCAGCGTGCTGCGCCAGACCCTGCCCAACCTTGAACTGCTCGTCGTCGACGACGGCTCCACCGACGCCACCGCCAGCATCGTCACCGGCCAGGCGGATTTCCGCGTCCGCCTGCTGCGCCAGGCCAATGCCGGGGTTTCCGCCGCCCGCAACCTGGCGCTGGCGGAAGCCAACGGCCAGGCCCTGCTGTTCCTGGACGCCGACGACATGCTGGCGCCAGACGCCCTGGCCCGCCTGGCCAAGGCGCTGTGGCGCCACCCGCAGGCCGCCGCCGCCGCCGGCCCCTACGCCTTCGTGCCCGAAGCCGCCGCCCTGGCGGACCCGCTCCCCCTGCCCCGCCGCCCGCGCTTTTCGGCCGGGGATGTGCTGGAGCGGCTGCTCGTCGAAAACCTCTTCGCCAATGGCGGCCACCTGCTGCTGCGGCGCGACGCCACCCGGGCCGCCGGCGGCTTCCTGGCGGGCATGCGCTATGGCGAGGACTGGGAATACTGGGTGCGCATCTGCCTGCAAGGCCCGCTGGCGGTGGCGGATGGGGAGGACCCCGTGCTGCTGGTGCGCCAACGCCGCGGCAGCGCCTATCACCGCATGGCGACGGACCCGCGCGCCTTCCTGCCGGCGATGCAGGCGATCTACGGCAACCCGGCGCTGCTGGCCCGCCTGGGCGCCGAGCGCCTAACGGCGCTGCGCCGCCGTGCCGAGGCGGAGAATGACTGGATCATCGGGCGCGAGCTGCTGCGCCACGGCCAACGCCAGGCCGGCCTGGCCCGGCTGCACGCCAGCCTGCGCGCCGCCCCCAGCCCGAAGCGCGCGGTGCTGATGGCCGCGGCCCACGCCGCGCCGCTGCTGCCAGCCCGGCTGCACGGGCCGTTCGGGCGCTACGCCACCTGAGCAGGCGCGGGCACGACCCGCGACGCCACCTGAGCAAGCGTAGGCAAGACCCGCGACGCCACCTGAAACGCAAAACGCCGGGCACAAGGCCCGGCGTCAACGCAGCGCGGCAGCGCTGCAACAACTTTGACGGAAGCGCGAAGGCCGCCGTAGCTGACCCAGGCGGCCCGCCAGGGCCGAGAGGCCGAATGGCCGACGCGGGCCTATGCCCGCGCAAGCCAAGGCCGCGGATGCGGCCGCCCGGCGCCTGAGGGCAGCAAAAACTACTCGCGCGTCAGCGCGAGTAGAATTCCACCACCAGGTTCGGTTCCATCTGCACCGGGTACGGCACATCGCTCAGCTTGGGGCTGCGCAGGAAGCGGCCGCGCATCGCGCGGTGATCCACCTCGATGTATTCCGGCACGTCGCGCTCGCCGCTCTGCGAGGCGTCCAGCACCGCGGTCAGCTGCTTCGACTTTTCCTTGACCTCGATCAGGTCGGTGTCCTTGACCATGTAGGACGGAATGTTCAGCCGGCGGCCGTTGATCAGCACATGGCCGTGGTTGACGAACTGGCGCGCGGCGAAGGGCGTCACCGCCAGCTTCATCCGGTAGATCACGCAGTCCAGCCGGCGCTCCAGCAGGTTGATCAGGTTCTCCGAGGTGTCGCCCTTCAGGCGGACCGCTTCCTCGTAGTACTTGCGGAACTGCTTTTCGCCGATGTTGCCGTAGTAGCCCTTCAGCTTCTGCTTCGCCATCAGCTGAATGCCGAAGTCGGTCGGCTTCTGCTTGCGGCGCTGGCCGTGCTGGCCGGGGCCATATTCGCGCTTGCCGATCGGCGACTTGGCGCGGCCCCACAGGTTTACGCCCAGGCGGCGATTGATCTTGTACTTCGACTCAAGGCGCTTGGTCATGCGCGGCACTCCCACCTGTTGCGGCGGGCCTTCTGAAGCATGGGGTTCGTTGAACCCCGTGTTGTCCCGGTAGTCCCAAACGCCCCCGGGATTGAGGGCGCATGGGCGGGCGCTGGTCCCGAAGACCAGTCCACGTTCCCAGGAAGAGGCGGGCGTATAGTCGGCCTGTCATGCCCTTGTCAAACCACGCCTTCCCCGCGTAAGCCGCCACCATGGCCATCACGCGTGAAGAGATCCTGGTCCTGGGCCTGAAGGCCGGCACCATCGGCAGCCTGGTCGGCGGGTTGATGCTCGGCATCGGCCTGGGCCTGGTGGTCAACAATGTCCATGCCGGCTGGGTGCTGGTGCTGCCCGCCGCCCCGGTGGCGGGGCTGCTGGGCTATTGGCTGGCGCGCCGGCTGGTACGGAAAATCTAACCCGCGGCCACCGGCTTGCCCTTCACGGGAATGCCGGTGCGCGCCCATAGCGCCAGCCCCAGCGCGCCCAGGCCGGCCAGCGCAAAGGCGCCGGGGTAGCCCACCAGCCCTATCCCCAGGCCGAAGACCAGGGAGCCGATGCTCTGGCCGAGGAACAGCGACAGCGCGAAGCCGGCCATCGCGGTGCCGCGCGCCTCCGGCAGCACCTCGGTCGCGCGCGCCTGCAGCACGCCGTGGAACATGTAGAAGGCCAGGCCCAGCCACACCTGCAACGCCAGCACGAAGGGCCAGGACGGCGCCAGCGCCAGCCCGCCCAGGCCCAGCGCCAGGCCGATGCCGCCGCGCAGCAGCAGCCGCCGCTCACCGAAATACCCCACCAGCCGCCGCGCCAGCCTGGTGTAGCCAAAGGCCCCCAGCCCAAACCCCGCCACCACCAGGCCGGACAGCGCGGTGGAAAGCCCGAAATCCTCAATCATGTAGGACCCGACGAAGGGAAAGGCGCCGCCAAACAGCAGGAAGCCGTTGCCGAAGGCCACCAGCACCAGCCAGCGCCCGGCGCGCCGGCGCAGCAGCACCGCATAGGCTTCCAGCGTGCGCTGGCCGCCGGTGGGCTGCGGCCGGGCGGTCAGCATTGGCAGCCCCAGCCGCCACACCAGCAGCCCGCCCGCGGCCAGCGCCAGCACCCCCAGCAGCAGGAAGGCGCTGCGCCAGCCGGCCACGCCGCCCAGCACGCCCGCCACCGGCCCGGTCAGCAACTGCGCCATGACCATGCCGGTGCTGAACCGCCCCAGCACCGCCTGGCGGTCGGCATAGGGCACGACATCGCCCAGATAGGCGATCATCAGCGGAATCACGGCGCCGGCGGCCAGCCCGGCCAGCACGCGCAGCAGGGTCAGCGCGCCCAGGCTGCCGGCCAGCACGCTCAGCAGCGTGAATACGCCATAGGCCAGCACCGCCAGGCAGGCCACGCGCAGCTTGCCGTAGCGGTCGCCCATCGGCCCGAAGCCGAGTTGCCCGAGGCCATACGGCAGCAGGAAGCCCGCCACCAGCCAGGCCGCGCCCGAGACCGGCACGGCGAACTCCCCGGCCACCATGGGCAGCAGCGGGTCCAGCAGGCGCATGCCGGACCCGGTGGTGTAGCTGGCAAAGGCCAGCAGGCCGATCGGCACGAGCAGGGCGAGGCGGGGTGGGTCTGCCGGCATGTCCGGGCAAAAGGGCGCCCGCGCGCCGCTGGCGTCAAGCGGTCGCGCGAAGGCGCGCGCGAGGTGGGCGCGAAGGCGCGCGCGAGGTGGGCGCGTGGGGGGCAGCGCGGGCCAGGCGCGCGAAACCGCGCGGCGCCGGCGCATGAAGCCGCGCCGGGAACGCCGACCAGGCCGCGTTGACAGCCTGGCCCCCGCCGCCTCTGCTGCCGCCCAAGGAGACGCCCATGCCCGAAGATGAACCGCCCCTGTTGGGCCAAGGCTTCCACTGGACCGAACTCGCCGAGGGCGATCGGTTCCGAACCTTCGGCCGAACCGTCACCGAACACGACCTGATGGGCTTCGTCGCGCTCACCGGCATGCAGGAACCGCTGTTCGTGGACATCACCCACCCCGGCGCGCTGGGCGCCCGCCCGGTGCCGGGGGTGCTGACCTATGCGCTGATCGAGGGGCTGCTGCTGCGCGGCATGGTCCATGGCACCGGCCTGACCATGCTGGAGACCGATATCCGCCCGCTGGCCCCGGTGCGCGTGGGGGATACCGTGCATGCGCTGGTGGAGGTGACCGAAGTGCGCCCGACCAGCCGCGGCAACCGCGCCGTGGTCACCAGCGCAGTGCGGGTACTGAACCAGCATGCTATTGTCGTGATGGAATACACGGTGAAGCGGCTGCTGGCCGGCCCGCCGGATACGGGAGAAAACGCATGACCACCCGCCGCCACCTGCTGCTGGCTCCCGCCGCGCTGTTCGCCGCCCCCGCTTTGGCGCAACCCGGCTTCCCCAGCCGGCCGATCCGCCTGATCGTCGCCTTCCCCGCCGGCGGCCCGACCGACGTGCTGGCCCGCGTCATCGGCGAGCGCATGGCGGCCGAGCTTGGGCAGCCCGTGGTCATCGAGAATCGCGGCGGCGCCAATGGCAACATCGCCGCCGAGGCGGTCAGCAAGCTGGACCCGGACGGCTACGCGCTGCTGTACAACACCTCCTCCATCGCCATCAGCCGGGCGCTGTACAAGCGCCTGGCCTACGACGTGGAACGCGACCTGGTGCCCGTGGCGCTGACCGCCGCCGCGCCCTCGCTGCTGGTGGTCAACCCCTCGCTGCCGGTGCGCAACGCCGCCGAGTTCGCCAGCTGGGCAAAGGCGAACAGCGGCAAGATCAGCTATTCCAGCGGCGGCGTCGGCAATGCCAGCCACCTGCAGGCCTTCATGCTGATGCGCCATCTGGGCGCCGAAGCCGTGCACGTGCCCTATCGCGGCACCGCGGCAGCGCTGACCGACGTGGCCGCCGGCAATGTCCAGTTCATGTCGGACGCCCTGAACACCGCGCTGCCCCTGGCGCGCGAAGGCCGGGTGCGGGCCATTGCCGTCACCACCAACCGCCGCTCCGCCCAACTGCCGGAGGTGCCGACCATGGCCGAGAGCGGGCTGATGCCGCCCGGCTTCGACATCGGCATCTGGCAGGGCATCATGGCCCCGGCCCGCACCCCGGCGGAGGTGGTGGCGCGGCTGAACCAGGCGGTGAACGCGGCGCTGCGCGACCCCGGCGTGGCGTCCCGCGTGGAGCAGATGGGCGCCTGGCCCACCGGCGGCAGCCCGGCCGACTACAAGCGCTATCTGGAGGCGGAACTGGCGCTGTGGGCGCGCGTGGTGCCGGAAACCGGCGCCAGCGAGGAATAGGCGGCGGCCCGCGCCAGGCCGAGCCGCCGGGCCGCCAGCCGGGCGACCATTGTAACCTGCGCCCCGCCGCCCGCTTCGGCAGGCTGGCCGCGCAACAGGAGTGACCGGCCATGGCCAACCCGTTCGTCCATATCGAACTCTCCAGCGCCGACCTGCCGGCCTCCAAGGCCTTCTACGGCGCCTTGTTCGACTGGAAGCTGACCGACCTGCCGATGCCCAGCGGCGGCACCTACACCATGATCGATGTCGGCGGCGGCACCGGCGGTGGCATGCTGGTCAGCCCGGCCCCGGGCACGCCGAGCACCTGGCTGCCCTATGTGGCGGTGGAGGATCTGGCGGCCAGCACCGCGAAGGCCGCGGCCATGGGCGCCACCGTGATGATGGACAATGTGGAGGTACTGGGCATGGGCTGGCTCAGCGTTTTCCGCGACCCCACGGGCGCGCTGCTGGGCATGTGGCAGGCGAAGCCGGCGGGTTAGGCCGCTCCGCCCTCCATCTCCGCCTTCAACTGCCCACACGCCGCCATGATGTCCCGCCCGCGCGGCCGACGGATCGGACTCGAATACCCCGCCTCGTTCAGCACATCGGCAAAGCGCTCGGTCTGCGCCCGCGTGCTGGTCTCAAACGGCGCGCCGGGCCAGGGGTTGAACGGAATCAGGTTCACCTTGGCCGGCAGGCCCTTCAGCAGCCGCACCAGCTCATGCGCCTCGGCCACGCTGTCGTTCACGTCCTTCAGCATCACATACTCAAACGTAATCCGCCGGGCGTTCGAAGCCCCGGGATAGCGCCGGCAGGCGTCCAGCAACTCGGCAATCGGGTACTTGCGGTTCAGCGGCACGATCCGGTCGCGCAGCTCATCCGTCACCGCATGCAGGGAAACCGCCAGGTTCACATTCAGCTCCGCCCCGCAGCGGTCCATCATCGGCACCACGCCGCTCGTGCTCAGCGTAATCCGCCGGCGGGAAAGCCCAATGCCCTCGCCATCCATGATGATCCGCAGCGCCTTGGCGGTATTCTCGTAGTTATACATGGGCTCGCCCATGCCCATCACGACGATGTTGGACAGGTACCGCGGCTCATCCTTCGGGCTCGGCCATTCGCCATAGCTGTCCCGCCCGGCCATGAACTGGCCGACAATCTCGGCCGCGCCCAGGTTGCGGGTCAGCCGCTGGGTGCCGGTGTGGCAGAAGCGGCAGCTCAGCGTGCAGCCCACCTGGGTGGAAATGCACACCGCGCCCCGCTCATCATCGGGAATATAGACGGTCTCGACCTGCTGCCCGTCGCGGAATGCAAACAGCCATTTCCGCGTACCGTCAGTGCTGGTCTGCACCGTCGTCACCTCCGGCCGCCCGACCACGAAGCGTTCCGCCAGCTTCTGCTGCATCGGCCGGGCGATGCTGCTCATCTCCGCGAAGTCGGTCTTCCCCTGGTGGTAGATCCAGTGCCAGATCTGCTTGGCGCGGAACGGCTTCTCGCCGATCGCCACCATCTCGGCGACCAATTCCTCGCGCGAAAGCCCGACCAGGTCACGCCTGCCATCCGCCAGCTGCGCCGGCGGCGGCGCGAAGATCGCCGCCTTGGCCAGAATCCGGTCGCGCTCCGCCGCCGTCAGGTCATCCGCGCCGGCAGCCAGCACCGCGCTCATCGCCGGGCCGGCGCCGGCGCCGCAGCGGCCGGGCATTCGCGTGAGATCGCTTCATAGGCCTGGGCAAAGCCGGCCAGCGCGAAGCTGTCGCTGGCATTGCCGCGGTTGTTCGGCCCCGGCCCGCGGGCCATTACCTCCCGCCCAGCGCGGAAGGCGCGCACCGCGGCGGCGCCGTCGCGGCCATGCGCGTCCGAGCCGCTGGTGTAGAAGGTGAACTCGTTGCTGCCGACCTGCACCTTCACCTCGGCATTGCGCGGATAGGCATAGCCGGCCCGCAGCGCCACCGCGTCGCGGCCCTGCGGCCGATGCGTCACGGTCAGCAGCACCTGATTGGCCGGGCGGTTCACCACCCCCTCCGCCTTGCTGGCGCGGGAAAAGGCGTAGCAGATCTTATGCCCGGCCTCGGTATGCACCGCGGCGGTCCAGGACTGGAACTGGCCGAGCTTGCGCGGCTGGGCCGCCGGCGCCTGTTGGGCAGCGGCCGACACCACCAGCAGCGCCGGGGCGAGCAAGGGAAGCAGGGAAAGCAGGCGGGCGAGGCTGCGCATCGCCGCTAGATACGTGGCCCGGCCCCGTCCAGCAACGCCTTGCTGGCATTTCCTCTCCCGCTATCGCATCTGCCGCCGTATCTAGCGGGCCATGACCGACGCCACCGACGCCCACCTGGCCGCGCAATACGAAGCCTACCCCTACCCGTTGCGCGACCCGCGCGACGAGGCCAGGCGCATGGTGGTGGGCAGCCCCAGCCACCTGCTGGAGGTCGACCACTGGATCTTCAGCGGCCAGCGCCCCCGCAGCACGGCCTTGCGCGCCCTGATGGCCGGCGGCGGCAGCGGGGATGGCACCATCATGCTGGCCCAGCACCTGGCCAATGCCGGCCGGCCCGGCGAGGTCACCTGGTACGACCGTTCCGCCCAGGCCCGCCAGGTGGCGGAAGCGCGGGCGGCGCAGCGCGACCTCGGCAATATCCGCTTCGTCAACGGCAGCATCCTGGACCTGGCCGGCAGCGGCCTCGGCCCCTTCGACTACATCGACTGCTGCGGCGTGCTGCACCACCTGCCGGACCCGCTGGAAGGGCTGCGCAACCTGGTCAGCGTGCTGGCCCCCGGCGGCGGCCTGGGCCTGATGGTCTACGCCCCGCATGGCCGCACCGGCGTCTACATGCTGCAGGACGCGCTGCGCCTGCTGGCCCCCGGCCCGGACCAGCCAGAAGGCCTGGACCCGCCCACCCGCGTCGACCTGGCCCGCCGGCTGTGGCGCCAGGCGCCGGAGACCGCCTGGCTGCGGCAGAACCCCTGGCTGACCGACCACACCCAGGGCGGCGATGCCGGCCTCTACGACCTGCTGCTGAACCCGCGCGACCAAGCCTATACCGTGCCGCAGTTCAACGCCCTGGTCGAAGCCGCCGGGCTGCGGGTGCAATGCTGGGTGGAGCCGCTGCGCTACGACCCCGACGCCTACCTTTCCGACCCCAAGCTGCGCGCCCGCACCGCGCTCCTGCCGCCCTTGCAACGCGCCGCATTGGCCGAGGCGATGTGCGGCAACATGGGCATCCACATTGTTTATTGCGTCCGCGCCGAGGACGCGCCGCATGCCCCCGCGTGGGACAACCCCGCCAGCATCCCCGTGCTGCGGGAGATGGATGGCGAGAAACTCGCAAAGGGCCTGCCGCCCAGCGGCGTGCTGCCGGTGGGCTTCGACGGGTTGCGCGTCGGCCTGCCGCTGCCCCGCCTGGCCGGCGCCATCCTGAAGCTGGTGGATGGCCGCCGCAGCATCGGCGAGATCGGCGACGCCCTGGCCGCCAATGGCATTGCGCGGGAAGCCTTCACGCGGGACTTCGCGGCGCTGGCCAAGGCGATGCAGAGCATCAACCGGCTGCTGCTGGCGGCGCCTTGAGCGCCGAACGGCCCGCCTCCGACGGCGCCGCAGCGCACCGGCCCGCCATCATCATCTTCGGCGCCGCGGTGCGGCCCGATGGCCAGCCGAGCCAAACGCTTCGCCGCCGCGTGGCCGCCGCCGCCGAGCATGGCGCCAGGCTGGCGCGCCCGCTCTACCTGCCCACCGGGGGCATCGGCCGCCATGGCGCTGCCGAGGCCGAGGTGATGGCCGCCCTGCTGCGCCAGGCCAGCATCGCCGCCGAGGATATCCTGCCGGAAACCACCGCCACCGATACCTTCCGCTCCGCCCTGGCCTGCACCAGGCTGCTGCGGGCGCGGGGGCATCGCGGCCCGGTGCTGGCGGCGTCCAGCGCCTACCACCTGCCGCGCTGCGTGCTGCTGCTGCGCCTGGCCGGCTGGCCGGCCCGCGCCTGCCCGCCCCCGCCCTTCCCGGCCGCGGCACGGCTGGGCAAGCGCTGGTACTGGCGCCTGCGGGAAGCGGCGGCCCTGCCCTGGGACGCGCTGCTGATGCTCCGGGCGCGTCTGCGCGGCCGGGTCTGATACCGGGCGTCAGAAGTCCTGCCTGCTGTAGACCGGTATCAGCCGCGCAGGGTTGGTGTGACGGCTGCGCGCAAAAGAAGACGCATGCGGGTCGTCATTTTTGATGGCCCGTATGACCCACGCCCAGGCGCAAAAAACCGCCCGGGCGTCTCCACCCGGGCGGCGCAACCGCCTGCCTCAGCGCAGTTCCGGTGCCCACCCGGGCGGGCGGGTGGAAAGCCTCAGGTTTCCTCGTCGCCGTCGGTCGGGACTTCGATCGCCTCGTCGATCTCGGCGTCGTCCTCCAGTTCCTCGACGTCTTCCACGGCCTCATCGGCCTCGACGTCCTCCAGCTCCACCTCTTCGCCCTCGGCCTCCGGCACCACCGCGCGCTTCTTCAGCTTCTCATCGGCCACGGCACTGCTGCCCCGGCGGATGCGCGGCTGCTCGGCCGGCTGTTCGGTGCCGCACTTCGGGCAGATCGCCGGCGCGCGGGTCAGGTCGTAGAATTTGGTACCGCAGGCGACGCAAACTCGCTTGAGGCCCATTTCGGGCTTGGCCATCGTGATCAGCCTCGCTGGAAGATAATGCGCCCGCGCTCCGGCCTTGCGGGCCGACGCGGACAGGGCGCGAAAAATAGGTCGGGCCGATTGCCACGCAAGAAGGCCCATGTCAAACGCCGCGACATGGCCGCCTCCACCGCACCCACCCCGCTCCGCGCTTCCCCTGGCCCCGGGCCGCTCTCCGGCCGCCTCACCGTGCCCGGCGACAAGTCCATCAGCCACCGCGCGCTGATGTTCGGCGCGCTCGCCGTCGGCACCACGGAGATCACCGGCCTGCTGGAAGGCGAGGACGTGCTGCGCACCGCCGCCGCCATGCGGGCGCTGGGCGCCACGGTGGAAAAGCTCGGCCCCGGGCGCTGGCGCGTCGCCGGCCGCGGCGTCGGCGGCCTGGTGGAACCGGCCGACGTGCTGGACATGGGCAATTCCGGCACCGCGGCCCGGCTGCTCTGCGGCCTGCTGGCAGGCCACCCGATCTTTTCGGTGATGACCGGCGACGCCTCGCTCCGCAAGCGCCCGATGAGCCGGGTGACCGTGCCGCTGGCGCAGTCCGGCGCGCAGTTCTGGGCGCGGGAGGGCGGCCGCCTGCCGCTGGCGGTGCAGGGTGCCGCCGACCCGATGCCGCTGGACTACACATTGCCGGTGGCCAGCGCCCAGGTAAAAAGCGCCTGCCTGCTGGCGGGATTGTGCGCCCGCGGCACCACACGGGTGGTGGAGCCGGAGCCGACCCGCGACCACACCGAGAACATGCTGCGCCACTTCGGCGCCACCGTGCGCGTGACCGACACCGCCGAGGGCCGGGTGATCGAGCTTGAAGGCCAGCCGGAGCTGGTCGCCGCGCCCATCATGGTGCCCGGCGACCCGTCCTCGGCGGCTTTTCTGCTGGTTGCCGCCCTGCTGGTGCCCGGATCTTCGCTGGTGGTCGAGAATGTCGGCCTCAACCCGCTGCGCACCGGCCTGTTCGCGACACTCCGGGAGATGGGCGCCAGGCTGACCATCCAGAACGCCCGCACGGAGGGCGGCGAGCCGGTCGGCGACCTGCTGGCCGAATACGGCCCGCTGCACGGCGTGGTGGTCCCCCCCGGCCGGGCGCCCAGCATGATCGACGAATACCCGGTACTGGCCGTCGCCGCCGCCGCCGCGCAGGGCGAAACCCGCATGCGCGGCCTGGCCGAGTTGCGGGTGAAGGAAAGCGACCGCCTGGCCGCCACCCACGCCATGCTGGCCGCCAACGGCATCGAAGCGCGGATCGAGGGCGACGACCTGGTGGTACAGGGCACGGCAGGCGCCATCCCCGGCGGCGGGCTGGTGCTGACCCATATGGACCACCGCCTGGCCATGAGCGCCCTGGTGATGGGCCTGGCCGCACGTTCCCCGGTGGCGGTTGACGATGCCGGCTTCATCGACACCTCCTTCCCCGGTTTTTCCGCGTTGGTGAACCAGGCGGCCGGCGGGGCCGCCATCGCGCCGGCATGAGCACGCCGGACGCGCCGCTCGCGCCGGCCGGCGCGCCCCTCATAATTGCCATCGACGGCCCGGCCGCCGCCGGCAAGGGCACGCTGGCCCGCCGACTGGCGGCGCATCTGGGCCTGCCCTACCTGGACACCGGCCTGCTCTATCGCGCCACCGGCCGCCGCGTGCTGGATGCCGGCGCCGACCCGCACGACCCCGCCGCCGCCACCGCCGCCGCCCTGGCGCTGCAACCCGAGGACCTGGACCGCCCCGGCCTGCGCACGCCGGAAGCCGCCCTGGCCGCCAGCGCCGTGGCCGCCGTGCCCGCGGTGCGCGCGGCGCTGCTGGCCTTCCAGCGCAGCTTCGGCCTGGCCCGCGGCGCGGTGCTGGATGGGCGCGACATCGGCACCGTGGTCTTCCCGGGGGCACAGGTAAAACTCTTCGTCACCGCCAGCGCCGAGGCCCGCGCCCATCGCCGCTGGCTGGAATTGCAGACCGCCGGCACGCCCTTGCCGCTGGCCCAGGTGGAAGCCGAGACCCGCCAGCGCGACGAACAGGACGCCGCCCGCGCCACCGCGCCGATGAAGCCGGCGCCCGATGCGGTGCTGCTGGACACCACGGCGCTGGATGCGGAGGCGGCCCTCCATATCGCCCTCGCAATCATCCGGCGGCCGCGCAATTAGGTGCCATAGCAAAACGGTGCTATTCCATGCTCTGTGATCCAATGCGCAGAGGACTCCGGCAATGGCGGCAAATCGTGTAATCGCGGATTCGTTGCTCGCTTTCTCCGGCACCCAGGGTCAGGCAGGCTGGCGCTATGGTTATGTCGCGCCGGGCGCGCCGGATGACCTCTACCTGCTCACCTACTATGGCGGCCCATCGGGCACGCCGGACGGCCGGGTAAGCCCCTACGTTTCCTGGGCACCAGCCGACACGGCAAGCGGGTGGAACAGGGTGGACCCCACCTTCTGGCACCCCGGTACCGAGTTTTGGACCGTGCGGCAGTGGACCAGCAGCGTCGCCGGGAAGATCAACATCAGCGGCTTCGACCTTTCGCCCTTCGGCGGCAATACCGGCCTCATCATCCGCGTCGATGGTCGCGCGCTATTTTCCGCCGACAACGTCCAAAACGTGCCCATTACCTTCAGCCTCGCGGCCAATGTCGCCATCGGCTCCATCGTGCAGTTCATCCTGACGCCCGAGGGCAGCGATGGCATGGATGCGACCACGTCGCGCTTCACCATCAGCAGGTCCGCTTCAACGCCTCCGCCCGACGCGGCGCTTATCCAAGTCACGCCCTACTACCCCGAGCCAACGACCTTTACCGGAACCTCCGGCAACGACACGCTGATCGGTGGAACCAGCGACGCCACGCTGCTTGGCGGGGGGGCCAGGATTGGCTGAGCGTCGCAAGCGATGTCGGCCACACCGGCATGCTTTCCGGCGGTCGCGGCAACGACACAATCTTGGGGTCTTTGAGCAACGATATCGTCGACTGGACCCTAGGTGACGGCGACGACTTGGTGCGGCTGGCTACCGGCAGCAACACGCTGGCGCTGGTCGGCTGGCAGGACGGCGCCGCTGTGGCCAATGGCGCGAAGGTCGGCCTCTGGTCCGTCGCGCTGGCCGGGGAGACGGCAATCTTCACTAACAGCCTTGGCGGCAGCGTCACGGTGCTGGACTGGATGCTCGGCACCAACTCGGTCGTACACTTGACCCAACCGCTGCCCGAGGCTGTGAACGGCGTCGTGACCCTCAGGACGGACGCCCTGCTGACCGACGCTTCCTTCGCTGGCGCGGCCGACATTACATCGCTCAATCTGCGAGGCACCGGCGCGCAGGCCGTGGTCCTGGCCGCACAGGCCGAAACTGCGTTTGGCAGTTCGCAAATCAAGCTCGTGGCCAAGGCCAGCGCCTCCCTGGCCGTGGACGGGCACGCCCTGACTCATGGCTTTCATGCTATTGGCGGCAACGGCGCCGACAGCTTCATTGGCGGCACCGGCAACGATACCTTCGCCGGCGGCGGCGGCGCCGACCTGTTCGACCTGTCCCAAGGCGGCCGCGACCGGATCACGGATTTCGTCCACGGCGCGGACCACATCCGCGTCGCCGCCCACAGCATGGCCGACCTGCACATCACCTACAGGGGCGGCAACGCCGCCATCGCGATCGACAGCACCCACCAGGCCACGATGAGCCACATCGCCGCCGGCAGCCTGACAGCCAGCGACTTCATCTTCAGCTGAGACCTGCTGGCGCCCGCGCGCAATTCCGCGCGCGAATCGCGGGAATTCCTTGCCACCGCGCTTGACTCACCCTGCCTCTCGCGCCTAGTGGCGTCCCAAGGCCGCGCCCCAACCAGGGCGCGGTGTTCGCGTTTTCGCAGGGCACAACCCTGGGTTGCCGGACCGGCTCCGGGCGAACCGTTACATCGCCCACCCCTCGGGTCGCCAGGCACCAGCTGCCGGACCAAGCCGTGCCCGCCGCTGGTGGGGGCGCAGGACCGTCACCCCGCCCAGGCGGGGCCGTCAGGAAACATCCGCTACATGGCAACCGCCAACACCGCCGCCCAGGATTTCGGGATGGAGGATTTCGCCACCCTGCTCGACGCGAGCCTGGGTGCTGATACCGGCTTCGCCGGTTCCGTCGTCACCGGCCGCGTCATCCGCGTGGATGACGACTTCGCCGTCGTCGATGTCGGCCTGAAGAGCGAGGGTCGCGTCCCGCTCAAGGAATTCGCCCCCGCCGGCAGCAAGCCGGAAGTCAAGCCGGGCGACGTGATCGAGCTCTTCGTCGAGCGCTACGAGGACCGTGACGGCTCCATCGTGCTGAGCCGCGAGAAGGCCCGCCGCGAGGAAGCCTGGACCAACCTGGAGAAGTCCTTCACCGCGCAGAGCCGCGTGAACGGCGTCATCTTCGGGCGCGTCAAGGGCGGCTTCACCGTCGACCTCGGCGGCGCCGTGGCCTTCCTGCCCGGCTCCCAGGTGGATATCCGCCCGGTACGCGACGTCGGCCCGCTGATGGGCAGCCCGCAGCCCTTCCAGATCCTCAAGATGGACCGCGCCCGCGGCAACATCGTGGTCAGCCGCCGCGCGGTGCTGGAAGAGACCCGCGCCGAGCAGCGCAGCGAGCTGATCCAGGGCCTGAAGGAAGGCATGATCCTCGACGGCGTGGTCAAGAACATCACCGACTACGGTGCCTTCGTCGACCTCGGTGGCGTGGACGGCCTGCTGCATGTCACCGACATCGCCTGGCGCCGGATCAACCACCCGTCCGAGGCCCTCACCATCGGCCAACCCGTAAAAGTGCAGGTCATCCGCTTCAACTCGGAGACCCAGCGCATCAGCCTCGGCATGAAGCAGCTGATGTCCGACCCCTGGGAAGGTGTCGCCATCAAGTACCCGGTGGGTGGCAAGTTCTCGGGCCGCGTGACCAACATCACCGACTACGGCGCCTTCGTGGAGCTGGAGCCTGGTGTCGAAGGCCTGGTCCACGTCTCCGAGATGAGCTGGACCAAGAAGAACGTCCACCCGGGCAAGATCGTCGCGACCTCGCAGGAAGTCGACGTGATGATCCTGGACGTGGACGAGCCGAAGCGCCGCATCTCGCTGGGCCTGAAGCAGGCGCAGGGCAACCCCTGGGAAGTGTTCCTGGAGGCCCACCCGCCTGGCAGCCTGATCGAAGGCGAGATTCGGAACATCACCGAGTTCGGCCTGTTCATCGGCGTCGGCCCGGACCTGGACGGCATGGTGCACATGTCCGACCTCAGCTGGGACGAGCCCGGCGAGACGGCCATCAACGCCTACCAGAAGGGCACCAACTGCCAGGCCAAGGTGCTGGATGTGGATGTGGAGAAGGAGCGTATCTCCCTCGGCATCAAGCAGCTGGCCGCTGACCCGGCCGCCGAAGTGCTGGACCGCGTCCGCAAGAACGACATTGTTACGTGTATCGTCACCGCGGTGCAGGCCAACGGCATCGAAGTGAAGGTGGAGGAGGTCCTCACCGGCTTCATCCGCCGTGCGGAACTGGCGCGTGACCGTGGCGACCAGCGCCCCGACAAGTTCGCCATCGGCGAAAAGGTCGATGCGAAGGTGA
Organism: uncultured Rhodospirillales bacterium; assembly: GCA_903835235.1. Classification (GTDB taxonomy): domain Bacteria; phylum Pseudomonadota; class Alphaproteobacteria; order Acetobacterales; family Acetobacteraceae; genus CAIMOR01. Next base: position 148,221 of record CAILMF010000058.1, read on the forward strand.
CCGCCGTCGACCGCGCCGCCCGCCGCCTGGCCCTGACCATCAAGGGCAAGGAGATCGAGGAGGAGCGCGAGGCGATCAAGGAATACGGCAGCAACGACTCTGGTGCGTCGCTGGGCGATATCCTGGGCGCCGCGATCCGCCGCCGCCGCGAGATGGCTGGCGAGGAGTAGGACCGGGCGGCCGGGCTTCGGCCCGGCCAGCCTTGGAGCGGAACAGCCGGCGCGGGGGCAACCCTGCGCCGGCTTTTTCATGCGCCCCGGCCAGGGCCAAGCGCACGCTTGCCACCGGCCCATGTTCCATATATGTTCCGGCTGCGGGTTACCCCGCACGCTCTTTGCCAACCGCATCCGCCCCCTCCCCTTCCCGCCACCAGCGGCTTGCCCGGTTTGTCCGAAGCGGCTGTGGCTGCGGCACCATCCGCGCCCGCTCAATCGGTGCGGGCGGACTTCACGCTGTAGTTTCAACAGGTTGCAGAGCAATATCCGGTCGGATGATTCCGTCGGAACGGATATTGCCCCAGCCGGCCGTCGCCTTGCCCGGCAGCACCATCGGCGCGCCCGCCGGGGTCGTCCGGTATTTGTCCGAAAATCGCACCGCCGCGCCCCCAGGACGCGGACCGCTGCCCGCCGATGCCCCGCCCGGCTGCCGCAGGGCAACCCGGCCCATTTGTCCGAAGCCGGCGCGCGGTCAAGCATGCCCCACCATGCCTGTCGCATGGCCCCCGGCGCATTTGTCCGAAACCTGCGGGATCGCGACGCTGGCCACGGCCGGGCGCTGATTTCCCGCGCCCGAGCCCGACCGGCTGCATCACCTGGCCAGCCCCTCCGGCCTATTTGTCCGAAACCCTCACCTTTGCGCCCGGCGCGAAAAACCTGGGTTCCAAGGGCCCCGCGGCCCTTGGCAGGGGAGCTTGAGGGGACAGCGTCCCCTCAACCCAACCCGCGCCGCCGCCCGCCGCTACCGCAGGATGATCGGCGTCAGCCCATGCCGCGCCGCCGCCCGCGCCAGGGTCCCATCCGCCTTCGCCGTTTCCAGGAAGGCGTTCACCTCGGCCAGCCAGGTCGCATCGCCCTTGGCCACGGCATAGGCGTACAGCGTCTCGCCGAACCCGGCCGGCGGTTCGATGATCCGGGCCCAGTCGTGCATCAGCAGCATCCGCCGGGTATACGGAAAGTCGCTCATGAACACGTCGGCACGCCCGGCCTGCACCTCGGCCTCCCGCGTGCGCGGCGGCCGCACCACCAGCAATTCCGCCTGCCGCAGCGTGTTCCGCATCAGCGGCTCCATCAGCGTGCCGGCCGCCACCGCCACGGTCACCCCGGGCTGGTCGATATCGGTGAAGCGCCCCACCCGCGTGCTGTCCCGCGTGGTCACGCCATAGACCGGGCTGGCCATGTAGGGCTTGGAAAACGCCATCCGTTCCGCCCGGGCCGGCAGCACGCCCACCGCCATCATGGCAATGTCGCAATCGCCCGCCTCCACCCGGTTCATGAACTCGGCGAAGTTGGTCTCGACGAAGCGCAGCGTCACGCCCAGCCGGCCCGCCAGCGCCCGGGCCATGTCGATATCGATCCCCTCCAGCTCCGAATTCCGGGGGTTCCGGTAGCTGATGGCGAAGTATTCCGGCCACATGCAGACTGCCACTTCCTGCCGCGCCCGAATTCCGGCCAGGGCGTCCCGCGGTGCCGGCTGGGCAACCGAGGGTTCGACAGACCACTCGAATATTAAGGCCAGAGCGGCGATAGTGGCGCCGATCATGAACCTGGACCTCGTCCTCGCCGCCATTCGTCGTTCCTTGCGCCTGGGGCCACCCGCCCCGCGGGAGCCGCAACCCTGGCTGCTGTTCGGTGCCGCGGTCGCGCTGGTCGTGGCCAGCCTGGTCGCAATATACGGTATTGTCATGGCCCGCGGCCAGCGGGATGCGCTGGACGACGCGGAAGCCCTGACCCGCAGCGTCGCCAGCGCCCTGGCGGACCAGCTGACCCGCGCCACCCAGACGGTGGAACTGGTGCTGGCAGACCTGGCGGACCGCCGCAGCAACGGCTTTGCCGAACTGGCCGCCAGCCGCCTGCCGGAAATCGCCCAGATCCGCGCGGTGCTGGCCACCGACGCCATCGGCCAGGTCACCCAGTCCAGCGTCGACCAGCTGAAGGACCAGCTGGTCGGGGAACGGGAATGGTTCCGCGTGCTGCGCTTCGGCGGCCAGACCCTGCGGCTTGGCGCCCCCGAGGCCGGCCGCTTCCTCGGCCCCGGCACCCGCCCCATCAGCGAAACCAGGCTCTGGTCCATCCCCATCGCCCGCGCCATCCGCACCCCGCGCGGCGAGTTCGACGGCGCCGCCGTGGCGCTGCTGAACCCGGACTACTTCGTCGCCATCGCCCGGCGCTACGCCGATGCCTTCGGCGTGACGGTGCGGCTGCACTCCTTCAGCGGCCTGCTGCTGGCACGCTCGGATGGCAGCGCCCAGGGGATCGGCGTGCTGAACACCAGCGCCTGGCCGTTCCGGGATTTTCTGCCGCGGCGGGAGAATGGCAGCTTCCGCGGGCTGGACCAGGACGGCATCGAGGCCGTGGCCAGCTTTGCCGTCACCCGCCAGGGCAGCTTCGTGGTGGAAGTCGCCCGCAGCCGCGACGACGCCTTCGAGCCGTTGCGCCGCCTGGGCCTGCTGCTGGCCGGTGGCGTCGGCGCCGCCGGCGCGGTCACCTTGATGGCGCTGTGGCTGCTGGTGCGCCTGGCCGAGAAGCTGCAACGCCAGGGCAAGATGCTGGCCGCCAGCGAGGCCGAGGCCCGCGGTGCCAGCCAGGCCAAGGAGGAATTCCTGGCCGCCATGAGCCATGAGATCCGCACACCGATGAACGGCGTCATCGGCATGGCCGGGCTGCTGCTGGACACCAGGCTGGACACGCTGCAGCGCCGCTACGCCGAGACCATCCAAGGCTCGGCCGAACATCTGCTGGTCATCCTGAACGACGTGCTCGACTTCTCCAAGCTGGAGGCCGGCAGCTTCGAGCGGGAAGAGGTCCCCTTCAGCGTCGAGGCCGAGTTGGCCACCATCGTGGAGCTGTTCGCCCCGCGGGCGGCTTCCAAGGGCGTGGAGCTGGTCTGCGCCCTGGCGCCGGAGATGCCGCAGCGCGTGGTCGGCGACCCCGGGCGGTTCCGCCAGCTGCTGTTCAACCTGGTCGGCAACGCCGTGAAGTTCACCGACCAGGGCTGGATCGAGGTCGCGCTCTATGCCCGGCAGGAGGATGAGCTGTGGCGCCTGGGCTGCCGGGTGACGGATACCGGCATCGGCATCGACCCCGCCAGCGTGCCGCAATTGTTCGAGCGCTTCACTCAGGCGGATGCCTCGATCACCCGGCGCTACGGCGGCACCGGCCTGGGCCTGGCCATCTGCCGGCGACTGGCCGAGGAGATGGGCGGCTCGATCGGCGCCGCACCGCGCGGCACCGGGGCCGCGGGCGGGGTGCCCGGCAGCATCTTCCGCTTCGATATCGTGGTCGCCGCTGCGGCCGAAGCGGCACCGCAGCACCCGCACCCGCTGCGCGGCCAGCGCGCCCTGGTGGTGGACGACCTGCCGCTGAACCGCGAGATCATGACGCGCCAGCTTGCCGCGATGGGCGCGGAGTGCGCCGTGGCCGCCGATGGCAGCGCCGCGCTGCTGGCCTTGCAGGCGGCCGCCGCGGGGGAGGAGCGCTTCACCCTGGTGGTGCTGGACATGCAGATGCCCGGCTTCGATGGGCTGGAGACCGCGCGCCGGCTGCGCGACCTGCTGGGGGCGGCGGCACCGGCGGTGGTGCTGTGTTCCTCGGGCATCGGCGGCAATCGGGAACCGCCGGCGCCGGGCCTGGTGGATGCCATCCTGCTGAAACCGGCGCTGCCCTCCCGCCTGCTGGACGCGGTGCAGCACGCGCTGCAACGGGACGAGCCGACCCCGCCCACCCCGCCGCCGCCGCCACCGCCGGCCGAGATACCGGAAGGCCAGCGTCGGCGCGTGCTGCTGGTGGAGGACAACGCCACCAACCAGCTGGTCATGCGCACCATCCTGCAGCGCAGCGGCTGGCACGTGGACGTGGCCGGTGATGGTGCCGAGGCAGTGCAGGCGGCCAAGCAGTTCCGCTACGACGCCATCCTGATGGACCTGCAGATGCCGGTCATGGACGGGCTGGAGGCGACGCGGCAGATCCGCCGGGCGCCGGGGCCGAACCGGCGCGGCAGGATCATCGGCCTGACCGCGGCGGTGGGCCCGCAATTCGAGGCGCAATGCCGCGCGGCCGGCATGAACGACTACCTGGCCAAGCCGGTGCAGCGCTCCGCGCTGCTGGCGGCCCTGACCCAGCCGGCCCCCGCGGCGGAGTAGCCGATCGATACCAAGCGCAGGTAGGTTTCACCTTCCTGCGCCTCAGCCGCGTCGTGCGCAGGCACGCCCTTGGCGTCATGCGGCACGCACGCCCTTGGCGTCATGCGGCACGCACGCCCTTGGCGTCATGCGGCACGCACGCCCTTGGCGTCGTGCGGAACGCATGCCCTTGGCATCGTGCGGCACGCACGCCCTTGGCTTCATGCGCAGGCACGCTGATACGTGACGCGGCGAAAGCCGCAGCGCCCAGCCGGGCGCTCGGTCCTTACAGGCGGGCCGCAGGTCGGAGCTTCATGTGCTGGGTATGAAGCCGTCTACTCCGGCCGGAACTCGGTGGCGCGGGTGGTTTCCTGCAGGCGCGGGCTGTAGCGCAGGCCCTGGCGCGTGGCCCAGATATTCACCTGGTGATGCAGCGGGATCACCGCGAGGTCGCGCTGGTAACCGATGCGAATGACGTCGCGGTACAGCGCCTCTCGCGCCGACTGGTCGATGGTGGCGAAGGCGCGGTCGATGATCGCATCGGCCTCCGGGTTGGAATAATGCGTCGGGCGCAGGACGTTGCCGCGGCCGCGCGGCGGGTCCGGCGTCGCCACCATCTGCACCAGGGAGGTATCGGGCTCGGCGGTGCTGCTGCTCCAGCCGGTCATCCAGATGCTGAACTCATCGCGCGCCGAGCGGGAGAAGAACACCGAGGCCGGCATGGTCGCGACCTGGGTGCGCACGCCAACCCGCGTCCACATCTGGGCGATGGCCTGGGCGATGCCGTCATCGTTCACATAGCGGTCGTTCGGGCCGTGCAGGGTCAGGTTGAAGCCGTCGGGCAGGCCGGCCTCGGCCAGCAGGCGGCGGGCCTCGTCGGGGCGGTAGGGGTCGGGCGGGATCGTCGGGTCGTAGCCGATGGCGCCCTCCGGCGCTGGCTGGCCGGCCGGGCGGGAATGGCCCTCCATCAACTGGGTGCGGATGCCGTCCCGGTTGATCGCCAGGGACAGGGCGCGGCGGACCCGGACGTCCCGCAGCGGGTTCTGCGCCAGCACCTGGCCGTTGCGGTCGGTGGCGAAGGGGGTGGTGGGGCGCATGACATCGGGCGAGAGGTAGATCAGCCGCAGCCCCGGCCGGCTGGTGATGCGCAGCCGCGGGATCTGCGACAGGCGAGCGACGTCGCGGGTTGGGACGGCGTCGATCGCATCGACATCGCCGGATTGCAGCGCGGCGACGCGGGCGCTGTCGTTGGCGATGAGCCGATAGGTCACGCGGTCCCAGGGCTGCTGCGGCCCCCACCAGTCGGGGTTGCGGGTGAAGGTGGCGCGGTCGCCCAGTTGGAAGGATTGCAGCCGGTAGGGGCCGGTGCCGATGGCCGCCTTGCCGCTGTTGTAGTCGCTGGTCGAGGCGCCCTCGCCATGCCGGCGGCTGACGATGGTGAAGGCCGACATGAACATCGGGATCAGCGGCACCGGCTCGGCGGTGTGCAGCCGGATCGTCTCGGCGTCGACAATCTCCAGCCGCTTCACCGGGCGGATATACTGGCCAAGGCCGGTCGGGCTGTTCGGCACATTGGGGGCGCGGGCGAAGGTGAAGACGATGTCGTCGGCGGTGAAGGGCGACCCATCATGCCAGCGCACGCCGGGGCGCAGCTTGAACTCCCAGGTCAGCTCATCCAGCGCCCGCCAGGACAGCGCCAGGCCGGGGCTGGGCCGGGCGTCGTTGTCGGCCATGACCAAGCTGTCGAACACGTGCTGCACCAGCGCGTGGTTCGGGCTGAGGTCGTGGAAATGCGGGTCCATGCTGGTGAAGGCGCCGCCGACGCCAATGGCCAGGTCCGCCGCCGCGGCCGGGCCGGCCACCAGGGCCAGGGCCACGCCCGCCTTCAATCCTCGCATGCTCGCCTCCGCCTTTGCCGCAGCGTGAGGCCGCGGCGGGGGTGGAGGCAAGCAAATCAGGTGCCGCGATAGAACAGCGTCACGGTGTGGGTGGCTTCGGCGAACATCAGCCAGCGTTCCACCAGCAGCCCGACCAGCGCCAGCACGGTGGCGACCAGCAGCAGCAGCGCCGCCAGCGGCCCGGCGATGACCAGCGAGCAGGCCGCCAGCAAGGCCGGCAGCGCCAGGCCGGCCCAGAGCGTGATCTTCCGCAGGCTCAGCGCATGCTTGCGGGCAACCCGAAACCCCATTTCCCGCATGATGTAGTTGGACTGGGTATGCGGCGGGTCCAGCGGCCTGGTGGTGCCGATATGGCCGAGGCCGGTGGCGCTGCCCAGCGTGGCCAGCGGGCGGGCGGTGTCGATGCTGCGCCAGTACTGCCACTTCAACCCGGCGCCGAGCGCACCGAAGACCAGGGCCTGCAAGGCGGGAACGCTGGGATCCTCCCCGGCCAGCGCCATCAGCGTGGCCAGCAGCGCCGCACCGCTGAACAGCGAGAGGATGACATAGCCGGCAGGCACCAGCGGATGCGCCCATTCCTTGATCGGCTTCAGCGAGGCGTAGATCATGCTGGTGCAGTACACCGTGGCCAGCGAGCAGAAGGCGGCGACCAGCGCCAGCAGCACCGCCCAGCCATAGGCACCGCTGAGCACGCAAAGTCCCGAGCCGATGGCGGGGATGTAGGTCAGCACGGCGGCCACACCTTCGCGCGAGAGCCAGGAGGAGCGCCATTGGGAGAGCGCCCGCCAGGCCCGCATGGGGTTGCCGAGATGCAGCAGCGAGGAGCACAGGCCCGCGGTGACCAGCACCAGCGCCAGGCCGAGCACGACGAGCACGAAGACGCCGTCGCCCCCGATCAACCCGCCGGCACCCAGCAGGCCGAGCCAGAACAGCAAGCCGTAGCCGGCGCCGGAAGCGACGGTGAAGAAGATGATCGAACCAGCGGGCTTCATCGCGTCAGCACCTTGTCCATGAAGCGCAGCAGGCTGGACTTGATGTCCAGGGCAGTCGGCGCGTCCTCAACGGGTTTGCCCTGTTCCGGCACCACATGCTTGCGCGGCGGCAGGTAGCGGTTGACCGGCTTGTAGTCCATTTCCGGCATCAGCTCGAAGCCACCGCGGGCGGCGACCAGCTTGCTCACATCGCTCTCGGGGTCGCCCAGGTCGCCGAAGTGGCGGGCGCCGGTGGGGCAGGAGTTCACGCAGGCGGGCTGGCGCTGCGCTTCCGGGATGTTCTCGTTGTAGATGCGGTCGACGCAGAGGGTGCACTTCTTCATCACCCCCTCATCCTCGTCGAACTCGCGGGCGCCATAGGCACAGGCCCAGGCGCAGAGCTGGCAGCCGATGCATTTGTCGGCGTCAACGAGGACAATCCCATCCTCGGCGCGCTTGTAGCTGGCGCCGGTGGGGCAGACCGTCACGCAGGCGGCGTTCTCGCAATGCAGGCAGGAGCGCGGGAAGTGGACGGTCTTGCCGGCCGCGCCCTCCCCGGCTTCGTAGGAATGCACGCGGTTGAACCAGACGCCCTCGGCGCCCGCCGAGTAGGCGTTGAAATCCGGCAGCGGCGCCGACATGCCGCTGGCGTTCCATTCCTTGCAGTTGGTGGCGCAGGATTGGCAGCCGACGCAGGTGTCGAGGTCGATCACCAGGCCGAGCTTCTTCTGGCCGGGGACGAGTTCGGGCAAGCAGGTCATGGCTTCACTCCCACCGTGTAGCGGAGCATGTCGGGGGCCGGCGGCAGCTCCGGCGGCGGGGTCAGCGTGTCCCAGGTCGGCGCGGTCAGCGGCACCTCGTCGACGGCGCATTTCTCAACGGAGACGCGGAGGTCGTACCAGGCGGCCTGGCCGGTCACCGGGTCCGCGTTGGCACTGCGAAAGCCCTCCTGCGCTGGCAGCCATTCGCTGATGACGTGGTTCAGCAGGAAGCCCTTGGTGGCTTCCGGGCTGTCCGGCGTCAGCATCCAGGCGCCGGCGCGCTTGCCGATGGCATTCCAGGTCCAGACCGTGTCGGGGTTGACGCCCTCCATCAGCTTGACCTGGCATTTCAGCTTGCCATTTCTCGACGTCACCCAGACCCAGTCGTCATCCACCAGGCCCTGCGCCTCGCCGCGTTCGCGCGCCAGGTACAGCTTGTTGCTGCCGGTGATCTGCCGCAGCCAGGCGTTCATCGAGCCCCATGAGTGGTACATGTGCATGGGGCGCTGGGTGATCGCGCTGAGCGGGAACGGCGTTGTGTCGTGCATCTGCTGCTCAAGCGGCGTGTACCAGATCGGCAGCGGGTCGCAGTATTTCTCCACCCGGGCGCGCAGATGCTCTGGCGGCTGCTTGGCGCCATGGCCCTGCGCCGCCAGCCGGAACTTCTGCAACGGCTCCGACCAGATCTGCATGACGATCTGGTTCTCGTTGGGGATCAGCCCCATCGCCTTGCTGTCCTTCAGATACGCCGCATTGGCGTGCTTGAAGTAGCTCTGCTCCGGCGGCAGCTCATGGCGCCAGAAGCAGCCATTTTCCACGTAGCGCTGCAGCTGGTCCGGGTTGGGCTCGCCCACGCCCTTCTTGTCGCCATCCGGCCCGCGGAAGCCGGCCAGCGGGCCGACGCCCGGGCTGCGCTGGTGGTTGGTCAGGTAGTCCGCATAGTCCTTGAAGCGCGGGCTGCCATCCTCCTTGGTGAAGGCGGGCAGGCCGAGCCGGGCGCCGAGTTCGATCAGCACGGTCTGGAAGGCGCGCACATCGCGGTCCGGCTGCACCACCGGCTGACGGATGGAATCGCCCGGCCCATGCGAGGAGCCGATGGGCCGGTCCAGGATGGAGATGGCGTCCCAGCGTTCCAGGTAGGTGGTGTCCGGCAGGATCAGGTCGGCATAGGGCACGGTCTCGGAGAAGAAGGCGTCCGAGTAGATCACGTGCGGAATGCGGTATTCGCCGTCGGCCTTCCGCTCGGTGAGGATGCGGATCACCTCGCCGGGGTTCATCGCGCTGTTCCAGGCCATGTTGGCCATGAACATGAACAGCGTGTCGATGCTGTAGGGGTCCTCGGCGCCGGCATTGGCGATGACGGTGTGCATCATGCCGTGCAGGCCGAGCGGCGCTTCCCAGCTGAACGCCTTGTCGATGCGGATCGGCGTGCCGTCATCCTCCACCAGCAGGTCGTCCGGCCCCTGCGGGAAGCTGAGGATATTGCCGACCAGCGGCGTGTTCGGCCGCGCGCCCTTGCCGGCGGGCGGCGGCCCCGGCGGGATCGGCCGCGGGAAGGGCGACTTGTAGCGCCAGGAACCAGGCGTATCCACGGCACCCAGCAGCATCTGCACCACGTGCAGCGCGCGGCAACTATGAAAACCGTTGGAGTGCGCGGAGATGCCACGCATGGCGTGGAAGGCGACGGGGCGGCCAACCATGGTCTCGTGGTGGCGGCCGTACACATCGGTCCAGGGCTGGTCCAGCGTGATCGCCTGGTTGAACGCAACATCGGCAATCTCGGCCGCGATGCGCTTGATCCGCGCGGCGGGGATGCCGCAGGTCGCGGCCACCGCTTCCGGCGCGTATTCGGGGGCCATGTAGCGTTCGGCCATCAGCTGGAAGACCGGCACGGCGGTGCGGCCATCCGGCAGGGTGTAGCTGCCGGCCAGCACGGCGCTCAGGTCCGGCGTGGCGGCCGGAATGGCGCCGCGGGCGCGGTCCCAGGCCAGCGGCTTGCCCTCGGCGTCGCGGGCGAACAGCCCGTCATCGGCGCCGCCGGGGTTGCGCACCACCAGCCAGGGCGCATTGGTGTAGCGGGCCAGGAAGGCGGTATCGACATGGTCGGTGCGCAGCAGCTCATGCGCCAGGGCCAGGGCGAACAGCCCATCGGTGCCGGGGCGGATGCCGATCCATTCATCGGCCACGGCGGAATAGCCGGTCCGCACCGGGTTCACGCTGGCGAACTTGCCGCCGCGCGCCTTCAGCTTGCCGATGCCGATCTTGATCGGGTTGCTGTCATGGTCCTCGGCCACGCCGAACATCAGCAGGTACTTGCAGCGGTCCCAGTCGGGCTCGCCGAATTCCCAGAACGACCCACCGATGGTGTAGAGCCCGCCGGCCGCCATGTTGACCGAGCAGAACCCGCCATGCGCGGCGAAATTCGGCGTGCCGAACTGCGCGGCCCAGAAGCCGGTGAGCGATTGCGATTGGTCGCGGCCGGTGAAGAAGGCCAGCCTGCGCGGGTCTTCGGCGCGGACCTTGGACAGCCAGCCGGTGGCGATGTCCAGCGCCTCCGCCCAGCTGATTTCCTTGAACTCGCCGGCGCCCCGCTCGCCCACGCGCAGCAGCGGCGCGCGCAGCCGGGCCGGGGCGTATTGCGTCATGATCCCGGCGCTGCCCTTGCCGCAGAGCACGCCCTTGTTCACGGGGTGGTCGGGATTGCCCTCGATATAGCGGACCTTGCCGTCCTTCAGGTGAACCTTGATGCCGCAACGGCAGGCGCACATGTAGCAGGTGGTGGTTTTGACCGTATCGCCGAGGCTTGGCGAATAGTCGATGTGCGGCTCGGCACCGGGCATCCAGGACATCCCCTCTTGATAGGGCGGAGTAAGCCATGCGGCGCGCGGCGGCGCAAAGTGACCCCGGCAGGAAATTCAACCGCACGTGGCGTTGTGGAATTTTACCCTGCTGCCTTGGGATTTCACCGGTATTCCGCCCTGCCGGGCTGGGGAATTGCCACGGCGGCGCCTGGCGATGCCGCCGAGCGCGAAACCAAGCCAGCGCCTGATCGGCTGCGCCGGAATCGCAGCGAGCCGTGAATCAGTCTCTCGAAGGAGCCTAGACGGTGATCACCGCTTCAGGGAGCGGTGATCACCGTCTAGCATGGCGGCAAAACCGGGAGAGAACGCCATGATCGCACGCCGCACCCTGCTGGGTGGCCTGGCCCTGCCCGCCCTTGCCACCGCCGCCGGCGCCCAGCCGGCCTGGCCGGAGAAATCGCTGCGTTTCCTGGTCGGCGGCGCCGCCGGCGGCGCCAGCGACATCTTCATGCGCATCCTGGAGCTGCGCCTGCGGGAACGCCTGGGCCAGGGCCTGTGGCTGGACAACAAGCCCGGCGCCGGCGGCATCGTGGCCGCCGAGATCGCCGCCAAGGCCACGCCGGACAACCACACCTTCTTCGTCAACCACATCGCCAGCCACGGCATCGGCCCCAACCTGTATCGCGGGCGCCTGACCTTCGACCCGCTGCGCGACCTGCCGGGCGTGGCGAAGATCGCGGAACTGCCGAACGTGATGATCGTGAAGCCGGATCGCGGCATCAACACCGTGGCCGACCTGGTGAGGTTCATCCGGGCCAATCCGCGCCTGGCGAATTTCTCCTCGGCCGGCTCGGGCACCTCCTCCCACCTATCGGGCGTGCTGTTCGGCCAGCGCATGGGGCTGGAAGTGCAGCACGTGCCCTATCGCGGCACCGCGCCCAGCATGGCCGCGGTGATGAATGGCGAGGTGCTGTTCGCCATCGACAATGCGCCTGCCAGCCGCCAGCAGGTATTAGCCGGCATGCTGAAGGCGCTGGGGGTTTCCACCGGCAAGCGGGTGCCCTTCATGGCGGAATTGCCGACGCTGATGGAAGAAGGCGTGCCCAATTTCGATGTGGCCAGTTGGTACGGCGTGGCCGCCCCGGCCAGCACGCCGCGGCCGATCATCGAACGCCTGGGCCGGGAGATCGTCGACGCGCTGCATGACCCCGCGATCATCCAGAAGACCCGCGACTTCGGCGCCGAGCCGATGCCGCTGCTGCCGCGCGACTACGACGCCTTCATGGCCGCCGAAGTGACGAAATGGGCGCCGGTGGTGGCCGCCGCCGGCGCCACGGTGGATTAGCCGGCTGATCGGCTCAGGCGGAAACGCCGGCGACGTGAAGCACACGACAAGACAGAGCGCTGGAGTCCGTCAGGCGCTGCTGTCTGCGCCTGACGGACTCCAGAGCCGTTTCACCGCGACCCTACGCGATGAAACGGCTCCAGCCATTGGTAGGGTCGCATTTTCCGGGTCGGCGCGCGTATCCGCTCGCCTTGAAAACGCTCCAGCCGCCAGATCTGCGCCCAGCCGATGGCTCCGTCGCCCGACCGCGCCGGAACAGCCGCAGGATGCATCATGTTCGGCGGCGTCGGCGAGGATGACGGGCAACGGCTTCAGGTCCGTGGTTGGCGGTACTTTGGATATTTTCACGTCCTGTTCCCGTCCGCCTCACCATCAAGCCTGCGCTGCCTGACCGATTCAGCGCTGCCGTTACAGATATTTCCCGTGTAGTCTTCAGGCTGCCTGGGAAGATCGGTTCGCAGCCATGTCCTCTACCTCTGAACGCACCATCGCCGGGGTCCGGCGCTTTGCCTCGCCGGCGGTGAAGGCAGCGCTGTGGCGCCGACTGGCGGAATTCGCCGGTATCGTCTGCGCCCTGGCCGGCCTGGCCCTGCTGCTGGCGCTGCTGAGCCACGACCCCGCCGATCCCTCGATGTCCACGGCCACCGACCGGGCGCCGACCAATGTGGTCGGCCAGGTGGGGGCCAGTGCGTCGGACCTGCTGTTGCAGGGCTTCGGCTATGCCGGCGCCCTGCCGGTGCTGGCGCTGCTGGCCTGGGCGTTCCGGCTGGGCGCGCATCGCGGATTGGGGCTGTTCCCGGCGCGGCTGGCGGCCTTGCTGGCGGCCTTGCCGGCGCTGGCGGCCACCATTTCGCTGCTGCCGCTGCCCAAGGCGCAGCCGGTGCTGGCCGGGCCTGGCGGCGCGGTGGGGCCGGTGCTGGCGGAATTCGTCAGTCGCGGCGCCGAGACGCTGTTCGGCAGCTTCGGCCTTTGGGTGGCCTATGGGCTGCTGGCATTGACCGCCTTCTGCCTGTCCATCGCGGCCTTCGGGCTGTCCCCGGCGGAATGGCTCGGCCTTGGGCGCTTCACCCGGCGCAGCGCCGTGGGCGCGGCGCGCATGGGCAGCCAGGGCGTGCTGCGCGGCACGCGGCTGCTGCAGGGCCGGCGGCCGGGGCTTTTCGCCAGGTTGGGCACCCTGCTGCGCCGGCCGGAACGCCAGCAGCAGCCGGGCGCGGACCTGACCACGGTGCTGGAAGCGGCGGAGCTGAAGGCCAATGCCGGCGCCCGCCGCCGCCTTGCCCCGCAGCCGCCGGCGCCCGAGCCGCCACGCGACACCCCGCCGGAGCCGCCGCGCAAAACCGCCCGGGTGGTGGAAGCGATCCGCCCCGGCAAGCGGCCGGAGACGCGTCAGCCGGAATTGCCGCTGGCCGGCACCGGGCCGTTCCGCCTGCCGCCGCTGGAATTGCTGGCGCCGGCGCCGATCCGCAGTGCCGGCCGGCCTTCCGACGAGGCATTGCAGGCCAATGCCCGACTGCTGGAGCAGGTGCTGGAGGATTACGGCGTGCGCGGCCATATCGGCGACGTGCGCCCCGGCCCGGTGGTGACGCTGTATGAGCTGGAGCCGGCGCCCGGCACCAAGTCCAGCCGCGTCATCGGCCTGGCCGACGACATTGCCCGCAGCATGTCCGTGCTGGCGGTGCGCATTGCCACCGTGCCCGGCCGCAACGTCATCGGCATCGAGATGCCGAATGCCAACCGCGAGACCGTCTACCTCTCGGAGATGTTCAGCGGCGAGGAGTGGGTGAAGAACACCGGCAAGCTGCCGCTGGCGCTGGGCAAGGATATCGGCGGCGGCCAGGTCATCGCCGACCTGGCGCGCATGCCGCATCTGCTGATCGCGGGCACCACCGGCTCGGGCAAGTCGGTCGCGATCAACACCATGATCCTCTCGCTGCTGTACCGCTTCAGCCCGGAGGAATGCCGCTTCATCATGATCGACCCGAAGATGCTGGAATTGTCGGTCTATGACCGCATTCCGCACCTGCTGGCGCCGGTGGTGACGGAGGCGCCGAAGGCGATCGGCGCGCTGAAATGGACGGTCCGCGAGATGGAGAAGCGCTACCGCGCGATGTCCAACATCGGCGTGCGCAACATTGGTGGCTACAATGAAAAGGTGGCGGCGGCGCGCAGCCGGGGCGAGGTGCTGACGCGGCGCGTGCAGACCGGGTTTGATCCCGAGACCGGCAAGCCGGTGTTCGAGGAGTTGCCGCTGGCCCTGGAGCCGTTGCCGATGATCGTGGTGGTCATCGACGAGATGGCCGATTTGATGATCGTGGCCGGCAAGGAGATCGAGGCCGCGGTGCAGCGCCTGGCGCAGATGGCGCGCGCCGCGGGCATTCACGTCATCATGGCGACGCAGCGGCCTTCGGTGGATGTCATCACCGGCGTCATCAAGGCGAACTTCCCGACGCGCATCAGCTTCTCGGTGACGTCGAAGATCGACAGCCGGACGATCCTGGGCGAGCAGGGCGCCGAGCAGCTGCTGGGCCAGGGCGACATGCTGCACATGGCCGGCGGCGGCCGCGTGGCCCGCGTGCACGGGCCCTTTGTGAGCGATATCGAGGTGGAGCGGATTGTCGAGCATCTGCGCGAGCAGGGCGAGCCGGCCTATATCGAGGAAGTCACCGAGGCGGTGGAGGACGCGGAGGGCGGCGATGGCGGCGGGCTCTCCATGTCCGGCATCGCCGGCGCCAGCGATGCCGACAAGAGCCTGTTCGACAAGGCGGTGGACGTGGTCAGCCGCGAGGGCAAGGCGACCACCAGCTTCCTGCAGCGCCAGCTGCGCATCGGCTACAACCGCGCCGCCGACCTGATCGAGCAGATGGAGAAGGAAGGCATCGTCGGCCCGGCCAACCATGTGGGCAAGCGCGAGGTGCTGACGCGGCGGACCAGCGACGACGAGGATTAGGCAAGGCGCCCTTCCCTTGGCGCGCCACTGGCGGCAGGCTGGCTGCCGAAATGAACAGGAAGCCGTCCATGTCGCCTCGCCCCGCGCTGTTGCTGTCGCTGCTGCTGGCGGCCACCCCGGCGCTGGCCGATGACCGCCCGGCCCGGCTGAGCCCCAGCCGCGATACCGAGGTGACCTACCAGCCGCTCAACCAGGGCGCGGGCAGCGCGGTGACCTTCCCCCGGCACGGCTGGCGGGTGGCGGCCGGCCAGGTCCGGGAGGATTACGTGCCGCGCGATCAGCCGCTCGGCGCCCCCGTGGCGCAGGCCGGTTATGCCGTTTGGGACCTGCGCGCCCGCACCGGCTTCCGCGTCTCACCCTTCGACAACAGCATCCGGGCGGAGGCGCCGCGCTTCGATACCATCGTCCCGCCGCTGCATTTCCCGCCGGAGATCAGGTTCCGCCGGGCCGGCACCCGGACCATCGCCGGGCTGAGCTGCACCTACTACAAGCTGACCGCGAATGAGCCCTGGGACGGCGAGGCCTGCGTCACCGCCGAGGGCGTGGTGCTGCTCTCGGGCGGGCGGCCGGTCTTCGACAACCCCAGCATCCCCGCCCGCTACAATGGCGTGCAGGCGGTGGCGGTACGCTTCCGCCAGCAGGACCCGGCACGCTTCCAGCGCCCAACCGGGCTGCGCGAGACGCCCTGAGGATCAGCCGTCGGTCACGGCGCCTGACCAGGTTTTCATCCGCCGCCGGTTGTCCCGGTTACGTCGCTGCTGGCAGTGTGCCGCCAACCACCACACGGGTATTCCACATGCGCCTTCGCCTTGCCCTGCTGCTCGCCGCCCCGCTGCTTGCGCCGCTGGTCTGCCCCGGGGCAGCCCAGGCGCAGGACCGGCCGCGGCTGGAGCCGGCGCGCGACGTGGCGGTGACCTATCGCCTGGTGGGCCAGGGCAGCCAGGGCCAGGTCGGCATGAGCTGGCGCGCCAGCGCCCGCCAGGCCCGGCTGGACAACCCGGATGGCAGCTTCCTGGTGGCCGACCTGGCCGCCGGCAGCGGCTTCATGGCGCATGACCAGGCCCGCGAAGTGATGGTGCTGCCGGCGCCGCCCACCGATGCCGGCGTGCCCGGCCTGGTGCCGCCCGGCGCGCGCTTCGTGCGCGACGGCGCCGACAAGGTGGCCGGGCAGGATTGCCAGGCCTGGCGAGTGGAGACCTCGGATGGCGGCCGCGGCCGGGCCTGCATCACCGCCGATGGCGTGGTGCTGCGCAGCGTTGGCGGCGCCGGCGCCGGGCAGCCGGAACAGGGGCTGGAGGCGACGGCGGTGAGCTATGCGGCGCAGGATGCCGCGCGCTTCACCCGGCCGGCCGGCTACCGCGAGATTCCGGCGCCGGCGCCGGGCGCGCCGCCGCGCTGATCGACGCGCGGTGACGACCGGGGGGCTTCCCCCGGCGCCGCCGCCGGTCCACATGGGGGGCATGCTGCGACGTTCCCTGCTGACCCTGCTGCTTTCCCTGCTGGCCGAACCGGTGCTGGCGCAGACCCAGCCCCGCCGGCGCCAGACCCGGCCGGCGCCGCGCCGGCCGCGCGCCCCGGTGGCGGCAGGCGCGGCCGCGG
>CAILMF010000059.1 GCA_903835235.1 uncultured Rhodospirillales bacterium
GATCGGCGCGCTCAGCACCACGCAGCTGCGTGGCCTGACCAATACCGACCTGGCGGCGCTGACCACGACGCAGTTGGGCGCCCTGACGACGACCCAGCTTGGCGGGCTTGCCGCCACCCAGGCGGCGGCGCTGACCACCACGGAGGTGGCGGCGCTGACCACCACCCAGGTGCGTGGCCTGGCCAGCACCCAGCTTGGCGCGCTGACCACCACCCAGCTGGCGGCGCTGACCACCACTGAGGTCGGTGCGCTGACCACGACGCAGCTGGGCGTGCTGAGCACCAGCCAGGTGCCCGGGCTGACCACGACCGACATTGCCGCGCTGACCTCGACCCAGGTCGTCGGACTCAGCAGCAGTCAGATCTCTGCCCTGGCCACCACCCAGGTCAGTGCCCTGTCGACCACCTCGGTCGCGGCGCTTACGACGACGCAGATGGCCGCATTCTCCACCACCCAGATCGCCTCGCTGACGACGACGCAGATCACTGGGCTTGAGACGACGGATATCGCGGCGTTGAGCTCCACACAGGTGGCCGGCTTCACCACCACCCAGTTGGGCGCGATGAATACCAGCCAGATCAACGCCCTGTTCGCCTGAGGAGTCGAAGCTCGCAGGGAGTAACGGCCTGGCTTGGGCCGTTACCTGTCCCGTCTGCCGGCGCCGCGGCGGCGTGACGCAACGCCGAGAGCGCGACCGTGGCGCCCGCCGGTAGGAGCCAGCCGCCCTGGACGGGCCCGCAGAGCTTGCCCAGGCGGCGCAGGCCGCAGGGCTGCATGCCCAGCTCCTCCGGCACCAGCCCGGCCACGTCCTCCCCTCGTCGAGGCTGGCCACAGGTCGGCCGGCTGAAGATGCAGGCCCCGTCGAATTTTAGCGGCTTCCTGCCGAAAACTACCCGCCACCGCGCTTCAGCTTGGCGCCCGGCGTGGTCCGAACCGCCGCCAGCCGGAGCGATGACCTGCCGGGGCTCGCCGTCAAGGCGGTACGTAGCTGGTTGAGCCAGGTTGGGGCGACGACCCTGGTCATCGAGCCTGGCTGCCCGTGGGAGAACGCCTGCAACAAAAGCCTCAACGGCAGCGGGCCTGGCGGGCAATGGGTCGCCCGCCGGGGTTGCGCCGCGATCACGAAGCCGGTGTCGAGATTTTCGCGTTTCCGTCCCTGGCGCTTCTCGCGCTAGCCTGTGGGCAATACGGCCCAGGGGGGTAAACCCCCGGCGCCATCCCGCCCACCTGCCAAGAAGAACCGCCAACCAATGTCCGAGACCGCCGCCCTGAGCCGCCCCGCAACCGCCCCGGCTGCGGGCACCGAGCATTTCGACGTGCTGATCGTCGGTGCCGGCATTTCCGGCGTCGGCGCCGCCTATCACCTGGCCACCCAATGCCCGGACAAGAGCTATGTGGTGCTGGAGACCGAGGCGGCCTTCGGCGGCACCTGGTGGACGCATAAATACCCGGGCATCCGCAGCGACTCGGACCTGCACACCTTCGGCTACCGCTTCAAGCCATGGCGTGGCGCGCCGATCGCGACCGCCGAGGAAATCCTGCGCTACATGGGCGAGGTGATCGACGAGAACGACCTGGCGCGGCACATCCGCTACGACCACCGGATCGAGCACGCCGCCTGGGACAGCACCGCGAAGCTGTGGACCGTGGAAGCGCTGGACAAGGCCAGCGGCACGCCGCGCCGCTTCACCTGCAACTTCCTCTACATGTGCCAGGGCTATTACCGGCATCGCCAGGGCTACATGCCGGAATGGGCCGGCATGGCCGACTACCAGGGCCGCATCGTGCATTCCGAGGAATGGCCGGAAGACCTGGAATATGCCGGCAAGCGGGTGCTGGTCATCGGCTCCGGCGCCACCGCGGCCACCATCATCCCCGCGATGGCCGCCAAGGCCGCGCATGTGACGATGCTGCAGCGCAGCCCGACCTTCTTCCGCGCCGGGCGCAATGCGATCGAGATGGTCGAGGAACTGCGCGCGCTCGGCATCGACGAGGCCTGGATCCACGAGATCACCCGCCGGAAGATCCTGTTCGAGCAGGACAAGTTCACCCGCATGACCTTCGCCAACCCCGAACGGGTGAAGCAGGAACTGCTGGGCGTGGTCCGCAGCTACCTCGGCCCCGACTACGACATCGACAAGCACTTCACGCCCAGCTACCGGCCATGGCGCCAGCGCATCGCCTTCATCCCCGATGGCGACCTGTTCCAGGGCATCGCCTCGGGCAAGGCCAGCGTGGTCACCGACGAGATCGAGCGCTTCACGCCGAAGGGCGTGCTGACCAAGGGCGGGCAGGAGATCGAGGCCGATATCGTCGTGGCCGCGACGGGCTTCCACCTGAACGTGCTGGGCGACATCGCCTTCGAGATCGACGGCAAGCCGCTGGATTTCCATGACACCGTGACCTACCGGGGCATGATGTTCACGGGCATTCCGAACATGGCCTGGGTGTTCGGCTATTTCCGCGCCAGCTGGACGTTGCGGGCCGACCTGGTGGGCGACTTCGTCTGCCGGCTGCTGAAGCACATGGACCAGAAGGGCGTGCGCCAAGTGGAAGTGGCGCTGCGGCCCGAGGACAAGGACATGCCGATCCTGCCTTGGATCGACCCGGAGAACTTCAACCCGGGCTACCTGATGCGCGGCATGCACCTGCTGCCCAAGCGCGGCGACAAGCCGGAATGGCAGCATAACCAGGACTACTGGGCGGAAAAGGACGAGTTCCCGAAGACCAGCCTGGACGACGCGGCCTTCGTCTACAAGTAACCGGAAAAGGTCGGGGAGAAGGTATTCTCCCCGAACCCCTCATCTATTTCTGTGGGTTTGGGGAGGACATCCGACCTCCTCCAAACGCCTCAGCCGACGCCGAGCAGCTCGACCTCGAAGATCAGCGTGGCATTCGGCGGAATGACGCCGCCGGCGCCGCGGGCGCCGTAGCCCAGCTCCGGCGGGATCACCAGCGTGCGGGTGCCGCCCACCTTCATGCCGGCGAAGCCCTGGTCCCAGCCGCCAATCACCTGGCCGACGCCAAGCTGGAACTGGAAGGGCTGGCCGCGGTCGCGCGAGCTGTCGAACTTCTTGCCCTTGTTCTCCGGCTTGCTCTCATCGAACAGCCAGCCGGTGTAGTGCACCGAAATGCGCTGGCCGGCAGTGGCTTCGGCACCGGTGCCGATCTTGGTATCCGTCATGGGGTCTCTCCTTGGCCTCTCACCGGGGCTTCTGACCACGCCGCGGGGCGGGCCGGCAAGGGGTGCGCATTTGGGCGGCGGCGCCGGGCGGGCTAAGCAGAGCCATGCCCCATGCGCCGATGCCTGCCGCCCCGCCGAAAATGCCCTGGGCCCTGCTTGCCGCCGCGGCCTTGGGCATGTTCGCCGCCTCCTCCTCCGGCACCTCGCGCGCGCCCTTCCTGCTGGACATGTCGCGGGATTTGACGACCAGCCTGCCGCTGGTGGCAAACCTGGTGGCCGGAACCTCGGTCGCCTGGGGCATCGCCTCCCTGGTCGCGGGCGCGGGGTCGGACCGGCTGGGCCGGCGGCCCTTCCTTATCGGCGGGCCGCTGGGCGTGGCCTTCTGCATGGTCATGGTCGCGCTGTCGCAAAGCTTCTGGGTGGTGGCGCTGTGGGCGACGCTGGGCGGCGGCTGCGCCGGTGCTTTTACGGGTGTCATCATGGCCGAGGCATCGTCGCGCGTGCAGGACCGCCAGCGCGGCCGGGCGCTGGGCTGGGTCATGGCCGGGCAATCCCTGACACTGCTGGTCGGCGTGCCAATGGCGGCGTGGATTGGCGTTTATATCGGCTGGCGCGGGGTGAACCTGTGCGTCGCGGCGTTGGCGCTGGCGGCGGCGGCCGGGCTGTTCGCCACCACCAGGCGCCCAGCCGGCGAGCGGCGCGGCGGCAAGGGCGGCGGCGCCAGCTATCGCGCCGCGCTTTCTGGCCCGATGCTGCGGCTGCTGCTGATGGGGATGGCGGAGCGCATCTGCTACGCGCTGACCGCGGTGTACTTCGCCACGTTCTTGCAGGTGACCTACGCGCTTTCCCTGGGCGCGGTGGCGCTGCCGCTGGCACTGTTCGCCGCTGGCAATATCCTGGGCACCCTGGTCGGCGGGCAATTGGCGGACCGGCTGCCCAACCGGCTTTTTACGTTTGCCGGGGCCATGCTCGGTTCCGCCTGCATGGCGCTGCCGCTGTTCCGCTACACGCCTGGGCTGGCGACCTCGGTGGGGTTGGGCTTCGGCTATGTCTTCGTCACCTCCATGGCCAGGCCGGCGCTGATGGCCTCCCTGGCGAATGTGCCGGAGGCGGTGCGCGGCACCGTGTTGGGGCTGAACGTCACCGCCGCCAGCTTCGGCTGGCTCGGCGCTGCTTCCCTGGGGGGCTGGATGATGGCGGCGCAGGGCTTTGCCGGATTCGGCCCGCTGGCGGCGCTGATGGCGGTGGCGGCGGCGCTCTTCGCCGTGGTGCCGCTCAGCCGCCGCGGGCGCGCGCCAGCCGCTGAATAAGGAAGGCGCGCAGGCCGGCAGGGGTGGCCTGTTCCGGCGTGGGTGGCTCGATGGCCAGGCGGGCGTACTCCTCCGCCATGCCGGGGGCGGTGACGCTGGCGGCCAGGGTCCGCGCCAGGGCCTCCAGCACTGGCTGCGGCGTGCCGAGTGGCGCCACCAGGCCGACGAAGGCGCCTTCCACCAGGCCGGGAAAGCCGAGTTCGGTGAAGCTGGGTACCGCCGCGGCCACGCCGACGCGCTGCGCCGCGGCGATGGCCAGGATGCGCCCGCCGCCCGGCTGGGCCAGCGGCAGCAGGGTGGAAAGCTCGGTGAACAGGGCGTCGATATTGCCGGCCATCACATCGGCCAGGGCCTCGCCGCCGCCGCGATAGGCCACCTCCACCAGCTCGATCCCCGCGAGACGGCTGAGCTGGTGCAGCGCCACCTGGCCGGAGGTGCCGACGCCGGGATGCCCGGCGCTGAGCTGGCCGGGGCGGGCCTTGGCGCGCGCGATGAACTCGGCCAACGTGGCCGGCCCGCGCGGCGGCACCATCACGGCGGAATGCGAGCGGCTCATCAGCCCGATGGGGGCGAAGATCTTCAGCGGGTCCTGCAACCCATCCGCCGCCTTGGGGTCCAGCAGCAGCGCGCCGTCGGAGCCGACCAGCAGCGTGTAGCCATCCGGCCGCGCCTGGGCGACCAGGCCGGCGGCCAGGCTGCCACCGGCGCCGGCGCGGTTTTCCACCACGCAGGGCTGGCGCAGCCTTTCAGACCATATTGGGGCCAACAAGCGGGCGATCTTGTCCACATTGCCGCCGGGGGCGAAGGGCACCACCAGCCGGATGGGATGGTCTGGCCAGGACTGCGCCCGCGCGGGCGCCGCAAGCAGCGCGGCCCCGGCCAGCAGGGTGCGGCGGTCAAGCACGCGGCAGCCACTCCGGCGCATGGGTGCCCAGCGGCACCGGCGGCAGGGTCGGGCGCGGTGGCGTGGCGCTCATCCGCAGCGGCGAGCGCATGCAGCGCAGCAAGCCCAGTGGGCCGGGGATCTCCACATCCATCATGGCAGCGGCGGCCTTGTCCGGCAGGTCGCCGGGCATGTGCGCGGCGGCTTCGGCGTCGATAAGCCCCTGCGCGCGCATCCAGTGGCCGATGCCGGCCAGCGAGACCCGTACCAGCCAGGAGCCGCCGATGGTGGCGCGGCGATGCAACGCGACCATGGTGCCGAAGGCCATCAGGTTGCCGCTGATATAGTCGATGGCGGCACAGGGCAGCAGCGCGGGCGCGCCTGGCTTGCCCGTGGCATGGGCGATGCCGGTGGCGCTCTGCACGATGGTGTCGTAGCCGCGCCGCTGGCTCCAGGGTCCGACGCGACCCCAGGCCGAGAGCGTCGCCATCACCAGGCCGGGGCGCATGGCGGCCAGTTCCTCGAAGCCCAGGCCGCGCCGGGCCAGGGTGCCTGGGCGATAGCTCTGGATGAAGACATCGGCCTCCCGCACCAGGGCGCGGAGCTTGTCGGCCTGGTCGGCCTCGCGCAGGTCCAGGTAGGTGCTGCGCTTGCCGATGCCGGTGTCGATATCCAGCATGCCCGCGCCGGGCAGGTCGCGGCGGCTAATCTTCAGCACGTCGGCGCCGTGTTCCGCCAGCGTGCGGCAGGCCACCGGCCCGGCGATGACGCGGGTCATGTCCAGAGCGCGGATGCCACCCAGCGGGCGGTCAGCGACGGGCAGCGGCTGCACCGGGGCATCGCCGATGCGCTCGATCTCGATCACTGGCAGGCTGGCCACGGCGGCGTTGTGCGGGTGCGCCGCCCATTCCTCCGGCGAGCGGACGAAAGACGCCACGCCGCCGCCTTCATGGATGGCGGTCTCCAATTCTTCGCCGGCGCGGGTCAGCACGGCGGCGCGTACCGCGGCGGGGTCGGCGGCGACGCCGAGTGCCTTGATGTTGGCGTCCCGCAGATGCGGGAAATTGCAGTGCAGGAAGACGTGGCGGCCATCTGCGGTGGGGTAGAAGCCGCTGAACGGGTCGCGTTCATGCGCGGGTGGGGCACCATCCAGCAGCAGGTATTGGTGGCCGCGCAGGCTGGCCACGGCCTCGGTGACATCCACGCTGAGCTGCTGCGCGGGGTGGCGCAGCGACCACAGCGCATTGGCGGCGACACCCACGGCGGCGAGCGAGGCGGCACCGGCGGCGCCCAGCCGATAGCGCGTGGGCAGCACTGGGTCGGCGCCGGTGAAGCTGACGTCGCCATGCAGGCCGGCAAGCGCCAGCAGGTGGTGCAGCGCGGCGATGGGGCGTTGGGTCTCGGGCATCTTGGCCTCCCGCTTACTGGTGAGAGAACATGCGCTTGCCGGCTACAGGCATGCGCGCGACCAGGATAGTGCTGCTCTCGGCTTCAGTGATGAACAGGCTGCGATTGTCTTCGCCGCCATAGGCGATGTTGACGGTGCTGCGGCCCTTGCAGGTCTTCACGATGGCCAGCTCCTCGGCGTAGCGATTGTAGAGGCGGATCACGCCGGCGGTGGGGTGGGCCACGGCCAGGTTGCCGTCCTCGTCCAGCGCCAGGCCATCGGGGCCAGCGCTCGGCAACTGCACGAACAGGCCGGTGCGGAGCTGCTCGGTCGGGTCGTGCGTGGCGATGCGCCACACCGCATTGGCGCGGGTGACGGCGACGAAGAGCGCGGTCTCGCGCCGGTCGAACACCAGCCCGTTCGGGCTGGGGGCGTTGCTGATCAGGCAGTCCAGCTTGCCGGCGGCGCTGTAGCGGAACACGCGGCCGGTCGGGTCCTGCAGGCCGGTGCGGCCCTGGTCGGTGAAGCAGACATCGCCGTTGCTGTGGAACACCAGGTCGTTGAGCCCCTTGAAGCTTTCGCCCGGCGCGGGGCCGCCGACCAAGGTTTCCACGCGGCCGGTTGAGGGGTCGAAGACCACCAGGCCGCGGCGGCGGTCGGCGATGAAGGCGCGGCCGTCCTGGTGGAACTTCAGCCCGTTCGGCGCGCCATCATATTCCAGCGCCATCTCCCACTGGCCGCTGGCGGAGATGCGGTGCAGGCGGCCTAGGCGCGTATCCACGCACCACAGATTGCCGTCGCGGTCGAAGCTGGGGCCTTCCAGGGAATTGCGGCGGGCGCTGCCGCTGCGGGGATCGGCGACCACGGCGCGCAGGTTTTCTGGCAGCGTGGCGAAGACGGTGGTCTCGATGATTTCGGGCATCACACCACTCCCTGCTCGCGCAGCGCGGCGATATCGGCCGCGTCCAGGCCGAGTTCGCCCAGCACGGCATTGGTGTCCTGGCCCAGCTGCGGCGGCGGCGAGGCCACGCCCGGCAAGCCGCTGGCCAGGCGGAAGCCCGGGCGGGTGACGGCGATGTCGCGGTCCACGCCCGGCGCATCAGGGAAATGCTGCACCACGCTGCGCGCTTCGATATGCGGATGCGCCAGCATCTCCGGCAGCGTCAGGATCGGCCCGCAGGGCACGCCGGCGGCGCTGAACCGCGCTTCCCATTCACGCGCGCTCGCCTCGGCCAGCTTGGCTTCCAACACCTCCCGCAGGGCCACGCGGTTGGCCAGGCGCTGCGGCCGATTGGCAAAGCGCGGGTCGGCACGGAAGGCGACGCCCGTCGCCTCGCACAGTGCGTCAAACTGCTTTTCCTCGTTGCAGACGATGTTGATCTGGCCTTCGCCGCAACGGAACGTGCCGGAGGGTGACGAGGTCGGGTTCTCGTTGCCGATGGCCTTCGGCGTGATGCCGGCATTGTAGAAATTGGAAACCGGCCAGGCCGCCATGGTGCTCAGCGTAGCGTCCAGCATCGCCACATCGATGCACTCGCCCTCCCCGGTGACGCTGCGGCGATACAGCGCTGAGGACATGGCGAAGGCGGCGACGATGGCGGCCATGCTGTCACAGACCACGTAGCCGGCGCGGGTCGGCGCGGTTTCGGCGGTGCCGGTCACGCTCATCAACCCGGAAAAGCCCTGGATGATTTGGTCGTAGCTCGGGCGCTGACTGAGTGGGCCTTCCTGGCCGAAGCCGGAGACTGCGCAGTAGATGATGCGCGGGTTCACCGCCTTGAGTTCCGCGTAGCCCAGGTCGAGGCGCTGCATGGCGCCGGGGCGGAAATTCTCGAAGACGATGTCGGCCTTGGCCACCAGGCGCAGGAACAGCGCCTTGCCGCGCGCATCCTTCAGGTTCAGCGTCAGGCTGCGCTTGCCGGCATTCATCGCCAGGAAGCTGGTGCCCATCAGCTTCTTGCTGAGTTCCAGGTCGGCGCCCAGCTTGCGCGCCAGGTCGCCGCTGCCGGGCACTTCCACCTTGATGACCTCGGCCCCCAGCATCGCCATTTGCAGCGAGGCCAAGGGGCCGGCGATGATATTGCTGAGGTCCAATACGCGGACCCCTTCCAGCAGCCTTGCCATCTCGGACGCATTCTCCCGTGGTTGCGCCAAGTCTGGCACCGCGCGCGCAAGCTGACCACTTCCCCCCGGCCGCGGGATGTGGGAAATTTTCTGCACGGAGGAACCGACGTGACACAGAGAAGGGCATTGCTGCTGGGCATGGCGGGCGCCGCGGCGCTGCGGCCGGCGCGTGCCGCCGGTTGGCCGGAACGCCCGCTTTCGTTGGTGCTGCCGTTCAACGCCGGCGGTCCCAGCGACAACTTCGCCCGCGTGCTGGCGCAACAGTTGAACCAGGCGCTCGGTGAGCCCGGCGTGGTGGTGCTGAACAAGCCGGGTGCCGCGGGCAATATCGGCCTGGCGGAAGTGGCGGCGAGCCAGCCGGATGGCTACATGCTTGGCATCATCACCAACTCGGTGGCGGCGCATGTGGTGATGGTGCCGAAGCCGATCGTGACGTTCGATAGCTTCACCTGGCTGGCCGGGCTGGTGGTGGAGCCATCGGCTATTGTTGCCCGCCCCGGCAGCTTCCGCGACTTCGCCGATTTCATCGCCCAGGCGCGGCGGCGTGGTCTTTCGGTCGGGCATGCCGGTATCGGCACGGCGCACCAGATCGCGCTCTCCCTGTTGGAACGCAAGGCCGGGATCGAGCTGGTGCAGGTGCCCTTCACCGGCAGCGCGCCGGCCAAGACGCAGCTGCTGGGCGGGCATATCGACGCCGCGATTTTTCCGTTGTCGGAGGTGCTGATCATGCTGCGTGAACGCCAGGGCCAGGCGCTGGCGGTGACACTGGCGGAGCGCACCCGCTTCGCGCCTGACATGCCGACCTTCCGTGAGAACGGGTTCGAGGTGGTCTCCGGCACCAGGCGCGGTATCGTCGGCCCGGCCGGGCTGCCGGCGCCGGTGCAGCAACGGCTGGGCGCCGCCTTGGCGCAAGTGATGCAGTCCGCCGCGCTGAAGCAGGTGCTGGATGAGATGAATGTCGAGATCGACTTCCGCAGCGGGCCGGATCTGCTCGCGCTGATGCGCCAGGATGAAGCGACCATACGCGCCCTGCGCCTGCCGACCTGAGGGAACCCCGCCATGACCGACCTGCCCAAGAGCATTGACATCCATGAGGAAGGCCCGCGCGAGGGCTTTCAGATCGAGCCTGGCCCGATCAGCAGCGCAGACAAGATCGCGCTGATCGAGGCGCTGGCGGAAACCGGCCTCAAGCACATCCAGGTGTGCAGCTTCGTCAATCCCAAGCTGGTGCCGGGCTGGGCGGATGCCGATTCGGTGGCCGGCGGTTTCCGGCCGAAGGACGGCGTGCACTACACGGGGCTGTGGTTCAACGACAAAGGGCTGCTGCGCGCGCTGGCGCATAGGGATCGGCTCTCGCTCTATGGCAGCATCACCACCACGGCATCGGAGGCCTTCACGCAGAAGAACCTCAACCGCAGCCATGTTGAAAATCTGGTGGCGCAACGCAAGCAGGCGGCGCTGCATCTGTCGCACGGCATTGAGATCCGCCGCATTTCCGTGCAGGCGGCCTTCGGCTGCAACTACCAGGGCGATATCAGCCCGGCCGACGTGATCCGCGTGCTGACCGATGGCTTCGCCATTGCCGACGCAGCGGGCGTCAAGCCGGCGATCATCTCGCTGGCGGATACCATGGGCTGGGCCACGCCCATTCGCGTGGAACGCCTGCTGGGCGAGGTCCGCAGCCGCTGGCCGGAGCAGCGGCTTTCGCTGCACCTGCACGACACGCGCGGGCTGGCGGTGGCCAATGCGCATGCGGGGCTGCGCATGGGCGTGAACCGGTTTGACAGCACCGTGGGTGGTCTGGGCGGCTGTCCCTTCGCGGGCCAGAAGGGCGCTGCTGGGAATATCTGCACCGAGGAATTGGTGCTGCTGTGCGAGGAAATGGGCATCGCCACCGGCGTCGATCTCGACGCGCTTATAGAGGTGGGGCGCATGGCGGAGCGCATCGTCGGCCACCAGTTGCCGAGCGAACTCATCCGCGCCGGCTCGCTCGACGCCTTCCGTCGCAAGGCGGCTTGAACGTGGCTCAAGCTCCCTCACCGCACCTGGCGATCCGCCCCGACTGGCTGGCGCTGCGGCCCGAGCCGGCGCTCGAGCCGGCGCTGCCGATCATCGACCCGCATCACCACCTGTGGGAACGCGACGGCAAGCCCTACCACGCTGAGCACCTGCTGGCCGATATCGCCGAGAGCGGCCACAACGTGGTTGGCACCGTCTTCATCGAATGCAAGGCGCGCTACCGCACCGCGGGCGACCCGCTGGAAGCGCCGCTGGGCGAAACCGCCTTCGCCGCCGCCAGCCACAGCGGACCGGCCGCGCTCGGCATTGTCGGGCATGTAGACTTGCGCGCCGGCGCGCGGGCGGCTGCGCTGCTTGAGGCGCATGTCGCTGCCGGGCAGGGGCGCTTCAAGGGCGTGCGCCACAGCAGCGCCTGGCACCCGGACCCTGCCGCCAAGGGCAGCTCTACCAGCCCGCCGCCCGGCCTGCTGCTGGACGCCGATTTCCGCGCGGGCTTTGCCTGCCTGGCGCCGCGGGGCCTGACCTTCGACGCCTGGATGTTCCATACGCAGCTGGCGGAACTGCGCGACCTGGCGGATGCCTTTCCATCTACGAAAATTGTGCTGGACCATGTCGGTGGTCCGCTCAACATCGGCCCCTACCACAGCCGCCAGCCGCATGTGATGCGCGAGTGGCGCGCCAGCATGCAGGCGTTGGCGGCGCTGCCGAACGTGCACATCAAGCTCGGCGGCTTCGGCATGCGGCTGTTCAACTGCGACTGCTATGGGCAGGAGCTGCCGCCCTCGTCGGAGCAGCTTGCCGAGGCCTGGCGGCCCTACATCGAATGGTGCGTGCAGGTGTTCGGCGCCGGGCGCTGCATGTTCGAGAGCAACTTCCCGGTGGACAAGGGCGCCTGTTCCTACGGCGCGCTGTGGAACGCCTACAAGCGGGTCACGGCAGGCTGGTCGGCCGATGAGCGCGCCGCGCTGTTCCACGGCACCGCCGCACGTTTCTATTCGCTCGGCGGCTGAACCGGTCCTATCCTCCGGCGCAAGAACCGGAGGAACCACCGTGCTGCATCGCCGCCATCTGCTTGCCTCGCTCGGCGCTTCTGCGTTGGCGTCTCCCGCGCTGGCGCAGGTGGGGTGGCAGCCAAGCCGGCCGATCCAGTGCATCATCGGCTTCGCGCCTGGTGGCGGCGCGGACCAGATCGGCCGCGCGGTGTGCGAGGCCGCCGCGCCGTTGTTCCCGCAGCCGCTGGTCATCAGCAACAAGCCGGGCGCGGGCGGCGCCATTGCGGCGCAATACGTGGCGGCGCAGCCGGGGGATGGCCACACCCTGTTCATGGGCGGCGGCACCGAAAGCACCAGCCTGCCCGCCTTCCGCGACCTGCCCTACGACCCCAAGCGCGACTTCCGCGCGGTCATGCGGCTGATGCGCCAGCGGCTGTTCTTCTTTACCTCCGCCAAGGGCCGCTTTACCAGCATGGCGCAGGTGCTGGAGGCGGCGAAGCGCCAGCCTGGTTCGGTCAGCTACGGCACGTCCGGCATCGGCAGCATCCCGCATGCGGGCTTTTTGGTGATGGAGCGGGCGCGCGGGCTGGAGATGGTGCATTCGCCTTACACTGGCGGCGCGCCCAGCGTGCAGGCGGTGGTGGCGCGACAGATCGACCTGGCCGCGGCCCATCCGGAGGAGTTCCGCGGCATGGCCGATGCCGGCGAAATCCGTGTCCTCGCCGTGGCCAGCGCCGAACGCGCGCCGCAATACCCGGATGCGCCGACGCTCAGGGAACTCGGCTTCGACGTGGTGATCGAGAACATGAAGGGCTGGGTGGTGCCATCGGCCACGCCGGATGCGGCGGTGCAGAGCCTGCATGATCGCTTTCGCCAGGCCATGCATACCCCGCTGTGGCAGCGCTTTTTGGAGCACGCCGGCGACACCGATGGCTACCTGCCCGGGCCGGAATTCCAGGCGGCGATGGACAGCCTGTTGGCCACGGTGCGGCGGGTGGCGCGGCCGGCGTAGGGCGGCGCCAGGACGCGCGGCCCGCTCTCAGGCGGGCCGAGCCGCCGAACGGCGGCTGCGCCAAATGGCGCGTAAGCCAAGGCGGTGGATGCCGCCGCGCCACGCCGAAGTCGTGCCTTCGGCGTGGCGCGTCTTAGAGCAATATCCGTTCTGATGGAATCATCAGAACGGATTTCTTGCTCTGCAACTTATTGAAGCTACAGCACTATCCGCTCACGCTGATTCAGCGTGAGCGGATAGTGCTGTAGGGCCAGCTAATGATTGTGCCGGCTCTCGCCGCGCGTCTCCAGGATGTTGAGGTACATTGTCGCGGGTTCCAGGCACATGCCGGTGCCGAGTTGCCCGACGATGCCGCGCTGGATTTCCTCCCACGGCGTCTTGTGCACCAGCGCCGGCTTTACCCAGGCGGCGCGGCGCGCGGCCAGCTCGGCCTCGGGGATCAGCACGTCCACCCGCCGGGTGTTGAGGTCGATGCGGATCGGGTCGCCCGACTTCAGCAGTGCCAGGCCGCCACCCACCGCCGCTTCCGGCGAGACGTTGAGGATGGAGGGCGAGGCGGAGGTGCCGGACTGCCGGCCATCGCCCATGGTGGGCAGGCTGTCGATGCCGTGCTTCAGCAGGCTAGCCGGCGGCTGCATGTTCACCACCTCGGCGGAACCGGGGTAGCCCACCGGGCCGCAATTGCGGATCACCAGCACGGTATGGTCGTCGATGCCGAGGGAGGGGTCCTCGATGCGGTCGTGGTAGTCCTCCGGCCCCTCGAACACCACGACCTTGCCGGTGAAGACGCCCTGCGGGTCTGACAGGAAGCGTTCCTGGAACGCCTTGTCGATGACGCTGACCTTCATCACCGCACTGTCAAAAATATTGCCGTGCAGGATGGCGAAGCCGGCATGCGGCTTCATCGGGGTGTCGTAGGCGCGGATCACCTCACGGTCGACATGCGCGACATCAGCGACATTCTCCGCCATGGTCCGGCCGTTGACGGTCTTCGCGTCGCCACGCAGCACGCCGGCCTTCAGCAGTTCATGCATCACCGCCGGCACGCCGCCAGCCCGATGAAAACTCTCGCCCAGGAAGCGCCCGGCCGGCTGGCAGTCCACCAGCAGCGGAATGTCGTGGCCGATCCTGTCCCAGTCCTCGATCTCCAGCGCCACGCCCATGTGGCGGGCAATGGCGATGATGTGCGGCGGGCAGTTGGTGGAAGCCCCGATGGCGCTGGCGGCGAGGATCGCGTTCTCGAAGGCCGCGCGGGTCATGATGTCGGACGGGCGCAGGTTCTCGTGCACCATGTCGACGATGCGCTTGCCCGTTGCATAGGCCATCTGGCCGCGCTCCCGGTAGGGGCCGGGGATGGCGGCGCAGCCGGGCAGGCTCATGCCCAGTGCCTCGGCCATGCTGTTCATGGAAAGCGCGGTGCCCATGGTGTTGCAGTGCCCCACCGACGTGGCGGACGACGCGACCAGCTCCATGAAGCCGTCATAGTCCAGCTCGCCGCGCGCCAGCATCTTGCGGGCTTCCCAGACGATGGTGCCGGACCCCGTCAGGCGGCCCTGGTAGTGGCCGTCCAGCATCGGGCCGCCACTCAGCACGATGGCCGGGATGTTCATCGTCGCCGCGCCCATCAGGCAGGCCGGCGTGGTCTTGTCGCAGCCGGTGGTCAGCACCACGCCATCGAGGGGATAGCCGTGCAGCACCTCCACCAGGCTGAGATAGGCCAGGTTGCGGTCATTCGCCGCGGTCGGCCGCTTGCCGGTCTCCTGGATCGGGTGGATCGGGAATTCCAGCGGAATGCCGCCGGCATCGCGGATGCCCTGCTTGGTCCGCTCGGCCAGTTCGATGTGGTGGCGGTTGCAGGGGGCGATGTCACTGCCGGTCTGGGCGATGCCGATGATCGGCCGGCCGGATTGCAATTCGGCCCGGGTGAAGCCGTAGTTCAGCATGCGCTCGACGTAGAGCGCGGTCATCCCCGGGTCTTCCGGGTCGTCGAACCAGCGCTGGCTGCGCAGGCGGAAGTGCTTCTTGGTCTGGTCGCTGCCGGCCATGGCTTTCCCCTTTGATTTCTCGGGGAAGCCTTGGCGCGGCAGCACGCGGTGTCAAGCCAAGGCGCGGCTCAGGCGGAGGCTTCCTCCAGGAACACCTGCACCGCGCGGAACAATGCCCCACGGTTGCGTTCCATGCAGATCGTGTGCGTCCCCTCGCCCAGCAATTCCAGGCGCTTGCCCGGGCTGTTCCTCAGCAACGGGAACAGCGTGCTGGCCATGTAGGGCGGCGTGTCCTGGTCCCATTCGGCCAGCACCAGCATGGTCGGCGCGGTGATCTTGGCGGGGTCGTAGAAGGGCCGTCCGGCCGACCAGTATTCACGGCCATCGGCGGCGCTGCCATTGGGCGCGCGCAGCACTGGCGGGTTCTGGCGCTGGCCCTCGGGGTCGGTCGCCCAGGTCACGCCGGCCCAATGCTCGAACCAGCCGGCCGGGATCAGCCCGGCCTTCTTGTCCTCGGGTACGCCGGTCAGCCAGCGCTCGCGCGCCTGCGCCTGGGTAACGGTGCGATAGGCGCCCAGCGGCTGGCCGTTGTCGGTCAGGCTGGCGGTGCTGCGCAGCCAGACCGGCGCGTAGAGCACCAGGCGTTCCACCAGGCTGGCGTTGTCGGCGGCGTAGCGACCCATCAGGGAGGTGCCGCGCGACCAGCCCATGCAGGTGAGCTTGGCCAGGCCGCGCTTGGCCCGGATATGCGCGGCCGCGGCGGCGATGGCGGCGACCGCGGCCTCGCCCTTGCCGAGTGGAGGGTTGCCGGCGGCGGGCTGGCTCATCTCCGGCCAGCGGGTGCTGCGGCCATAGCCGGGCAGGTC
Source organism: uncultured Rhodospirillales bacterium (assembly GCA_903835235.1). GTDB lineage: Bacteria > Pseudomonadota > Alphaproteobacteria > Acetobacterales > Acetobacteraceae > CAIMOR01. Next base: position 15,763 of record CAILMF010000059.1, read on the forward strand.
CATCAGCCATACGTCGAAGCCGCGGCCGGCGATGTAGTCCATCCAGCTCTGCCCACCCAAGGGCAGGTCAAACGCCGTGCTGGCCGGGTAGGTGGCGCCATGCACGAACAGCAGCGTGCGCCCGGGCGTGAAGGCGCTGAGCGAGGCCGGGCGCTTGTTGCGGAGGAACAGCTCCAGCCCCGGCTCGCCGGAGGGGATCATGGACTCCTCGGTCACCAGGCCCTGGGCCGGCTGGGCCGTCGCCTCACTCAGCATGGGGGCGGCAAGCAGGGGGCTGGCGAGCAGCGCACGGCGTTGCATGGCATTCTCCCGATCCGGTCTGGGTTGTCAGCGCTGAGGCTAACGCGCCAGCCGGCCCCAGGCCAGCATGGCGCCACGTGAACGCCAGGACAGCGCGGTTCGTTCGCACCGCCCCGCCCCGGCAGGCCCGATCAGTCGCTCTCGGACGGGATCACGTTGGTCTCCAGGCCGCGCACCAGCACATCGCGCATGGTCTCCACCCCCAGGCGGCGGATGTCGTCCCAAGCCTCCGGCGTGTGGAAGGCGATATGCGGGGTGATGACCAGGCGCCCGGCAAGCCAGGGTTCACGGTTGCGGTAGGCCTGGAGCAGCCCGGGGACCGGCGCCACCGGCGGCTCCACCGGGATCACGTCCAGCCCGGCGCCGGCCAGGTGGGTGTCGCGCAGCACCTTCTCCAGCGCGTCGATCTGCACGATCGGCCCGCGCGCGGTGTTCACCAGCACGCTGCCCTTGGGCATCAGCCGCAGCTCGCGCTCGCCGATCAGGTCGCGGGTGTGGCGGGTCAGGGGCGTGTGGATGCTCAGCACGTCGGATTGCGCCAGCAGCGCCTCCAGGCTCGGCGCCCGCTCGATGCCCACGGCCCGGTCCCAGCCGTTCGGCAGCGCGGGGTCGAAGAACACCACGCGATACCCAAAGGCCTTGGCCCGCAGCGCGGCGGCGGTGCCGATGCGGCCCAGCCCCAGGATGCCGAAGGTCTGGGTCTGCTGGCGCCGGTGCAGCGGCGATTCGATCTTGGCCCAGCCGGCCGGGTCGGGGCCGCGCTGGGTATCGTGGTACAGGATCAGGCCACGCCGCAGGCTCAGCGCCAGCAGCACGGCGAACTCCGCCACCTCCATGGTGCCGTAGTCCGGCACATTGCACACCTTGATGCCGCGCGCGGCGGCGGCGACGCGGTCCACCCGGTCATAGCCCACGCCCATGCGGACGATGACGCGCAGCTTGGGGAAGCGGGCGATCTGGTCGGCCGGCACCGCCATGCGCAGCGTCATCAGCCCCTCGACCTCGGCCAGCAGGCTGTCCGGCAGCTCCGCGATGCTGGCCTTGGCATTGCCCTGCAGCAGCCGCACGCTTGGGCCCAGGATGTCCTGGTCCAATTTGGTATCCGGATAGAGGCCTTCCGGCTCAAGTACCGTCAGCATGCCCGTTCGCTCCCCGCTTCTTGTGGCCGCAGGATGCGGGGAGCCGGGCGGGCCGGCAAGCCGGTGTCTGGCCTGCCGGCGCCAGCGCTACAGCAGCGCCGAGGGCGCCACGGTGGAGCCGGTGGCGCCCTGCAGCTTCAGCGGCTGCACCATCAGGGCGAATTCGCTGCGCCCCTTGGTGGCCAGCACGTCCAGCTTCATGTTCTCCAGCAGGTGCACGCCGTTCACCACCAGGGCGATCTGGTGCACCGGCAGGTTGGCGCCGGGGCGGGAGGGGCTGATCTCCACCGGCGGGGTGTCGGCGCCCATCAGGATCGGGTTCTTCGCGCAGACATACTCGCCGGCGGCGATGCCGAGCCCTGGGTTGCCGCGGACATAGCGGGCGTTGTCCACGCCCCAGAGCTTGCCGTAGCCGGTGTGGAAGATCACCGCGTCGCCCTCGCGGATCTGCACGTTCTGCCGCCGCTGCGCCGCCTCCACATCGGCCACCGTGATCTCGTAGTCATCCGCCAGCATCGGCACGCCCTTCAGCGCCGCGATGTCCAGCAGCAGCCCGCGGGTGAAGATGGTGCCGACCGTCTCGACCCCCATCTCGCGGAAGCCGCTGCGCGTGGTGATGCTGTTGGCATCAACGCAGTTGTACATGTGCTCGCCGATGGTCTGGTGCGGGAACATGTCGAACTGCGTGCCGATCTGGCCGAACTCGCCGGTCATGATCTCCTCGTTGCCGTGGCGGTTGTTCGGCCCCGGGTTGCGCGCGGTCTGCTTGGTGGTCAGCGAATACTGCCGGCCGGGATTCAGCGGCATGCTGGGCGAGAGCACCTGGCCAAGCTCGACGATCTCGCCGGTGCGGATCAGCCCGGCGGCGCTGCGCGCGCGTTCGGGGGTCATCAGGTTCATTGCACCGCGCCGGTCGGCGGCACCCCAGCGGGAGGGGCAGCGCTGCGCCGCGGCGGGCGGCGACCAGGCGGGGCCAGGGGCAGGGGCAGCGGTGGTGCCCTGGGCGGCGGCGCGGCGGGCGCCGGTGGCGGCCAGCAGCGCGCCGGCTCCGAACAGCAGGCGACGGGAAAGCGAGGTCATGGGATATCCTCCGAGCTTATCGTGTTCCAGGCGGTCGTTGCCGCCCGGTGACAGTTTGGCACGCATTGGGGGCGGCAGGGCGATGACGGAGCGCAGAATTCTGATAACCGGCGCGGCCAGCGGCATTGGCGCCGGCTGTGTTCGCGCCCTGGCGGCGCCTGGCGTTGCGCTGGTGGTGCATACGCGGAAGAACCAGGCGGGGGCCGAGGCGCTGGCGGCCGAAGCCCGCGCGCTGGGCGCCACCGCACATGTGCTGCTGGGCGACCTGGCCGTGGCGGAAACCCCGGCCCGGCTGGTGGCGGACAGCGTCGCGGCGCTGGGCGGCCTGGACGTGGTGGTCAGCAATGCCGGCTTCGCCGACCGCACGCCGGTGGCCAGCCTGACCGATGCCGGTTTCGCCGCCAGCATGGATGGCATCGCCTTCGCCAATTTTCGGCTCGCCCAGGCGGCGCAGCCGCATCTGGCGGCGGGGCGGGACCCGCGCTTCGTCGCCGTCAGCAGCTTCGTCGCCCATGTGTTCCGGCTGGAAACGCCGCTGTTCCCGGCCAGCGCTGCGGCCAAGGCGGCGCTGGAGGCACTCGTAAAAGTGCTGGCGATAGAATGGGCGCCCGGGATCACCGTGAACGCGGTGGCGCCGGGCTTCACCCGCAAGGACCCCGGCGCGCATGCGGCGATGACGCCGGCGGCCTTTGCCGAACGGATCGCGCGCATTCCATTGCAGCGGCTGGGGCTGCCGGCCGATGTGGCGGCGGCGGTGGCCTTCTTCGCCTCGCCGGCGGCCGGCTACATCACCGGCCAGGTGTTGCATGTGGATGGCGGCATCAGCCTGTAGCGGCGGGCTTCGCGGGTCCGGGTCAGGGCAGCCCTTGCGGCCAGCGCCGCGGTCCGCAACCGCCTGGACCGGTGCGCCCGCGGTGCGGCGCGTCCCCTGGCGCGTCCCCTGGCGCGTCGCCTGAAGCGATTCCCCCTGGCCGATCAGGCTCAAGCTGCCATCCTGCCCCGAAGAACCGAGGGAGGATGGCGATGCGGCTGCTGCTGTGCGCCCTGCTGCTGCTGGCAATGCCCGCGCGGGCGGAGTTTCCGGACCGTGCCATTCGCCTGGTGATCCCGCTGCCGCCCGGCGGCAGCAACGACCTGATCGGCCGCATCATCGCCCATGGCATGGGCCAGCGGCTGGGGCAGCCGGTGGTGGTGGAGAACCGCTCCGGCGCTTCCGGCGTGATCGGTGCCGAGGTGGTGGCCCGCGCCGCGCCGGATGGCCACACCGTGCTGCTGGGCGGCGGCGGCTTCACCCTGAACCACCTGATCCGCGCCCACCTGCCCTATGATCCCGGCACCGGCTTCGCGCCCGTTGGGCTGGCGGGCACCGCGGCCATCGCCATTCTGGTGAACCCGGCCGTACTGGCCACCGACCTGGCGGGGCTGAAGCGGGTGATGCTGGCGGCGCAGCCACCGCTGCGACTGGCGACATCGGGCGTCGGCACCACCGGCCACGCACTGGGGGAAATGCTGGCCCAGGTCTTCGGCGCCGAGGTCGACCACGTGCCCTATCGCGGCTCCGGCCCGGTGCTCAGCGACCTGTTGCAGGGCCGCGTGCAGCTCTACCCCAATGTGCTGGCACCGCTGCTGCCGCAGCTGCGGGCTGGGCAGCTGCGCGCCATCGCGCTGGCGGGCGAAAGGCGCAGCGCTGTGATGCCGGACCTGCCCACCGCCGCCGAGGCCGGCTTCCCCGAGATACTGGCCAGCAATTGGTATGGGCTGCTGGCCACCGGCGGCACCGCGCCGGCGCGGGTGCTGCGGCTGCACGCCGCGCTTAACGCGACGCTGGCGGAGGCGGAAGCCCGCCGCAAGCTGGAGGAGGCCGGGCTGGAGGTGGAGCCGAGCGCCAGCCCGGAGGCCTTCGCCGACCATTTGCAGCAGGATATCCAGCGCTGGCTGCCGGTGGTGCGGCGGGCGAATATCCGGGTGGAGTAGCGCCGGATCGCCCAAGGCGCTTGGGCCGCGGGGCGTGAATCAGCCACCCGAACCAGCGCCTGATCGCCCGAGGCGCTGGCGCCGTGGGGCGTGAATCGGCCGCGTCGGCGTCCTATTCTGCCGCCAACGCCACGGCCACGGCGGCTTCGCCGGCCAGCGTGGTGCGGCGCATGTCGCGCGGATAGGCCGCGTCGTCGAAGGGGCGCGCCCGGTGCATGGTGCAGCGGTTGTCCCACACCAGCAGGTCGCCCACCCGCCACTTGTGCGAATAGACGAAGGCGCGCTGCGTCGCATGCTCGGTCAGCTCGCGCAGCAGCATCATCGCTTCCGGCACCGGCATGCCGACAATGCGGCCATTGTGGGAGGACAGGAACAGCGACAGCCGCCCGCTGCCGGGGTGGCGGCGTACCAGCGGCTGCCGTACCGGCGCGAAGTCGCGCAGCTCCTGCTCGGTGAAGCCGAAGCCCAGCGCGCCCTTGCTGAAGATGCGGCTGTGCTCGCAGACCAGGTCGCGCACCTGTGCCTTGGTCCGCGCATCCAGCATGTCCCAGCCGGCGCGCATGTCGGCAATCTCGGTATCCGCGCCCTCCGGCGGGATCACATGCGCCGAGAGCAGCGACCACTTGGCCGGGGTTTCCTTGTAGCTGCTGTCGCTGTGCCACAGCATGTTGCCCAGGCCGAACAGCCGCTTGCGGTCGTCCCGCGCCATGATCTTGCCGCCCGGCGCCAGGTTGGAGATATCCGACAGCGCGGGGTTGTCCAGCCGGGTGCCCTCGACCGAGCGGATCTGCGTATAGGGCGGCTCGATCGGGCCGAAGCTGGTGGTGAAGGCCAGCTGCTGCTCGGTGGTCAGCGGCGTGCCCTGGCGGAACACCAGCACGCCATACTGGTCCATCGCCTGCTCGATGGCGCGACGGTCCTCGGCGGACAAGGGGCGGCTGATGTCCACGCCCTGGCATTCCGCGGCGAAGACCGGGTGGACGGGGCTGAAGCTGATGGCCATGAGGCTTCCTCCAGGGGGCCTTTCGCGGCCCTCGCCCGGATAGTCTTGCGCTATTCCGCGCCGCGCGCCAGCCAGGAGCCGAGCAGCCCGGCCCGCAGCAGCACCAGCCAGGCGGCGATGCCGAAGCCGAAGGCGGCATGGGCGACGATGACCGCGAAGATCAGATGCGGCGGCATGCCGAAGGCAATGGCGGCGCCACGCCAGGGCGCCATGACAAAGAACAGGTAGGCAATGGGCACCGTGGCGCCGTACAGCGCCCCGGCCAGGGCCAGCGGCAGGCGGTGCAGGCGCGGCCGCAGCCAGAGGAACAGCAGCCCCCACAGCATGGAAAAGGCCATGCCGCGCCACAGCCCAGGCAGCGCGAAGGCCGGGGCGGGGAAGAATTCCAGCGCACCCAGGATGGCCGCGACCGGCTGGTGGAAGCAGGGCACCGCCAGGGCACCGGCGAGGCCCCCGGCGACAAGGCGGTTGGCGATGGGCATGGGCTGGCTCCGGTGGCGCTGCCGCCATGTCGCGCCAGGGCGCCAGCCGTTACAACCCGGGCGGGGCAGGCAGTGATCCAGAAATCATTGAATCGACATCAAGAAATGGGTTCAGACGATTCCATCGCAGCGAAGATCGCCCAGCAATCTTTTGAAGCTACAGCACGGAATCCGCTCACATTTATTCAGCGTGAGTAGATTCCGTGGTGTAGGCGGTGCGGGCAGCAAGATAGGCCAGCGCCCCCTGGGCAGCGGTGGCCGCAGTGGCGAAGCAGGCCTGCAGCAGGTAGCCGCCGGTCGGGGCTTCCCAGTCCAGCATCTCGCCGCAGGCGAAGACGCCGGGGTAGCGGCGCAGCATGAAGCCGGCGTCCAACTCGGTCCAGGCCAGGCCGCCGGCGGTGGAGATGGCACGGGCCAGGGATTGCGGTGCCTGCAGGGTGACCGGCACGGCCTTGACCAGCGCGGCCAGGTCGCCGCGCCCGGCGCCGGCATGCAGCGCTTCCTGCACCAGGGCCACGGCGGGCGGCGCCAGTCCGGCCTTGCGCAGCCTGGTGCTGACGGAGGCAGCGGAGGCGCCGAGCTTCTGGGCCAAGGCGGTGGCGTCCAGGTCCGGGCGCAGGTCCAGCCACAGCGTTTGCGCGCCATCCGCCGCGATGGCGTCCCGCAGCGCGGCCGAGAGCGCATAGATCACCCCGCCCTCGATGCCTGTCGCGGTCAGCATCGCCTCGCCGCGCAGGGTGGTGTTGCCGAAACTGGCGGCGATGCGCTTCAGCGGTAGGCCGGCATGGGCGGCCATCTGCGCCGACCAGGAAACCGAAAAACCCATATTGGCGGGCCGCAGCGGCGCCACCTGGCAGCCCGGCAGCAGCGCGGGCCAGGCGCCGTCGCTGCCCAGTCGTGGCCAGGATGCACCGCCGAGGGCCAGGATGGTGGCGGCGGGACGCAGGGCTTCGCCATTGACCAGCAGCGCGCCATCGGGGGCAAAGCCCTGCCAGCGCGCGCGCGGGCGCAGCTGCACCCCCAGCGAAGCCAGCCGCGCCAGCCAGGCGCGCAGCAACGGTGAGGCCTTCAGTGCCCGGGGGAAGACCCGGCCGGAGGACCCAACGAAGGTCCCGGCGCCCAGCGCATCGGCCCAGGCCCGCAGCCCTTCCGGCGGAAAGGCACGGATCGCCGGTTCCAGCGCCCGCCGCGCGCTGCCGTAGCGGGAAAGCAGCGCCTCCAGCGGCTCGGAATGGGTCAGGTTCAGCCCGCCCCGCCCGGCCATCAGCAGCTTGCGCGCCGGGCTGGGCAGGTGGTCGAAGACGGTCACGGCGGCGCCGGCCTGGGCCAGCACCTCCGCCGCCATCAGCCCGGCCGGGCCGGCGCCGATGACGAAGAGCTCTGCCGACCGATTCAGCCCTCCGGGGCCTGCGCCCCTCCGGCCATCGGGCGGTGCGGCCGACCGATTCAGCCCTCCGGGGCCTGCGCCCCTCCGGCCATCGGGCGGTGCGGCCGGCCGATTCAGCCCTCCGGAGCCTGCGCCCCTCCGGCCATCGGGCGGTGCGGCCGGCCGATTCAGCCCTCCGGGGCCTGCGCCCCTCCGGCCATCGGGCGGCTCAGCCAACGCGGTTGCTGACCAGCTCCTCCACCACGCTGGGGTCGGCCAGCGTCGAGGTATCGCCCAGCCCGTCCACCTCGTTGGCGGCGATCTTGCGCAGGATGCGGCGCATGATTTTACCGGAGCGTGTCTTCGGCAGGCCCGGCGCCCACTGGATCACGTCCGGGCTGGCGATGGGGCCGATTTCCTTCCGCACCCAGGCCACCAGCTCCTTCTTCAGTGCCTCGGTCGGCTCCTCGCCGGTCTTCAGCGTGACGTAGCAGTAGATGCCCTGGCCCTTCAGCTCATGCGGCATGCCGACCACGGCGGCTTCCGCCACCTTGGGGTGGGCGACCAGCGCGCTTTCCACCTCGGCGGTGCCCATGCGGTGGCCGCTCACGTTGATCACGTCATCCACGCGCCCGGTGATCCAGAAGTAGCCATCCGCGTCGCGGCGGGCGCCGTCGCCGGTGAAATAGGTGCCGGGAAACGTGGAGAAGTAGGTCTGGATGAAGCGTTCGTGGTCGCCATAGACCGTGCGCATCATGCCCGGCCAGCTGTCGGTCAGCACCAGGTTGCCCTCGGTGGCGCCGTCCAGGAACTTGCCCTCGCCATCCACCAGCGCCGGGAACACGCCCGGCAGCGGCAGCGTGGCGGAACCCGGCTTCTGCGCCACCGCGCCCGGCAGCGGGGAGATCAGAATGCCGCCGGTTTCGGTCTGCCACCAGGTATCCACGATCGGGCAGCGGGTGTCGCCGACCACGCGGTAGTACCACAGCCAGGCCTCGGGATTGATCGGTTCGCCGACGGAACCGAGGATGCGCAGCGACTTGCGGCTCCACTTCTTCACCGGCGCCTCGCCGTCGCGCATCAGGGCGCGGATGGCGGTGGGGGCGGTGTAGAAGATGTTGACCTTGTGCTTGTCCACCACCTGCCAGAACCGGCTGTTGTCCGGGTAGTTCGGCACGCCCTCGAACATCAGGCTGGTGGCGCCGTTGGCGAGTGGCCCATAGACGATGTAGCTGTGCCCGGTCACCCAGCCGACATCGGCGGTGCACCAGTAGATCTCGCCGGGTTTGTAGTCGAAGACGTATTCATGGGTGTAGCTGGCCCAGACCATGTAGCCGCCGGTGGTGTGCAGCACGCCCTTCGGCTTGCCGGTGGAGCCGGACGTGTAGAGGATGAACAGCGGGTCCTCGGCGGTCATCGGCTCCGGCGCGCAGGTGGCGCTGGCCGGCGTCACCACATCGGCCCAGGCGTGGTCGCGGCCGGCCTGCATGGCGACATGGCTGCCGGTGTTCTTCGCCACAATGACCGACTTGATGGAGGGGCAGCTCTTCAGCGCCTCATCGGCATTGGTCTTCAGCGCCACCTTGCGGCCGCCGCGGCGGCCTTCATCGGCGGTGATCAGCATGACGCAGTCGCTGTCCTGGATGCGGCTGGACAGGCTGTCCGGCGAGAACCCGCCGAAGACGATGCTGTGGATGGCGCCGATGCGGGCGCAGGCCAGCATGGCGACGGCCGCTTCCACGATCATCGGCAGGTAGATGCAGACCCGGTCGCCCTTCTTCACCCCCAGCGCCTTCATGGCGTTGGCCAGCTTGCAGGTTTCCTCCAGCAGCTGGCGGTAGGTGTAGCGGGCGTCGCTATTGGGGTCGTCGCCTTCCCAGATGATCGCGACCGTGTCGCCGCGCCCGGCTTCCACATGCCGGTCGAGGCAGGAGACCGAGGCGTTGAGGATGCCATCCTCGAACCACTTGATGGAGACGTTACCCGTAAAGCTGGTGTTCTTGATCTTCGTCGGCGGCGTCATCCAGGCGATGCGCTTGGACTGGTCGCGCCAGAAACCCTCGGGGTCCTTCGTCGCGGCCTCGACCATGGCGGTGCGGCGGGCGGCGTCGACATGCGCATGGGCGGCGATGTCGGGCTTAACGGCGATCAGCGTGTCGTCCGTCATGGTTGTGGTCTCCCTCGGGTGGCCTTGTCTGGCGCGTGACTGCCGGGGAATTGCCCATGACGCCTTGCGGTGCGTCAATCCGTCACTTTGGACGGGCGTAAAACGACTGTAAAAATGTGACGAAGACGTAAGGGAAGTCCCCCGCCGCTGCCGGGGGAGGGGTGGCAGCGGCGGGGGCACCCGGCCCGGTCCCGCTCAAGCGGGCCGGACGCGGGCTACCCTTCGGCTCAGTTGGTCCGGACCGGGGCCGGGGTGGCCGCCGGGGTCGCCGAGGTCCCCGCCGGCGGGGTGGCCGCGGTGGCATGGCCGGTACGATGCGCGGCCCGGGGCGTGCTCACCGCGTGCCGCTCGGCCTGGTGCCGGTGCGGCGTGGCGGCAGGCGTGGCCGCGACGGGGGTTGTCACGGGGGGCGTCACGGGGGTCGTCCCGGGGGCAGCCACATGGGCCCGCACTGGGGCGGTGCTGGGCGTCACCGCCGGGGCGGCGGCCGGCGCCGGGGCGGCGGCGCGCTTGCCGCTTTCAACGGCGAAGGCCGGAGAGAGGGCCAGGCCCAAGGTGAGGCCCATGGTGAGGCCCATGGTCAGGCAAGTGGTGGCGAGGGTGGACTTGAAGGTAGTGCGCATCTGATCCTCCTGTTGGGTTCGAGCGCAGTTATGAGATTGGCCGTCGCCCGCGTCGGCACCGCGGCCGGAACAAGGCGCCGCCGGGGCATCGTGCAACGGAGGGTTACGGCGCGCCGGTAGCCGGCCGCCCCCGAGCCGTGCCAAGCTGGGGGCGGAGGAAAGTCAACCATGCAGCAAACCGCCCCGACGCCTTGTGCTTGCGTCGCGCCGCAGCCGGGCCGAGGGTGAGGCCATGGCCAAGCCCCGCGGCAACCCGTTTTCCGCCACCACCGCCGATGTGCGCGTCGACGTCCAGGCGCTGTACCTGGCCGACCAGTCGGAGCCGGAACGCAGCCATTACGTCTGGGCCTACCGGGTCAGCATCGAGAATCTGGGCCGGCGCAGCGTGCAGCTGATGAAGCGCACCTGGTACATCACCGATGGCCGCGGCCTGACCCAACGCGTGCATGGCGATGGCGTTATCGGCGAACAGCCGGTGCTGGAGCCGGGCGAGAGCTTCGAATACACCTCCGGGACGCCGCTCTCGACGCCGTCCGGCTTCATGCGCGGGCAGTACCACATGGTCGCCACCGACACCGGCGAGCCGTTCGATGTGGCGATCCCTGCCTTCAGCCTGGACAGCCCACACCAGCCGGGCGGGGTGCATTGAGCGAAATGGATCACCCGCCTGACGTTCCCAGCGGGCAATACAGCCATGACAAGGCGGACCATTGCGAGGTTGCCGGCCGCCCCCATGTCAGCATCGTGACCAGCGCGGCGGATGCTGCCGCCACCAAAGGGACCTGCCCGGCCGTGAACATCGTGACCCCGCCCATCTCGCTGCACGAAGCCAGCCAGGCCAGCCTTGAGGCTCGCCCCAGCCGCGAGGAGGCCGAAGCCGCCGTGCGCACGCTGCTGCGCTGGGCCGGCGACGACGTGAACCGCGAGGGCCTGCTGGACACGCCGGCCCGCGTTGCCCGCGCCTATGAGGAGTTTTTTGCGGGCTACGCCACCGACCCGGTGGAACTGCTGGCCCGCAGCTTCGAGGAGACCGACGGCTACGACGAGATGGTCGTATTGCGCGACATCCGCCTGGAAAGCCATTGCGAACACCATATGGTGCCGATCATCGGCAAGGCGCATGTCGCCTACCTGCCGGCCGGCCGCGTCGTCGGCATCTCCAAGCTGGCGCGGGTGGTGGAAACATACGCCAAGCGCCTGCAGATTCAGGAAAAGCTGACGGCACAGGTGGCCAACTGCATCCAGGACGTGCTGAAGCCGAAGGGCGTTGCCGTGGTGATCGAGGCGGCGCACCAGTGCATGACCACGCGCGGCATCCACAAGCCCGGCGTGACCATGGTGACCAGCCGCATGCTCGGCGCCTTCCGCGACGACCCGAGCACGCGCAAGGAGTTCCTGACCATGATCAGCGGCAACCGCGGCAGCGGCTTCGACGGCTGAAGGCAGCGGCCACGTCCGCTGGCCGCCGCTATCAGTTATTCCAAGCCCTCAGACGCCGGGCAGCGGTATCCGCCGCCTTGGCTTACGCGCCACTTGGCGCCTCGGCACGAGGGAGAGCCTCGTGCCGACGCTGAAGCCAGCTCAACCCAGTCCGGCCAGCAACGGCGCCAGGCTGTCGGCCATCAGCAGCGGGCGGGTGTCGTCCTTCGGTGCCAGCTTGGCGCGATTGTGCCAGACCACATCCATGCCGACACCGGCGGCGCCAGGGACGTCGCTGGCGCTGCCGGCCACGAACAGCACGCGGTCGGCCGGCAGGCCCAGCGCTGCCAGGGTGGCCTGGTAGACCTCGGCACGCGGCTTGTAGAAGCCGGCTTCCTGGCTGGTGATGATGGCATCGAACGGCACGCCCACCAGGCCGGCGGCCTGGCGCCCCAGCGGGATGGAACAATTGGTGGCCACCGCCAGCTTCATTCCGGCGCCGCGCAACCCCGCCAGCAAGGCCGGCGCTTCGGGCCAGGGTTGCAGCTCGCCCCAGCGCGCCGCCAGGGCGGTGGCGGCGCCGGGGGCCATGCCGGTTTCGGCGGCGGCTTCGGCCACCAGCGCCTCATAGGGACGGTAGGCGCCACAGCCATAGGTCAGTTCCAGGTAGCGCCGGCGCCAACGCAGGCCGGGCGCCTCTCCGCCGGCCACGCTGTTCCACAGCATCCAGCTGTCCAGCAGCGCGGTCAGCAGGTCGAACATCACGGCGTCGTAGCGGCGCATGGTGAGCCTCCGGTTTGGCGTGACATAAATATATCCTTATATCTTGTTGGTTCCTCTGGCCAGCCGGCGCCGGGCATGCTACCCGCCGCCCCAGTTTGGCAAGGATGGCTGTGATGACTGACTATGTGGTGAAGGATCTCTCCCTGGCCGATTGGGGTCGCAAGGAGATCGAGATGGCCCAGGACGAGATGCCGGGCCTGATGTCGCTGCGCCGCGAATATGGCGCGGCCCAGCCGTTGAAGGGCGCCCGCATCGCCGGCTGCCTGCACATGACCATTCAGACCGCCGTGCTGATCGAGACGCTGAAGGCGCTCGGCGCCGATGTCCGCTGGTCCAGCTGCAACATCTTCTCCACCCAGGACCACGCCGCGGCCGCCATTGCCGCCGCCGGCACGCCGGTTTTCGCCATCAAGGGCGAGACGCTGCCCGAGTATTGGGACTACGTGCAGCGCACGCTGGAATGGGCTGACGGCGGCGAGCCGAACATGCTGCTGGACGATGGCGGCGACATGACGCTGCTGGTCCATTACGGCCTGCGCGCCGAGCAGGGCGACCTGGCCTTCCTGGAAAACGCCACCAACGAGGAAGAGACCGTCTTCTTCGCGCTGATCAAGAAGCTGGTGAACGAGAAGCCGGGCTGGTTCGCCAAGCTGGCCGCCAGCATCAAGGGCGTCTCCGAGGAGACCACCACGGGCGTGCATCGCCTGTACCTGATGGCCAAGGAAGGCAAGCTGCTGTTCCCCGCCATCAACGTGAACGACAGCGTCACCAAGTCCAAGTTCGACAACCTGTATGGCTGCCGTGAGAGCCTGGTGGACGGCATCCGCCGCGGCACCGACGTGATGATGGCTGGCAAGATCGCCATGGTCGCGGGCTTCGGCGACGTGGGCAAGGGCAGCGCCGCTTCGCTGCGCAACGCCGGCTGCCGCGTGATGGTCTCCGAAGTCGACCCGATCTGCGCGCTGCAGGCCGCGATGGAAGGCTATGACGTTGTCACGATGGAAGAGGCCGCGCCGCGCGCCGACATCTTCGTCACCGCCACCGGCAATGTGGACGTCATCACCTCCGAACACATGCATGCGATGAAGCACCGCGCCATCGTCTGCAACATCGGCCACTTCGACAGCGAGATTCAGGTCGCTGCCCTGAAGAACTACAAGTGGCACAACGTGAAGCCGCAGGTCGACGAGATCGAGTTCCCGAACGGCAAGCGGATCATCCTGCTGTCCGAAGGCCGCCTGGTGAACCTGGGCAACGCCACCGGCCACCCGAGCTTCGTGATGTCCGCCAGCTTCACCAACCAGACGCTGGCGCAGATCGACCTGTGGTGTAACCCGGGCAAGTACGCCAACGACGTCTTCGTGCTGCCGAAGCACCTGGACGAGAAGGTCGCCGCCCTGCACCTGGACAAGGTCGGCGCCAAGCTGACCAAGCTGACCGACAAGCAGGCCGACTACATCAGCGTGCCGCAGGCCGGCCCGTTCAAGGCCGACCAGTACCGCTACTGAGCCGCGCCGGCGGGGGGCAGGACGCCCCCCCCTGTTGCTGCACCCTACGACCACGGCCTTCGCGTCCGCGCGAAGGCCGTTTGCGTTTCAGGCTGCGCGCAGCGGTGCGGCTCAGGCCTGGCGGGCGATCCGCCGGCCGACCAGCACGGCGCCCGCGGCCAGGCCCAATGCCGGCACCAGCAGCGCGTTGCTGCCGGCCTGCATCTCCACCACCGCGCCCAGCAGCGCGCCGCAGACCACGCCGACCCAGGCGCAGAAATGCGGCAGCCAGGTGCCCGGCGGCAGCTCCCCAGCCAGGCCGCCGACCAGGAACTGCATGGACCGCACCAGCGTGCCGGTCAGGAAGGTGATGCCGCCGGCCGCCGGCAGCGCCGTGTTGACCATGCCCATGGCCGGCACCAGGGCGAACAGCGCCGGCGGGACCAAACCCTCGAACGGCAGCGCGGCGCCGAGCGCGAACAGCCCGGCGACGGTGGTCAGCACCGCCGGAATGCGCCAGCGCTTGGCCTTCAGCCCGATCATCGCGCCCGCCAGCGCCCCCAGCGCGAACAGGCCCACCAGCCCGGCCAGCGCCCCGGCCCGCGCCCATTCGCCGCCCGCCAGGGCCACGCCCAGCAGGGTGCTGTTTCCGGTGATGATGCCGATGAACATCTCATCCAGGCGCAACCATCCTATCGCATCCACGCACCCTGCCATGGCCACCAGCGGCACCGCCGCCCACAACTGCTGTTCAGGCTTCACAACCAACTCCCAAAGACTTTCCGGCGAACCGGCACTGGACTACATCGACCCGGCTTGATCCGGAGGATTGCCGCACATGACCATTGCGCACCGTCGTGCCCTGCTGGGCGCCGCCGCTGCCACGCCAGCCCTGGCGCTGCCTGCCCTTGCACAATCCACGCCGGAAGTGAACTGGCGGGTCTCCTCCTGCTTCCCGCGCAACCTGGATGTGCTGTTCGGCACCGGCGACGCCATCGCCAAGCGGGTGGCGCAGCTGACGGATAACCGCTTCCGCATCCGCTTCTTCCCCGCCGGCGAGGTCGTGCCCGGGCCGCAGGTGCTGGACGCGGTGCAGAGTGGCTCGCTGGAGGGTGGCCACGGGCCGCTCTACTACTTCGGCGGCAAGGATCCGGCGCTGAACATGTTCACCGCCATGCCCTTCGGCCTGAATGCCAGGCAGAACCTGGCCTGGATGCAGCATGGCGGCGGCAATGCGCTCTGCGCCGAGGTGTTGGACGGCTTCAATGCCGTGGCCTTCCCGGCCGGCAATACCGGCGCGCAGATGGGCGGCTGGTTCCGCAACGAGGTCAAGTCGCTGGACGACCTGAAGGGGCTGAAGTTCCGCACCGCCGGCCTGAATGGCCAGCTGTTCAACCGCCTCGGCGCCGTGGCTCAGGCGACCCCGCCGGCCGATATCTACCCCAGCCTGGAGCGCGGCAGCCTGGATGCGGTGGAGTTCGTCGGCCCGCATGACGATGAGAAGCTCGGTTTCGTGCGCGTCGCCAAATACTACTACTTCCCGGGCTTCTGGGAGGCCGGCGCCCACCTGCACTTCATGGCCAACAAGGAGGCCTATGCGAAGCTGCCGGAGCTGTTCAAGCACGCGCTGGATGCCGCCTGCGGCGAGGCGAATGCCGATATGCTGAGCAAGTACGACCACCTGAACCCGCAGGCGCTGCGCCGCCTGGTCGCCGCCGGCGCCCTGCTGCGCCCCTGGCCGCGCGACATCCTGCTGGCCGCCTGGCGCGAGGCGCATGCGATGTTCGACCAGATCGGCAGCCAGAACGAGCGCTTCAAGCGCATCTATGCGGGTTACCGCGCCTATCGCGACGAGGAATACCAGTGGTTCCGCATCGCGGAATCGAGCTTCGACAACTTCGCCTTCCCCGCCGCCGCCCAGGGGCGCTGAGGCGTGGAATACCTTGCCGCGCTGCTGCTGGGGGTGATCGAGGGGCTGACGGAATTCCTGCCGATTTCCTCGACCGGCCACCTGATCCTGCTGGGCGACCTGATCGGCTTCCAGGGACCGCCCGGCAAGGTGTTCGAAATCTCCATCCAGCTGGGCGCGATCCTGGCCGTGGTGATCATCTATTGGCGCAAGCTGCTGGACTTGGCGCTGCATTGCTGGCGCCCGGGGCTGCAGCGCTTCTATGTGGTCAACCTGGCGCTGGCTTTCCTGCCGGCGATGGTGCTGGGCGCCACGCTGCACAAGACCATCACGGAGGTGTTGTTCAGCCCCTGGGTGGTCAGCGTGGCGCTGATCCTGGGTGGCATTGCCATCATTCTGATCGAGCGGGAACGGCCGCCGCCGACCATCCATTCGGTGCCGGAGATCGGGCCGCTGGCGGCGCTGCTGATCGGCTTCGGCCAGGCCTTGGCCATGATCCCCGGCACTTCGCGCTCGGGCGCCACCATCATCACCGCGCTGCTGGTGGGGGTGGACCGCAAGGCGGCGGCGGAGTTCAGCTTCATCCTGGCCATCCCGACCATGCTGGCGGCCACCGCCTACAGCCTGTTCAAGGCGCGGGCGGAGCTTTCGGCCGATGGCGCCGGGCTGATCGCGGTCGGCTTCGCCGCGGCCTTCCTGGTGGCCTTCCTGGTGGTGCGCTGGCTCATCGGCGTGGTCGGGCGGATCGGCTTTGCGCCCTTCGGCTGGTACCGGATCGTGCTGGGCGTGGTGATGCTGGCCTGGCTTTCGCTGCGTTAGGCCGGTTGTTGTGGTGCCGCCCGGGCCGACCAGGCGCTAAACACTTGCTTCGGACGGCCGGGCTGAGCATGGTCCGGCCAGAGCCTGCCGGATTCGCCACCATGCCCCGTCCCCTGCTTGTCGCCGCCCTGCTGCTGCTTGCCGCCCCTGCCATGGCGCAGAATTGGCCGACCGAGACCGGCGTGCGCGGCGATGCGATCGGCGGCGCCTTCAACAGCTTCGACCGGCTGGGCAGCTACCCGCAGCCGCCGAGCATCGGCGATGAGCGGCGGGAAAGCATCACCGGCTGGCTGGGCGGGGTGCAGAGCTGGGTGGAGGAGCGCGGCGACATGATCGGCGACCGCCAGCCGCAATCCACCGGCTACTACCAGCTGCGCCGCGGCTGGGAGCGGGAATGGAGCCTGGGCCGCTAGTGTCCTGCCCGCGAAGTTCGTCCGATCTCGGGCGAACGCAGCGGATAAGCAGGCCACTGTAAATTAAGGCTAGTGTCCTGACTCCGGAGTCCACTGGACTTCGGAATCAGGACACTAGAGCAATATCCGTTCTGATGGAATCATCAGAACGGATTTCTTGCTCTACAAAATACTGAAACTACAGCACGAAATCCGCTCACACTGATTCAGTGTGAGCGGATAGTGCTGTAGAGTGTGATCGTCGCAGGCGCCTCAGTCATCCAGGGGGCCGTGGCGGCTGCTCGCCCCCGCCTTTCCTGACTTTCATCATGTTCCTTCTGTGCGTTGGCGGTTGCGCGTGCCAGTGCTGGCGGTGGACACCCACGCGGGTGCCTAGCCTTGAAGGAATGAACCATGTCGCTTCGCGCCCTTGCGCTGACCCTCCCCGCCCTGGCCCTGCTGGCCGGCTGCGCCACGCCTGAGGAACCCGTGGTGGTGCAGGCCGCGCCGGCCCCCGCCGTTGTTGCCCCGCCGCCGGCGGCGCCCACCAGCTTCGACGGCCGCTACATGGGCCATATGACCCGGGCGCCTGGCGCCGCCGCCAGCTGCCGCCCGCGTTCGCTGCCGGCGCATGCCACGGTGCAGGCTGGCCAGGTCAGCTTGACCTTGGGCCGCACCGCGCCGTTGGTCGGCACGTTGGACGCGCAGGGCAATGCCAGCCTGACCGGCGTGACCTTGAAGGCGAGCGCCACGGCCCTGACCGGCCAGGCCCTGCGCGGTGAGTGCCGCTACACGCTGACGCTGCGCAAGCGCCGCTGAAGCAGGCTCGGGCGGCGGGGGCGGGTGGCGCATGGCCGCCGCCCGCCCCCGCTTTCGTCGCGGGACCGGCAACCAGAACCGCAACGGCGCGTTGCAGGGCCGCCCCGCGAAACGAAGGAGCCTGTCCATGCCGCGCCATCCCCTGATCCTGGCCCTGCCAGCCCTTGTGCTGTTGTCCGGCTGCTCCACCGTGGAGGGCTGGTTCGGCCATGCGCCGCCTCCGCCCCGGCCGCAGCCGGTCGTGGCGCCCCCCGCCCCGCCGCCGCCGCCCGCGACCCAGCTGAACCTGGCGCCGGCCGGGCTGGATGGCCGCTATACCGGCAGCCTGCGGCTGTCCCGCGACGCCGCCCGCACCTGCCGCCCCGCCAGCATTCCAGCCAGCGCCACCGTGGCGAATGGCCAGGTGGCGATGAATCTCGGCCGCTACGGCAGCGCCGAGGGCACCATCGGGTCCGACGCCGGGGCCAACCTGACCGGCACCGAGCTGGCCGGGCAGGCGAACTTCAGCGCCAGCCGGCTGCGCGGCCAGGTGCAGCGCGGCACCTGCCCCTACGATATCCGGCTGATGAAGCGCGCCGCGCGCTGATACGAAAAACCCCTGCCGGGCGATGCCTGGCAGGGGCTGCGGCGGCCGGGCCGATGGGCCGCTTCAGTTCTTCAGGGCGACGGTGAACTCGGCCTCGGTCTTGGCCTTCACCTCGTCCAGCGTCACGCCGTCGGCCAGCTCGATCAGGCGGACATTGGTCTCGCCGCGGCGGGCCAGCTCGAACACCGCCAGCTCGGTCACCACCATGTCCACCACGCGCTTGCCGGTCAGCGGCAGGGCGCATTCCTTCAGCAGCTTCGGCTTGCCGCCGGCGGTGTGCTCCATCAGCACGATCACGCGCTTGACGCCGGCCACCAGGTCCATGGCGCCGCCCATGCCCTTGACCATCTTGCCCGGGATCATCCAGTTCGCCAGGTCGCCATTGGCCGCCACCTGCAGCGCGCCGAGGATCGACAGGTCGATATGCCCGCCGCGGATCATCGCGAAGCTGTCGGCACTGCTGAAATAGCTGCTGGTCGGCAGCGCCGTGATGGTCTGCTTGCCGGCATTGATCAGGTCCGGGTCCTCGCTGCCCTCATACGGGAAGGGGCCGAGGCCGAGCATGCCGTTTTCCGACTGCAACTGCACGTTGATGCCGGGCGGTACGTGGTTGGCCACCAGCGTCGGAATGCCGATGCCGAGATTCACGTAGAAGCCGTCCTGCAGCTCAAGCGCGGCGCGATGCGCCATCTGGTCGCGGTTCCAGGCCATGGTTTTTCGCTCCTGATGTGTTGGACGTGCGATTCAGGCTTTTCGGCGAATCGCCTCAAGCCATCGCACGTCAGGCCTGCTCAAGCTTGCGGACGGTCCGCTGTTCGATGCGCTTCTCGAAGCCCACCGGGCACTGGAGGATGCGCTGCACATAGATGCCCGGCGTGATGATGTGGTCGCCATCGACCTCCCCGGCCGGCACCAGGTGTTCCACCTGGGCGACCGTGATCTTCGCCGCCGTCGCCATCATCGGGTTGAAGTTCCGCGCGGTCTTCCGATAAACGAGGTTGCCCTCGGTATCGCCCATCCAGGCATGCACCAGCGCCAGGTCGGCGACGATGCCGCGTTCCATGATGTAGGTCTCGCCGTCGAACTCCATGGTCGGCTTGCCCTCGGCCACCGCGGTGCCGACGCCGGTCTTGGTGTAGAAGGCCGGGATTCCGGCGCCGCCGGCGCGGATGCGTTCGGCCAGCGTGCCCTGGGGGTTGAACTCGATCTCCAGCTCACCGGCCAGGAATTGGCGGGCGAACTCGGCATTCTCCCCGACATAGGAGGAGATCATCTTCTTCACCTGCCGGGTCTTCAGCAGCAGGCCAAGCCCGCCATCATCCACGCCTGCATTGTTGGAGACGAAGGTGAGGTTCTTCACGCCGCTGTCGCGGATCGCCTCGATCAGCAGGGACGGGATGCCGCTGAGGCCGAAGCCCCCGGCATGGATCATCATGCCGTCGCGCAACAAGTCGGCCAGGGCAGCCCTGGCGTCCGGGTAAACCTTCGACATCATCGGGGACCTTTGCAATCCGGCCGCAACCTAATCGCGTCAGCGGCCGGAAGAAAGCCGTCCAAAGGGGGTTGCCGTGCCCGCAGCGCAGGGTTATATCGCGCGCCCCGGCAACGGGGTCCCAATACCGCCTACCATTGCGGGGCCATAGCTCAGTTGGGAGAGCGCTTGAATGGCATTCAAGAGGTCGGCGGTTCGATCCCGCCTGGCTCCACCAGTTTGAAGGGCCCGGCTGCAAAGCCGGGCCCTTTCCAATTCGGCACCAGGCCAGCGCGGCTCAGCCGTGCTTCACTCCGGCAGCGCGCAGGATAGGGCCCCAGCGGTCATGTTCGGCGCGCAGGAAGGCGGCGAGGTCGGCAGGGCCGCCGGGGAAGGGCTCGACGCCGGCTTCGGCGAAGCGGCGCAGCACGGCGGGGTCCTGGCGCGCGGCCGCAGCCGCGGCGGCCAGGCGCTGCACCACCGCATCCGGCGTGCCGCGCGGCGCATACAGCGCCTGCCAGGATGAGGCGGCGAAGCCGGGGAAGCCGCTTTCGGCCAGGGTCGGCAGCGCCGGCAGCATGGCGGAACGGCGTGGCGTGGTGACCGCCAGCAGCCGCACGCGGCCCTCGGCGCCCATCGGTGCCAACAGGGTCTGGCTGTCGATCATCAGGTCGGCGCGGCCGGCCACCAGGTCCGTGACCGCCTGCGGCGTGCCGCGATAGGGCACCACGGTGAAGTCCACCCCCGCCATGGTCTTCAGCAACTCCCCGGCCAGGTGGCTGGCGGCGCCCAGGCCGGTGGTGGCGAAGTTGGCGTCGCCGCGGCGCTGCTTCAGCCAGGCGACCAGGCCCGCGACATCCTGCGCGGGAATGCCGGGGTTCACCGCCAGCACGAAGGGCTGGTCGCCCAGCGGTGCCACCGGGACGAAGTCGGTGAAGATGTCGTAGCCGGCATCCGGGTACAGCGTGGGCACCACGGCCTGGCTGGCACCGGTCAGCAGCAGGGTATGGCCATCCGGCACCGCGCGGGCCACGGCGCGGCCGCCGATGGTGTTGCCGCCGCCGGGCTGGTTCTCCACCACCAGGCTGGCGCCGAGGCTGCGGCCCATGGCCTCCGCGATGATGCGGGCGACGACGTCGATGATGCCGCCGGCGCCGAAGGGCACCACCAGGCGGATGGGCCGGCTGGGCCAAGTTTGCGCCAAGGCGGGCGTGGCCAGGTTGGTTGCCGCAAGGGCGAGCAGGTGACGACGACGCATGGGCAGCACCTCGATGGAGACGGCGCCCATGTTAGAGCCCGATCGGCCCGCTGGTCATCGGCTGGTGGTGGCGCGCCGCCCGCGAGCCCCCCGTGCCAGGGCCGGCTGCCACTGGCGTAGCGTACCGCGGCTGCGGCGGTACGCGCCGCGGCAAAGCCAGCTCAGCGTGTTGCCGTCAGGGTCAGCGACGCACGCAGCAGCGCATCCGGTGCGACCATGGCGAGCGGGCCGAGCGCGGCGAATGCCGGGCGGTTCGGCGCATCCGGCACATGGCTGACCGGTTCGGTGCAGAGGATGCCGCTGCCTGCGGGTGCGAAGACCTGCAGGTTACGCGCCCAGGCACCCTCGGCCCGCAGGGTCAGCATGGCATCGGGGCGGCTGATCCGCAGCAGGCCGTCCCAGCCGGTAAAGTGGGTGTCCAGCCCTTCATAGCTGGCTTCGTCGCCCTCCACGCCGCCGCTGGGTTGCGCCGCCACCGGAAGGGCGCGCGCATCCCGCGCCAGGCTGGCGGTGGCCATAAAGCTGAGCCGCGTACCGGCGGGACGCAGGAAGAAGGGATGCCAGCCGAGCCCCATAGGCACCGCCACCAGCGCCAGGTTGCGCAGGCTGAGCGCGAGCCGCAGCCCGGCGTCGCCGAGTGCCACCTCCAGCCGCGCTGTGTAATGAAAGGGCGCGCTTTCGACATGCTGCACCAGGGTGGCCGCCGATGCGCCGGCTGCCTCCACCTGCCAGGGCAGGTCGCGCGACAGGCCGTGGATGGCGGTGTTGTCCTCCACCCGGTTGACCCGCAGCTGGTATGTGGTGCCGCCGAAGGGCAGCAGCCCACCGTCCAGCCGATTGGCCCAGGGCGCCATGAGGAAGGCGCCGGCGAAGCTGGCAGTGGGGTTGGCGCCCAGGGGCAGCGGCGCCAGCAGCTGCAAACCCTGCCAGCCCAGCGCGGCGAAGGCGCCGCCCTGTTCCGGCAGCAGCCGCGCGGTCCAGCCGGCGTCGGCCAGCTCAATCAAGGGCGAAGGGGTCGCGCGGCGAGGGCGTGGCGCGCGAATACTCGGCGCTGGTATAGCCGCCGCCCTGGTAGCGCTCCTCCACGGCATCGGCGGAGACGATGTGGCCGACCTCGGCGCGGAAGCTCTCCGCGGTGTCCTGCGGCGCCCAGCCGATGCGGTCGCGCTGGTCCTGGCCCCAGAAGCTGGCAGGGTTGGCCGAGCAGGCCCAGATCACGCAATGCCCGGCGCGCGGCGCGATGACGGCGGCGGTCACCAGGCGCGTCAGGTCGCCATAGGACAGCCAGGTTGAGAGCATCCGCGCGTTGACCGGCTTGGGAAAGCAGCTGCCGATCCGCAGGTTGACGTTCTCCACGCCATGCTTGTCCCAGTACAGTCGGCCCATCAGCTCGCCGAACGCCTTGCTCAGCCCGTAGTAGCTGTCCGGCCGGAAGGCGCAGTCGGCGTCCAGCGTCTCGCCGCGTTCATGGAAGCCGATGCTGTGGTTGCTGCTGGCGAAGAGCACGCGGGCGCCCTCGCGCCTGGCGGCCTCGTAGATGTGATACAGGCCGTCCAGGTTGGGGCGCGCGACCTCCGGGTAGGCCTTGTCCACGCTGATGCCACCGAAATGCAGGATGGCGCCGCAGCCTTCCGCCAGCCGGGCGATGGCCAGCCCATCCGCCAGGTCGGCACGGGTGAAGCTGGCGCAGGGCGGCAGCGGGTCCGGGAAGGGCGCGATATCGGTCAGCCGCAGCGCCCAGCCCTGCGCCGCCAGGGCCGGAGCCAGGGCACGGCCGAGATTGCCGGACGCGCCGGTGAGCAGCACAGGTTTCATCGGAACAACCCCGGAAGCCACAAGGACAGGCCTGGAACATAGGTGACCAGCAGCAGCACCACCACCATGGCGGCGGCGCCGAGCGCGAACGCCACCGGCGTGCCGATGACAAGCAGCACTCAGAGACGGCCGCGCAACACCGCCAGTGCCTTGGCGCTCAATCCGTTATCTATCCGGCGGCGGCCTGGCGGATCATCCCCCAACCGGCCAGCAGGTCCCGCAGCCTGGCCAGGCTGCCGGGCGGCAAGGGCTAGGCGGCGGGCGGCCGGGCAGCGCCGACATCATCGCCGATCATGCCCAGTGCCGCCTTGACCACGGCCACGTTGGCGCCGTTCTGCTCCTCGCTCCGCAGCGCCTCGAAGCCGGCGATGGCGGCGATCTCGGCTCGGGCAGCGGCGTAGTCGCCGCGGCGCAGCGCATCCCGCACCGCCACGCTGCGGCGGGGCAGCACGTTGATCAGGCCGCTGGTGAAGCCCTTGGTGCCCAGCGCAGCCATCGGCGGGGCCCAGGCCTCGGCCAGGCCGCAGACGAAGTTCACCTCCGGCCCGGCGCGGCGCATGGCTTCCGCCAGCACCATCACGTTCGGCGTCGCCCACTTCACCCCGACAACGCCGGGGATGCGGCACAGCGCCTCGATCGCCGGCAGGCCGATGCCGTCGTTGCGGAGATACAGCACCAGCGGCAACCCCGCGGCATCGGCGATGCGATTGACGTAGGCGACCACGCCGCGCGGCGCGACGAAGGGGTCCGGCGGCTGGTGCACCATGATGGCGTCGGCGCCATCGGCCCGGGCGCGGCGGGCCAGCGCCACCGCCTCCCCCACGCTGCGGCCGGCGCCGGCGATGACCACGGCGCGCCCGGCCACCAGCGCCGGCACCTCGGCCTGCATCCGCTCGGCCTCGGCAAAGCTCAGGCCGTAGAACTCGCCGGTATTGCCGTTGACCGTCAGCGCATCCACGCCGGCCTCGGCACAGCGGGCGATGATCGGCTTCAGGCGCTGCGGCTGTACCTGGTCCTCGGCATCCATCGGCGTGACCAGGATGCCAGAGATGCCCGTGATGGCGGTGCGGATGCGATCGGTCATTTCTTCCCGTTTTTCAGCACGCCGCCGGCCCGGAGCGAGCGCAGCACGTGGGCGCGCATGCGTTCTTCCGCGAGCTCCGGGTCGCGTTTCCGAAATGCCTTCACCAGCCCCTCATGCTCGGCCAGCGCCTTGGGCAATTCCTTCGGCGTGCTCTCCAACGCGCGAACGCGATTGAAGTGATCATAGGCGCGCAGGCTGGTCAGCGAGCGCAGCAGGAAGGCGTTCCCGGCGGCTGCATGCACCAGGGCGTGGAAGCGCTCATTCGCCGCGGCCAGGCGCACCGTGTCGGCCGCCGCCGTCGCCTCGCGCATCACTGCGAGTTGCGCGTCCATCAGCGCCAGCGCGGCGTCGTCGGCCCGTTCGGCGGCCAGCGCCGCGGCGCTGCCTTCCAGCGCGGCACGAATACGTCCCATCTCTGCCAGCCTGTCCGGCCCGAACTCGGCCACGATGGTGCCGCTGCGCGGTTGGGTCAGCACCATGCCATCGGCTTCCAGCCGGCGCAGCGCCTCCCGCACCGGCTGGGCGGAGATGCCCAGCGTCAGCGCCAGGCCGCGTTCGGAAATCTTGGTGCCAGCGGCCAATTCCCCGCGCACAATGGCATCCCGCAGCCGGCGATAGGCACCCTCCGCTAGGGAGAGGGCGTCCTGCCCCTCCGTGGGGCGGAAAATCAGGTCGGTTGCGGCGGAGGCCATGGACAACTGCTATAGCAGTTGGCAATCTCCG
The DNA here is from genome assembly GCA_903835235.1 of uncultured Rhodospirillales bacterium. Classification (GTDB taxonomy): domain Bacteria; phylum Pseudomonadota; class Alphaproteobacteria; order Acetobacterales; family Acetobacteraceae; genus CAIMOR01. The sequence continues at coordinate 40,462 of CAILMF010000059.1, forward strand.
GTCAAACGCAATCGTCGTGAGGAAACACCATGTCGCGCAAGAAGCCCGAGGATCTCCGCAGCCACCGCTGGTTCGGCGTGGACGACCTGCGCGCCTTCGGCCATCGCTCCCGCCTGTTGCAGACCGGGTTGGGGGAGCAGGATTTCCGCGGCAAGCCCGTCATCGGCATCATCAACACCTGGTCGGACCTTTCTCCGTGTCACGCGCATTTCCGCGTCCGGGCGGAGGAGGTGAAGCGCGGCGTCTGGCAGGCCGGCGGCTACCCGGTGGAGCTGCCGGCGCATCCGGTGACCGAGCAGTACCAGAAGCCCACCAGCATGCTGTACCGCAACCTGCTGGCGATGGAGACGGAGGAGCTGGCCCGCAGCCACCCCTGCGACGGGCTGGTGCTGATGGGCGGCTGCGACAAGACGCCGCCGGGCCTGGTGATGGGCGCGCTCTCGGCCGGGCTGCCCTGCATCTTCGTGCCCGCCGGGCCGATGCTGTCCGGCAACTGGCGCGGCAAGAAGCTGGGCAGCGGCAGCGACGTCTGGAAGTACCACTCCGAGCTTCGCGCCGGGAACATCACCCAGGGCCAGTGGAAGGAAATGGAGACCGGCATCGCGCGGTCCTTCGGCACCTGCATGACGGCGGGCACCGCGGCCACCATGATGCTGGCGGTGGAAGCGCTGGGGCTTGCCTTGCCTGGGTCGTCCAGCATTCCCGCCGCTGACAGCAACCACCCGCGCATGGCCACCGATTGCGGCCGCCGGATCGTCGAGATGGTCTGGAATGACGACACGCCGGCCCGGCTGCTGACCCAAGGCAGCGTGGACAACGCCGTGACGGTGACGATGGCCTTCGGCGGTTCCACCAACGCCATCCCGCACCTGATCGCCATGGCGCGTCGCGCCGGGCTGAAGTTGGATTTGGAGCGCTTCGACGAACTCAGCCGGCGGGTGCCGCTGATCGCCAACCTGCGGCCGAACAACGGCGAATACCTGATGGAGGATTTTTTCTACGCCGGCGGCGCGCGGGCGCTGATGGCGAAGCTGGCGCCCTACCTCGACCTCTCGGCGATGACCGTCACCGGTAAGACGCTCGGCGAAAACCTGGAAGGTGCCGAGTGCTACAACGAGGACATCATTCGCCCGCTGGACCGCCCGCTGCAGAACGAAGGCGGCCTGGCCGTGGTGAAGGGCACGCTGGCGCCGCGCGGTGCGGTCATCAAGACCTCGGCCGCCGATCCGCGCCTGTTGCAGCACACCGGTCCCGCCGTGGTGTTCAACGACTACAACGACATGAACGCGCGCCTGGATGACCCGGATTTGAACGTGACCGCCGACAGCGTGCTGGTGCTGCGCCAGGCTGGGCCGCAGGGCGGGCCGGGCATGCCGGAATGGGGCATGATGCCGATCCCGAAGAAGCTGCTGCAGCAGGGCGTGCGTGACATGCTGCGGTTGAGCGACGCCCGCATGTCCGGCACCAGCTACGGCGCCTGCGTGCTGCATGTGGCCCCCGAATCCCATATCGGCGGCCCGCTGGCGCTGGTGAAGGATGGCGACCTGATCCAGCTGGATGTTGCCAACCGCCAGTTGAACCTGCTGGTGCCGGAGGACGAGATGGCCCGCCGCCAGGCCGCCTGGAAGGCGCCGGAACGCAAGTATCTGCGCGGCTGGACCGGCCTCTACCTGGACCACGTGACCCAGGCCGATGAGGGCTGCGACCTGGACTTCCTGCATCACGGTGCGCCGACGCCGGAACCGGAAATCCACTGAACCGTTGTTGGGGGCATGGAAAATCAGCCCTCAGACACCGACACCGTCCCGCTGATGGAAGGCTGGATGTTCGGCCAACTGCTTTACCCCTACGCCAGGCAGCATATGGCTGAGCATCCGCCCGCCAACGATAAGTAGTTCTCCCCGGGGGTGCGCTGCCGAAAGCGGTGAAGCAACCGCGGCTGGTCGCGCCACCTTGCCGAAACGGCGATCCGGCGCCAGCATCGCGGCCATGAAGACCATCGCTGACGCCGCCGCCGCACTCGCCCAAGGGCGGGTTTCCGCCCGTTCCCTCGTTGATGCCGCCTTGGAGCGCATTGCCGACCCAGCCGGCGAGGGCAGTCGCGCCTTCGTGGCCGTCCATGCCACTGCCGCGCGCGTGGCCGCCGACGCCATCGACACGCTGCGCCACCACGGCCTGGCGCCCAGCCCCTGGGCCGGCATTCCCATCACCATCAAGGACCTGTTCGACGAGAAGGGGCACGTCACCCGCGCCGGCTCCCTGGCGCTGTCCGACGCCGCGCCGGCCGCCGCCAATGCGCTGGTGGTCACACGGCTGCAGCGGCTGGGCTTCATCGTCATCGGCCGCACCAACATGGTGGAGTTTGCCTTCTCCGGCCTGGGCGTGAACCCGCATTACGGCACGCCGAAAAGCCCCTGGGACCGCGCCACCGGCCGCCTGCCGGGCGGCTCCTCCTCCGGCGCCGCCGTGGCCGCGGCCGACTACATGGGCTTCGGCGGCCTGGGCACGGATACCGGCGGTTCCTGCCGGATCCCCGCGGCCATGTGCGGCATTGTCGGCTACAAGCCGACGGCCAAGCGCGTGCCGCAGGAGGGCGTGCTGCCGCTGTCCTTCTCGCTGGACAGCGTCGGCCCGCTGGCCCGCAGCGTGGAATGCTGCCACCTGCTGGACGCGGTGATCTCCGGCAACCCCAACCCGCAGCCGCTGGCGCATCGCAGCGTGGCCGGGCAGCGCTTTGCCGTGCCGCGCGGCACCTTTTTGTTGGACGGCATGGACGACCATGTGGCGGCCAGTTTTGACCGGGCACTCGCAAAACTCAGCGCCGCCGGTGCGCGGATCGAGCTGCTGGACATCCCCGAGATCGGCGCCATCCCGGCGCTGAACGCCAGCGGCGGCTTCACCGCGGCCGAAGCCTATGCCTGGCACCAGTCGCTGATCGCCCGCAAGCGCGACGAATACGACCCCAACATCCTGGTCCGCATCATGCGCGGCGAGAAGATGCCCGCGAGCGACTACGTCAAGGCGCTGCAAGGCCGCCAGCGCATCTGCGCCGCCGTGGCCCGCCGCACCGCGCCGTTCGATGCGCTGCTGATGCCGACCTGCCCTGTGGTGCCGCCCGCCATCGCGGAAGTCGCGGAGCAGGCCGAGTACAACCGCATCAACATGCTGCTGCTGCGCAATACCGCGGTGGGCAACTTCCTCGACCGCTGCTCGATCAGCCTGCCGTGCCAGGAAGCTGGCACCGCGCCGGTGGGGCTGATGCTGACCGGCGAGCATGGTGCCGACGAGGCATTGTTCCACAGCGCCGCGGCGGTGGAAGCAGCGCTGGCGGCTTGAGGGGGGCTTCGGCGCCGCACACTCCAGCGGGTGTCTTGAGGGAGGCTCCGCCCCCTCAAACTCCAGCGGTTGCATTGAGGGAGGCTCCGCCCCCCTCAAACTCCCCAGCCAAAGGCCGAAAGGCCCTTGGAACCCGGGTTTCAAGCACATGGTTTCCAAAGGCCCCGCGGCCTTTGGCAGGGAGAGCGCGAGAGGGACGGCGTCCCTCTCGCTCCTACGCCCCAGGCACCAGCTCCGTCCGCTTCGCCAGCAGCCACTCCGCCGCCTGCATCCGCGTGCCGCGCCACACATAGGGCGTGGCGACAACCTGGCGCATGATCTCGTCGAATACCCAGGCGCCGGCCGGGCGGCCATAGACATGGGTGTGGATGGTCACATCCATCAGCACCGGCTGGGTCTCGCGGTGCTGCAGCGCGCTGAAGGCGTCCTCGAATTGCTGCAGCATGGCGCGGGCGTTGTTGCCGTAGCGGATGCTGCTCGGCAGGTCGTTCACGTCCATGGTCAGCGAAATCCGCACGATCTCGCGGCCCCCGGCAGTTTCCAGATAGGGCATGTCGTCGTCGTTGCAGTCGCCGTCGTGCAGGTAGCCGGCCTCGGCCAGCAGCGCGGTGTGGCCGGGGCTGCCGGTGCCGCGCGGGCTGATCCAGCCGCGTGGCACCTCGCCGGTCACATCCGCGATCAAGCCAGTGGTGCGCTTGATGTTCTCGCGCTGCCCGGCTTCGTCCAGATACACCGGGATCACGTCCATGCCGTAGCTGTGCGCCACCACCTCATGCCCGCCGGCATGGATCGCCCGCACCGTGTCGGGCCACAGCTTGGCCAGCACGCCATTGGTCATCACGCTGGTCGTCACGCCGTTCCGCGCTGCCACTTCCAGCGCCCGCCAGATGCCGCGCACCGCGCCATACTTGCCCCAACTGGCGGCATTGGCGTCGAAGAAGCCGGGCTTCAGCGGGTTGCCCATGGGGCCGATGCCAGGCACCTGGCCTTCCGACCAGCCCTCATAGGCAATGTTGAAGATCACGCCGACCCGCGCGCCGCCCGGCCAACGAAAGCCCGGTCCCGTCCGCAGAATGCTCATTTCCCCGCCCTCCTGATCGCCAGCGCCAATACCAAAGCCGTCGCCACCAGCGCCAGCCACACCCCCAGCAGCGCCGTGGCGCCGCCGAAGCGGTCCATCGCCACCCCCACTAGCGCCGGCACGCCGCCGAAGCCCAGATGCGCCACGACGAAATACCCGGCGGTGGCGCGCGGGCGTTCCTGCCCCGCGGCCTCGGCTGCCGCCGCCAACCCGCCCAGGTAGACCAGGCCGTAGGTCGCCGCACCGGTCAGCACCGCCCCCAGCGGCAGCGGCCACAGCAGGCCGAAGGCAGCGCCCCAGAACACCAGCCCGGCGCCCAGGCACAGGCACCCCAGCCCGGCCACCACGGCGCGGCGCGGCGCCACCTTGCGCAGCATCAGTTGCAGGGCGGCGCCGGTCAGCATCATGGCGCAGGCGGCCCAGGGGCCGGCACCGGGGTAGCCCTGGGCGGCAAGCGCCGCCGGCACCGCTGTCAGCACCGTACCGGTCACGCCCCAGGCGGGAATGATCGCCAGCGTCGTCGCCAGCGTACCGCGCGGAAACACCGGCAGGCGCAGCCGGGCGCCGCGCGGCGCGGCCAGGGTTTCCGGCAGCAGCGCCACCGGCCAGGCCAGCAGCGCCAGCACCGCCAGGTGCAGCGGGAAAGTCAGCGGCAACAGGTCGCCGGGGTGCCACAGCAGCGCCAGCATGGTGGCCAGCCCGCCCAGGCCGAAGCTGCCCGCGGTGCCCACCGCCACCACGGCGGCGCCGCGACGGGTGGCCTCTGGCGTGCCGCCGCCCAGCTCGGCCGCCCAGGCGGCGCCGGCGGCGGTGATGCAGCCCATCGCCAGCCCCTGGAACACCCGCGCCAGCGCCAGGCCGGGCACGCTGGGGTCCAGCGCCAGCACCAGCGTTGAACAGCCGGCCAGCGCCATGCCCAGCAGTACCACCGGGCGGCGGCCGATCCGGTCCGGCAGCGGCCCCAGGAAGGGCGAGGTGAGCATATGCGTCAGCGCATAGCAGCCGAAGGCCAGCGCCAGTGCGCCGGCGCCGTAGCCGCCTCGGGCGGCATAGGCCACGTACAGCGGCAGCGGCAAAGTGGTGGAAAGCCCGGCGCTGCCCACGGCGGCGCCGACCAGCCAGGCTCGGCGCTGGGGCAAGTTCAATCCACCATGTCGAACAGCTTGCACCAGCCTTCCGGGCTGACCTCGCCTTCCACCTGCTTGCACAGGTTGGGGCGCACGAACAGCGTGCAGGACGCGCACATGGCGATGCCGCGGGGCCGAGGCTCGTATTGCGCCTCGGCCTGGGTCAACTGACGCGCCATCAACTGAGCGCGGGCCGTGGCGGCCAGCGCCAGGAAGGTGCTGCCCAGCAGGGCGCGGCGAACAGCACAGCCGGCAGGCATGGGCACTCTCCCGCGAGCAATACCGGCTTGGGTCGACCCACCCAAGCCGCATTCTTGCTCTGCAACGCATTGAAATGACGGCACTATCCCGCTGGATGGGATCGTAGCCGCTGCTCAGTCAAGCAGCGTGGCATCGGCAGGGCAACCGGGGAGGCGCCTCAGGCCCGGGCCAGCCGCCCGGTCAGCGGCAGCCGCGCGGCGAAGGCGCCGGCGCCCAGGCCAGCCTGGGCCAGCAGCGTTGCCGCCCAGAAGGCCGGGTATTCCCAACCGCCGCCGGCCGCGTTGAACACCCAGCCATTCGGCGCATGCTGCAAGACGGCGCCGAGCAGGATCACCAGCGAGGCAAGGCTGACCCAGCGCACGCCCAAGCCCGCCAGCAGCGCCAGGCCGGCCAGGATCTCGGCGAAGGTGACCACGGCGCCAAGCACCGGCGGATATCCGATGGAGCCGAAATATCCCATGGTGCCGGCCAGGCCGAAGGTACCCAGCTTCAGCACCGCGCCATGCGCCAGCAGCGCCAGGCCGTTGGTCACCCGCAGCAGGGCTGCGGCATAGGGGGTGGTGGCGGTTTCGTTCAGCATCGGGGTCTCTCCGAAAGCGAAGGTTGCGTCGGCCCCGAACCTGCCGCTTCCGCCGCGCCGCTTCCAACGCAGCGCTGGAACGCTCATCATCACCCTGGTGAATGACGGGCCGCCGGCATGACCGACCTCAGCAACCTCGACCTCAACCTGCTGCGCGTGTTCGACGCGGTGGCCCGCGAACGCCATGTCACCCGCGCGGCGCAGCGGCTGAACCTGTCGCAGCCGGCAGTGTCCAACGCGCTTGGCCGGCTGCGCGTGGCCCTGGCGGATGAACTGTTCCTGCGCCGCCCGGGCGGGGTGGAGCCAACCGCGCTGGCGCTTTCCCTGGCGCCGCCGATTGCGGAGATGCTGGACCGGCTGCGCGAGACGTTGGTGGCGCAGGCGCCGTGGGTGCCCGCCCAGGCCGACCGCGTCTTCACCCTGGGGCTTTCCGAATATGCCGAGGCGGTGCTGGCGCCCCCCCTGGTGCAGCACCTGGCAGGCGAGGCACCCGGCGTGCTGCTGGCCTTCCGCCATGCCGACCGCACCAATTGGGAAGGCCTGCTGGCCGGTGGGGAGGCGCAGCTGGCCATCGGCGTGCTGCCGGAACCGCCGGCACTGTACACGCGCCTGCGGCTGTTGCCGGAAGCCTTCTGCACGCTGATGCGCCCTGGGCACCCCCTGGCCGAGGGAGAGCTGACGCCGGAACGCTTCGTCAGCGTGCCGCATATCCTGCATTCGCCGAACGGGTCGCGCAGCGGTGCGATGGACGAGGCCCTGGGCGCGCTCGGCCTCAGCCGCCGGCTGGGCGTGGTGGTGGCGCATCTGGGCGCGGTGCCCGCGATATTGGCGCGGACCGACATGATCATCACGCTGTCGGCCCGCCTGGCACACCAGCTGGCGGTGGCGCATGGGCTGGTGGTGCGCTGCCCGCCGGTGCCGGTGCGGCATACCCGGCTTTCCCTGGTATTCCATCGGCGCTTCGAGGCCGATGCCGGCCATGCCTGGCTGCGCCGCCTGATCCTGGCCCTGGCGCGGGAGGTGCCCGCCGCCGTGGCAAGCTGATCGCGCTACGCCGGCTGGATACCGGCGGCCCGGACCACGTCCTTCCAGCGCGCCAGCTCCGCGGCCACGCGCGCCGCCATCTCCGCCCGGCTGCTGGCCACCACGCTGAAGCCGATGCGGGTCAGCCGCGCCTCCACCTCCGGCAGGCGCAGGCATTCGGTCAGCGCGGCATGGATGCGGGTCAGCACCGGCTCCGGCGTGGCGGCGGGGGCGACGAAGCTGTGCCAGCTGCCGCCCTCGAAGCCCGGCAGGGTATCGGCCACGGTCGGCACCTCTGGCAGCAACGGATGGTGCCGGAGAGCCCCCACCGCCACCGCGCGCAGCGACCCGCCCTGCACCTGTTGCGCCACGGTGGCGATATTCAGGAAGGATAGCTGGGTCACCCCCGCCACCAGGTCGGTGACCGCCGCCGCGCTGCCGCTGTAGGGCACATGGGTCAGCTGGGTGCCGGTGGCCTGGGCGAACAGCTCCATGGTCAGGTGTTCGCTGCTGCCGATGCCGCTGGTGCCGTAGCTGGCCCGATTGGGGTTGGCCTTCAGCCAGTCGATCAACTCCGCCACCGTGCGCGGGGGAAAGCCGGGATGCGCCACCAGCAGGTTGGGGGCGGCGATCGCCACCGTCAGCGGCGCGAAGTCGCGCGTGGGGTCGTAGGGCAGCCGGGCCATGACATGCGGGTTGATGGTCAGGATGCCGCTGGCGGCGAGGAACAGGGTATGGCCATCCGGCGCGGCGCGGGCCGCCACCTGCGCAGCCACTGCGCCATTGCCGCCAGGTCGGTTCTCCACCACCACCGGCTGGCCCAGGGCGGCGCCCAGCGGCGTGGCCACGGCGCGGGCCAGAATGTCGGACGGCCCGCCGGCGACATAGGGCACCAGCACCGTCAACGGGCGGCTCGGCCAAGGCGCAGGTTGCGCCACGGCGCGGCCGGCAATGCCCAGCAGCGCAGCAGTCAGCAGGGGGCGGCGATGCATGGAGGGGTTCCTGGTGCTGGATGCCCCAGGACCACGCAAGCCGCGTGCCGGTTTCAGGCGGGAGTGCGGCTGAAGCGCCCGAACACCGCCTGCTTGGCCCGCTCATACAGCCGATGCACCGGCGGGATATTCAGCAGCAGCGTCAGCAGCACGATCGCCGCCAGCAGGCCGGAGATCGGCCGGGTGAAGAACGGCTCCAGCTCGCCGCCGCTGAGGACCAGGCCCCTGCGGAAACTCTTGTCCAGCAGGTCGCCCAGCACCAGGCCCAGCACGAAGGGCGCCATCTGGTAGCCGAAGCGGCGCAGGAAGAAGCCGATCACGCCGACAGCCAGCATGGTGTAGACGTCGAACAGCCGGGACGCGATGGCGAAGCTGCCGACGGTGCAGAGCAGGAAGACGATCGGCATGATCATGCTGCGCGGCACCAGCAGCACTTTCAGCAGTGGCTTCACCAGGAACAGGCCGAAGAACAGCATGCCGATGGTGGCCAGCAGGTTCATCGCCACCACGTCGTAGACGAATTGCGGATGCTGGATCATCAGCATCGGGCCGGGGTTCACCCCATGGATGATCATCGCGGCCAGCAGCACCGCCGCCGGCGCGCTGCCGGGAATGGCCAGCGCCAGCGCCGGGATGATGCCGCCGGGGATCGAGGCGTTGTCGCCGGTCTCCGCCGCGATCAGGCCTTCCACGCTGCCCTTGCCGAATTCTTCCGGGTTCTTGCTGGCCTTCTTGGCGGCGGCGTAGCTGGACCAGGCGGCCATGTCCTCGCCCACGCCGGGCAGGATGCCGATGTAGACACCGATGACGCCGCTGCGCAGCACCGTCTTCCAATGCACGATCACGTCGCGGAAGCGCGGGATGATGCTGTCCACCGTGTGGACCTTGGGGCGGGAGAAGCGCTCGCTCATCACCGTCAACACCTCGGAGGCGCCGAAGGCGCCGACCAGGGTCGGGATCAGTGACAGGCCGCCGGCCAGGTTGGGGTCGCCGAAGGAAAAGCGTTCCAGCGCGTGGATCCCGTCCTGGCCGATCTGCGCCACGAACAGGCCGAGCATGCCCATGATCCAACCCTTCAGCGGGTCGGAGCCGGTGAGCGAGCCGGACATCATTACCCCGAACAGGGCCAGCCAGAAGAACTCGTAGGACTGGAAGGCCAGCGCCTTCTCGGCTAGCCAGGGGGTGATGGTGGCCAGGCAGAGGATGCCGAAGATGCTGCCGGCGACGCTGCCGGTGGTGGCGATGCCCATGGCCCGCCCGGCCTTGCCCTGGCGGGCCAGCTGGTAGCCGTCCAGGCAGGCCGCCGCATTCGCCGCGGTGCCGGGAATGTTCAGCAGGATGGCGGTGCGCGAGCCGCCATAGATCGTCCCCACATAGGCGCAGACAAGGATCAGAATGGCGTCATGCGCCGGCAGCTTGATGGTCAGCGTGGTCAGCAGGCTGATCGCCAGCGTGGCCGAAAGCCCCGGCATGCAGCCGACGAGAATGCCCAGCAGCGTGGCGCCGAAGGTGTAGGTCAGCGACCAGAAGTCGAGGAAGGAGACGACCGACTTCCCCAGCAGCAGGAGGCCTTCGAACATCAGGCGCAAACCCCAAGGGTTGCTGGCCGCGGGTGCAGGGGCATCAGGGCAGCCTCACCAGGAAGACGTCCTGGAACACGAAGGTGGCGGCAGCAGCGGCGCAGGCCGCCACCACGAAGGCCAGGGCCAGGCCCTTCAGCAACGTGCCATTGGCCCGGCGCTCCGGGAATTCGAACAGGGCGATGGCCAGGAAGACGAAGGCGAAGGCGGCAGCCCAGAAGGGCGGTCCCTGCCCCAGCAGCCCCAGCACGAAGCCCAGCACCAGCAACAGCGCCAGGCCGGTGCGCCAGGGTTCGGCCTTGCCGCCGGCATCGCCGGCGCCCTCGTCGGGTGGCGCATCGGCCCGCGCCATGCGGCCCTGCCAGCCGCGCAGCGCCAGTACCACACCGAATACCAGCAGGATCAGCCCCAGCAGACCCGGCACCAGGCCGGGCACGGCATAGGGCTCCACGCCCTGGCGTTCCAGCCGGTCCATGGTCCAGCTGCCCCAGGCGATGCTGGCACCCAGCACCGCCCAGAACAGGCCGAAGATGAAGTCGGCAGGCTCGGCCGGCCGGCCGCCACCCGGGGCCGGCTGTTCGGCTGGCATCACAGGCGGGGAATGCCGACCGTATCCGGCGCCACCTTGGACTTGCCGCCGTCGTGGTACAGCCAGGCGGTCTGCCGCACGCCCACCCACGCGCCATTATGCGCGGCGCGGCCATGGATGGGGGTGAACACCGCCGCCTTCTGCTCGGCATATTCCTTCAGGCGGGTGCTGTTCTTGATCTTGCTGTCCCAGACCGCGCCGACCGCATCCACCACGTTCTGCGGCGTGCCCTTGGCGGACCAGATGCCGAAGTAGTTCAGCGGCGCGGGGATGTTGGGCAGGAACTTCTTGATGCTGGGGATGGTGCCGAAGCCCGAGAGCACGACATCCGTCTCGCTCTGCGCCGCCAGCGGGATCAGCCGGCGGCCGCGGATCATCTCCGCCATCTCCACCATCAGCGCGGCGCCAACGGGGGTTTCGCCGGCGACCGTCGCCAGCACCGCGGGGTTGCCGCCATCATACGGCGCCATGCGGTAGCTGATGTTGGCGGCGGCTTTGACCGCCTCCATCACGTTGTGCCCGGCGCTGGACTGGCCCGCGGTGGCGATGGCGATGTTGGGGTTGGTGCGCATCGCCGCCAGCAGCTGGTCGAAGGTCTTGTACGGGCTGTTGGGGTTGGCCGAGATGGTGTTCACATTGGCCACGGCGAAGAACAGGTTCCAGTCGTCCAGCCCGGCATAGGGCGCGTCGAACATGCCCAGCACGCGGTAGCAGCCGATGTCGATGGCGGCGCCGGCCGCCCAGGTGTAGCCGTCCTTCGCCGCCTGCATGGCATTGCGGGTACCGATGCTGCCGGAGGCGCCGGGCTGGTTCACCACCACCCATTTCTGGCCGAGCGCTTCCTCCAGTTCCACCGCCACAATGCGGGCCATCTGGTCGGTGCTGCCGCCGGCGGCCCAGGGCACCACCAGGTTCACCGGACGGTCCGGCCGCCAGCCGGCCTGCGCTAGCGCGGGGGTGGCGAGTGTGGCGGCGGCGGCGCCCAGCAGTTCACGACGACGAAGCATGTGATAACCCTCCCGATGGGTAACTGGTTGGTTACGTGGATCGTGCGGTCTTGGTGGCCATGGCGTCAAGCTATCCGAACTCCGGCCCGGCGGCGGCCAGGTAGATTTGCGCGTCGCCCGGCAGGTCGGCGCCCAGCACCATGCGGGTGAAGGACCGTTGCGGCGCGGCGCCCTGGGCGGTGAGCCAGGCGGCCACCGCGGGCGCGTGGTCACAGAGGTCCAGGATGACAGCACCCGGCAGCGCGTTGCGGGCGGCGGCCAGCAGCGCCTGCGCGGTGGCGGTATCGGCCGCCCAAAGCGGGCCAAGGCCAGGCGTGCGCAGCCCGTCCCGCCCCAGGATGGCACCGGTGATGCGGCCGGCTTCCTCCGCCACCCAGGCCGCCTGCGGCAGCCGCGCGGCAAAGCCTTGCAGCAGCGCCGGACGCGGCCCGCCGAACGCCGCCAGGTCCAGCGCCAGCACCGCCGGCCAATCCGCGGCGCGCAGCGGCCGCACCGCCACGCCGGGCTGCATGGCAAGCGGCGAGGGCAGCAGCCAGCGCGCCAGGCCCCAGGCGTCGCGGAAGCCCATGCGGGCATAGACCTCACGCCCCGCCGGCGTCGCGTCCAGCGCCAGGCAGCCCACGCCGGCCGCTTTCAGGCTTTCCACCGCCCAGTGCATCAGCCGGCTGGCATGGCCCTGGCGGCGCAGTTCCGGCCGCACCAGCACCATGGCAATCCAGGCCAGGTCCGGCCCGTAGTTGATGGTGGCGGCGCTGGCGGAAAGGCAGGCCGGGTCGGCCTCATCCAGCCCTTGCGCCTGGCCGGCGGCGAGGAAGGCGGCCCAATCGGCCTGCGTCTGGTTCCAGCCGATCAGCGCCGACAGCGCCTCGGCCCTGGGGAGATCGGCGGCGGTGAGGGCGCGCGGGGGCATGGCGGGATCGGAACCCGGCGGGGCCGGCCGGTCAAGCGCGTTCCGGTTGTGCTGCGGGCTGGACGCGGCGCCAGGTTCAGCGCAGGAAAGCGATGTCATCAAGGTGCCACCTGCCATGCGTCTGACCCTGTGCAACGAGGTCATCCAGGACCTGCCCTTCGCGCGGCAATGCCAGTTGGCGGCCAGCCTGGGCTATGACGGCATCGAAATTGCCCCCTTCACGCTGGACGCCGAGGAACCCCACAGGTTGAGCGCGACGCGGCGTGCGGAGGTGCGGGCGCAGGCCGCCGACCAGGGGCTGGCCATCACCTCCCTGCACTGGCTGCTGGTGGCGCCGAAGGGGCTGAGCATCACCAGCGGCGACGTGGCGCTGCGCGACCGCACGCTGGCGGTGATGCAGGGGCTGATCGAGCTGGCCGCCGACCTGGGCGCGCATGTGCTGGTGCATGGCTCCCCAGGCGCGCGGCACGTGGCCGCGGATGGCGACGCGGCCCGGGCCGAGGACGCCATGGCCCGCGCCGGCGAATGGGCGGCCCAGGCCGGGCTGGTATACTGCCTGGAGCCGCTGGCGCCGCGCGAGACCAACTGGGCGACGACGGTTGCCGAAGCCGTCGGCATCGTCGAGCGGATCAACAACCCGGCGCTGCGCACCATGCTGGATGTCTGCGCCGCCGGGAATGGCGAGGCCGAGCCGGTGACGGCGCTGCTGGACCGCTGGCTGCCCACGGGCATGCTGGCGCATATCCACCTGAACGACCGCAACCGCCGCGGCCCCGGCCAGGGCAGCGACCGCTTCGCGCCGATCCTCGCCACGCTGCACCGGCATGGCTATGCCGGGCTGTGTGGGGTGGAGCCGTTCGACTATTATCCCGACGGGCCCACTTGCGCGGCGCGTGCCATCGGCCATCTGCGCGGCATCCTGGAGACGTTCGCATGAGCATTGCCACCAAGGGAGCTATGCCATGACCCCGCCCCGTTTCAGCGTCGTCGCCGTCGAACGCCGGGAATGGCCGTTCACGCTGCGGCTGCCCTTCCGCTTCGGCGTCATCACCGTGACGCAGGGCCGCCAGGCGGTGCTGCGCGCGCGCATCCGCACCGAGGATGGCCGCGAGGGCTGGGGCGTGGCGGCCGAGAGCATCGCCGCCAAGTGGTTCGACAAGGACCCCGCTCTGTCCGACGCGCAGAACGAGCACCAGCTGCGCCGCAGCCTGGAGCTGGCCGAGGCACAGGCGCTGGCCGCCGGGGCGGATACCGCCTTCGGCCATTTCGCCAATGGCTATGCCGCGCATGTTGCGGCCTGCGGGCGGGAAGCGCTGAACCCGCTGGTGGCCAGCTATGGCCGCGCCCTGCTGGACCGCGCCTGCCTGGACGCCCTGCTGAAGCTGTCGGGCGTTACCTTCTTCGACGGCATGCGCGCGAATATCGGCGGCATGGCGCCGCATGCCGTGGTGGCGGACCTCGGCAGCTTCGATTTCGGCGCCATGCTGGGTGGACTTGCGCCGGCTGCGAGCATCCAGGCGCGGCATACCGTCGGGCTGGTGGATCCCATCGTCGCTGCCGACCAGACCGAGCGCGTGGATGACGGCCTGCCGGAGACGCTGGAGGAGGTGGCGCGCGTCTATCGCCACCGCTACTGGAAGCTGAAGGTGATGGGCGACGTGGCGCAGGATGTGGAGCGTCTGTGCCGCATCGCCGGCGTGCTGGATGCCGGCCCAGCCTACCACGCCAGCCTGGATGGCAACGAGCAATACGCCGATGCCGAGGGCGCCGCCGCGCTGTGGCGCGCCATGGCCGCGGAACCGCGGCTGGCTCGGATGTGCGCCTCCATCCTCTACATCGAGCAACCGGTGAAGCGGGCGCGCGCGCTGGAGACCAGCATGGCCGCGCTGGGCAGCGCCCGGCCTGTCATCATCGACGAGAGCGACGGCGCGCTGGATGCCTTCGTGCAGGCGAAGGCGCTGGGCTATGCCGGCGTCTCCTCCAAGGCCTGCAAGGGGGTGTGGCGGTCGCTGATCAACCTGGCGCGCTGCAAGTCTTGGGGTGGCGACTACTTCCTCTCCGGCGAGGACCTGACCACGCTGGCGGGCGTCTGCGTGCAGCAGGACCTGGCGCTGGTCTCCCTGCTGGGGCTCACGCATGTCGAGCGCAACGGGCATCACTTCATCGACGGTTTTACGGGCCGGCCGAAGGTGGAGGCGGTGCGCTTCATGGAAGCCCACCCGGACCTCTACGCCGACACGCCGCGCGGCCCGCGCCTGGCCATTCGCGACGGCGCGCTGGCGCTGGGCAGCCTCAGCGTGCCGGGGATGGGCGCGAATATCGAGCCGGACTACGTGGCCATGGAATCGATGCCGAAGGCCGTCTGGCCTTCATAGCGGGTTCATCACCAGGCGGGACGCCGGCAGCTTCCCGGCCGCGGCGCCGCGCTACTGCACCGTGATATGCGCCGCGCGGACCACCTCTCCCCAGCGCTGCGTTTCCGTGCGCAGCAGGGCTGCCAGTGCGGCGGGCGTGGAGGGCGCCGGGTCGGCGCCCAGCGTGCGAAGCCTCTCCCGCACCGTTGGCAGCGCCAGCACGGCGGCCACGGCCTCCGCCTGCCGGGCGACAACCCCGGGCGGCGTCGCGGCCGGCGCCAGCAGCGCGTTCCAGGATGCCACCTGGTAGTCCGCCAGCCCGGCTTCGGCGGCGGTGGGCACCTGCGGCAGCAACGGGTGGCGCTCGGCGCCGCTGGTGCAGAGCGCGCGCAGCCGGCCTTCCCGCACATGCGCGACGCTGCTGGGCAACTGGTCGAACATGGCCTGCACCGTGCCGGCCAGCAGGTCGTTCACCGCCGGGCCGCTGCCACGATAGGGCACATGGGTCAGCTCCACCCCGGCGCGCAGGCCGAACAGTGCGCCAAACAGATGCGTGGTGGCGCCGGTGCCGGCCGAAGCATAGGCGATGCGGCCGGGCTGCGCCTTCGCCAGCGCGATGAACTCGGCCAGCGTTTGCGCGGGCACGGAGGGATGCACCACCACGAGATGGTCGGTGGTGAACACCAGTGAAACCGGCGCCAGATCTTCCAGCGGCTTGAACGGCAGGTCCGGGTAGAGATGCGGGTTCACCGTCAGCGCACCCGGCGCGCCCATCAGCAGCGTGGTGCCATCAGCGGCGGCGCGCACCACGGCCTCGGCGCCCAGGTTGCCGCCGGCACCGGGCCGGTTCTCCACCAGCACCGCCTGGCCGAGCGCGGCGCCCAGCGGCTCCGCGATGATGCGGGCAACGAGGTCCGATGCACCGCCGGGCGCGAAGGGCACCACAATGCGCAGCCCCCGCGGTTGCGCCAGCGCCGGCGTGGTCAGCGCAGCGGCGAGGAGCGCGCGCCTCAGCATGCCGTGGCGTGCGCGGTCTTGGCGCGGGTCAGCACCTGCTCCGGGTCTTCCTTCCACCAACGGTGGCTCAACAGCTCCAGCTCGCAGGGGCCGTTGTAGCCCGCGGCCTCCGCCATGGCGCGGATGCCGGGAATGTCGATGACGCCGTCGCCGGGCATGCCTCGGTCGAACACCAGGTCGGTGGTCGGCACCAGCCAGTCGCAGACATGGAAGGCGCTGATGCGTTTGCCGGCGCGGGCCACCTGCGCCTCCAGCTGCGGGTCCCACCACACGTGGTAGACATCCAGCGCAATGCCGACGCCGTCACCGAATTCGTCGCAGAGGTCCAGCGCCTGGCCGAGGGTGGAGAGCACGCTGCGGTCGGCGCAGGTCATGGGGTGCAGCGGTTCCAGCGCGATGGTGACGCCGGCGGCACGGGCGGCGGGCAGCACGGCGGCCAGGCCGTCATGGAACATGTTGCGCGCGCCCGGCAAATCCTTGCTGCCCGGCGGCAGTCCGCCGCCCAGCACCACCAGGCAGTTCGCCTGAAGCGCATGCGCTTCGTCGATAGCGCGGAGGTTGTCGTCAATGGCGGCGCGGCGGCCGGCGGCGTCGGCGGCTGGGAACATGCCGCCGCGGCAGAGGCCGGAGACGAAGAGCCCGGCATCGCGGATATGCCTGGCCGATTGCGCCAGCCCGAGTTCCGCCACCTTGTCACGCCAGGGCGAGATGCCGGGAATGCCGTGCCGCGCGCAGCCCTCAATGGCCTGGGCGAGCGACCACTGGTCGCGCACCGTCGCGGTGTTCAGCGAAAGCGGGCCGGGGGCGCTCATCACGCAACGCCGTGCGTGGCCAGCAACGCGCGCATGCGGGCGCAGGCCACGTCCGGGTCGCTCAGCAGGCCGGCGGCATCCGCCAGGCGGAACAGCTCCGCAAAATGCTGGATGCTGCGCGTGCTCTGCTGGCCGCCGACCATGGTGAAGTGGGATTGGTGGCCGTTGAGCCAGGCCATGAACACCACGCCGGTCTTGTAGAAGCGCGTCGGCGCCTGGAAGATATGGCGGGAGAGCGGCACGGTCGGCGCCAAAATGCCGTGGAACTGCGCCAGGTCGCCGGCCGCCAGCGCCGCCAGCGCGCCGCCCACCGCGGGTGCGATGGGGTCGAAGATGCCGAGCAGCGCGTCGCTGTGGCCCTGCGCGTCGCCGGCAATCAGTTCCGCGTAGTTGAAGTCGTCGCCGGTGTACATGCGCACGCCAGAAGGCAGGCGGCGGCGCATGGCGATCTCCTTCTCCTTGTCGAGCAGGCTGATCTTCACGCCATCCACCTTCGCCGCGCTGCCGGCGATGACGGCCAGCGCGGTTTCCATCGCGGCGTAGTGGTCGTGGTTGCCCCAGTAGCCTTCCAGTGCGGGGTCGAACATCTCGCCCAGCCAGTGGATGATGACCGGCTGCTTCACGCCACCGAGGATGCGGGCATAGACGCGCTCATAATCGGCCGGGCTGCATGCTGCCTTGGCCAGGGCGCGCGACGCCATCAGGATGATGCGGCCGCCGAGCTTCTCGATGGTTTCGCACTGTTCCTCATAGGCGCGGATCACGTCGTCGATGGTGACATCCGGGCCGGGGGCCAGATGGTCGGTGCCGGCGCCGCTGGCCATGACGGCGCCGGGGTGGTCCTGCATGGCGTCCAGGCTGCGGCGCACCAGTTCCTGCGCGCCGGCCCAGTCCAGCCCCATGCCGCGCTGCGCCGTGTCCATGGCTTCCGCCACGCCCAGGCCGAGCGACCAGAGGTGCTTGCGGAAGGCGATGGTGCGGTCCCAGTCGATGGGCGCGTCCAGCCAGGGGTCATGCTCAGCCAGCGGGTCCGCCACCACATGCGCCGCGGCCAGCGCCACGCGCGGGAACGGCGGCACGGCGCGCGGGAAGACGCGCGGCGCGCTGGTGGTGAAGGCTTGCAGGCCGCTGGGCGTGGGCAGGGTGATGGTGGGCATTTTCGGCTCCGCAGGAAGCGCGGGGGAGAACCCCCGCACCCCCCTTTTTTCTGATTTTCAAAAAAGCAAAAAAGGAGGGGTTCGGACGCACTGCGTCCGAAGGGGAGTTCATCTCCCCCAACCTTCAGCCTTCCAGCTTGGGTACGTCGATCCAGCGACGTTCCTTCCAGCTGCGCAGCCCGGCTTCCGCCAACTGCACGCCCTTGGCACCCGCCATCAAATCCCAGGGGAAGCTGCTGGTTTCGCCGACCATATAGCGCAGGAACATTTCCCACTGGGCGCGGAAGCCGTTGGGGTAGTCCTGGCTGTTCGGCACTTCCTGCCAGCCGGCGAAGAAGTCGATCGGCTGGGGAATGTCGGGGTTCCACACCGGCTTCGGCGTGGCGACGCGCGACTGCGTCCAGCACTCCTGCAGGCCGGCGATGGCGCTGCCATGGGTGCCGTCCACCTGGAAGGTCGCGAGGTCGTCTCGCCGCACGCGCGTCACCCAACTGCTGTTGATGTGCGCGATGACGCCGCCCTTCAGCTGGAAGGTCGCATAGGCGGCGTCGTCGACATCGGCGTTGTAGGGCTTGCCATCCTCGCCGATGCGCACGGGGATGTGGGTGGCGCCCAGGCAGGAGACGGCCTCGACCTCGCCGAACAGGTTGTCCAGCACGTAGCGCCAGTGGCAGAGCATATCCAGGATGATGCCGCCGCCCTCGGCCGCCTTGTAGTTCCAGCTGGGGCGCTGCGCCGGTTGCAGGTCGCCCTCGAACACCCAGTAGCCGAACTCGCCCTTCACCGAGCAGATGCGCCCGAGGAAGCCGCTGTCGATCACCATCTTCAGCTTGCGCAGGCCTGGCAGGAACAGCTTGTCCTGCACCACGCCGTGCTTGATGCCCGCGGCCTTGGCCAGGCGCGCCACTTCCAGCGCGTCGGCCAGGTTATCGGCGCTGGGCTTCTCGGTGTAGATGTGCTTGCCGGCGGCGATGGCCTGCTTCAGCAGCCCGGCGCGCAGCACGGTGGTGGCGGCGTCGAAGAACAGCTCGTCCTTCGGGTCGGCCAGGCACGCATCCAGGTCGGTGCTGACGCGGCTGATGTTGTGCGCCTTGGCCAGCGCCTCCAGCCGTTCGCGCGAGCGGCCGACCAGGATGGGGTCGGGCATCAGCCGGTCGCCATTGGCAAGGCGCAGGCCGCCCTCGGCCCGGATGGCGGCGACGCTGCGCACCAGGTGCTGGTTGGTGCCCATGCGCCCGGTGACGCCGTTCATGATGATGCCGATGCGGCGTTCCGCCATGGGATGTTCCTTGCGTTGCAGCGGCCGGTTGCCCGGCGCTAGGCCTTCAGCCAGTCGTTGAGGTGGTCGCGGACGAAGCCGTCGTCCGTCAAATGCGGGTAGCGGGCGGCCACCGCGGTGATCAGATCTGCCTGCCCCGGCGAAAGCCCTTCATGCGGGTCCAGGCACCAAGTGCCTTCCAGCAGGCCCTGGCGGCGCAGCACCTCGTGGCAGCCGGCGATGCAGCCGTGGAAGTCATGCGCCACGTCGAAGATCGCGGCGTTCATCTCGGTCACCTGGGCGTCCAGTGCCAACAGTTCCGGCGTCGCCGGCGCGCGGCAGCGTTCCAGCAACTGCACCGCGGCGCGCGTCCAGACGCTCCAATGCCCCAGCAGCCCGCCGACGATGCGCAGCGGCGGGCCATCGCCCAGCGCGAAGGGCGTCAGCAGGTCGGCCACGATGTGGTCGTCATTGCCGGTGTACAGCGCCACGCGGTCCTGCGCCCCGGCCTCCAGCACGCCACGCAGCACGTCCAGCGTGGCGTAGCGGTTGAACGGCGCCATCTTGATCGCGACCACGTTCTCGATGCCCGCGAAGCGCCGCCAGAAGCTGGCGGGCAGCGGGACGCCACCCACGGCGGGTTGCAGGTAGAAGCCGAAGACCGGCATCTCCCGCGCCACCGCTTCACAATGCGCGATCATCTCGTCCTCGCTGGCGCCCTTCCAGGCGGCCAGCGAAAGCAGCACGGCGTGGTAACCCAGCGCGCGGGCCTGTTGCGCCTCGCGCACTGCCTGTTCGGTACGGCCGATGGCGCCGGCCACCAGCAGTGGTGTGCGCGCTTGCCCGGCGACGGCCTCAGCGGCCAGGCGCAGCACCGGCTCGTACAGGCCGATATCGCGTATCGCGAATTGCGTGGTGTGGACGCCAACCGCCAAGCCGCCGGCGCCGGCCGCCAGGTAATAGCGCGACAGCGCCTTCTGCCGGCGCGGGTCCAGCTGGCGCGCGGCATTCAGCGCCAAGGGATGCGCCGGTATGGCGCAGCCCTCGCGCAGCCTTGCGGTCAGGCCGTTCGGCCAGTCCCGCCAATGAAGTCCCATGGGCGTCCGCTCCCGGGTAACTGGTTGGTTACTTTGCGCTGCCCGCGGCCGGAGTCAAGGCCGGAGATAGCCCAGTACCACGTCCATCGCATGCGCTTCGCGCGCTGCAAGCGCCGCCTGGCTGCCCAGGCCAGCGCCGAAGATGGTGCCGAGCGTATGCAGGTTGGAGATGTAGAAATGCCCAACCGCCAGGATGGTGATGTAGAGCTGCATCGCATCCACGCCGTGGCGGAACACGCCACCGGCCTCGCCCCGCGCCAGCACGCCGCGCAGCGCCTCCAGCATCGGCGAATACATCGCGGGCACCTGGCCGCTGCGCTTCAGATGCGCGGCGCGATGCAGGTTCTCCTGGTTCAGCAGGGCCACGAATTCCGGGTGCGCCGCGGTGTAGCGGAAGTTGAACTGCACCAGGCGGCGCATGGCCTCCACCGGCGGCAGCGCATCCACCGCCAGGTCGCGCTCCTCGGCGCGCTTGGCGGCGTAGGCGGCTTCCAGCACGGTCAGCCACAGCTCCTCCTTGCTGCCGAAATGCGCGTAGAGCATGCGCTTGTTGGCGCCGGCGCGGGCGGCGATCTCGTCAACTCGTGCGCCGGCCAGGCCCTTGGCCGAGAACTCCACCAGCGCTGCGTCCAGCAGCCGTTGCCGCGTGGCCTCGGCGCGCGCGGAAAGCGGGGCGTCGGCCCGCGAGCTGCGCGCGCCGTCGGGCATCAGAAGCGACCGTCCCGCACTTCGAACTTGGTCGGCTTGCCCAGTGCACGGCCGCCCTGCGCCACCCATTCCGCCACCCAGTCCACCAGGCGCAGCAGCGATACGCGGGGGTAGCCGAACAGCTGGAAGGCGCGGCCCGCGTTGGAAAGCAGCGCATCCGCCGCTTCCTCGCCGACGAAGCTGGCTTCCCGCCCGAAGCGCTGGGCGAATTGCCCGGCCAGCCAGCGGATGCTGACGGTCTCCGGCCCGGTCACGTTCAGGATGGGGCAGTCCGTACTGGCATGGCGCAGGGCGCGCAGCGTCCAGGCATTGGCGTC
Organism: uncultured Rhodospirillales bacterium; assembly: GCA_903835235.1. Lineage (GTDB taxonomy): Bacteria > Pseudomonadota > Alphaproteobacteria > Acetobacterales > Acetobacteraceae > CAIMOR01. The sequence goes on from CAILMF010000059.1 coordinate 61,668, forward strand.
GCCCTGCCAGATCACGTTGGCATGGCCCATGCGCAGCGGCACCGGCGTGCCCGCAAAAACCTTGGTGGCGACGTCGTGCAGCACGCCGTAGCGCAGGTCGATGGCGTAGTTCAGCCGGATGCCGAAGCAGGCCGTGCCGCGCGCCGCGCCGGCATGCTGGAACACGCGTTCGCGCCCGAGGCAGGAGGCGGCGTAGTCGCCGGAAGGCGAGGGCTCGGTCGCCTCAACGGCGCCGCCGGAGCCCACGGGCACCAGGGGCATGATGTTGCCGGTGGAGAAGAACACGATGCGCGCGCCGGCCCAGCGCTCCGCCACCAGGTTCGGCAACAGCACGTTCATCGCCCAGGTGAGTTCCTGCTGGGTGCTGCTGCCGAATTTGCGCGCGGCCATGAAGACGACATTGGGCGCATCCGGCAGCGCGGCCAGGGCGGCGCGGTCCATCAGGTCGGCGCTCAGGCACTCGATGCCCCAGCCTGCCATCCGCGCGCGCAGGCCCGGCTCGCTCCAGCGCGCCACGGCGATGACGCGGCGGGCGGGGTCGGCGCGCTTGGCCAGGCGGCACAGCGTCGGGCCCATCTTGCCCGCGGCGCCCAGCACCAGGATATCGCCGGGCACGGCGGCCAGGTCGGCCACCAGCGCCGGGTCGGGGCGGGTCATCACCTCTTCCAGCGTCGCTTCGTCGGGGATGTGGTCGGGCCAGGCTTGCATCGGGTTCTCCATGCCTCAGGGTGGGCCGAAGCGCGGCCCGGCGTCCAGAGTGGGTCATCGATTGAGGGATTGCTTCACCGCTCCGGTCGCTTCGCGCCTGCGCGGATCAGGCCCTAGTGTCCTGATTCCGAAGTCCAGTGGACTCCGGAGTCAGGACACTAGCCTTAGTTTACAGTGGCCTGCTTATCCGCTGCGTTCGCCCGAGGTCGGACGAACTTCGCGGGCAGGACACTAGACCAGAGCCATCGCCAGCAGGTCGGCGCTGGGCGGTTCGGCCGCGCTGTCCAACGGGTCGCGCGGCAGCACGCGGTGGCGCAGCACAAGGCGGGCCAGCTCGGCGCGGGCGGGCAGGTTGAGCTGCCGCGCCTCCCACAGCATCGCCGCCGCGGTGGTCAGGTGGTACAGCGCGCTGGCCGCCTGGCGCGCCAGCGAGGGATCAGCCAGCGCCGCTTCCGTCAGCGCCACCGCGCGGGAGAGCGCGGCGGGCAGTTCCTGCGCCTCCGCCGCATTACCCGCCAGCGTGGCGATGTGCGCCCGCAAGACCGGCAGCGATCCCTCCCGCTGCGCCGCGCGCAGCACGTCCAGCGCCACGATGTTCGACGTCCCCTCCCAGATGGAACCCAGATGCGCGTCGCGCACCAGGCGCGGGTCGGCCCATTCCTCGATGTAGCCGCAGCCGCCGCGCACCTCCATGGCGTCGCCGGTTACCTTGCGCGCATCGCGGCAGGCGCGGAACTTCAACAGCGGGGTCAGGATGCGGAGCAGGGCGTAGGCGTCGGGTTCGCCGGCATCGCTGCGGCGCAGCGCCTCCGCCGTTTGCAGCACCATCGTGCGCGCCTGCTCCATCGGCACCACCAGCTTCAGCAATTGCCGCTGCATCAACGGCATGTTCACGATGGTCTGACCGAAGGCGATGCGGTGCCGCGCCACGAACATCGCTTCCGTCACCGCACGCCGCATCATGCCGGCCGCGCGCATGCCGTTGGACAGGCGGGAGTTGTTGACCATGTCCGCCATCTGGCGGAAGCCGGCCTCGGGGTCGCCGACCAGGTAGGCCGTCGCGCCCTCCAGCCGGATCTCGCCGCTGGCCATGCTGCGGGTGCCCAGCTTCGGCTTCAGCCGCACGATCCGGTAGGCGTTGCGGGAGCCATCCGGCCTTTCCCGCGGCAGCAGGAACAACGAGATGCCCCGGTGCCCCAGCGGCCCGCCACGGCGGCGTGCCAGCACCAGCGCCATGCCGGCATCGGGGTTGGAGCAGAACCACTTGTCGCCGTTCAGCGCCCAACTGCCATCAACGTTCTCGGTGGCTTCCACGCTGGTGGCGGCCACGTCGCTGCCGGCACCCTGCTCGGTCATGAACATGGCGCCCTGGCGCAGCGCGTCCAGGTCGGTGGCGGTCAGGCCGGGCAGGTAGCGCGCCACCAGCTCCGGGCTGCCATATTTTCGGAGTGTGCGCGCGAGCGAGTCGGTCATCGACAAGGGACAACACAGGCCGAATTCCGCCTGCACGAACAGGTAGCTCAGCGCGTATTTCGCCGCCGGCGGCATCGGCGCGGGCCAGCCCAGCACGCCGCCTGTGTGACTCATGGCAGCCAAGCCGTAATCGGCGAAGGCCACCTGCTCCATGGCGCGATAGGCCGGGTGGTAGTCCACGCGCTGGGCGTCCTCGCCGCGCCTGGTGCGCGGGGCAAGCGTTGGCGGGTTGTGGTCGGCCGTCGTCGCCCATTCGTCCAACTGGCCGCCGGCCAGGGCGCCCAGCCGGTGCAGATGCGGCTCCAGATGCGCCAGCAACTCGGCCGGCAGGTACAGCCCCAGCAGCGGCCGCGCCCAGGGGTCGCAGGCGTAGAGGTTGAGCCCGCGCGCATCCGGCACGGCGGCGGCACCGGTGGGCGGGCCGAACGGGATCGGGGCTTCGGGCATGGGCGGTTCCTCCGGCGCGCAGAATGGCCCCGCGTGACGCTGCTTCCAAGCGTGCCGGTTGGGCGTTTCCCCCGGCGACGATCAGACCTAGGCTGCCGCAGCCGCAACGACGGCCAAAATGGAGGAAACAACATGACAACCCGCCGCACCCTGTTCGGCGCCCTTGGCGCCCTGGCCGCCCCCGCCTTCATCGCCCCCGGCTTCATCGCCCCGGCCAATGCGGCATGGGAACCGAGCGAGCGCTACCCCGACCCTTCGGTGGTCAGCCTGGACCCCAGCTTCAACAAATACCGCGTTATCCCCGCCGCCGTGGAGCGGCTGTGGACCGGCGCCCGCTGGTCCGAAGGCCCGACCTGGCTGGGTGACCAGCGCTGCCTGATCTGGTCCGACATCCCCAACAACCGCCTGCTGCGCTGGAGCGAGACCACCGGCCGCGTCGACACCTTCCGCCAGCCGGCGAACAACAGCAACGGCAACACCCGAGACCGCTCCGGTCGGCTCGTTACCTGCGAGCACCTGACCCGCCGCGTGACGCGCACCGAGCCAGATGGCAGCATCACCATCATCGCGGACCGCTACGACGGCAAGCGGCTGAACAGCCCGAACGACGTGGTGGTGAAGTCGGACGGCTCCATCTGGTTCACCGACCCGCCCTTCGGCATCCTCGGCCTGTATGAGGGCGAGATGGCGACGCCGGAGCAGGCCACGACCAACATCTATCGCGTCGATGGCCGTACCGGGCAGATCAGCATCGCCGCCAATGACGTGAACCGCCCGAACGGCCTGGCCTTCAGCCCCGATGAGAGCAAGCTCTACGTCATCGAGGCCGCCGCGGTGCCGCGCAACATCCGCGTCTTCAATGTCGCCGCCGATGGCAAGCTCTCGGGCAACCGGATCTTCCTGACCGTGCAGGATGGCGAGACGCCCGATGGCTTCCGCGTGGATGTGGATGGCAACCTGTGGTGCGGCTGGGGCATGGGCGCCGATGGCCTGGACGGCGTGCGCATCATCAACAAGGACGCCGCGCCGATCGGCCATATCAAGCTGCCGGAACGCTGCGCCAACCTGGCCTTCGGCGGCCGCCACCGCAACCGGCTGTTCATGCCCGCCAGCAAGAGCCTCTATGCGCTGTACGTGAACACCCAGGGCGTGGCCGGCGGCTGAAGCCCTTTCCCAGTGGCGCCGATCCGTTCAGGATCGGCGCAACCTGATCAGAGGAAACCGACATGACCTGGCAGATGAGCGAACGCTACCCGGACCCGTCTATCGTGGCGCTGGACCCCAGCTTCAAGCAGTACCACCTGTCGCTCTCCGCCGTGGAGCGGCTGTGGACCGGCAGCCGCTGGGGCGAGGGCCCGGTCTGGATGGGCGACTGGCGCTGCCTGCTGTGGTCCGACATCCCGAACAACCGCGTGCTGAAGTGGGACGAAGCCACCGGCCAGGTCAGCGAGTGGCAGAAGCCCAGCAACAACGCCAATGGCCACACCCGGGACCGCCAGGGCCGCATCATTGCGTGTGAGCATCTCGGCCGCCGCGTGGTGCGGTTTGAATATGACGGCTCCATCACCGTCATCGCCGACCAATACCAGGGCCGCAAGCTGAACAGCCCGAACGACGTGGTGGTGAAGTCGGACGGCTCCATCTGGTTCACCGACCCGCCCTTCGGGACGCTCGCCTTCTATGAGGGCGAGAAGGTGCAGGCCGAGCAGCCCGCCACCCACACCTACCGGGTGGATGGCCATACCGGCGAGATCACCTGCGTCTGCGACGACGTGAACCACCCGAATGGCCTGGCCTTCAGCCCCGATGAGAGCGTGCTCTACATCATCGCCAGCCGGGCGGAGCCGCGCGCCTTCATCGCCTATGACGTGGCCCCCGATGGCAAGACGCTGCGAAATCGCCGCGAGTTCATCGTGACCAAACCCGGCGAAAGCCCGGACGGCTTCCGCGTGGATATCGACGGCAATCTGTGGTGCGGCTGGGGCATGACCGCCGAGTATGACGGCGTGCGCATCTTCAACAAATCCGGCGCGCCGATCGGCCATATCCACCTGCCGGAGCGTGCGGCCAACCTGTGCTTCGGCGGGCGGCACCGCAACCGGCTGTTCATCAGTGCGGCGCAGTCGCTCTACAGCATCTACGTCAACACCCAGGGCGTCGCCGGTGGCTGAGCCGATCATCATCTGGGGCAGCGGCGCCATCGGCGGCACGATTGGTGCGTACCTCGTCCGGGCAGGCCACCCCGTGATCTTCGTGGATGTCGAGGAAGCGCATGTGGCGAAGATCGCGACCGGCGGTCTCACCATCGAAGGCCCCATCGACCAGTTCACGGTCGGCGGCCCGGCCTGCACGCCCGCGGGCCTGACGGGCACCTACAAAACCATCATGATGGCGGTGAAGGCGCATGTGACGCGGGAAGTCGCCGAGCAGATCGCGCCGCATCTGGCCGATGATGGCGGCGTGGTTTCGCTGCAGAACGGCCTGAACGAACTGGTCATCGCAGATGTCGTCGGTGCCGAGCGCACCATCGGCTGCTTCGTCAACTTCTCGGCGGATTGGCTGGAGCCGGGGCGCATTCTCTACGGCGCCCGCAGCCCGCTGCGCATCGGCGAACTCAGCGGCGAGGTGACGCCGCGCATCCTGGCGCTGCGCGACGTACTGCGCGACTTCGAGAGCGATACCGAGGCCAGCGACCACATCTGGGGCAATGTCTGGGGCAAGGCCGGCTATGCCAGCATGCTGGCGGCCACCGCGCTGTCCAACATCCCCATGGTCGAATGCATCGAGGACCCTGCCAACCGCCATGCCATCACGGAAGTGATCAGCGAGGTGCTGCGCGTGGCGGTGGCGGAGGGCGTGCGGCCGCAGGGCTTCCAGGGCTACGACCCCGCGGCGTTCCTCTCGGGCGACGCGGCGGCCATCGATGCGTCCTTGCAGGCCAACCTGGTGTTCAAGCAGCGCTCGGCCAAGAAGCACAGCGGCTATTGGCGGGACCTGGCCGTGCGCCGCCGCGGCACCGACATCACCGCGGCGCTGGCGCCGCTGCACGCCATGGCGGCGAAGCACGGCATTGCCATCCCCTACGTCACCCGCATGCTGGAGCTGATCGGCGCCATCGAGCGCGGCGAGGTGGAGATCGGCATGCCCCTGCTGGAACGGCTGCGCCAGGCGGGTTGACCTCGCGCCCGCCGCAATTACGGGCTAAGGCGCGGGAATGCTGAAATCAGTCCTCACCGTCGGCGGCTGGACCATGGTCAGCCGCGTCCTCGGCTTCGCCCGGGACATGCTGATCGCTGCACGCCTGGGCGCCGGGCCGATGGCCGACGCCTTCTTCGTGGCGCTGAAGCTGCCAAACCTGTTCCGCCGGCTGTTCGGGGAGGGCGCCTTCAACGCCGCCTTCGTGCCCGCCTTCGCCGGCATGCTGGCGGTGGAAGGGCCGGCGGCGGCCCGCCAGCTGGCGGAACGCATGGCGGTGCTGATGGGCCTCTGGCTCTCCGCGCTCACCATCCTGGGCGTGGTGTTCATGCCCTACCTGATGGCGGTGCTGGCGCCCGGCTTCTCAACCGACCCGGCCAAGTTCCAGCTGGCGGTTGAACTCACCCGCATCACCTTCCCGTACCTGCTGCTGATCTGCCTGACCGCCCTGGTCTCCGGCGTGCTGAACGGCCTGAACCGCTTCGCCGCCGCCGCCGCCGCGCCGGTGTTCTTCAACGTGCTGTCCATGGCGGCGCTGCTGGGGTTGGCGCCCTTCGTCGCCACGCCCGCGCATGCGCTGGCTTGGGGCGTCACCGCTTCCGGCGTGGTGCAACTGGGCATCGTGCTGTGGGCCTGCGCCCGCGGCGGCATGGCGCTGAACCTGTTCCGGCTGCCCAGCGTGACGCCGGAAGTGAAGCTGGTGCTGAAGCGCATGCTGCCCGGCCTGGTCGGCGCCGGGGTGACGCAGCTGAACCTGGCCATCGACGTCATCATCGCCAGCTTCCTGCCGGCCGGCGCGGTCAGCTACCTGTACTATGCCGACCGGGTGGGCCAGTTGCCGCTCGGCGTCATCGGCGCGGCGGTGGGCACCGCGGTGCTGCCGCTGCTGTCGCGCCAGGTCCGGGCCGCGCAGCCGCTCAGCGCGCATCGCACCGCCAATCGCGCCATTGAGATGTCCCTGCTGTTCTGCCTGCCCGCTGCCGCCGGCCAGGCGCTGCTGGCGGTGCCGCTGATAGAAGTGCTGTTCCAGCGCGGCGCCTTCGGCGCGGCCGAGGCACTGGCCACCGCGGGCGCACTCTCGGCCTATGCCCTGGGGTTGCCGGCCTATGTGCTGGTAAAAGTGCTGGTCCCCGGCTTTTTTGCCCGCGGCGATACCGCCACCCCGGTGAAGATCGGATTTGCGGCGGTGGGCCTGAACCTGGCGCTGAATCTGGCGCTGATCGGGCCGCTCGCGCATATCGGCGTGGCGCTCTCCACTGCCATTGCCGCCTGGTTCAATGCGGGGGCGCTGGGGGTGGTACTGTGGCGGCGTGGCCACCTGCTGCCGGACCGCCGCCTGCGCCGCCGACTGCCGAAACTGCTGGCCGCCACCGGGTTGATGGCCGCGGTGTTATGGGGCCTGGCGCCGCTGCTGTTCCCGGCCGTGGGGCTGTGGCGCTACGCTGCCCTGGCGCTGCTGGTGGGCGCCGGGTTGGTGGCCTATTTCGGTGCGGCGGCGGCGCTGGGCGCGCTCAGCCTGGGCGAGTTGAAGCAGACCCTGCGGCGCCGCCGCCCCGTCAAGGCTTGACGCCCTCTCCAGGGCGCGGGATGACCCCGCGCCCTGGTAGCCCACCCCTGGGCGCCATTTCCCTCAAACCACGGTGTCCACAGCCATGGATCGCGTTTTCTCCGGCATCCAGCCCACCGGCGTCCCCACGCTGGGCAACTACCTCGGCGCCATCCGCAACTGGGTGCCCATGCAGGACGACCACGACTGCATCTTCTGCGTCGTGGACCTGCACGCCATCACCGTGTGGCAGGAACCCAAGCTGTTTGCCGCGCAGACGCGCGAAATGGCCGCCGCCCTGCTGGCCTGCGGCCTGGACCCGCAGAAGTGCATCCTGTTCGTCCAAAGCCACGTCCACGCCCATGCCCGGCTGGCCTGGATTTTCAATTGCGTCGCTCGCCTTGGCTGGCTGAACCGGATGACGCAGTTCAAGGACAAGGCCGGCAAGAACAGCGAGCAGGTGTCGTCGGGCCTCTACGTCTACCCGAACCTGATGGCCGCCGACATCCATGCCTATCACGCGCTGAAGGTGCCGGTGGGTGATGACCAGAAGCAGCATCTGGAGCTGGCCAACGACATCGCCCAGAAGTTCAACCACGACTATGGCGTGGAGTTCTTTCCGACCATCCAGCCGCTGATCCAGGGCGTCGCTGCCCGCGTCATGTCGCTGCGCGACGGCACCAAGAAGATGAGCAAGTCGGATGCCTCCGACGCCAGCCGCATCAACCTGACCGATACCGCCGACGAGATCGCCCAGAAGATCCGCCGCGCCAAGACCGACCCGGAGCCGCTGCCGAGCGAGCTGGCCGGGCTGGAAGCGCGGCCCGAGGCGCGCAACCTGGTCGGCATCCTGGCTGCCATCACCGACAGCACCCCGCAGGACGTGCTGCGTGACCACGGCGGCAAGGGTTTTGGGAGCTACAAGGAGGTGCTGACCGAAGCGCTGGTGGCGCATCTCGGCCCGATCCGCGAGGAAATGGCCCGGCTGCTGCAGGACCACGCCGCGCTGGACGCGGCGCTGCGCATCGGCGCCGACCGGGCGGCGGCCATCGCCGACCCCATCGTGACCGAGGCGGAGCGGATCGTCGGCTTCCTGCCGCGGTAGGTGCCAAACCGGGCGCGGGCGGAACCCCGCGCCACGCTTCACTTCTCCCCTGGGTCGTCCAGCACGTCCGGGTTGCTGCTGTCGGCCCGGGTGCGGCCCAGCTGGCCGTCGCGGTACTGGCCCCAGACGCTGCGCAGCCGGGCATAGAAGTCCAGGCTGCCGCGGCGCAGGTCGTCCAGCGCCTCGATGTTCTGCTCGCGCTCATCCACGCCGCTGACCGCGCCGCGGCCCAGATTGGCGTAGATCGGCAAGAACCAGCTGATCGGGTTCAGGAAGCCATTGGCCACGCTGCCGACGAAGTCGCGCGGGTTGGAAGGCCCCAGGATCGGCACCATCAGGTAGGGGCCGTCGGGGATGCCCCAACTGTAAAGGGTTTGGCCGAAGTCGCGCTGTTGGCGCGGGGTTCCCGCCAGGTCGGTGGCCACGTCCCAGAAGCCGGCCCCACCCAGCGTGCTGTTCAGCGCAAAGCGCACGGCAATGTCCCCGGCATCCTCCAGCCTGCCCTGCAGCAGGTTGTTCACCAGCACCGTCGGTTCCTCGATATTGTTGAGGAAGCTGCGGATGCGGGTCCGCGGCCAGGGGCCCAGCGCGTCGCGGTAGGCCACGGCGACCGGGCGCAGAACGTTGTCGTCCAGCGCCAGGTTGACGTCCAGCACCTGGCGGTTGGTCCGCTCATAGGGGTCGTCCGGGTTGCCGGCGGTGGCCGGCTGGTCCGGGCCGGCGGCGCAGCCGGCCAGCAGGGTCAGCAGCAGGGCGGCAAAGGCGAAGGGCGTGCGTGGCATTGGCGGCGGAGACCCTGTGTTTCGTCGGCTACCGTAGCCGACGGTGTCGAATGACGGTATGCGGAAACGCCACAACTGTTACGCGGTGCGTCGATTCCTAACGTCCTGATAACGGTTCTCGCGCTGATGTGCGCCGGCTTGGCCCTGGCCGGCCTTGCCAGTGCCTTGCTGGCGGCCCGGGCGGTCCGGCGCTTCGGCGCGCAGACCCGGCCGGCCGGTCCGGCGCTACCGGCCACCGTGCTGAAGCCGCTGCACGGCGCGGCCCCCGGCTTGACCGACTGGCTGGAGGCAACGCTGCACCAGGCCCATGCCGCCCCCCTGCAGGTGCTGTTCGGCGTCGGCCGGGCCGATGACGCCGCCATCCCCGCTGCCCGCGCCGCCATGGCGGCCTGCCCCGGCGTGGACGCCACCCTGGTGCAGGATGCCACGCTGCACGGCGCCAACCGCAAGGTGGGCAACCTGCTGAATCTGGCGCCGCGCATCGCCCACGGGGTGGTGGTGATCGCGGATGCCGATATGCGGGTACCGGCGGATTGGCTGACCGTGGTCACCGCCACCCTGGCCCAGCCAGGGGTGGGGCTGGTCACCTGCCTGTATCGCGGCGTGCCGGCGGTGCCCGGGGTGTGGGCGCGGCTGGCGGGGTTGGGCATCGACTGGCATTTCCTGCCCAATGCGATCCTGGGGGAAAGCCTTGGCAAGGCCCGCGGCTGTTACGGCGCCACCATGGCGCTGCGGCGGGAAACCCTGGCCGCGCTGGGCGGGCTGGACGCGCTGAAGGACCTGCTGGCGGACGACCACGCCCTGGGCGAAGCGGTGCGGCGCCTGGGCCTGAAGGTGGCGGTGGCCCCGGTGCTGCCGGACCACATGATGGACGAGGCCAGCCTGGGCGCGCTGTGGGCGCATGAACTGCGCTGGTCCCGCACGGTGCGGTCGCTGAACCCCGCCGGCTATCTCGGCCTGGCGCTGACCCACCCGCTGCCCTGGGCTTTTGCCTGTTGGGCGCTGGCAGCCCCCTTTGGCCTGAATTGGGGTCTGGCGGTGCTGCTGGCGGTGCTGGCGGCGCGCTGCTGGTTGGCTTGGTCGGTCGACCAATTGCTTTGCATATCGGCAACACTGCCAAGATTAGTGCTGCTGCCCCTGCGCGACGGCCTTTCTTTCGCTATATGGGCGGTTGGATTGGTTCGCGGCACGGTGACGTGGCAGGGCCGACGCTACCGCATGCGGCCCGATGGCAGCATGACCGAAGCCTGATCTGACAAGGGGTTCCTTGACGTGACGATGCGCACCCTCTTCCTGCAAGCCCCTTCCTTCGATGGCTTCGACGGCGGCGCCGGCTCCCGCTATCAGGCCAAGCGCGAGATCCGCAGCTATTGGTTCCCGACCTGGCTGGCCCAGCCGGCGGCGCTGATCGAGAACAGCAAGCTGATCGACGCCCCGCCGCACAAGACCACGCTGGCCGACGTGACCAGCCAGGCGAAGGACTTCGACCTGGCGGTGCTGCACACCTCCACCCCCAGCTTCGCCAGCGACGTGAAGGTGGCGGAGGCGATGAAGGCGGCCAACCCGAACCTGAAGATCGGCATGATCGGCGCCAAGGTGGCGGTGCAGGCGCAGGAAAGCCTGCGTGACGCGTCCGTGATCGACTTCGTCGCCCGCAACGAGTTCGACTTCACCGTCAAGGACGTGGCCGACGACGTCTCCTGGGCCAACATCAAGGGCCTCAGCTACCGCAACTCGGAGGGCGTGATCGTCCACAATGCCGAGCGCCCGGTGCTGGAGAACATGGACCTGCTGCCGCCGGTCAGCCCAGTCTACAAGCGCGACCTGGACTGGCAGAAGTACTTCATCGGCTATCTGAAGCACCCCTATGTCAGCATCTACACCGGCCGCGGCTGCAAGAGCCGCTGCACCTTCTGCCTGTGGCCGCAGACCGTGGGTGGGCACAACTACCGCACCCGCTCGGTGGGGCATGTCATTGAGGAAGTGAAGTACATCCTCAAGGCCTTCCCCGAGATGAAGGAGCTGTTCTTCGACGACGACACCTTCACCGACAACCTGCCGCGCGCCGAGGCGATTGCGGTGGAACTCGGCAAGCTCGGCGTCACCTGGAGCTGCAACGCCAAGGCGAACGTGCCCTACGAGTCGTTGAAGAAGATGCGCGACGGCGGGCTGCGCCTGCTGCTGGTGGGCTATGAGAGCGGCAACCAGCAGATCCTGCACAACATCAAGAAGGGCATGCGGATCGAAGTCGCCAAGCAGTTCACCAAGGACTGCCACGCGCTGGGCATCGCCATCCACGGCACTTTCATTCTTGGCCTCCCCGGCGAGACGACGGAGACGATCCAAGAGACGATCAAGTTCGCGATCGAGACCAACCCGCACACCATCCAGGTCTCGCTGGCGGCGCCCTATCCCGGCACCTTCCTGTGGGACCAGGCGTCGCGCGAGGGCTGGCTGGACACCGAGCACACCGAATACGTGGACGCACACGGCGTGCAGATTGCCCCGCTGCACTACCCGCACCTGAGCCACACCGAAATTTTTACGAGTGTCGAAGAGTTCTACAAGAAGTTCTATTTCCGCGTGCCGAAGATCGCCTCGATCTGCGGCGAGATGGTGCGCGACCGCCAGATGCTGGTGCGCCGCCTGCGCGAGGGCGTGGAGTTCTTCCACTTCCTGCGTGAGCGCAAGGCGGCCTGACCGGCCGGTGGCCAAGCAATACCCCTGCCTGGATGAGGCCCTGACCGGCTTCATCGCCCGGCAGGGCATCTTCTTCACCGCCACCGCCACGGCGGAAAGCCGGGTCAACCTCTCCCCGCGCGAAGGCTCGGCGCTGCGCGTGCTGGGTCCGAACGCCGCCTGCTACCTGGACCAGACCGGCAGCGGCGCGGAAACCGCTGCCCATCTGCACGCGGATGGCCGCATGACCATCATGTTCTGCGCCTTCCAGGGGCCGCCGATGATCCTGCGGCTCTATGGCCGCGGCACCAGCCTGCCGCGCGGCGGGGCCGACTACGCCGCGCTGCTGGCCAGCCACTACGCCGGGCAGGAACCGCCCGGCGCCCGGCAGATCGTTCGGCTGGACCTCGACCTGGTACAGACATCCTGCGGCTATGGCGTCCCGCTGTTCCAGCCGCAGGGTGAGCGCGACAACCTGCATCGCTGGGCCGTGGCCAAGGGCGAGGACGGGCTGGCCGCCTACCGCGCCGAGAAGAACGCCCGCAGCATCGACGGCCTGCCCAGCTTCCTGCCCGGCACCGAAGCCTGAGCCGCGTGCGTCGCCTGATCTTCAACGCCGATGACCTCGGCCTGTCGCCGCAGGTCAACGCGGCGGTGGAGCAGTCGCACCGCGAGGGCGTGCTGACCGCCGCCAGCCTGATGGTCGGCGAACCCGCGGTGGCCGAGGGCGTCGACGTCGCCCGCCGCAACCCCAGCCTGGCCGTTGGCCTGCACCTGACGCTGACCGATGGCACCCCCACCCTGCCGGCCGAGCGCATCCCCGCCCTTACCCAGCCGAACGGCCGCTTCCGCGACGACATGGCCGGGCTGGGCCTGACGCTGGCCCTCAGTCCCGCCGCCCGGGTTCAACTCCGCGCCGAAATCGCCGCGCAATTCGCCGCCTTCGCTGCCACCGGCCTGGCCTGCGACCACCTGAACGCCCACAAGCACTACCATCTCCACCCCGTCATCGCCGCCATCGCCTTCCGGGAAGCCGCGCGCCATGGGGTCAAGGCGGTGCGCATCCCATGGGAGCCGCCGGCGCTGATCCACGCCGTGGAGCCCACCGCCGCCACCCAGCCACGCGCGCTCTACCCGTTCACTGCGCTGCTGCGCCGGCTGGCCGCCCGCCATGGGCTGCGCGCGCCAGACCGGGTGGTCGGGCTGGCCTGGTCCGGCGCCTTCACCGCCCAGCGCCTGGCCGCCGTGCTGCCGCATATCCCCGCCGGCATCACCGAAATCTACCTGCATCCCGCCACCGCGGACGGCTTTCCGGGCCAGGCGGCAAGCTATCGCTACGCCGAGGAATTGGCCGCGCTGCTCGACCCCCGGGTACGCACCGCCCTGGGCAATACCGCGACGGCCGGCTACACCGCGGCCCTGACATGAGCCGCGCCCCACACCTGCCATGAACCGCCTTGGCCTTCTGCTTGCGCTCGGTGGCATGGCCGCCGCTGTCCTGCTGCTGGCGCAGCAGGACCTCACCGAGGTCTCCGCGCTGCTCGCCTCGGCCGGCTTCGGCCTGGTGCTGGCCGGCGCCGCCCATGCCCTGCCCATGGCGCTCAATGCCGAAGCCTGGCGCGTACTGCTGCCGGGCACCAAGCGCCCCTCGCTGGCGGCGATGACCGCCAATGTCTGGATCCGCGAGAGCGTCAACGGCCTGCTGCCGGTGGCCCGCATCGGCGGCGAATTGGCCAGCTACCGGCTGCTGCGCAACGAAGGGGTCGGCGCCGCACCGGCCGCGGCCAGCCTGATGGTGGACCTGGCCATCGGCATCCTGAGCCAGTTGGCCTTCGCCCTGCTGGGGCTGGCGCTGCTGGCCGGGCATGGCGGCGCGGTGGGCTGGCAGGGCATCGTGCTTGGCCTGCTCGGCGGGCTGGCGCTGGCCGGCGGCTTCGTCCTGGCGCAGCGGGCCAACCTGCTCTCCCGCGTGGCGGGTGCGCTGAACGCCGTGGCCGCCGGGCGCTTCCACGCCTTGTCAGCGCACTCGCAAAAGATCGACCGGATGGCGCGCCGGCTCTGGCGCTCCCGCACCGCCATCGGCCTGTGCTTCGGCTGGCAATTCGCCGGCTGGGTGGCCGGCGCGGTGGAGATCTGGCTGGCGCTGTACTTCCTGGGCCACCCGGTTTCGCCGGAAACCGCGCTGGCGATCGAGGCATTGATCCAGGCGCTCAGCAGCGCCGCCTTCCTGGTGCCGGGCGCGCTGGGCCTGCAGGAGGCGGGTTTCCTCGGCCTGGCGATGCTGGTCGGGCTGCCGGCCGAAGCCGGGGCGGCACTGGCCATCGCGCGCCGCATCCGCGACCTGGTGGTGTTCCTGCCCGGGCTGGCAGCCTGGGTCTGGGCGGAAAAACGCATCTCGGCTTAGGCCCCATGAGAGGGCTTCGCCCCCTCACACTCCCCCACCAAGGGCCGAGAGGCCCTTGGAACCCTGGTTTTGCCATGTCCGCAGCCACTGGCGCGGGTTTCGCCGTACCCTGTAGGTTGCGGCATGATCCCTCGCCGCGCCCTGCTGCTCGCCCCGCTCGCCCCGCCCGCCTTGGCGCAGCAGCCGATGTTCACCCGGCCCATCCGCATCGTCATCCCCGTGGTCGCCGGCGGCGGGGTGGATGCCGCTGTGCGCACGCTGACGCCCCGCCTTTCGGCTGAACTCGGCCAGCCCGTGGTGCTGGACAACCGGCCCGGCGGCGCCGGCGTGCTGGCCGCCGATATCGTCGCCCACGCCCCGGCGGATGGCCACACGCTGCTGCTCGGCACGGTCGGCGTCATGGCGGTGAACCCGACGCTGTTCCGCAACCTCAGCGCCCATCCGGTGCGCGACTTCACCCCGGTCAGCCTGCTGGTCAATGTGACCAACCTGCTGGCAGCACCCACCGACCGGCCGTTCAAGAGCGTGGCAGAACTGGTGGCGGCGCTGAAGGCCGCACCTGGCCGGCTCAGCTACGGCTCGGCCGGCATCGGCGCCGCCGGGCACCTGGCCGGGGCACTGCTGGACCATATTTCGGGCACCGAGGCGGTGCACATCCCCTATCGCGGCGGCGGCCAGCTGATCACGGACCTGATCAGCGGCAAGATCGACTACGCCTTCGCCACCGCGGCCACCGTGATCCCGCATGTGGAAAGCGGCCGGCTGCGGGCGCTGGCGGTGCCGACGGAACAGCGCAGCCGCCTGGTCCCCAGCCTGCCGACCATGGCCGAGGCCGGGGTGCCCGGCTACGCCATCAACAACTGGTATGGGCTGGCCGCGCCCAAGGCCACCCCTGGCGCGGTTATTGCTGCACTCAACCGCGCCTGCCGCCTGGCGCTTGAGGAGCCTGGCAACGTGGAAAAGCTCGCCCATCATGCGCTCGAGCCGGCGCCGAGTTCGCCGGAGGCGTTCGGCGCCTTCGTCGTGGCCGAGATCGCCCGCTACGCCGCCATCATCCGTGCCGCCGGGATCACCGGGGAATGATCGCCCGCCGCGCCCTGCTGGCCGGATTGGCACTGCCGGCGGTGGCCCGGGCGCAAGGCGAATGGCCGCAGCGCGCCATCCGCATCGTCATCCCCTTCGCCGCCGGCGGGTCATCCGACATCGCGGCCCGACTGGTGGTGCCGCGACTTTCGGCGCTGCTGGGGCAGAACGTGGTCATCGAGAATCGCGGTGGTGCCGGCGGCAACATCGCCGCCGAGACCGTGGCCCGGGCGCAGCCGGATGGCTACACGCTGTTCCAGGGCAATATCGGCATCCTGGCGGTGAACCCGACGCTGTACCGCAGCCTGCCGGTGGACATGGAACGCGACTTCGCGCCGATTTCCCACTTGATGTCGGTGTTCTACGTGCTGGTGGCGCCGATGGACCGGCCCTGGCACACCGTTGCCCAGTTGATCGCGGCGGCCAAGGCCCAACCGGAAACGCTTTCGGCCGGCAATAGCGGCGTCGGCAGCATGGGGCATCTTTCCTCCGTGCTGTTCGACCACCTGGCGGGCCTGAAGACCGTGCCGGTGCCCTACCGGGGCGGTGGGCCGCTGGCCAATGACGTGCTGGCCGGCAAGATCGACTTCTCCTTTTCCACCGTGCCCACCGTATTGCCGCTGATCGAGGCCGGGCGGCTGCGCGCGCTGGCGGTGGCCACCGCCGCCCGCAGCGCGCTGCTGCCCGTTGTGCCCACGGTGGCGGAAGCCGGCGTGGCGGGCTTCGAGGTGCCGAACTGGGATGGCTGGCTGGCCCCGCGCGGCACCCCGCCGGCGGTCATCGCCCGGCTGAATGCGGCGATGCGCCAGGTGCTGGTGGAGCCGGAGATCGTGGCCGAATACAACAAGCGCGGCATGGAGCCGCTGCCGAGCGACCCGGCCACGCTGGGTGCCGAGATCCGCCAGCGGATCGCCCAATTCGCCCCGGTGGTCCGCGCCACCGGAGCCACGCCGGAATAGCGGAGCGAGGGCGGAGAGTGCTGTCGTTTCAATAGGTTGCGGAGCAGGAAGGCCGTTCTGATGATTCCATCAGAACGGATATAGCGCTACCCGCCCACCCACTTGGCGATCAGGAAGGCCACCGCCGCGGCCAGGCCGCCGACACCCAGTGTCTGCATCGCGCCCTTCACCGGCGGCAGGCCGGTGGCCCGCGCCTTCAGCCAGCCGAAGCCGAGCAGCGCCACCCCGGTGGCAATGCAGGACACCAGCAGCGAGAACTGCGTGTTGTCGAACAGGATGTATGGCGCCAACGGGATCATCCCGCCGACCATGTAGGCGCCGCCGATCGTCGCCGCGCTCTTCGCCGCACGCCCGGGTTCCGGCTCGCTCATCTCCAGCTCGAACTTCATCATGAAGTCGACCCAGCGCTTGCGGTCGCTGCAGATGGCGTCCGTGGCGTCCCGCAGGGATTGCTCGCGCAGGCCGAAGCGGTGCAGCACCGCCATCACCTCCCAGCGCTCGCGCTCGGCCCAGTCGTGGGTCTCCTGCTCCTCGCGGGCGCGTTCCACCACGTAGTGCTGCGCATCCGTGCGCGCGGCGAGGTAACCGCCCAGGCCCATGGCGACGCAGCCGGCGGCGATTTCCGCCAGGCCCGCCGTGACGATCAGCGGATTGGCGGCGACGGCGCCCGAGAGGCCGGCGGCGAGCGCAAAGGGCACGGTCAGGCCATCGGCCATGCCGATGACCAGGTCGCGCACCGTCTCGGAGGCGGTGAAGTGTTCCTCGGAGGCCGGGCCGGGCGGCGGTGGCGGCAGGCCTTCGCGCGAATGGGCGGGATGGGGGGTGTCCATGCCGGCCAAGCTAGCGCCTGAACGCCCCTGAGGTAATCAGCCAAAGCCGTGAATCCGCCACCTGGCCATCAAAGCCCGGATGGCGGCGCCTCAATCTGCGGCGATTTCGGGTGCGCTGCCCGCCGGGCGATCACCCAGCGCAACGCGCCCGGCAGCGGCCAGGCCCAGCAGCAGGCCGCCGACATGCATGGCGTTCTGCATGATGCCTTGACCGAGGCCCGCCAGCACCTGCGCCACCGGCAAGACTTGCACGGCAATATCCTCGCCGGCATCCAGGGCCTGGGCGCCGGCGGATTCGCACCCCAAGGCGAGCACGAAGTGGATGCGGTTGGAGCAATGCGCCGGCTCCGGCGGCAGGCCGATCACCGGGCGCCAATCGGCGGCCCGCCAGCCGGTTTCCTCGGTGAACTCGCGCGCCGCGGCGGCCACCGGGTCGGTCTCGCCGGCCTCCATCATGCCGCCGGGCAGTTCCAGCGTCACCGCCTGGGCGCCGGGGCGGAATTGGCGCACCAGCACCAGGCGGTCATCCGCGGTCAGGGCGACCACATGCACCCAGTCGGCCCAGTCCAGCATCCACCAGGGGTCCAGGGTGACGCCCTGCGGCGTCTCCCAGGTCTCCGCCCGCAGGTGGATCCAGCGGTCGCGCAGGGCGGTGCGCGACCCCGTCCTGCGCCAGGGCAGGGGACCGACCGCCCGCTTCAGACCTTCGGGGCCTGCGCCCCTGCGGTCATCGGCGGGCTCGACCGCCCGATTCAGACCTTCGGGGCCTGCGCCCCTGCGGTCATCGGGCGGCGCCACCGCTACTCCGCCGCCAGCTGCTGCTGCGCATAGGCCTCCAGCGGCGCGCAGGTGCAGATCAGGTTGCGGTCGCCGTAGACGTTGTCCACCCGCTTGACCGGCGGCCAGTATTTGGCGGCCTTGACGAAGGGCAGCGGGAAGGCGGCCTGCTCGCGGCTGTAGGGGTGGGTCCACTCGCCGGCCAGGCATTCGGCGGCGGTGTGCGGCGCGTTCTTCAGCGGGTTGTCCGCCTTGTCGGCCACGCCCTGCTCCACCGCGCGGATTTCGGCGCGGATCGCGATCATCGCGTCGATGAAGCGGTCCAGCTCCGCCTTCGGCTCGCTTTCGGTGGGTTCCACCATCAGCGTGCCGGTGACGGGCCAGGACATGGTCGGCGCGTGGAAGCCGTAATCCTGCAGGCGCTTGGCAATGTCCTCCACCATGACGCCGCCGCCCTGCTGGAAGCCGCGGCAATCCAGGATGCATTCATGCGCCACCATGCCGCGGGCGCCCTTGTACAGCACCGGGAAATGCCCGGTCAGGCGCTTTGCCATGTAGTTGGCGTTCAGGATGGCCACCTGCGTCGCCCGCGTCAGCCCCTCGGCGCCCATCATGCGGATGTACGCGTAGGAAATCGGCAGGATCGCCGCGCTGCCGAAGGGCGCGGCGCTGACCGGGCCATAGCCGGTGGCCGGGCCGGCTTCCGCGCACAACGGGTGGTTCGGCAGATGCGGCGCCAGATGCGCGGCGACGCCAATGGGGCCAACACCCGGCCCGCCGCCACCATGCGGAATGCAGAAGGTCTTGTGCAGGTTCAGGTGGCAGACATCTGCGCCGATGCTGCCGGGCGAGGTCAGCCCGACCTGCGCATTCATGTTGGCGCCGTCCATGTAGACCTGGCCGCCGGCGTCGTGCACGGCGGCGCAGATCTCGCGGATGGCTTCCTCGAACACGCCATGCGTGGACGGATAGGTGATCATCAGCGCGCTGAGCTTGTCGGCGTACTGCGCCACCTTCGCGCGCAAGTCGGCCAGGTCGACATTGCCGTCGCGGTCGCAGCCGACCACGACCACCTTCATCCCCGCCATGGCAGCGCTGGCCGGGTTGGTGCCATGCGCGCTGGAGGGGATCAGGCAGACATCGCGCTGCGCGTCGCCCCGCGCCAGGTGATAGGCGCGGATGGCGAGCAGCCCGGCATATTCGCCCTGGCTGCCGGCATTGGGTTGCAGGGAGACGGCGGCGAAGCCGGTGATGCCGGCCAGCCAACCCTCCAGCCGGCGGATCAGCGTCAGGTAGCCCTGCGCCTGGTCGATGGGCGCGAAGGGGTGGATGTTGGCGAAGCCGGCCAGTGTCACCGGGATCATCTCGGCGGTGGCGTTCAGCTTCATCGTGCAGGACCCCAGCGGGATCATGCTGCGGTTCAGCGCCACGTCCTTGTCTTCCAGCCGCTTCAGATAGCGCAGCATGGCGTGTTCGCTGTGGTGGGTGTTGAACACCTCCGCCGTGCAGAAGGCGCTGGAGCGCGCCAGGGCGGCGGGCAGCCCGCCGGCGGTCTCCGCCAAGGGCGCGCCCAGCACCTCGGCCAGCGCCGTCAGCTCGTCACGCGTCACGGTCTCGTCCAGCGCGATGCTGACCAGGCTGCCGTCGCGGCGCAGGTTGAAGCCGCGCGTCAGCGCCGCCGCCACCAGGGCATCGGCGCGGGGGCCGGCCTCGATGGCGATGGTGTCGAAGAACGCCCCATGCCGCAGTGCCAGCCCGGCCTTCTGCGCGGCGCCGGCCAGCAGCTGCGCCTGCAACTGCACACGCCCTGCGATGCGCTTCAGGCCTTCCGGGCCATGCCACACGGCGTACATGCCGGCCATCACCGCCAGCAGTACCTGGGCGGTGCAGATGTTGGAGGTCGCCTTCTCGCGGCGGATATGCTGTTCCCGGGTTTGCAGCGACAGCCGCATGGCGGGCGCCCCGGCGGCATCCACCGAAACGCCAACCAGGCGGCCCGGCAGCAGGCGCTTCAGCGCGTCCTTCACCGCCATGTAGCCGGCATGCGGCCCGCCATAGCCCAGCGGCACGCCGAAGCGCTGCGTGCTGCCAACCACCACATCGGCACCCATCTCCCCGGGCGAGCGCAGCAGCACCAGCGCCAGCGGGTCGGCGGCCACGATGCTCAGCGCGCCGGCGGCCTGGGCGGCACCGATCTCGGCAGTGAGGTCGCGGACCTCGCCGGTGGTGCCGGGGTACTGCAACAGCACCGCGAAGGGCTTCAACGCCGTTGCCTGCGCGATGATGTCGGCCGGCGCGGCGACGACCACGGCGATACCAACCGGCTCGGCCCGCACGCGTACCACCGCCAGGGTTTGCGGGTGCAGGTCGGCGGCCACCAGCAGGGTATCGCTTTTGCCCTTATGCGCGCTGTGCGCCAGGGTCACCGCCTCGGCCGCGGCGGTGGCTTCGTCCAGCAGGCTGGCATTGGCCACGACCATGCCGGTGAGGTCCACCACCATGGTCTGGAAGTTCACCAGGGCTTCCAGCCGCCCCTGGGCGATTTCCGCCTGGTAGGGGGTATAGGCGGTGTACCAGCCGGGGTTTTCCAGCACGTTGCGCAGGATCACCGGTGGTGTGTGGGTGCCGTGGTAGCCCATGCCGATCAGGCTCTTGATATCGGCGCGGTTCTGCGCCGCCAGGCCGCTCAGCTCGGCCAGCGCGGCAGCTTCGGCCACCGGCGGCGGCAGCATATCCAGGCTCATGCCCCCGCGCCCCTCCGGGGCGACCCCGCGGATCGCGGCGGGCACGGTGCGCTCGGCCAGTGCCGCCAGGCTCTCGGCGCCCACCACCTGCAGCATCTCGGCAATCTCGGCCTCGCCCGGGCCGATATGGCGGCGGACGAACTCGTCGCGCTCCTCCAGCGCCCTCAGCGTCTCCAGCGGTCCGTGTCCGCGGGGCTGATTCACGCTGCGCTCCTCGCTTTGCTGCGGTGCTCCGCGATCAGACCCGATCACGCGTTTTCCTCCACGAAGCGGTGGTAGGCGCTATCGTCCATCAGCTCCGCCAACTCGGCCGGGGCGGTGGCTTCCAGCTTGAAGAACCAGCCTTCCCCGGCGGGGTCGCTGTTGATGGTGCCGGGGTTGTCGCCCAGCGCGCTGTTCACTTCCACCACGCGGCCGCTGATCGGCGCATAGACGTCGGAAGCCGCCTTGACGCTTTCAACCACGGCGCAGGCCTCGCCGGCCTTCACCATGCGGCCCAGCTCCGGCAGCTCGACGAAGACGACATCGCCCAGCGCCTGCTGCGCGTGGTCGGTGATGCCGATGGTGGCGACATCGCCCTCCATCGCCACCCATTCATGGTCCTTGGAGAATTTCAGGTCGGACATTGCGGTGGGCTCCTGCGGCTCAGCGGGCGTAGCGGTTGGCAACGAAGGGCATGGCGGCGACGCGGGCAGCCAGCGGCTTGCCGCGCACCATCAATTCGAGGGGTGTGTTGTCGGCGGCCTGGGCGCGGGCGACGTAGCCCATGGCCATCGGGCCATTCAGGGAAGGTCCGAAGCCGCCCGAGGTGATCTCCCCGACGGCCTCGCCACCCGGCACATGAACGGCGGTGTGGCCACGGGCGGGCTGGCGGCCTTCCGGCCGAATGCCGACGCGAAGCCGCTGGGTGCCATTGGCCAGTTCGTCCCGCACCCGCTCGGCGCCCGGAAAATTCCATTCCATGCGGCGGCGCTTGCCGATGCTCCAGACCAGCGCCGCCTCGACCGGCGACGTCGTCTCGTCGATGTCGTTGCCGTAGAGACAGAGCCCGGCTTCCAGCCGCAGCGAATCCCGCGCGCCAAGGCCCACCGGGGCCACGCCGGGCAGCGCCAACAGCGTGCGGGCGAAGGCTTCCGCCGCGTCGGCCGGCACGCTGATCTCGTAGCCATCCTCGCCGGTATAGCCGCTGCGGCTGACGAAGCAGGGCACGCCGGCGATGGTCACCTCCGCCACGTCCATGAACTTCATCGCCGCCAGCGCCGGCGCCAGCGGGGCGATGGCCGCCACGGCGCCGGGGCCCTGCAGCGCCAGCAGCGCGCGGTCCGGCAGGCGGTTCAGCTTCACCCCGGCCGGCAGCGCGGCCTCGATCCGGGCGAAGTCCTCGTGCTTGCGGCTGGCGTTCACCACCAGGAACAGGCGGTTGCCGAAATTCGCCACCATGAAATCGTCGAAGATGCCGCCGGCATCGGTGGTCAGCAGCGCATAGCGCTGGCGCATCGGCTTGAGGCCGGCCACATCGGCGGGGGTCAGGGCTTCCAGCGCGGTGGCGGCATTCTCGCCGACCAGTTCGGCCTGGCCCATGTGGGAGACATCGAACAGCCCGGCCGCGGCGCGGCAATGCAGGTGTTCCCCCAGAATGCCCAGCGGGTACTGCACCGGCATGGCGTAGCCGGCAAAGGGCACCATGCGGCCGCCCAATTCGCGGTGCAGCGCACCCAGCGGCGTTTCGAAAAGGCTTTCAGTCGATTCGGCCACGGTTCCCCCTGCCGCGTCAGCGGCGGTTGAAGTTCGTGGCCCCCCTCTGTCGGAAATACCTGAGAGATTCCGCGGCCGGTGACGGCGCGCATTACTCCGTCGGTGCCGGCGTGGTGCGTGCCGGGCTTTCCAGAGGCCCCTTCCCCATGCGGCCCTTTTGCCTGAGCGTTTCCGGGGGCCGGTTGCGCCTTCGGCGGGGGCGCTCCCCGGCTGGCCGGATGCACCCCTCTCTCCCGCACGGGATCAGCAGGATGTGGTTGGTCTAACCTGCCCCGGGGGGCAAAGGCAACCGCGTCGGCAGCCTACCGCACGCCGCGGCGCCGGTTCATCGCCAGTTGTTCCTGGTTCAGCCGGAAGGAGACGTAGACGGTATAGTCCTGGGCGCGGCGGTCATCCCCCACCGGCAGGGTGATGTCGACCGACTGGCTCATGCCGCTCGCCCGCGTCTCATTCGGGTTGAACACGAGGAAATCCTGGAAGCCCTGCTCGGTCAGCACGCGCTGGGTGCGGTTGTCTACCACGGCGACGAACCAGGGCAGCGGCACCTCCCGCCCCCGATAGGCCGGGCCGCGGTCCACCGTGAAGCCAACCGCCAGGCGCATCTCGATGGCGTTTCTGCCGCGGCCACAGCCGCCCTGCACCTGCACCAGCTTGGCGTCGGTCTCCAGGCTGGTCAGGTCCTCCGGCGCGCCGGCGCGGTACCTGGTCAGGTCCGCGCCCTCCCCCAGAATCGCCGGGCGGGGGCAGGCAATGGGGTAGCGCGTGGCGTCGCCGCCGCACCCCGCGAGCAAGATCAGCAGGCCGGGCACCATCGCAAGTCCGAAGCGCATCACCATCTTCCCCCTTGAGCCACACCCGGTGGCGGCTAGTGTGCCGCCGCCGGGCCGCCAATTAGTCTTCCACTTTCAACGGCGGCCCGTTAGCACGGCAACCCGCAGCCCGCGAGCATCCAGCGCCATGACCAGCAAGCCCAGCCTCAACGTCCTGCTCGCCGGCCCGCGCGGCTTCTGCGCCGGGGTGGACCGTGCCATCAAGATCGTCGAGGAGGCCATCAGGCGCTACGGCGCCCCGGTCTACGTCCGGCACGAGATCGTCCACAACCGCTTTGTTGTGCAGGCGCTGGAACGCCAGGGCGCGATCTTCGTCGAAGAACTGGACGAAGTGCCTGATGACGCCCCGGTGGTGTTTTCCGCCCATGGCGTGCCGAAGAGCGTGCCGACCGAGGCGACCCGCCGCAAGCTGATGTACCTGGACGCCACCTGCCCGCTGGTCAGCAAGGTCCACCGGGAGGCTGAGCATCATTATGCCCGTGGCCGGCACATCCTGCTGATCGGCCATGAGGGCCACCCCGAGGTGATCGGCACCATGGGCCAGCTGCCGGATGGCGCGGTGACCCTGGTGGAGGACGAGGAGCACGCCCGCAGCGTGGAGGTGCCGCCGGGCAAGCCGCTGGCCTTCATCACCCAGACCACGCTTTCGGTGGATGACACCGCGGGCATCGTCGCCGCGCTGCAGGCCCGCTTCCCGACCATCGCCATGCCGGCGAAGGAAGACATCTGCTACGCCACCACCAACCGCCAGGCGGCGGTGAAGGCGATTGCGCCGCGGACCGAGCTGATGATCGTGGTCGGCGCGCCGAACTCCTCCAACAGCCTGCGCCTGGTGGAAGTGGCCGAGCGCGCCGGCTGTGCCAAGGCCATCATGGTGCAGCGCGGGCGGGAGCTGGACCTGGCCATCGTGGAAGGCGTCTCCAGCATCGGCGTGACCGCCGGGGCCAGCGCGCCGGAAGTGCTGGTGGAGGAAGTCCTGGCCCGGCTGCGCGAGCGCTACGAGCTGGTGATGGAAGAAGTCGTGGTCGCCGAGGAGCGGATCACGTTTAAACTTCCTGCGGCCTTGAACGCCTGAAGGCGTTCAAGGCCGCAGGAAGCTTTTTTGCCCTCAGGCGCCGGCGCCGCCATCCGGCGGCTTGGCTTGCGCGGGCATAAGCCCGCGTCGCGCATTCGCGCTCTCGGCCCTTGCGGGCCGCCTGGGTCAGCTTCCGCGGCCTTCGCGTCCGCGGTGAGGGGGCAGCATCGCTGCCGCGATGCTGGGTGGTGCGGGTTGCGCTGCCCACCCCGAATCGTCATGGCCGGACGTGTTCCGGCCATCCAGGACGCGGCGCCCGCGCCTTGCACCCGCAGCCGGCGGGCGCTAACGGAACCGCGATGGCCGTCTATACCGAAGTCTCCGACGAAGCGCTGCGCGCCTTCCTGGCGGAGTATCCCATTGGGGAGCTGATCGCCTTCCGCGGCATTGCGGAGGGGGTGGAGAACTCCAATTTCGCGCTGAAGACCACCGGCGGCGACTTCATCCTGACGCTGTACGAAAAGCGCGTGGACCCCGGTGAGCTGCCGTATTTCCTTGGCCTTATGCAGCATTTGGCCAGCCGTGGGCTGGACTGCCCGCAGCCGGTGCCGGCGCGGGACGGCCAGGCGTTGCGCCTGCTGGCCGGCCGCCCGGCGGCGATCTGCACCTTCCTGCCCGGGGTCTGGCCGCGCCGGGTCCGCCCGCAGCACTGCGCCCCCTTGGGCGATGCGCTGGCCCAGTTGCACGCCGCCGGTGCCGATTTCCCCGGCCGCCGCCCCAATGCGCTCGGCCCCGCCGGCTGGGCGCCGCTGCTGGAGCGGTGCCGCGCCGAGGGCGACCAGGTGCAGCCCGGCCTGGTGGCGGAGCTGGACGCCGCGCTGGCCGGCATCCTGGCCGCCTGGCCGGCCGAGGGCCTGCCGCAAGGCCAGATCCACGCCGACCTGTTCCCGGACAACGTGTTCTTCCTGGATGACGCCGCCGGGCAGCCCAGGCTTTCCGGCCTGATCGACTTCTACTTCGCCTGCACCGACCTGCTGGCCTACGACATCGCGGTATGCCTGAACGCCTGGTGCTTCGAGGCCGACCACAGCTTCAACGTCACCAAGGCGCATGCGCTGCTGGCCGCCTACCAGGCGCGGCGGCCGCTGAGTGCCGCCGAGCGTGCCGCGCTGCCGGTGCTGTGCCGCGGCGCCAGTCTGCGGTTTCTGCTGACCCGCCTGTATGACTGGACCAGCACGCCCGCCGGTGCCCTGGTGACGCGCAAGGACCCGCTGGAATACCTGCGGAAGCTGCGCTTCTTCCTGCGGGCGGAAGGGCCTGCCTCGCTTGGCCTCTGAGGATGATCTTCCGGTCCAGATCTGGACCGATGGCGGCTGCAAGCCCAACCCCGGCCCGGGTGGCTGGGGTGCCATCCTGCGCTACGGCGAGATTGTGCGCGAACTCTCCGGCAGCGACGCCGCCACCACGAACAACCGCATGGAACTGACCGCCGCCTGCGCCGCGTTGGAGGCGCTGAAGCGCCCCTGCACGGTGGTGCTGCACACCGACAGTGAATATGTCCGCAACGGCATCAGCCGCTGGATCAATGGCTGGGTGCGCAACAACTGGCGCAACGCCGCCAAGGAACCGGTGGCGAACATGGAATTGTGGCAGCGCCTGCTGGCCGCCGCCCGCCCGCACAAGATTGAATGGAAGTGGGTGCGCGGCCATAGCGGCGACGTCATGAATGAACGCGCCGATGTGCTGGCCACCGAGGCGCGGCGCGCACTCGAACGGCGCTGACGGGCGCCACCGCCACAACCAAGGCCATTGGCCTGAACAACCCCTGGTGGTATGCAACGCGGGATATTTACGCCCGCGTTGTCGACCTTTTCCCAGGAGGGTCCCCATCTCCAGTCCCAATCCCGCAGCCCGTCCCGATGGCAAGGTGCTGGTCCTGGGTGCTGGTGTCGCCGGGCTGGTGGCGGCGAAGGAGCTGCGCGCCCGCGGGCACGACGTGCTGGTGCTGGAAGCCAGCCAGCGCATCGGTGGCCGGATCTGGACCCACCGGTTCGAACGCGAGGGCCGCGTCTTCCACGGCGAACTCGGCGCCATGCGGCTGCCGGTCAGCCACCGCCGGGTCTTCGACCTGATCGACCAAGTGGGCCTGACCCCGAAGCTGCGCCCCTTCCTCAGTGTCTTTCAGGGCAAGGGCGGGCGGCTGGACTGCGCCGGCCAGCGCTTTGGCTTCGGCCAGTTGCCGGCCGGGCTCAGCCTGCCGGAATGGCCGCTGGCCCAGGGGCTGGACCCTGCCGCCCGTCGCTTCCTGCGCCGGCTGGCGCTGCTGGTGACGGTGATGGCCCCGCGTGAGGTCCGCGACCTCGCCTTTCCGCAGATGAACGGCGACTTCCTGGCCGCGGTGCAACGGCATCTGGCCGCGGCCGGGCCAGAGGCGGATTTCGCCGAGCCCGGCGCCATCCTGGCCGGGCTGGAGGCCGTGCGCGGCCGGATCAACCAGGCCTTCCATCTGTTCCTCTCGGACATTCTGCTGAAGGCGGCGGAGCCACTGTTCCAGCTGGCCGGGGGCGCCGACCAGTTGCCGCTGGCACTGGCCGCCCGCTGCGGCGCCGAGATTCGCCTGGGCACCGAGGTGATGGCGCTGGAACTGATCCCGGGCGGCGTGATGGTCCAGGTCAACCGGGAGGGCGTGGCCGAGACCTACCAGGCGGCCCAGGTCATCTGCACCATCCCGCTGCCGGTGCTGCGGCGCATGCCAGTGGCGGGCCTGGATGCGCAGACCCGCCGGCGCCTTGCCGGCATGAACTATGCCGGCGCCACCAAGGTGCTGCTGTTCTGTGCCGAACGCTGCTGGGAGGCAGATGGCGCCCACGGCGGCGCGTCGTTCTCAGACCGGCTGCTGCGCCAAGTCTACTACCCGCACAACCAGGATTTCGCCGGGCGGGAGGGCGTGCTGCTGGCCAGCTACTGCATCGGCGCCGATGCCGCGCCGATCGCCGTCCTGCCCGCGGACGAGCGCGTGGCGGCGGTGCGGCGGGAGGCAGCGCGGCTGCATCCGGCGCTGGCGCGGGACGGCATGGTGCTGGACAGCATCTCCATCGACTGGACGGCGCATCCCTGGACGCTTTCGGCCTGCAGCACCGACTGGGACCCCGGCATGCAGCAGATGGTGCAGGACGCCGGCGCCGGCCCCGGCGAGGCGGAGGAGCCGCAGGCCTGGCGCTGTGGTGGGCTGGTATTGGCCGGCGAGCATTGCTCCCGCGCCAAGGCCTGGGTCGAAGGGGCCATCGCCTCGGGCCAGGATGCCGCGGCCATGGTGGCTTGCCCGGAGCCGGCGCTGACGGTGTAGGCTGCCGGCCGAAAACCCGGGGGGTCGCGCGTGCCACGCAGCAGTATCGAAAGTCGCGACTCCTGGGTGGCGGCCATTGCCGCCGTGGTGATCCTGTCCTTTTCCTACGGCGCGCCGCTGGTGGCGGTGGTCGGGCTGCGGCCCATGGCAGAGGACCTTGGCAGCAGCCGCGCCCTGCCGGCGCTGGCCTCCTCGCTGGCCTATCTCGGCTCCGGCGCCGGGGGCGTGGCCATGGGGCTGCTGGTGCCGCGCTTCGGCATGCGGGCGGTGGCGGCCTTCGGCGGTGCCTGCATCGGGCTGGGGCTGCTGCTGGCGGCCTGCGGCGCGGCCTGGCAGTTGCTGCTGGGCTACGGGTTGCTGGTTGGCTTCTTCGGCACCGGCGCGCTGTTCGCGCCGCTGATGACGCATGTCTCCATGTGGTTCGACCGCCGGCGCGGCAGCGCCTTGGCGCTGGTTTCCTCCGGTCAGTATGTCGCCGCCGTGCTGTGGCCCTCGCTGTTTGAACGCGGCATCGCGCTGTGGGGCTGGCAGGCGACGATGCTGGCCTTCGGTGTGGTCTCGGCGGCGCTGATCATCCCGGTGGCGCTGCTGGTGCTGAAGCCGCCGCCGGCCAGCACCGAGCCGGCGCCCACGGCCGCCAGCCGCGCCGCCGAAAGCCAGGTGCTGGGCCTGCCGCCCAACCTGGTGCAGGCCGCCTTCTGCGCCGCGGTCTTCCTGTGCTGCATCCCCATGGCCATGCCGGCCTCCCACCTCGTCGCCTTCTGCGGCGATATCGGCATCCCCGCCTCCCGCGGGGCGCTGATGCTCTCGGTGACGATGCTCTGCGCCTTTCTGGCGCGGCAGGCCTGGGGCGCGCTCGGCGACCGCATCGGCGGGCTGAACACGGCGCTGGCCGGCAATGTGCTGCAGACCATCGGCATGTGCCTGTTCCTGGTGACGCAGGACGAGGCCGGGCTGTTCCTGGTGGCGGCGCTGTATGGGCTCGGCTTCGGTGGCATCGTGCCGAGCTATGTGCTGGGCATCCGCGCGCTGTTCCCGGCGCGGCAGGCGCATTGGCGGGTGCCGGTGCTGATCTTCTGTGGGCTGACCGGCATGGCCACCGGCTCCTGGCTGGCCGGGGTCATCTATGATTCCAGCGGCAGCTACGCCACGGCCTGGCAGGTGGGCATCCTGGCCAACCTGGTGAACCTGGCGGTGCTGGTGCCGCTGGCCTGGCGCTGGCGTGGCTGGCAAGGGCCGCGGCCGGCCTTGGCCTGACGCACGACACTCAAAAGTCGTAGAGCTGCGCCGGGTTGGCCACCAGCACGGCTTGGCGCACCGCCTCGCTGGGGCAGACGCTGGCCAGCCAGTCCAGCACGCGGGCCTCATCCGGCTTCGGCGGCGCCTCATTCGGGTGCGGCCAGTTGCTGCCCCAGACCACGCGCTCCGGCGCCGCCGCGATCAGCGCGCGGGCAATGGCACTGGTGTCGCGCCAGTCCGCGTGGCGGGAGACGCCATAGGGCGAGGAGGCCTTCATCCACACCCGCCCGGTTTCCAGCAGCCGGCGCAGCGCCAGCACCGGGGCGCTGTCGGGCGTGACGGATTCATGGAAGCGGCCGATATGGTCGATGACGACCTTGCAGGGCAGGGCGCGGATCAGCGCCTCCCGCGCTTCCATCTGCATGCCGTCGAACTGCATCTGGATATGCCAGCCCAGCGGCGCCACGCGGGCGCCGAGGCGCGCCAGGTCTTCCCACGCCACCAGCGGGTGCTTCAGCAGCACCGCGCGGGCACCACGCGCGCCGGCGGCGTGCAGGCGCTGCAATTCGGCGTCCGAGGTTTCCGGCGTCACCGCCACCACGGCGCGGGCGGCGCCCCGCGTCTGATCGCCGCCGGTGGAATCACCGGCGGCGTGAATCAGCCGCGCAGACAGAACTCTCTGATCGCCGCCGGTGGAATCACCGGCGGCGTGAATCGGCCGCGCAGACAGAGCGGCTACCGCGTCCAACGTGGCGCTGTTGTCGAGGCCGTAGGCGCTCGGCTGCACCACCACGGTGCGGCCCAGGCCCAGCCGTGCCTTCACCGCCTGATAGGCCGCCAGGTCGTAGGCGAAGGGCACCGGCGAGGGGTTGCTTGGCGCGACCGGATAGCGCTCGGCCGGGCCGTAGACGTGCATGTGGCAATCGGTCGCCAGGGCGGGGATTTCGGTCGTAGGCGTGGTGCTCATGGCCGGGTGTTCTGCCCGCGTGCCGCCGCCAGCGCCAGGGGGCCCCACAGCGCGCGTTCCGCCGTGCCGATACGGGCGAACTCCTCCGGCGTGGAATGCAGCGGCGCCTCACCCTGCTGGCCGAGGATCACGAGGACCTCCGGGTCTGCCATGGCCTGGTTGATGGCGCGGTTCAGCACCGCCACCACGGCGGGCGGCGTGCCCGGCGGTGCCATCACCCCGAACCAGCTGCGCAGCGCGAAGCCCGGAAAACCGCTTTCCATCATGGTCGGCACGCCGGGCAGCGTCGGCAGCCGCGCCGCGGTGGGCACCGCCAGCGCGCGGAACTTGCCGGTGGCCACGTGGGGCAATGCCGTCGGCGTGGTGGCGAAGCTGTAGTCGATCCGCCCGGCCAGCAGGTCCAGCATGGCCGGGCCACCGCCGCGATACGGCACTTCCACGGTGCGGATGCCGGCCTCCCGGTCCAGCAGCAACGCCGCCAGCCAGGGCGAGGAGCCGACGCCCGGATGCCCCCAGCTGAGCCCGCCCGGCGCGGCCTTCGCGGCGGCCACCAGGTCGGCCACGCTGCGCCAGGGGCGCTCGGCCGGGCAGACCAGCACGGTCAGCACATCCGCCACCAGGGAGACCGGGGTCATCTCCTCCCAGGGCTGCGGGCCGCCGTTGAGCAGCGGCACCACCAGGAAGGCGCCCATGTTGTTGAACACCAGCGTGTGGCCATCCGGCGCCGCCAGCCGCACCGGTTCCGTCGCCAATGCGCCGCCGGCGCCGCCACGGTTCTCCACCACCACCTGCTGGCCCAGCAGCGGCGCCAGGCGGCTGGCCAGCAGCCGCGCGGTGATGTCCTGCGACCCCCCATTGGAGGAGCCGACCAGCAGGCGAATGGGCCGCGAGGGGAAGGCGGGCTGCGCGAGGGCGGGCAGGGCCAGCGTCGGTGCGGCCAGCGCGGCAGCCAGCAGGGCGCGGCGGGTGCTCATTCCGCGGTGATCCGCGCACTGCGCACCAGCGCGCCCCAGCGGGCGATCTCCTCCCGCTGGAACTGCGCCAACGCCGCCGGCGTGCCCACCACCGGGGTCACGCTGAGCTCTGCCAGCCTGGCGCGCAGCGTGGCGTCCTGCGCCGCCGCCACGAAGGCGCCGTGCAGCCGCGCCACCAGCGCTGCCGGCAGGCCGCGGGGCGCGAAGATGCCGTACCAGGTGGTCACCCGCACGCCGGCGAAGCCGCTCTCCAGCATGGTGGGTACCGCGGGCAATGCGTCGGTCCGCGCGTCGCTGGTCACCGCCAGGGCGCGCAGCCGGCCGCCGCGGATATGCGGCAGCGAACTGGCGGAGTAGTCGAAGGCCATGGTCACCTGGCCGCCGATGACATCCGTCAGCAGCGGCGCGCTGCCGCGATACGGCGCATGCGCGATATCGACGCCTAGGGCGCTGCGGAACAACTCCCCGGCCAGATGCGCCGCGGTGCCGTTGCCGGGCGACGAGAAGGCGAGTTGGCCCGGCCGCGCCCGCACATGGGCCACCAGCTCCGCCACCGTCTGCACCGGCAGCGCCGGGTTCACCACCAGCACGTTGGGCAGCGTGGCCAGCAGGGTGATGGGGGTGAAGTCCGCCACCGCGTCATAGGGCAGCGAGGCGGTGAGCAGCCCGTTGACCGCATGCGTGCCGATGGTGCCCAGCAGCAGCGTATTGCCGTCCGGCGGTGCCTGCGCCACCACCGCGCTGCCCACCGCCCCGGCGCCACCGGCGCGGTTCTCCACCACCACCTGCTGGCCCAGCTGCGCCGCGATGCGTTCGCCGAAGACGCGCGCCAGCACATCGGTGGAGCCGCCGGCGGCGAAGGGCACCACCAGGCGCAGCGGCCGGGCTTCCTGCGCATGGGCGAGCATCGGCAGGGCAAGGGTCGCCAGGGCGGCCCGGCGGCTGAGGCGCGACATCTGGACTTCCTTCCCGGTCGCGGCCGATTGACAGGCCGGCGACGCAAAACCTACCGTTTTGCCGACAATAACCGGGATGAACGTCGTGGCAACCAAGAGTGGGGCAACCAACAGCAGCCCGCGCTTTGCCTACCAGATCGGTGCGGTGGGCGAAGCCGGCCAGGATGACCGCGCGCTGTACCGTGAAGCCATCGAGGATGCGCGGCTGCTGCACCAACTGGGCTACGACGCCGCCTGGATGGTTGAGCACCACTTCAGCGACTACTACCCGCAGCCCAACCCGCTGCTGTTCCTCTCTCACATCGCCGCGGCCTGCCCCGGCCTGGGCCTGGGCACCTCGGTGATGGTGCTGCCCTGGTACGACCCGGTACGCTTCGCCGAGGACCTGGCCATGCTGGCCACGCTGACTGAGGGCGAGCTGCATATCGGCATGGGTCGCGGCACCGCGAAGAGCGAGTACGACGCCTTCGGCATCGGCATGGAAACCGCGCGCGAGCGGTTCCGCGAGACCTGGGAGTTCACCCGCCGCGCGGTGCAGGGCGGCAAATTCACCCATGCCGGCAAACACGTGAACTTCCCCGAGCCGACCGAAATCCGCCCGGCCTTCGGCGACCGCCGGCCCAACTTCTACGGCGCCATCGGCAGCATCGAAAGCGCCGGCATCATGGCCGATCTCGGCCTGCCGCCGCTCTGCCTGTCCAGCTTCCCGGACCATATCCTGAAGCGGATATTGGACACCTGGCGCACGCGCAGCGAGGCGGCCGGCCACCCGACCGACACCAACCTGCCGATCTCGATCAAGTGCTTCGTGGCGGAGACGGATGCCGAGGCGC
Source organism: uncultured Rhodospirillales bacterium (assembly GCA_903835235.1). GTDB lineage: Bacteria > Pseudomonadota > Alphaproteobacteria > Acetobacterales > Acetobacteraceae > CAIMOR01. The sequence goes on from CAILMF010000059.1 coordinate 94,315, forward strand.
AGGCGCTGGCGCTGAAGTACCTGCCGGAGTTCTTCGCCCTGCAGGTGCGGCACTACCAGTCCGACGACGCGCCCTGGGGCAACATCGAGGGCTACCAGCAGTTCAACAAGATGTTCGCCAACCTGCGGCTGCTCAGCGACCCCGCGAATCTTGGCCCCTACCTGGCGCAGAACCTGGTCGGCAGCCCAGAGACGGTGGCGCGACGGGTGCGGCAATATGCCGATCTCGGCTTCAACTACCTGCTGGTCAGCAATGCCACCGTGGGCGTGCCGCGCGCCGTGCGGCACCAGACCATCCGGCTGTTCGCGGAGGAAGTGATGCCGCGGGTCCGCGCCGCCGCGCCGGCGGTGGCGGCCGAATAGCGGCTCGACCGGACAGACCGCCGGCCGATCAGCCGCTCAGCCGTGGAAGGTGGCGAAGCCGTCCACCGGCTCGCGCGGGGTGACCAGTTCGTTCGCCTTCTCGCCGGGGTCGGCATGGCCCAGCGCCATGCCGCAGACCACCACTTGGTCGGCCGGAATGCCCAGCCGGCGCCGGATGATCCCGTGCCACTGCATGAAGGCGGCCTGCGGGCAGGTATCCAGCCCGCGGCCACGCGCGGCGACCATGATGTTCTGCATGAACATGCCGAGGTCGAGGTAGCTGCCGGCCTGCATGTTCCGGTGCAGCGTGAACATCAGCCCGACCGGCGCGCCGAAGAAATCATAATTGCGCCGATGCTGCCGCGCCGTCGCCGCGCGGTCGCCCTTGCCGATGCCGAGCAGCCCATACAGCGCCCAACCCACCTGGCGGCGGCGGTCGATGTAGGGGGAAACCCATTCGGTGGGGTAGTAGCCATATTCCGGCACCGGGTCCTCGCCGGCGGCGTGGGCGGCCTGGATTTCCCCGCTCAGCCCGGCAAGCGGTGCGCCGGTCAGCACATGCACGCGCCAGGGCTGGGTATTGGTCATGCTCGGCGCCCGGCTGGCCACCGCCAGGATCTCCCGCACCAGCGCCGCCGGCACCGCCTGGGCGGTGAAGCCGCGGATGCTGCGGCGGGAGGTGATGGCCTGGTCAACCAGCGCGCAAGACGGGTCGGGGTGCGGCATCGGCCAATACTTCCATGCTGTTGATACGCAGCCATGGCGGTACTGCAACGCAGGGGTGCCGGCAACGGAATGCCGCGCGATTGTTGCGTGACACCGGCATCTATGGCTTTTCCTCGCGGCGCATTTGGCTTAAACGGCGGTCATGCAATCCACGAAGCACGACACCTTCAACAACCGACTGACGACCGCTGCCAAAGCCAAGGAGGCCCTGCTGGAGCGCTTTCGCGCCCGCCCGGGACCCGATGACCCCGCCGTGATCGCCCGTATGGCCGAGCAGAAGGCGATTGCCGAGGCCCGCGATCAGCGCGCCGCCGAGCGCAAGGCCGCCAAGGAAGCCGAGGCCGCCCGCCTGGCCGCCGAGAAGGCCGCGCATGAGGCCGAGCTGGCCGCCCAGGCCCGCGAAGCCGCGGCCCGTCAGGTCGAAGCCGCTGCCCGCGCCATTGAGTTGGAGGCCGAGCACAAGGCCCGCGCCCTGGCCCTGGCCGCCGAGCAAAAGGCCGCCCGCGACGCGCGCTACGCCGCGCGCCAGGCTCGCCGCAAGTAGCCAGCCACGCCGGCGTCCGCCCCTGCGGGGGCCACGCCATGTTTTTTGCGCCAGGTCCGGTCAGCCACGCCGGCGGACCGCCTGAAGCCGGATGTCAGTCCGGATGCTTGCCGGTCATCGCGGCGAAGACCATGCGGTCCTTGTTCTCCCGCATCAGCATGGAAAAGCTCGGGATGGTCTCGAAGCCGAGGCCGCCGGGCACGCCGGTATCCTCGTCCGCCAGCACCTTGGCATAGGCGCCGCCGGCCACCTTCTCCCACTTCCCCGCGGGCTTCTTCACCTCCAGGTTCACCACGGTGGCCAGCAGCACCAAGCGGACAATGGCCTCCTTCGGCCGGTTCGGCTTGGTCAGGCTGGGGTGGCCGCCCAGCATCTGCCAGCCATTCGCCAGCGCCCAGGCGGTGATCTCTTCCTTGGTCATGGCGGCTCCGTTGCGCTGGCCGAGTGCTTGCGTGGGCATCGGGCGGCGTCTGGTTCAGGGTCGGGGCGACAGGGTCGCGCCACCGCGGTGATGCCAGCTTCGGCCACTCGGCACCAGCCTGGCGGCCCGCCGCCGGAGCGGAGCCGCCTGACGCAACGCCGCAACCGCCCCCGGCATTGCCTGGTTGCGCCCTTGCCAAGGCGATTCCACCCGGCGCGCGCTGGCCCTAAGCTGGCGGCAACAACCAGGAGGAACCCGGGAATGCGTCGTCGCGCCCTGCTCGCCACCGCTGGCCTTGCGCCCTTCGCGGCCCGCGCCGAGGACTGGCCTGCCCGCCCCATCACCATCCTGGTCGGCTTCGCCCCTGGCGGCGGCACCGACATCATCGCCCGGCTGCTGGCGCCTGCGCTGCAGGCCGAACTGGGCCAGCCGATCGCGGTGGAGAACCGCCCTGGCGCCAGCGGCACAATCGCCGCCCTGGCCGGCAGCCGCGCCGCGCCGGATGGCTCTACCTTCTATATGAGCACGGTTTCCGCCAGCGCCGTGGTGCCGCCGCTGATGAAGCCGCCGCCCTTCGACATCAACCGCGACCAGACCCCGGTGGTGCTGGCCGCCACCGTGCCGTTGGTGGCCGTGGTGCCGAAGGACGCGGTGGCGCAGACCATCCAGCAGGTGCTTGCCCGCGCGCGGGAGAATCCGGGCAAGCTGAACTATTCCTCGTCCGGCGTCGCCACCCAGCAGCATTTGGCGACGGAGTTGCTGTGTTCGGAAGCGCGAGTGCAGATGACGCATGTGCCGTTCCGCGGGACGGGACAGGCGGTCAACGAGATCCTCGCCGGCCGGATCGACCTGGCGCTGGACACGCTGCCGACCTACCTGCCGCATATCCGCAATGGCGGCGTGCGGGCGCTGGCCGTCACCATGCCGCAGCGGGTGGAGTGGCTGCCCGACGTGCCGACCATCGCCGAAAGCGGCTTTCCCGGCTTCGATTCCAATGTCTGGTACATGCTGATGGGTCCGCCCGGCCTGCCGGCGCCGATCCAGGCGCGGGTGGCGGCGGCGGTGGGCAAGGCGTTGCGCGACCCGGTGCTGGGGCCGCGGGTCCAGCAGGCCGGCTTCATCCGCGGTGGCGGCAGCCCGGCCGAGGCAGCGGCGCTGCTGAACCGAGACGCCGCCCGCTATGCCGCGCTGATCCGCAACGCCGGGGTCACGCTGGAATAGCCCAGCCAACGTCACCGGCGCTGCCGGCCGCCGCAGAGGGAGGTGCCGCTGGCCCTCCGCAGCTACCGCTCGCAGCGGATCAGCACCGTGCTGCGATGCGCCAACTCGCCCACCTCGGCGGGGCTGCGGTCGCGGCCGCCGGCCTCGGCCATGCTGGGCTGCACCCCGGCGCCGCGCAGGTATTCCAGCGCCTCGCTGCCCTTCACCGCGAAGTTGACGTTCTGCGGAATATCGCCGGTGCGGGCGGCGATGCCGGCGGCGTTCAGCTTACTGACCACCACGCCCAGAACATTGCCCTGGCGGTCCAGCAGCGGGCCGCCGGAATTGCCCGGCTGCACCGGCGCGCTGATCTGGAATTGCAGCGGGTTGTCGGCCAGGCCGGACAGCGCGTTGACCTCCCCGGTGGTCAGGGTGGGGCCGGAGGACAGGATGCCCGAGAGCGGGAAGCCGTAGGTCACCACCTCCTCGCCCCGCCGCACCGCGGCCGAGCGGAAGCGCAGCACCGGCCCCGGGTCGCCCTCAACCGCCAGCAGGGAAAGATCGCGCCGGCCGTCCTGCGCCGCGGCCAGGCTGGCCGGCATGTCCCGCCCGTCCGGGCTGCGCACCGTGATCCGCCGGCAGCCATCCACCACATGCTTGTTGGTCAGCACCCGCTGGCGCGCCACGACAAAGCCGGTGCCGGAGCTGACCCGGCCGGTCGCCGGCCCGGTCGGCGGTGGGGCGGTTCGCGGCGCGCCGCCGGCCGGCGGCGGCTTGCCCAGCCCGGCGCCGGCGCCGCCGCCGGGTACCGCGGTTTCCAGCACGATCATGCTCTGCACACAGACATCCTGGCCGGTCAGCCGCGATTCCCGACCATCGGACAGCACCAGGCGCAGGTCGAAGCGGCAGCCGGCGCTTTCCGCGGCGCGCAGGCCGAAGCTTTCCTCCGGCGGCAGCGGCCGGGGCAACAGGCTGCGGCCCCAATCCTCGCCGCTGCCGCGGGGGGAGCGGACGGCGTAGAGCGCGGTCGCGGTCATGCCGGTGCGGTTCAACACGCGGAAGGCCGGCGCCTCGGCGGCCACGGGCGGGGCCGGGGCCAGCAGCAGCGCGACAAGCGGCAACAGGCGCCAGGGCCAGGTCATGCGGGAGGGTTTCATACCGAGCCAGCAATATCGGCTTCGGTTTGCGCTGGCGCAAGGACCACGGGGCTTGACCCTGCCATAGGGGCAAGCACCACATCCGCCTCATCATGCTCGATCATCCCGCCTCCCTCGCCCCGCTCTCGCTGCCCATCCAGGGCATGACCTGCGCCGCCTGCGCCGGCCGGGTCCAGCGCGCGCTGGAGAAAATTCCGGGCGTCACCGCCGCCAGCGTCAACCTGGCCAGCGAAACCGCCGAGGTCTCCGGCACCGCCGCGCCCGCGACGCTCGCTGCCGCCATCGGCCGCGCCGGCTACCAGGTGGCGGAACGGCAACTCTCGCTCGGCATTGCCGGCATGACCTGTGCGAGCTGCGTGCAGCGGGTGCAGCGCGCCCTGGCCGCGGTGCCGGGCGTGCTGGCGGTGGAGGTCAGCCTGGCCAGCGAGACCGCCAGCCTGCACGCCCTGGCCAATGTCGGCGAGGACGCGCTGGGCGCCGCGCTGCACCACGCCGGCTACGCGCTGCGCGCCACCACCGTGGCGGGCGAGGACGCGACCCGGCGGCAGGCCAGGCGGGAGGGCTGGGAGCTGGTCGCCGGCGCCGTGCTGGTGGCGCCCTTCCTGGTGGGCATGGCCGGCATGGCGCTGGGCCGGGACTGGATGCCCGGCGGCTGGGTGCAGCTTGCGCTGGCCACGCTGGTGCAGGGCTGGCTCGGCGCCCGATTCTACCGCGCCGGCTGGGCCGCGCTGCGCGCCGGCACCGGCAACATGGACCTGCTGGTGGCGCTGGGCACCTCGGCCGCCTGGGGGCTTTCGCTGTGGATGCTGCTGGGGCATGGCCATGGCGCCGGCGGGCACCTGTATTTCGAAAGCGGCGCGGTGATCATTCTGTTCATCCGCCTGGGCAAGTTCCTGGAGGCCCGGGCGCGCCGCGCCACCGGCGCCGCCATTCGCGCCCTGCTGGAACTGGCGCCGCGCACCGCCCGCCGGCTGGACGCCAGCGGCTCGGAGCACGAGGTGCCCACCGCCGACCTGGCCGCCGGCGACCGCGTGGTGATCCGCCCGGGCGAGCGCATCCCGGCCGATGGCACCGTGCTGGAAGGCCGCAGCGGCGTGGATGAGAGCGCGCTGACCGGCGAGAGCCATGCCACCGAGAAGGAGGTCGGCGACAGCGTCTCCACCGGCACCATTGCGCTGGATGGCCGGCTGATGGTGCAGGCCCGCGCCGTGGGTGGCCAGACCGTGTTGGCCCAGGTGGCGCAGCTGGTTGCCGCAGCCCAGGCCAGCCGCGCCCCGGTGCAGCAGCTGGTGGACCGGGTCAGCGCCGTCTTCGTGCCGGCCATCATCGGCCTGGCCGTGCTGACCCTGCTGGGCTGGCTGCTGGCCGGCGCCGGCCTGGAGACCGCGGTGCTGCGCGCCGTCGCCGTGCTGGTGATTGCCTGCCCCTGCGCGCTGGGGCTGGCCACGCCGGCAGCGATCATGGCCGGCACCGGCGCCGCCGCCCGCGCCGGCATTCTGGTGCGGGACGCCGCGGCCATCGAGCGGGCGCAGGCGGTCACGCTGGTCGCCTTCGACAAGACCGGCACGCTGACCGAGGGTCATCCGCGGCTGGCCGCGATCCACCCGGCCGCGGGCATGGCGCCGGAGGAGGCGCTGGGCCTGGCCGCGGCCTTGCAGGCCGGCAGCGAACATCCGCTGGCCAAGGCGGTGCTGGCCACCGCCGCGCCGGCCGGGCCTGTGCAGGACTTCAAGGCGCTGCCGGGGCGGGGTGTCTCGGGCATCGTACTGGGCCGCGCCCTGCTGCTGGGCAGCCCGCGCGCCCTGGCCGAATCCGGCGCTGATCCTGGGGCGCTGGCCGCCGCAGCCAGCGCGGAATCCGCCCAGGGGCGTACCCTGGCCTGGCTGCTGGAAGGCCCGCGCGTGCTGGCGCTGCTGGCCTTCGAGGATGCGCCGAAGCCCGGCGCCGCCGCCGCCGTGGCGGCCTTGCGCGCCCAGGGGCTGAAGGTGGCCATGCTCTCGGGCGACAGCCGCGCCGCCGCCGGCGCGGTCGCCGCAAGCCTGGGTATCAATGATGTCGCCGCCGAGGTGCTGCCGGCCGACAAGGCCGCCCAGGTCCGCGCCTGGCAGGCCAGGGGGGAGCGCGTGGCCATGGTGGGCGATGGCGTCAACGACGCCCCCGCCCTGGCCGCCGCCGACCTTGGCATCGCCATGGGCACCGGCACCGACATCGCCATCCAGGCCGCCGCCATCACGCTGCTGCGCGGCGACCCCGCGCTGGTGCCGGCGGCCATCGAGGTGACCCGCCGGACCTTGGCAAAGATCCGGCAGAACCTGGGCTGGGCCTTTGCCTACAACCTCATCGGGGTGCCGCTGGCCGCGTTTGGCCTGCTGTCCCCCGTGCTTGCCGGGGCGGCAATGGCGCTGTCCTCGGTTTCGGTGCTTGCGAATGCGCTGCTGTTGGCGCGCTGGAGGGTACGGACATGAACATTGGCGAGGCAGCCGAAGCCAGCGGGCTTTCGGCCAAGATGATCCGGCACTACGAGGCCATCGACCTGCTGCAGCCGCAGCGGCGCGGCAACAATTACCGCGACTTCTCGGCCCATGACGTGGCCGAGCTGAGCTTCATCCGCCACGCCCGCGACCTGGCCTTTCCGCTGGAGGATGTCCGCCGGCTGCTGGCACTGTGGCGGGACCGCGGCCGCGCCAGCGCCGATGTGCGCCGCGTGGCGCTGGACCATGTGGCGGCGCTGGAGGCCAAGGCGCAGTCGTTGCAGGCCCTCGCCGGCAGCCTGCGGCACCTGGCGCAGCATTGCCACGGCGATGGCCGGCCGGAATGCCCGATACTGGACGGGCTGGAAGCGCCTGCCGGCGGCCTGGCCGCCCAGGCTTGAACAGGCCGGAAGGGCGGGCGGGCGGTTGCCCCGCCTCTTTTCCACGCCGGCCGCGAACCCCATTATCGGCGCGCAGCAAGGAATCGCCTGGATGAAGGTAGCGTTGAAGGTGGCCGGCATGACCTGCCAGCACTGCGTCCGGGCGGTCACCGGGGCGATTTTGGCGCTGGACCCGGAAGCCCAGGTGACCGTCGATCTGGCCGCCGGGACCGTGACGGCGGAGACGCGCCAGCCCAGGGAGCAGGTTACCGCCGCTGTGACCGCGGAAGGCTACCAGGTCCTCGGCTGAGACCGGTTTCGGCTCAATCCGCCAGGTCCACCGCCACCACCTGCCAACGCAGCCGCATCGGGTCGGTCAGCGCCAGGGTCATGCTGATGCGGCCATCGCCGCCATCGGCTGCGGCAAAGACCAGCCGCGCCCGGGTCAGGCCTTCCGGCTGCACCTGGGCGGGCGCCAGCATGGCACCGCCTGCAACCCCCAGCCGGCGGCGGATCAATTCGGCCAGGCCATCGGCGGTGCTCACGCCGGCGGAAACCTCCCGCGCCATGCCCTGCAGAAAGTCCAGTCCGGCGCCGCTCAGCCCGGCGGTGCGGCCCGGCGGCAGCGCATGCGCCGCGGCGGAAAGCTCACCGGACAGGCCGGCCCGCACCGCGGACCAATCGACCACCTCCGCGATGGCGCTGGTATCGGCGGCCGACAGCGCGGCAGTGACCTCCTGCGCCGCCAGTACCGGCACCGCGGCGTAGCCGGCCAGGCCCAAGGCCAGCAAGCCCGCCAACCACCAGCTGGCCCGGCCGGAGCGCCGTGTCCGCGCTGCCTCGGCGGGGGCCTGGCGGCGCGCCACCGCAACCGGCCGCGGCGCCGTGCGGGCATCGTACTCGGCCCAGACCTCATCCCACAGATTCGCGGTCGTGCTGCTCATGTTCGGCCCCTTGCCGGCCGCGAGACAGCATGAGATGCTTTCTCGACAAACCGGGATATGTCTCTGTAGGTGAGACTATGTACGGGGATGCTGAGCGAACCCTTAACGGCGCTGGGAAAAACGTCCCGCCCAATGAGACGGGACGACCATCAGTCCCGCTGATGGTGACAATGCATCTGGGGGATTGGCCAAGCGTGGGGGTTACGGCCATATCGCTGCCAGACAGGCAGGAGAGCCCGATGACCGAGACCACCGCCCTGGACAGCGCCGCGCTGGACCAGCTGTTCCGCACCGCCCGCACTCAGAACAAGTGGCAGGACCGGCCGATTGCCGATGCCAAGCTGGAGGAGCTGTACGACACGCTGAAGCATGGCCCGACCAGCGCCAACTGCTCGCCGGCCCGCTTCGTCTTCGTCCGCACCGCCGAAGGCAAGGCGAAGCTGAAGGAGGCGCTGTCCAGCGGCAACATCGAGAAGACGATGACCGCGCCGGTCACCGTCATCATCGGCCATGACCCGAAATTCTACGACAAGCTGCCGCAGCTGTTCCCGCATGCGGATGCTCGCAGCTGGTTCGTCTCCAGCGATGCGCTGGCCCAGGCCACCGCCTTCCGCAACGGCACCCTGCAGGGCGCCTACCTGATGCTGGCGGCCCGCGCGCTGGGCATCGACAGCGGCGCGATGAGCGGCTTCAACAACGACAAGGTCGACGAGCTGTTCTTCGCCGACACCGGCTGGAAGTCCAACTTCCTGGTCAATCTGGGCTATGGCGACGCCAGCGGCGTGTTCGGCAAGCTGCCGCGCCTGAGCTTCGACGAGGCCTGCCGCTTCGCTTGAAATCAGCAGCCTGAAGGGCTGCTGATTTCAAGCTTTACTTTACCCTCAGTCGCCGGGCGCGCGCATCCGCGCGCTTGGCTACGCGGCACTGGCCACGGCCGCCATTCGGCGGCTCGGCGCGAGGCTTGGCCTCGCGCCGGGGCATCAAGCGCCGGGTGGCGGGCAATAGTGGCGACCGCGACGCAGGACCACCCGCGCTCACCCCTCCGGCGTCGCCTGGTCCAGCACCGCGTTCAGCGCCGCCACCGCTTCCGGAGGCAACCGCCGGATTTCCCGCGCCAGCCGGTTGGCGAACTCGGTCGCCGCCGGGGACAGGCCCGCGGTGTCCACGACAACCCGGGGGTGGGAGAGCCGGGCCAGTTCCACCAGTTCATCCGCCTCGTCCCAGATCAGCCCGAAATGCTCATTGACCTGGTGGATCAGCCCCGCCGTCGGCCGCCCGCGCTTGCCGTGCTCCAGCGCCGAGAGATAGGCGGGCGAGACATGCAGCGCCGTGGCCAGCTCGGTCAGGCTGATGCCCTTGGCCTCCCGCAGCGCCCTGAGGCGCGCGCCGAAGGGGGTCATTTTCCGCCCGCCTGGGCCAGCCGGGACCGGGCTTTGCGTTCCCGCGTCACGGCGCTCACTTCCGCCGCCGCAACAGCAGGTAGACCGCGCCGGTATTGGCCGTGGGCGCGTGAATGGCGCCCAGCAGCAGCGGGCGCAAATCCGGCGCGTTGATCCAGTGCGGCAACTCCCGCCGCAGCACCCCGCCTTCCGGCGCCGGACCCTTGCCGGTCACCACCTCCACGCAGCGCAGGCCATCCAGGAAGGCACCGTGCAGGAAGGCGCGGACGGCGTGATGCGCCTCCTGCGCGCGCTTGCCGTGCAGGTCCAGCCGCCGTTCCGGGCGTTGCTTGCCGCGCCTGAGGTCGCGCAGCCGCCGCGCGTCCAGCCCGCCCGCGACATGGCCGATCTGCAACTCCTGCGGCGCCGCCGGGCGGGGGCGGGCGGGCGCCGCGGGCAGCGGGC
>CAILMF010000060.1 GCA_903835235.1 uncultured Rhodospirillales bacterium
CGGGGTCTCCTCCAGCAGCGGGTCAATGCGCTGGCGTGAAAAGCGCTTGGCCAGTTCCACGGTTGGCTGCACCGCCAGCACCGGCGCGGGCACATGATGGACGATGTAGCCCAGCCAATTGTTTCCTGCCTCCGAACCTCCGGTCTGCGCCCCCTTCATGAACACCACGCGCCGTGCGGGATGCAGCGCAGACAGCGCGTTCATGATCTCCCGCAGATAGGGCGCCCGCGCTGTGCGCCACGGCCCCGGCTCCGACGAGCCGCGGCTCGACAGGATGCGGTGCTCCTCCGCCCACTGCGATACTGTCAGTTGCGGCGGTGGCCGGAGCATCCGCCCGGCACGCCGGTGCACATGCTCACGCGCCCGGGCTCCGGCCTCCGCCGATGCCGCCTGCGGGATCGAAGCGATCGGCGGCCTCCATCAGCAACTCGGCGATGTGCTGCTGCAGGATGGTCTGCAGCAGGTGCGGCTCAACGCCGAGTTCAGCAGCGATGACGCCGGCAACGCGCGCCGGCCAGTTCAGTAGCGCGTCGCGCATGGCGCCGGCGATCTCGTCGATCGCGGCATTGGCGGCGGCTACATCCAGGAGCTTTCCCTTGCTCTCATCCAGGGCGAGGCGCTGCGCCTCCACCTTCAACGCCAGCTGCGCGACCTTCAGCCTGGCGTAGGGCGTGCTGTCAGGCTGCGCCGGCGTGGCCAGCGGTGAGCGGTGCGGGTCGGCGGTCTCGGTCAGGCGACGGCGCGTCTTGTCGACGTCCCACTGGCCATCCGGCTCGCGGACGACGCGTTCGGCCTTCTCTGCCTTACGCAGCGCGGCCTCACTGATGCCGATGCGGCGCGCAGCCTCGCGGTTGGACGGGGTCAGCTCGGGCATGGCGGCGACCTCCCGCCGCGCGTTATGATCAAGCCGAGCAGCACAATTGATGCAGGCAGGAGCGGCGGCTTATCAGTCGCTCTGGCATGTCGACATGGAGAGCCAATCGATGGCAGCGCAGGACAAGGATCCCGAGGCAATGGTGCTGGCGATGGCACGCGCCATGGCCCGTGCGGACGGCAATGGCGAGACGCCAGCGATCTTACGCGAGTACCTTGGCGACGCACCGAAAGTGGCGATTGGCTTCCTCGAAGCGATCACCAAGGCCGGCTGGGATGCTGCCGAGTTGCTCCAGGCGCTGCGGCAGACTCACGGCTAAGACGTAGCCATTGAGCCGCTCCAGGGTGAGGCTGGCGCCACACCCTGGCCAGGCGCCTCGGTTTATCCCTTCAGGTGGTAGACGCTGTAGCTCCCCTTGGCGCCTTCCTTGTTGGGGCCGACCATCCGCACCCGTTCCAGCACCTGGACCTCGTGGCCCTTCTTCTTCAACCCGGCGAAGAAGCCCCTGACCGTGTGTGCAGCCCAGCCCGTCGCCTCGGCAATCTGCGCCACCGTGGCGCCCTCCTCGCGGCGCAGCAGGGTCAGCACCGCCTCCTGCTTGGTGCCCTCGCGCGGCTTGCGCGGCGCGCTGGCGTCACGCGCCTGGCGTGCCGGCTTGCCGTCCAGTGCGGCGCGGAGCCGCGCCATCGGACCCTCCATCGCGGCGATGATGTCCGCTTCACGGTTGGCCTCGTCGTCCCAGGCGGCGAGCACCGCCTGCGCCGCGGCCTTCAAGCCGCGCGGGGTGCCCTCGGCCAGCGCCTGCTCCAGCAGGGCTTCGTCCCCCGCCGGCTGCTGCCATTCCGCGGTGGGCCCGTAGATCAGCGCCTCGTCCACCCCGTTCTGCTCGTGCCGTGGGCGGGTGTCCTGCTCCGTGTCGGCGCGCAGGTCGATGCCGGCGTCGAGCGCCTCCTGCGCCAGCGCCTGCTGCGCCTCGTTCTCGGCTTCGGTCAGGCCGCCGCGTTCCGCTGCGTCCAC
>CAILMF010000061.1 GCA_903835235.1 uncultured Rhodospirillales bacterium
CGGGGTCTCCTCCAGCAGCGGGTCAATGCGCTGGCGTGAAAAGCGCTTGGCCAGTTCCACGGTTGGCTGCACCGCCAGCACCGGCGCGGGCACATGATGGACGATGTAGCCCAGCCAATTGTTTCCTGCCTCCGAACCTCCCGTCTGCGCCCCTTTCATGAACACCACGCGCCGTGCCGGATGCAGTGCCGACAGCGCGTTCATGATCTCCCGCAGATAGGGCGCCCGCGCCGTGCGCCACGGCCCCGGCTCCGACGAGCCGCGGCTCGACAGGATGCGGTGCTCCTCCGCCCACTGCGACACTGTCAGTTGCGGCGGTGGACGCAGCATGGCGCCGACGCGATGCCGGACATGGCTACGGGTCTTTTGCCCGATCGCCTCCGAGGCCTGCGGGGTCGAAGCGATCGGCCGCCTCCGTCAGCAGGTCGTTGATGTGGCTCTGCAGGATTGTCTGCAGCAGATGTGGCTCGACACTGAGTTCCGCGGCAATCAGCCCAGCGACCCGCGCTGGCCAGTTCAGCAGCGCGTCGCGCATAGTGCTGCCGATCTCGTCGATCGCGGCATTGGCGGCTGCCACATCCAGCAGCTTGCCCTTGCTCTCGTCCAGGGCGAGGCGCTGCGCTTCCACCTTCAACGCGAGCTGCGCCACCTTCAGCCTGGCGTAGGGCGTGCTGTCGGGTTGCGCCGGCGTGGCCAACGGTGAGCGGTGCGGGTCGGCGGTCTCGGTCAGGCGGCGGCGCGTCTTGTCGACATCCCACTGACCATCCGGTTCGCGGGCGACGCGTTCCGCCTTCTCGGCCTTGCGCAGCGCGGTCTCGCTGATACCGATGCGGCGTGCTGCTTCACGGTTCGACGGGGTCAGTTCCGGCATGGCGGCGACCTCCCGCCGCGAATCAATCAACGAAGCAAACGGCTACCCCAGCAGGGCGCGCAGCTTGGCGCGGACTTCCTCAAGTTCCACTTGCGACACCCGCCCTTTGCGCGTGGCACGCCGTGCCCGCCAGTCGAGGTTCTTCACCTGGTCGGCAAGGACAACGCTGTCCGGCTTGCCAGCAATCGCAACCTCGAAGGGATAGCCCTTGATGCGTGTAGTGAGGGGGCAGCAGACCATGAGGCTGGTCTTGCCGTTATAGGCGGCCGGGCTGAGCACCAGCGCCGGACGGTGGCCCGCCTGCTCGTGGCCAGCCTGTGGGTCGAACTCCAGCCAGACGATGTCGCCAGCATCCGGGATGTATCGCGCCCCGCTCACCAGGCTTCACCGCCCCGCGGCGCGCCAAATTCGGTCGCCTCATGGCGATTATCGTCGGTGATGGCGTCGACCAGCGATGCCAGGTCGTAGCGGTCCGGCTGCACCGGCTCGATGATGATGCGCCCTTCCTCCTCGCGGACCTCCACCGATTGGTCGAGGGAAAGGTGTGCGGCGGCCATCACCGAGGCCGGGATGCGCACAGAGGCGCTGTTGCCCCACTTTTTCACAATGACGCGCATGCTGCCCTCGAAAATATGTCGACGGACAAGGAGTAGGCAGCTGAACCGCAAGTGTCAACATTGTTGATACATCGGCGTTTGGCTAGTTGGCTGGGGCGCCGGCGAGGCGGCCTGAGAAGGAGGCCGCCGACCTGGCCTCCGTCACGCAGGCAGGTGGTAGACGCTGTAGCTCCCCTTGGCGCCTTCCTTGTTGGGGCCGACCATCCGCACCCGCTCCAGCACCGCCACTTCGTGGCCCTTCTTCTTCAAGCCCGCGAAAAAGCCGCGCACCGTGTGCGCCGCCCAGCCGGTAGCCTCAGCAATCTGCGCCACCGTCGCGCCTTCCTCGCGGCGCAGCAGGGTCAGCACCTGCTCCTGCTTGGTGCCCTCGCGCGGCTTGCGCGGCGCGCTGGCGTCACGCGCCTGGCGCGCCGGCTTGCCGGCCAGGGCGGCGCGGAGGCGTGCCATCGGCCCCTCCATCGCGGCGATGATGTCGGCTTCGCGGTTGGCCTCGTCGTTCCAGGCGGCGAGCACCGCCTGCGCCGCGGCCTTCAGCCCGCGCGGGGCGCCCTCGGCCAGCGCCTGTTCCAGCAGGGCTTCATCCCCCGCCGGCTGCTGCCATTCCGCCGCCGTCCCGTAAATCAGCGCCTCGTCCACCCCGTTCTGCTCGTGCCGTGGGCGGGTGTCCTGCTCCGTGTCGGCGCGCAGGTCGATGCCGGCGTCGAGCGCCTCCTGCGCC
>CAILMF010000062.1 GCA_903835235.1 uncultured Rhodospirillales bacterium
CCAGCAAAACCTACTCCGCGCGCTTCCAGCAAAACCTACTCCGCGCGCTTCCAGCAAAACCTACTCCGCGCGCTTCCAGCAAAACCTACTCCGCGCGCTTCCAGCAAAACCTACTCCGCGCGCTTCCAGCGCGACCCACCGCTCGGCTTGGTCAGCCCCAGATTCTCCCGCAGCGTCGGGCCGGCATACTCCTTCCGGTACACGCCGCGCTTCTGCAACTCGGGGATCACGTGCTGCACGAACTCGGCATAGGCGCCGGGCACATGCGTGGCGCTGATGACGAAGCCGTCGCAGGCGCGCTCCACGAACCATTGCTCGAACTTGTCGGCCAGTTGCTTCGGCCCGCCCACCATGTCCATGCGCGGCTTGCCGCGGCCGCTGCCGACGATGAAGTCGCGCACCGTCGGGTTCCGCTTGCCGGTGCGACGGACCACGTTGTCGCGGATGGCCTGCAGGCCCTGGATGCCCGCCATCTCCTCGTCGGAAAACGCCTCGTCCATGCCCTTCGACGCGAAGTCGAAGTTCAGCGCCTCCGAGAGCAGCGACAGCGCGTCGATCTCCAGCGGCAGCTTGGCCAGCGCGGCGGCCTTGTCCTCGGCCTCCATCTGCGTCGCCGCCGTGATCGGGTAGGCGATGGTGCAGGCCTTCACCCGTTCGGGGTCGCGGCCCTGGGCTTCGACCATGGCCTTGAACGCCGCGTATTCAGCCTTGCCGCCGGCGATGTCGTGGTAGGCCACGAAGACCAGCTCCGCCCAGCGGGCCGAGAACGCCTTGCCCCGGCCGGACGACCCCGCCTGGATCAGCACCGGCTGGCCCTGCGGGCTGCGCGGCACGGTGAAGGGGCCGCGGCTGTGCAGGAATTTTCCGGTGTAATCCAGCCGATGCACCTTGCTGCCGTCGCCGAAGCGGCCGGTGGATTTGTCGACGATCAGCGCGTCGTCTTCCCAGGCATCCCAATGGCCCAGCACCACTTCCACGAACTCATCGGCGCGGTCGTAGCGGGCGTCGTGCGACATCATCTCGGCATGGCCCATATTGGCGGCCTCGCCGTCGTTCAGCGACGTCACGATGTTCCACGCCGCGCGGCCGCCGCTCATCAGGTCCAGCGTCTGCATCTGGCGGGCGACGTGGAAGGGCTCGTAGTAGGTGGTCGACGCCGTACTGCCGAGGCCGAGGTATTTCGTCGCCGCGGCCATCATGGTCAGCGTCACCACCGGGTCCAGCTTCACGCAGCGGATGCCGTGTTCGATGGTGTGGTGGTGGTCACTGCCATAGCGGTCCGGCATCGACAGGCGGTCGTCGAAGAAAGCGAGGTCGAACTTGCCTGCTTCAAGGATGCGGCCGATTTCCTGGTAGTAGCCAGGGGTCAGGAAATCCGTGCGGCTTTCCGGATGGCGCCAGCTGCTGGCCAGGTTGGTGCAGTTCTGCGCCTGCAGAAAACCGACCATCGCCATTTGCCGCATGGGCGTTCCCCTTCACATGATTTGCGGGCGATGCTTCCGTGCGCGGCGTTGCGCGTCAACTGCCGGAAGGGAGAAAGACCGATGCTGACCGGAGGATGCCTCTGCGGCCAGGTGCGCTATGCGGCCACCGGCGTGCCGTTCCATGAAACCGCCTGCCATTGCGGCCAGTGCCGCCGGGCCACCGGCGCGCCGTTCGCGGCCTGGTTCACGGTGAAGCGGGCGGAGCTGCGCTGGCTGGGCGCGGCGCCGCAGCGCTTCGTTTCCTCGGTGCGGGCGGAGCGCGGCTTCTGCCCGCAGTGCGGCAGCAGCCTGACCTATGAGGGGCGGGCGCATCCGGATGACATCGACCTGGCGATGGCCAGCCTGGATGCGCCGGATGCGCTGGCGGTGAAGGACCACATCTATGTGGCCGACAAGCTGCCCTGGGTGCGGCTGGCCGATGGCGTGCCGCAATACCCGGGGGAACGCGCGGCGGGGTAGCGGCTTCAGCCCGCGAAGGCGCGCCAGGTCTGGAAGCAGAGCACACCGATGAAGGCGGCGAGGGTCCCCAGCAGGGTCAGGCGCAGCAGCATCATGGCCGCGCCGGAGGCCCGGCTTTCGAAATCCTGCGGCGGGGTGTGCGACGAAGCGGAGGCGAGGCGCTGAGACATCGGTGAACCCTGTGGTTGCTTTCGATGATGAACAATCAACCGATTCCGGGTGATTCGCCTAGGGGGAGAGCGCACATATCGCGCAGCCGTGAGAGTGCCGCCTAAAATATAGGATAATTTACGTTTTTTGGCTCAAACCTTGCGGCCGGCTCGATTACGGCCCGGGCCGGCTCGATTACGGCCCGGGCCGGCTGGAATACGGCCTGCGCCGGCTGGGATGGTGACGGTTTAATAACTTCGCTTTTGTCCCGCCGCAGCCTAGATTTCCTGCAATGCGACGAAGTCCTCGCATAAACCATGCGAGGGAGAACCGAAATGTCGCTGCTGAAAACCCTATGGCACTGGTGTGCCCTGCCGCTGCGCCTGGCGCTGTATTTCTGTGCCTTTATTTTTGGCCACCCGATGATCTTCACGCCCCTGGTGGCGCTGGGGACGGCGGCGGCGTTCTGGGATCATCGCGGCCAGCTGGGCGGTGTCGGGGTGATGGTGCTGGGCCTGCTGCTGATGTGGGTGGCGGAGACCATGGGCGGCACGAATTCCGCCTGGCCGGCCCGCAGCCCCTTCGCCCCGGCCCTGCCGACCGAGGCCTGAGGCTTCAGGGGTGCGGCACCGTCATCGCCATGGCGCAGGCCATGGCGATGGCCAGGCCGGCCCAGAGCGCCAGGTTGGGGTTGCGCGCCCCGCCCCATAGCGGGCGCAGCCGCGGGAACAGCGGCGACAGCATCAGCACCACCAGCGCGCCGGCGGCCGCCGTGCCGAAGGCCAGCGCGAGTGCGTCCTGCATGGGGCGGCTGTTCCTGAAGGGGCTGGAGCGGGCGAAGGGAATCGAACCCTCGTCACTTGGTTGGGAACCAAGAGCTCTACCATTGAGCTACGCCCGCGACCGGGCGCGGACCATAGCCAAGCGCTGCCCGGGCGGCAAGCGATGGGTGGGGTCGGCAGCCGGCGGATTTCGTGATCCCGACAATCCGCGACAACGCGGCCTTGATCACCGCGGCACAGCCAGGCGCAACCGCGCGGTGGCTGCGGCACAGGGCCTGGCCAGGCCGGGCGGAAGCACGCCGCGTCATCGCGGCGCCGGTGCTCGGGCGGGCAGCGGTGCCGTTCGGCGCGGCAAAACCGGCCAGCCCTTGCATTCCCCGCCGCCGCCGCGCTAACAAAGGGGTCTTCCCGGCAACGGGAAGGCTCGCGATTTGTCCGGCCAGCTTGCGGCGAGCTCCCTCACGGGTCCCCATTGGTGACGCGCAGCGGCGCTGATGGGTGAAAAACATTCGCGCTAAACGGCCTTTGCGGGTGCCCGGTGCGGGCGCGTGCAATTCCCCCGTTCACCGGGGCCGGACGCCGCGCGTTGTACCAAGGTGTCCCTTATCATGGCCAAGCCGACCACCACCCGCCCGCTGCGCCCCGCCACCCTGCTGGTGCGCGGTGGCACCAACCGTTCGTCCATGGATGAAACCGCGGAGGCGTTGTTCCTGACCTCCGGCTTCGTCTACGACAGCGCCGAGCAGGCCGAGGCCACCTTCAACGGCACCGTGACTCATTGGCAGTACAGCCGCTTCGGCAACCCCACGGTGGCGATGCTGGAGGACCGGCTGGCCGCGCTGGAAGGCGCCGAGGCCTGCCGGATGACCGCGACCGGCATGGCCGCGGTGCACAGCGCCATGCTGAGCCATTTGAAGACCGGCGACCGCGTGGTGGCCAGCCGCGCGCTGTTCGGCAGCTGCCACTGGATCGTCTCCACCCTGCTGCCGCGCTACGGCATCCTGGCGGAGTTCGTGGACGGCCCCGACCTGGCGCAGTGGGAGAAGGCGCTGAGCACGCCGACCGCGCTGGTGCTGCTGGAGACGCCGAGCAACCCCATGCTGCAACTGGTGGACCTGCCGGCGGTGGCGGAGCTGGCACACAAGGCCGGCGCCATTGTGGTGGTGGACAACGTCTTCGCCACGCCGCTGCTGCAGAAGCCGCTGGAGCTGGGCGCCGACGTGGTGGTGTACAGCTGCACCAAGCACATGGACGGCCAGGGCCGCGTGTTGGGCGGCGCCGTGCTGGGCACGAAGAAGTGGGTCGAGGAGGTGCTGCAACCCTTCACCCGCAACACCGGCCCGGCGCTGTCGCCGTTCAATGCCTGGGTGATCCTGAAGGGGCTGGAGACGCTGCATCTGCGCGTGCCCGCGATGTGCCGCAGCGCCGCCGAGGTGGCGGACTTCCTGGCGGCGCGGCCGGAAGTGGCGCGGGCGCTGTACCCGATGCGCGCCGACCACCCGCAGCAGGCGCTGGCCAAGCGGCTGATGAGCGATGGCGGCACGCTGTGCACCTTCGACCTGAAGGGCGGCAAGGAGGCCGCGTTCAAGTTCTGCAATGCGTTGCAGCTGATCGATGTGTCCAACAACCTGGGCGATTCCAAGAGCATGGTGACCCACCCGGCGACGACCACGCATATGCGGATCGGCGTCGAGGAGCGGGCGAAGCTGGGGATTACCGATGGCACGATCCGGTTGAGCGTGGGGCTGGAGGATGTCGCCGACATCATCGAGGACCTGGCGGGGGCGTTGGACGCGACGCATTGATTAGTGGCGAGCGGGCTGGGGAGGCCATCTTCTCCCCAGCCCGCCGGTAGCTGGCTTCGTACATCCTGCTCATCAAATCTGTTCAGCGCCTACGGGCGGCCGAATAAGACTCAGTCAGCCGTTATGCCGCAACGATTATTTGTCCATTGTCCCTAATTTGTTTTACCCAATGCGCCCAACATTTCACAAACGTCAAAAAATTTTCGCTGCTAGTCACTATTAGACGGTGTTCGCTCCTATTTTTTATTAATATATATTCTCCGCACGTTTGGCATTTTGACTTACCTCCCCCGTCCACCTCTGAAATAAATGCCATATATCTAACTTCTTTCCCTTCTATTTCTCGAAACTCTCTATCGAGATAGATAATATTGCTGTGTGCCAGCGCATTCCGAAGGCTCCGGACCACAGACTCCGCATTCGGATCTTCATCCTCCATAAGCTGAAAACCATCGAGCTGTAGTGGGTGACGGCCTTTTTCATCCTTCCATTGCGACGGCTTTCCGACATTTTCGACAATACGAGAATACCACCATTCTCCCGTTGTAGCGTGACCCCAAAATGGAGCTTGGAGGAAGCCAATTTTTTTAAGTTGCCCAGGCGTCGAAAGCAGTTTCGACTCAGATTTGGCACGGTCAAAAATTTGCTTCTTTTTCATTCGCTCGAACGGAATAGTTAAAAGAGCGGATGCCGCCAACAACGCAAAAGATGCCTGGAGGCCACGACTAGCCGCATTCGCCTCCATCATTTCGATGAGTTCTAACCCTCTTTCGGCATATTCGGTAGCAAATCGCCGCGGAACGCCCATCAGCACATGACTCCTGCATTTTTTTGCAGATTAAACTCCATAGTCGCTGCCACCATGCTACTTCCCCGCATCCCGCGCCACCAGCAGCACGCCGTCGCGCACCTGGTGCTCCACCATCTCCAGGCTCTGCCCCAGGCACGGCCCGGTCACGCAGTGCCCGTCCTCCACCTTGAAGCGCGCGCCATGCGCGCTGCACACGATGAACGCCTTGCGCGTATCCAAAAACCGGTCCGGCAGCGGCTCCAGCGGCACGCCTATGTGCGGGCAGCTGTTGACGTAGACGCGCAGCACGCCGGCCTTCTTCACCGCGAACAGCCCGTAAAAACCGCCGGGGGCGCTGGGAAAACCGCGGGCGCCGGGGTCGGGGATGTCGTCCACCCGGCACAGCACGCGCATGTCCTCGGTCTCAGTCGTCATCGGTCAGGCCCATGCGCGCATGCCATTCGGCGATGCTTTCCTCGGGGTATTCCTGGTGGTGGCGGTCGCCGCGGCTGCTGTTCACCTCCACCCAGGCGGGCTTGTCGGCCAGCATCAGGTGGGTGTGCTGCGGCGGCGGGGGCAGTGGCGTGTCGATGGCCGAGGCGAAGGGGTGCACCAGTTCCGGCCAGCGCTTGTCGTACAGCCACAGCGCGCTGCCGCAGGTGCCGCAGAAATGGCGCTCCCCGGGGCTGCGGCGGGTGCGGGCGCCGGCCTCCCGCAGTTTCGCGTGGTAGATGCGGATGTGGCGGCGGCCCGTCACCTTCAGCGTGGCGTTGTCGGCGCCCAGGTTCACCGCCCAGCCGCCGCCGCCCTGCTGCTTGCGGCAGATGGAGCAGTAGCAGCGCTGGTACGGGACGGGGGTTGAGGAGCGCACCCGGAACCTGACCGCGCCGCAGTGGCAGGAACCTTCAAGCTGCATCGGGTTGTTTCCGTTTCCGCCGGGCCGGCGGCTTGAAGCCGCTCATCCGGCAGAGAATGGCCCAGTGTTCGGCGGAAACCGGCATCACGGAAAGGCGCGACATCCGCACCAGGGCGAGATCGGCCAACTCGGGCGTGGCCTTCACCTCGGCCAGGGTCACCTTCTTCGGCACCGGGGCCACCGCCTTCATGTCGGTGCAGACCCAGCGTCCCGTGTCGTCGGAGGGGTCCGGGTAGGCTTCCCGCGCCACCTCCACCACGCCGACGATCTCCTTGCCGATGTTGGAGTGGTAGAAGAAGGCCAGGTCGCCCTTCTTCATGGCCTTGAGGTTGTTGGACGCCATGGCGTTGCGCACGCCGGTCCAGGGTTCCACCCCATTGGCCACCTGCTGGTCCCATGAGAATGCGTCGGGTTCGCTTTTAACCAGCCAGTACGCCACCAACGCCGCCCCCGTTTCGCCGTATCGCGGCTGCTACAGTGCAACCAAATCCCACCCGGAGGAAAGCATGCGTCGCGTGGTCCCATTCTGCCTGGTGCTGGCCTGGCCCGCCCTGGGTCCTGCCTTGGGCGCCGAATTGCCGGTGCGCAGCGTCACCCTCTCCAATGCCGGGCTGATGCAGCTGGAACGCGGCGGGCCGCTGGAGGCCGGCGAGAGCGTGACCTTCCGCGCCCCCACCGAGGATGTGGACGACGTGCTGAAGAGCCTGGTGGTGCGCGACGCCGCCGGCACGCTGGAAGGGCTCAGGCTGCCGGCGCAGGATTTGGAGGCCGAGGCCTTCCGCGGGCTGCCGCTGCGCCCCGCCGATTTCGAGACCCGGGTGGCACTGCTGAAGGCGCTGCGCGGCCACCTGGTGGAAGCCGGCGGCGCGCAAGGCCGGCTGGCGGATGCCGAGGAGACCGAGCCCGGGCTGCGCCTGGCGTTGCTGACCGAAGCCGGGCTGCGCAGCGTGGTGCTGCGGGCCGGCGAGGAGGTGCGGCTGCTGGACCAGGCGCTGGCCGGGCGGCTGCGCCGCGCCGCCGAAGCCCTGGCCGCCGCCCGCACGGCGGATGAGCGCGTGGTGGAAATTCGCCTGCGCGGCACGGCGGGGCGGCGAGACGTCGGCTTCACCTATGTGGCGGCGGCGCCGCTGTGGAAGCCCAGCTGGCGCCTGGTGGTGCCGGAAGCGGGGGGCGAGGCGCGGTTGCAGGGCTGGGCCGTGGTGGAGAATCGCAGCGGCGCGGATTGGGAGGGGGTGCGGCTGTCGCTGGTTTCCGGCAACCCCGCCGCCTTCCACCAGCCCTTGTACGCGCCGATTAGGGTGGAGCGGCCGGAGCTGCCGGTGCGGGTGGCCGAGCAGGTGACGGTGCAGGCCGATACCGGCGCCCGGCCGCCGCCGCCGGCCCCTGCCCCGGCGATGCTGGCCATGGCCATGCCGCCGCCGGCCGCGGCGCCGATGATGCGCTCGGCCGCGGGTGCCGGCGCGGCGGAGCGCTTCCAGCAGGACATCGCGGCGGCGCCGGCGGCGCTGGCGGTCAGTTCGGCCGGGCGGGTCGCCTTCACCCTGCCGGCGCCGGTGACGATCCGCACCGGGGAGACGGCCAACCTGCCCTTCTTTGACGCCGCGCTGCCGGCGGAACGGGTGTGGTGGGTGCAGGATTTGGGCGCGCGCAACCCGCTGAACGCGGTGCGGCTGCGCAATGCCGGCACGGCGGTGCTGCCGGATGGGCTGGCCACCGTCTATGGCGGCGGCGGGGCCGAGGCCGGCGCCTTCCTGGGCGATGCCGAGCTGCGCGCGGTGGCGCCGGGCGAGCAGCGCCTGGTCGCCTTTGCCCGGGACCGCGACGTGCAGCTTTCCAGCGCTGGCGGCAGCAGCGAGGTGCCGGTCGGCATCCGGCTGCGGCCGGGCGTGGTGGTGGTGGCGACGCTGCGGCGGGAGGAGACGGCGCTGGCGGTGGACCCGCGCGGCGCGAAGGGCCGGCTGGTGCTGGATTTGCCGCGGCGGTCGGGGATGACGCCGCGCTTCACCGTGGCCGGCGAGGGCGATTTTGGCCTGCGCACCGAGGCGATGCTGGACGGCACCGCCACCACGCTGCGCTTCGCCTGGGACCGCCAGGGGGAGACCGAGTTGCCGCTATGGGATGCCGGGCTGGGCGACCCGATGCTGCTGCGCTGGCGCGAGGTGAACCTGGAGCAGAACCTGCGCCGGCTGCCGGGCGGGCCGGGCACGCTGGAGACGCTGGCGACCATTCTGGAGCGGTTGCCGGCGGAGGCGCCGGGCCGCGCCCGGTTGGCCGCGCTGGTGCCGGCGCTGGGCCAGGCGCGGGCGCTGCTGGAGGCGGCGCGCACCGCCATTCGGCAGTACGGCACCGCCGATGCGGCGCTGGCCCGGGCCCGAGCGGCGGCGGATGACCGCAGCGGCGCGGCGAAGGAACAGGCCCGCCAGGCGCTGAACCGGGCGAGCCAGGAGGCCGAGCGCGCCGGCGCCGCCGCCGATGCGGCCTGGGACGCCTGGCAGCGCGCGGTGCAGGCGCTGCGGGCGATGGGCTGACCCAGCCGGCCAGGCCGGCGGCGCGGCGCGGGCGGCCGGGTTGCGCGGCCGGTCGTGCCGGCGCAGGCGGCGTGGCGGTGTGGCGGTGTGGCTGCGTGGCTGCGTGGCTGCGTGGCGGTGAAAACCTGAGCGCCGTTTCCGGCGTTGCCAGGGTGGAGAACCCGCGCATGCCCGACAAGCCAAGCCCTGCCCTGATGGCCGCGATCGGCGCCGCCGGCCTGCTGGCCGCCGCCTTCCAGCGTGGCCGGCCGGACCTGACCCCCGTGCCGCTGCGCCCCGGCCGCCGCCGGCCGCGCGACGGCGCCGGGCGCGATGCCGATACCCCCGCAGAAATTCCCGCCCGCGGCTGGTGGCAGGTGCTGAAGCGCACCGCCTGCCAGGCCGATGAGGACCGGCTGCTGACCGAGGCCGCCGGGGTGACCTTCTTCACCCTGCTGGCGCTGTTCCCGGGGATTGCCGCGCTGGTTTCGCTCTATGGGCTGTTCGCCGACCCCGCGACGATCTGGCGGCACTTCGCCATCCTGGACGGGCTGGTGCCCGGCGGCGGCATGGACGTGCTGAAGGACCAGGTTCAGCGCATTGCCGAAAAGGGCCCGGGCACGCTGGGCTTCAGCCTGGCGCTGAGCCTGGCGACCTCCCTCTGGTCGGCCAACCAGGCGATCAAGGCGCTGTTCGACGCGCTGAACGTGGTGTTCGAGGAGAAGGAGACCCGCGGCTTCCTGCGGCTGACGGCGGAGACGCTGGGCTTCACCCTGGCCTCCCTGGTCTTCGTGCTGCTGGCCATTGCCGCGGTGGTGGCGCTGCCGGTGGCGCTGGCGGTGGTGGGCATCGGCGCCGAGGCCGACCTGCTGCTGCGCCTGGCGCGCTGGCCGCTGCTGTTGCTGACCATGACGATGTTCCTGGCCTGCGTGTATCGGTTTGGGCCGGACCGGCGGCAGGCCAAATGGCGCTGGGTGACCTGGGGCGGCGCCGCAGCTGCCGTGCTGTGGGTGGCGGTTTCGGGGGCGTTCAGCTTCTACGTGGCGCAGTTCGGCACCTACAACGCCACCTATGGGTCGCTGGGGGCGGTGATCGGCTTCATGACCTGGATCTGGCTGTCCTCCGCCGTGGTGCTGGTGGGGGCGGAGTTGGATGCGGAGCTGGAGCACCAGAAGGCGCGGGACACCAAGACGCCCGGCGGGCGCGGGGCGCGGATGGCGGATACCGTGGCTGGGTGAGGCCGGCGACCGGGGGTGGCGGAGGTAAGCCGGCGACCGGGTTCGCGGGCTGACACCGGCGACCAGGGTCGCGGGCTGACACCGGCGACCGGGGTCGCGGGCTGAAGCCGATAGCCGGGGTGGCGCCGTGGCGCGCGGCCAGCGGGCCGGCGTGGATGGCCGGGACAAGCCCGGCCATGAGGGAGGAGCGCGGGGCGACGCGGGGCGCGACGCGGGGCGCGACGCGGCGGGCGGCGGGCGGCGGGCGGCGGGCG
>CAILMF010000063.1 GCA_903835235.1 uncultured Rhodospirillales bacterium
CCTGGGCGCGCGCCTGGCTGCCGGCTGGGGGGCGGCCTGGGGCGAGGGCGGGGGCGAGGGTGGGGGCGCGGATGCCGCCGGGGGTGGGCCGAAGGGGAAGCCCGATGCAGCGCCGGCCGCGCCGCCGGGCAGCCCGCCCGCCAGGGCGTTCAGCCACGCGTTGCCCATGGCCGCCATGGCGCCCCAGGCGGCCGCGAGCTCCGGATCGGCCATCAGGCCGGCGATTTCGCTCTGCCACAGCGCGACCCAGTCCTCGGCCAGTCCATCCAGTTCCTGCTCGGCTGCCGCCTTCTTCCGCCTGGCCATGCTGCCCCCAACCTGGGCGAGCATAGCGCGTGGCGGCCCCCGGCGTCAGGGGCTTGATGCAGTGCGGAATCCTGCTAGGCCGCGGCCGGGAAGCCTGTGCTAGGCTGCGGCAACAAGCAGGTGTTCAACGGGGGTCGCCATGTCGGATCGCAGCGCGCGGGGTGGATCAGCCCCCTCAGCAACTCCCGGGGCGGAGCCTGGAACCACGGCGGCCAGCCCGCCGGTGGTGGTGAAGAAATACGCCAATCGCCGGCTCTACAACACGGAAGCCTCCAGCTACGTCACGCTGGAAGACCTGGCCAACATGGTAAGGTTGGGCCGCGACTTCGTGGTCTACGACGCCAAGTCGGGCGAGGACATCACCCGCAGCGTGCTGACCCAGATCATCGTCGAGGAAGAGAGCAAGGGCCGCAACCTGCTGCCCGAGAGCTTCCTGCGCCAGCTGATCGGCTTCTATGGCGACAGCCTGCAATCCCTGGTGCCGAAATACCTGGAAAGCGCGATGTCCGGCTTCGCCAAGCAGCAGGAACAGATGCGCAAGTCGGTCGAACAGGCGATGGGCGGGCTGATCCCCTTCCCCGGCACCTTCCCGCCCGGCTTCCCCGCGCCCTTCGGCACGCTGGAGGAGCTGGGCAAGCAGAACATGGCGATGATGGAACGCGCCATGAGCCTGTTCGCGCCGTTCCGGGGCGAACCTGGTGCCGGCGCCAACGCGCCGTTGCCGCCCGCGCCGGAAGTTGAAGCGATGCGGCAGGAGCTTGAGACGCTGCGCCGGCAACTCGCGGAGTTGCAGGCCCGGGGCGGCTCTCCGCCCGCCAAGGGCTGAAGCGGCCGGCTGCGCGGGCGCCTTCGCTTCAACGCCGCGTTTCGCTCACGGCTTTGTCACACGCGCCCTGGTGGAACCTGCGAGGCACCCCCGGCATTCCCCTGACATAGCGACCGGTCGCAGCACCCGCTGCCGCCGGGCATGTCACCCAGTGACCGAAGGGGAACGGGATGCCGACCACGACAGAAGACGCCCAACGTCCAGCACCGGCGGTACCCGAAAAGCTCGGGCAGCGGGCCAATGCCGCCGACCGCCATGTCGGCAGCCGCATCCGCGAACGGCGGATCATGATGGGGCTGTCGCAGCAGCAGCTGGCGCGCATGATCGGCGTGACCTACCAGCAGGCCCACAAGTATGAGCGCGGGCTGAACCGCATCTCCGCCGGGCGGCTGTTCGAGATCGCCCAGGTGCTGGGCGTGGCGGTGTCCTGGTTCTTCGACGGGCTCTCGGCCAATTCCGAGCCGCGGCACGAAGTCTCCCAGCGGCAGCGCATGTGCCTGGAGCTGGCCCGCAACTTCGCGCTGATCGACAACGAGAAGCATCAGGAAGCGCTGAGCCAGATGGCGCGGGCCCTGGCGGCGCAGAGCCAGGCGGTGAAGGTGGTCGAGCCCAATGGCCTGGACGAGGGCATCGAGCCGCATTGAGCCGGGGCGGCCTGGCCCTGGCGGCGTGTATCCGGCTGGGCCGGCGGCACCCGAAACACCCGAACGCCGCGACGAACACATTTTTCGCGCCCGTGACTCCCTGCTGATCGAACCGCCGCGCCGGCGGTGGCGCCTGGTGCTTGCCGGGGTGGCGCTGCTGTTGGCCGGCGGCGTCCTTGGCGTGATGCTGACGGTGGAATTGCTGGACAGCGACCTGCCGGCGCGAACCAGGCAGCAGCTGAGCGGCAACGAGGCGCCGGCGGTGACGGCATCCGCTGCCGTGGCGGAGAAGCTGCGGCGGGATGCGGAGCGCCTGCTGGCCACGGCCGAACTGGCCGCGCTGCGCCAGGCCTCGGCGGCCGAGCGGGAGAAGCTGCAAGGGCTGGCACGGCAGCGCAGTGCCGCCGAGGCGGAGCTGGCGGCGCTGCAGGACCAGGCCAGGGCCCTCGCGGTGCTGGAGCAACCACCCCCGGCGCCGGTTGCTCCGGTCGCGGCAGCGGTGCCACCGGTGCCGCCGGTGGTGGCACCCTCGGTGGTGCCCCCCAGCGCTGCCGCGGCCACCCCGGCAGTGCCGCGGCAGGCCGCGCGCAGTCGGGCCGAGGCGCGCCAGGACGGGCGGTTGCAGCTGTACTACCTGGCCGGCTCCGCAGTGGCGCAGCAGGCCGCGGAGGATGCTGCCGCGGCCCTGCGGGATGCAGGGGTCGATGGCGTGGAGTTGCGTGCCGTGGCCGAGGTGCCGGCCAACCGCATCGTTCGCTACCACCGCGCCGAGGATGCCGGCATGGCCGCGCGCCTGGCGGGGCGGCTGGGCCGCGGCTGGGCGCTGCAGGACAGCCGCAGCTTCGACCCCGGCAGCACGGCGCGGGGCATGGAGATCTGGCTGCCGGACCGATAGGTCCCGGCAGCCCGGCGGGCGTGGAGGATAGAGCCTTTCGCCCCGACGGCCAGGCGCCAGGGTGGGCGCGGTAGCGCCTGATCGTCCGAGGCGCTGGCGCCGCTGGGCGTGAATCAGTCGCTCAGACTAGGCCTGATCGCCCGAGGCGCTGGCGCCGAAGGGCGTGAATCAGTCGCTCAGACTAGGCCTGATCGCCCGAGGCGCTGGCGCCGAAGGGCGTGAATCAGCCGCTCAAACAAGTCTGATCGTCCGAGGCGCTGGCGCCGCTGGGCGTGAATCAGTCGCTCAAACAAGTCTGATCGCCCGAGGCGCTGGCGCCGCTGGGCGTGAATCAGCCGCCAAACAAGTCTGATCGCCCGGGGCGCTGGCGCCGAAGGGCGCGCAAGCCGTCTATCCAACAAGGCCTGGAACCTGATCCACCGAAGTGGACGGGTTCTAAAGCTTGGGCAGCACCGCGCTCAGCGGCCAGGGCAGCGGTTCGCCTTCGACGATGAAGTCCACCTCGGCCTCATCCTCGCCGTTCCAGGCGCGCGACAGCACCAGGGCGATGACGGCAAGCCAGGCCGAGCCGCCGAGCGTGGCGGAGACATAGGCCTGCAGCGTGCCGCGTTCGTCATGCAGCCGGGAGACATGGGTGGACCAGACGCCTTCACCGACGCTGCCGGGGGAATCCTCGGCTTCGGGGGTGGATACCCGCAGCAGTTCCCGCACCCGGCCATCGGTGCGGATCAGACGGGCGATCCGCCACGGTTCTTCTTCGGCGTCGTAGGCGGTGAATGCCGGTTCATTGGGTTCCATGGCGCGTTTCCTGAACCCCGAAGCCGGCCGAAATATGGCTAGGCCGGCGGGGCGGCGTCGAACTCGTTTGAAAGTATACCACGCGGAGCAATAAAGTCATATTGATTACGCGGCAGATAACGCGCCGTGCCGGGCTGCGCCTGCACCTTGCCGTCGCGCATCACCACCTCGCCCCGGCGCAGCGTGGCCACCGGCCAGCCGGTGACCTGCATGCCCTCATAGGGGGTGTAGTCGATGGCGTGCTGCATCAGCGGGTTGGTCAGGGTCACCTGCTTCTTCGGGTCCCACAGCACCAGGTCGGCATCGGCGCCGACATTGATGCTGCCCTTGCGCGGTGCCAGGCCCATCAGCCGCGCGGGGTTGGTGGCGGTGATGGCGACGAACTGCTCCAGGCTGATGCGGCCCTTGACCACGCCCTCGCTGAACAGGATCGGCAGGCGGGCGGCCAGGCCGGGGATGCCGTTGGGGATTTGGCTGAAATTCGCGCCGCGGCCGGCCACCGCCTTGCCGACCGTGTTGTGGAAGCTGGCGCCGGAATGGTCCGACGAGACCACGTCCAGCACGCCGCGCTTCAGCATGCCCCAGACTTTTGCCTGTTCGGCCTCATCCCGCGGGCTGGGGCTGCACATGAACTTGGCGCCCTCGAACGGCCCGTCCTGCGGGTTGCTGCGGTCCATGTGGGCGGCGGTCAGGGTCAGGTATTGCGGGCAGGTCTCGCCCCAGACCTTCAGGCCGCGGGCCTGGGCGCGGGCGATCTCTTCCGCCGCCTCCTCGCAGGAGACGTGGAAGACCTGAATCGGCTGGTCCACCAGCTCGGCCAGGGCGATGGCGCGGTGGGTGGCCTCGCGCTCCACCACCGGCGGGCGCGACCAGCTGTGGTACTTGGGCGCGGTCAGCCCGGCCTTCAGCAGCGCTTCGGTGCGCCAGTTGATGGCGTGGTAGTTCTCGCAATGCACCGTCACCAGCATGCGGTGGCGCCGGGCGGCGGCCAGCACGCGGATGTACTGCGCGTCGTCCAGGTGCAGCGGGTCGTAGGTCAGGAAGACCTTTAGGCTGCGCAACCCGTCCGCCACCAGCGCCGGCAACTCCTGCTCCAGCGCCAGGTCGGAGGCATCCGTGATGATCTGGTGGAAGGCGTGGTCCACCATGCCCGTGGCGCCGCGGCGCTTGTGCTCCCAGTAGCGCTCGGCGATGCCGTGACCCTTCCATTGCTGCACGAAGCAGACGACGGAGGTGGTACCGCCGGCGAAGCAGGCGGCCGAGCCGGTCTCGAAGCTCTCCTCAATGACGCTGCCATCGGGCATCTGTTCTTCAAGGTGGCAATGGCTGTCCACGCCGCCCGGGAGCACCAGCAGGCCGCCGGCATCCAGCACGGTGTCGGCATCGGTCAGGCGCTCAGCCAGGGCGACGATGCGGCCGTCCTTCACCCCCACGTCGCAGCGCGTGGTGCCGAAGGCGCCCACCACCGTGCCGCCACGCACCACCACATCGTATTCGGCCATCGCAACTCTCCCGCCTGGATCGGCCGGAGGGTGCCAGACTACACCACGGCGGTCACGCCCGGCCCGCCCGCCTGGCCGGCAGTGGCACCGGGTTGGAGGCGGCGACGCTCCGGCTCAGGCCACCTCCAGCAGCGCCACCGGCAGGCGGGAGAGGATGTCGCCGAGGGGCAGCCGATCGCCGTCCGCGCTCAGCAATCTGCCCGTCAGCGCGTCCCGCCAGCTGCGGGCCTTGCCCACCCGCGGCAGCGCCAGCGTGGTTCCCTGCCATGCCGCCGGCGGAACGTGCGGCAGCTCCGCTTGCCCTAGCAACGGAACCGAGAGCCGGGTGACGACGGAGACCGCGACCTGGCCGCGCAGGCGCCGGGCGAAGGCCAGCACATGGCCGGCGGCCGGGCCTTCGGCGGCCAGGGGCAGGTATTCGCCGGCGGCGAAGAGCTGGGGCTGCGCTGCGCGCCGGGCGAGCAGGCGGGCCAGCAGCGCCTGCTTGACGTGGCCATCGCGCCAGAACGGCAACAGGGCGCCGGGCTCCTGGCCATCCAGCGCGGCGGCGCGGCCTGGCCAATCCACCGGCCGCCGATTGTCGGGGTCCACCAGGGAGAAGTCCCAGAACTCGGTGCCCTGGTAGAGGTCCGGCACACCGGGCGCGGTGCAGCGCAGCAGCAGCTGGGCCAGGCCGTTGATGGCGCCGGCCGGCGCCAGCCGATGCGCGAAGGCGGCCAGTTCCGCCCGCAAATGGCTGGCGCGCCCCGGCGCCAGCATGGCGGCGAGGAATTCCCGGCAGGCCTGCTCATAGGGCTGGTTCGGCACCGCCCATTCGCTGCGGCGCTTGGCCTCGCGCAATGCCTTTTCCTGCCAGGCGGCAACGCGCTCCTCCAGCCCCTGGGTGTCATCCCCCAGCGGCCAGGCACCGATCAGCGACTGGTAGAGCATGACCTCGTCGGCCGCATCCGGGGCCGGGATGCCGTCGACCTCGCGCTTCAGGCTGGCGTTCAGGCGCATCCAGCGGGCCAGCGCGGCGGCCCATTCGGCCGGCACTTCCGACAGCACCGCCAGCCGGGCGCGGGCATCCTCGCCGCGCTTGTGGTCATGCGTCGCGGTGGCCAGCAGCGCGCCGGGGAAGTCGCGGCCGCGAGCGCGGGCGGCGGCGTGGAAGCCGGCGGGCGGCAGGTGGAACTGCGCGGGGTCGCTGCCGACCTCGTTGCGGCTGAGCAGCCGGCCGTAGCGGTAGAAGGCGGTGTCCTCGACGCTCTTGGCCGCCACCGGGGCCGAGAGCTGCTGGAAGCGGACCGCGGCGGCCAGGCGTTCGCGCCGCAGCAGCGGCGACATGCTGCGCGGCTGGTCGCCACCCAGCCAGCCATCCAGCAGGTCCAGCAGCGGGCGTTCGGTGGCACGTACCGTGCGGCGCGCGCCGGCCAGCGCCCAGTCCAGCAGGCGCTTATCCTCGGCGCTGCGGCCGCCGGGGCCGACATAAAGCCGATAGACGGGGAAGTGGGCCAGTACCTCCGCCAGGGCGCGGCGCAGCGCGGTGAGGGTGAAGTCGCGCGTCACCAGGTCGCGGTTCGCCACCCGCTTCAGCGCCGCGGCGGTGGCGTTCAGCTCGCTGGCCAGGTTGTCCCGCAGGATCTGCCGGCGCGCCTCGCGCGCCTCGTCCTCGAAGCGGCCGGTGCGGCCGGTGGCGGCGACCCAGGTCTCGGTCAGCGGCGCCTCGCCGGCGGGGTCGTGCAGCACGCCGGTGGCTTCATCCATGAAGTCGTAGCCGGTGGAGCCATCCACCAGCCAATCGGTGTGCAGCGGCTCGAACGGCGCCAGGATCTTCTCGATCCAGATGATCGGCTGGCTGCCGGGCCGCGCCACCTCCAGCCGGCGGCGCAGCTTGCGGCAATAGGCGCGCGGGTCGGCCAGGCCGTCCACGTGGTCGACCCGCACGCCGTCGATGGTGCCATCGGCGTAGAGCTGCTCCACCAGCGCGTGGGTCGCGTCGAAGACGTCGGGCTCCTCCACGCGCAGCCCGGCCAGCGAGGTGATGTCGAAGAAGCGGCGCCAGTTGATCTCGTCGGCCGCGGCGCGCCACCAGGCCAGCTTGTAGTGCTGGCGTTCCAGCAGGTGGTGCAGGCGGTCGCGGCCCTCCGGCGTGGCGGGCGAGAAGGCGGCGAGCGCAGCATCGATGGCCGCGGCACCCTCGGGCGTGGCGGCGAAGCGGGCCAGCCCGGCCTGGGCTTCCTCAGCGGCCTGGCGCGTGGCGGTGCGGTCCCGCTGCGCCAGCATCACCTGGCCGAAGCCGAGCACATGCGGCTCCAGCAGCGGCGCGGCGGTGGCGCGCAGCACCGTGCCGTAGAGCTGCGGCGAGAGGGGAAAGCGGTGTTCGAAATACTGCGCATGCAGCTTGCCGCTGACGGCGTCGAATTGCAGGGTCAGGTCGCCGCTGGTCAGTGCCTCGCCATAGGGCGCGCCGAGGAAGGGCGCCAGCAGCCGGTTGTGCAGGCTGCGATCCGGCGGCTCCCAGTCGATATCGAAGAAGCCGGCGTAGCGCGACTGCCGGCCCCATTCCAGCACGTCCAGCCACCAGGCGTTGTCGGCGCCGCCGACGCCCATGTGGTTCGGCACGATGTCCAGCACCAGGCCGAGACCCGCGGCCTTGAGCGCCGCGCTGAGCCGCAGCAGCGCGGGCATGCCGCCGAGTTCGGGATTGACCTGGTTGTGGTCGACGATGTCGTAGCCATGGGTGGAGCCCGGCCGCGCCTTCAGGATCGGCGAGGCGTAGAGGTGGCTGATGCCGAGGCGCGCGAGGTAGGGCACCACAGCCGCTGCGTCGTCCAGGGTGAAGCCGGCGTGGAATTGCAGGCGGCAGGTGGCGCGGGGCGTGGTCACGAGGCGCGCCGGGGCCGGGCGCGGGCGAAGCTGCCCAGGCGGCGGGCCACGGCGGGGTCGTGCAGCAGGTCTCCGGCCTGGCCGGGCAGCCGGCGCCGCCAGTTGGGGTGGCCCTGGGTGGTGCCGGGCATGTTCGGCTGTTCCTCCAGCCCCAGCGCATCCTCCAGCGGCAGGATGGCCAGCGAGCATCGCGCGCTCGCGACATGCACCAGCGCGGCATCGACAACGGGCTGCGGGTCGTTCGGCAGGGCGCCCTCGGCGGCGCGGCTTTCGCGCATGGCGTCCCACAGCGCCACGCGGTCCCGCTGGCGCTGCACCTGTTCCTGCTGCGCCGCTGCGTGCGACGGAAAGCGGCCGAGCTTTTCGCGCCATTCGATATCGCGGCCGCGCCACCAGCCGGCCACGGTCGGCAGGTCGTGCGTCGTGGTCATCGCCACGGCTTCCACCGGCCATTGCTGCGGGGCGCGGAAGCGGCCGTCCTTTTCCTGCTCGAACCAGAGCACGCGCGTGCCGAGCACGCCGGTCTGCGCCATGCGCTGGTGGAAGCCCTCCGGCAGGGTGCCGAGGTCTTCCCCGATGATGATGCAGCGCTGGCGATGCGATTCCAGCGCCAGCACGCGCATCAGGTCCTGCACGGGGTAGCCGAGATAGGCGCCCTCGGCCGGCCCCATGCCGGATGGCACGACCCAGAGGCGTTGCAGCCCCATGGCGTGGTCCAGCCGGATGCCGCCGGCATGGCGCATGGCCGCGCGCAGCAATTCCTGGAAGGCGCTGAAGCCGCCGGCGCGCATCTGCAAGGGCGAGAAGGCGGTCAGCCCCCAATCCTGGCCGAGCGGCGAGAAGATGTCGGGCGGCGCACCGACGCTGACGCCGCTGATCACCTCCTCCTGCCGGGACCAGGCATGGCTGCCGCCGCCATCCGTGCCGATGGCGAGGTCCGCGACCAGGCCGATGGCCATGCCGGCCTGGCGCGCCACCCGCTGCGCCTCGGCCAGCGAGGCATCCGCCAGCCACTGGCAGAAGGCGTGGAAGGCAACCTCCCCGGCGTTCTGCCGGACGAAGCGCTGCACCCCCGGCGCCTGCGGCGTACGGTACTCGGCCGGCCAGTCGCGCCAATGCCACAGCGCGGAGGCCTGCGCGCAGAAATGCGCGTGCAATGCCTCGAACCGCGCGTGTTCCTCCAGCGCCGGGCCGGCCTGGTTGCGGAAGGCGACGAAGCCCGGGTGGTCCTTGGCCTGGTCGTAGAGCACGCGCAGC
The DNA here is from genome assembly GCA_903835235.1 of uncultured Rhodospirillales bacterium. Taxonomy (GTDB): domain Bacteria; phylum Pseudomonadota; class Alphaproteobacteria; order Acetobacterales; family Acetobacteraceae; genus CAIMOR01. The sequence continues at coordinate 9,097 of CAILMF010000063.1, forward strand.
CGCGCCAGCTTCACCGCCGCGGCCTTCGGCCAGTCGATGAACTCGGCCTCGTCATTCGCCGGCACTGCCTGCGGGCCCAGCGCGGCGCTGGGGTCGGCGTGCAGCACGTTCAGCAGCAGCCGGGTGGAGGGCGCGTAGGGGCCGTATCGCGTCGGGTCGGCGCTGAACAGCGCGTGCATCGGGCTGAGCGCCAGCGCCGCCGCGCCCATGCGCGCCGCGCTGCGCGCCAGCTGGGCGACGCCACCGAAATCGCCGATGCCGAGGTCGCCTTCACGGCGCAGGCCGTAGAGCTGGGCGGCCAGCGCCCAGGGCGCGGCGGCGTCGTGCCTGGTGGCGCCGGCTTCCAGCAGGCTGAAGCAGCGCGACGGCGCGGCAGCCACCTGGCAATGCGCGCCGCCAAGTTCCAGCCGGTGGTAGCCGGGCGTGGTCAGCGCGGGCAGCCGGGCCTCGCCGGCCCAGCCCTGTTCCAACCGGCCCTCGCGGTGCTCGCCATTCTCCAGCATCAGGCGGTAGCGCTCGCCGGCTTCGCTGCCGGGCACTGCGAGGCCATCAGGGCCGCAGGTCATGGTCAGCAACGGGGGCAGGCGCAGCGCGGCGCCGGCAAGCAGGTGCCCGGCGTCCTGCATGGCGCTGTCGCTGTCCACCGGCAGGCCCAGCGCGGCCAGCACCGCGGCGAGCGTGGTGTCGGCGACGACGCGCGCCTGGCCATGCGCATCCTCCCAGCAGCGCTGCACGCCGGCCGCGGCGGCGAGTGACTGCAATTGGCTTTCGGTCATCCCGGCCCCTTCATCATCGGCCCGTCCGCCGGGCCAGGCTGGCCGGGGGGATCGAGCAGAACGATGCAGCAACGCGGCAGCAGGCTTCCGGTGCCCAGGGTGGCGGCGGCGCCGGCGACGGTTTCGAACAGCAGGGGGCCAACCGCTGCGCATTCGGCATGGCGGTCGCCCAGGTTGCAGGCGATGGTCAGGATGGCGCCATCACCCAGCCGCCAGCGCGCCAGCACCGCGGCGTCGCCCACCGCATGCGCGCCGATGGCGCTGGCGCCGGGCAGGCGGGGGATGATGTGGCTGTGGCGCAGCGCCAGCAGATGGCGGTGCAGCGCCAGCACGGCGGCGTGGTGCGGCGCCACGGCCTCGGCGGGATCGGGGATGGAGGCGCGGAAGGTCGCGGCGTCGTTCGGGTCCGGGATGGCCTCGCGCCGGGCCGGGTCCTGGAAGGCGGCGAATGTCGCGAACTCGCGGCGCCTGCCCTGCGTGACCAGCGGCGCCAGTTCCGCATGGTGGTCGGTGAAGAACAGGAATGGCGCGGTCGCGGCCCATTCCTCGCCCATGAACAGCAGCGGGATCTGCGGGGAGAGCAGCAGCAGCGCCGTGGCGGCGTGCAGCGATTGCGGCTGCGCCAGGGCCGCCAGCCGCTCGCCGAAGGCGCGGTTGCCGACCTGGTCGTGGTTCTGCAGGAACAGCACAAAGGCGGTGGGCGGCAGGTGCCCGCTCGGCTCGCCACGCAGTGCGCCGAGATGCGGCGAATGCTGGCCCTGGAACAGGAAGCCCTCGGCCAGCACCGTCGCCAGCTTGGCGGCGCCGTCTTCGTGGAAATCCGCGTAGTAGCCCTCGTGCTCGTCGGTCAGCAGCGCGTGGAGGATGTTGTGGCCGTCGTCATTCCATTGCGCGTCGAAGCCGTCGGGGGCCAGATGGCGGGCGGCGTTGCGCTCGTTCTCCAGCACCAGGTGGATGTGGCGGCCCGGCGTTTCCCGGCGCAGGCGGCTGGCGAGGGCGTCGAGCCAATCGGCTTCGGCGATGGCGTGAACCGCGTCGAAGCGCAGGCCGTCGAAGCGGTACTCGTTCAGCCAGAGCAGCGCATTGTCCTCGAAGTAGTCGCGCACCGCTTGCTGGCGGAAGTCGATCGCGGCACCCCAGGGGGTGTGGATGCCCTCGTTGAAGAAGGGGCTGGCGAAGCCGTGCAGGTAGGCGCCATCGGGGCCGAAGTGGTTGTAGACCACGTCGAGGAACATCATCAGGCCGAGGCCATGCGCGGCGTCGACCAGCGCCTTCAGTTCGTCGGGCGTGCCATAGGCGGCGTGTGGCGCGTAGGGCAGCACGCCGTCATAGCCCCAGCCACGTTCGCCGGGGAAGGCGCCGACCGGCATCAGCTCGATGGCGGTGACGCCGAGGTCGCGCAGGCGCGGCAGCTGCGCCTGGACGCCAGCGAAGCCGCCCATGGCGCCGACATGGACTTCGTACAGCACCACCTCGTGCCAGGGGCGGCCCTGCCAGTGCGGGTGCTGCCAGGCGTAGGCGGCGGGGTCGACCACGAGGGAAGCGTCGTGCACGCCGCCGGCCTGGCGGCGCGAAGCAGGGTCCGGCGCCGCAAGCTCCGGCGTGACGCGGAAGCGGTACACGGTGCCGGCGCCCACCGCGGCTTCGGCGCTGAACCAGCCCTCGGCTTCCGCCTGCATCGGCTGTGCTGGCTGGCCGGCGATCTCAAGCGCCGGCGCGATGGCATCCGGCGCCCAAAGGCGGAAGCGCGTGCGGTCCGGCGCCAGCAGGGTGGCGCCCCACCGCGTGGGCTGCGCAAAGCTGCTCACGCGTCGATTTCCGCCAGCAGGATGATGGTGGACAGCGGCGGCAGGAACAGGTCCAGCGCCTGCGCAAACCCATGGCTGGCGCCTGGTTGCGTTTCCACCCCGCCGCCATTGCCGCTGTTGCTGCCGCCATAGGCGGCGGCATCGGTGTTCAGCACTTCCCGCCACTGGCCGCCCCGCGGCACGCCCACGCGGTAGCCCTGGCGCGGCACGGGCGTGAAGTTGCTGACCACCAACGCCGGCGGGTCGCCGGCATCGCCAAGGCGGAGCCAGGCGAAGACGCTGTTGGCACGGTCGTCCGCCACCGCCCAGCGGAAGCCTGCCGGCGAGGCGTCCTGCCGATGCAGCGCGGGGTGGCCGCGATACGCGGCGTTGAGGTCATGCACCAGGCGCTGCATGCCGCGATGCCGCGGGTCATCCAGCAGCGGCCAGCTCAGCTGCGTGTCGTGGTTCCATTCGGCGGGCTGGGCGAATTCGCCACCCATGAAGATCAGCTTGCGGCCCGGCATGGTCCACATGAAGCCGAGATAGGCGCGCAGGTTGGCGAAGCGTTGCCAGTCGTCGCCCGGCATCTTGTTGATCAGCGAGCCCTTGCCGTAGACCACCTCGTCATGGCTCAGCGGCAGCACGAAGCGCTCGGTCCAGGCATAGACCAGGCCGAAGGTCAGGCTGTCATGATGCCAGCGCCGATTGATCGGGTCCTGCTGCATGAAGTGGAGCGTGTCGTGCATCCACCCCATGTTCCATTTGTAGGAAAAGCCCAGGCCACCCTGGTCGGTGGGGTTGGTCACGCCCGGCCAGGCAGTGCTTTCCTCGGCGATGACCATGGTGCCGGGGCAGCGTTGGGCGACGACGGCGTTGAGTTCCTGGAGGAAGCGAACCGCTTCCTCGTTCTCCCGCCCGCCATGCCGGTTGGGCACCCATTCGCCGGCCGGGCGCGAATAGTCGCGGTACAGCATGCTGGCCACCGCATCCACGCGCAGGCCGTCGACATGATGGACTTCCAGCCAATGCAGCGCTGACGCGAGCAGGAAACCGCGCACCTCCTCGCGGCCGAAATTGTAGATCGCGGTGTCCCAGTCGCGGTGGAAGCCTTCGCGCGGGTCGGCGTGCTCGTACAGCGCGGTGCCGTCGAAGCGGTACAGGCCGTGCGCGTCGGTGGGGAAATGCGCCGGCACCCAATCCAGGATCACGCCAAGGCCGGCGGCGTGCGCGCGGTCGACGAAGGCGGAAAAACCTTCCGGCGCGCCGAAGCGGGCGCTGGGCGCGAACATCGACAGCGGCTGGTAGCCCCAGCTGCCGCCGAAGGGATGCTCCATGATCGGCAGCAGTTCCAGGTGGGTGAAGCCCATGCCCTGGGCGTAGGGGATCAGCCGGTCGGCCAGGCCCTCCCAGCTCGGCGAGGCGCCGGCGGGGTCGCGCCACCAGGAGGCGGCATGTACCTCGTAGATCGAGATCGGCGCCTCCGGCGCGTGGCGCCGCGCGCGGTCGCGCATCCAGCCTTGATCGGCCCAGCGATGGCCACGCGGGTCGGCGACGCGGGAGGCGGTCTCGGGCGGCGCCTCGGTGGCCAGCGCCAGCGGGTCGGCCTTCAGCGGCAGCACATGACCATCGCGGTCGAGGATTTCGTACTTGTACAGCGTGCCCGGCGGCAGCCCGGGGATGAATAGCTCCCAGACCCCGGCTTCCACGCGCAGGCGCATCGGGTGGCGGCGGCCATCCCAGCCGTTGAAACCGCCGACAACCGAAACGCGGCGCGCATTCGGCGCCCAGACGGCGAAGCGGACGCCGACGATGCCATCCACCTGCATGGCCTGCGCGTCGAAGACGCGGGCCAGTTCGAAGTGGCGGCCCTCGGCAAACAGGTGCAGGTCCAGCGCGCCGAGCAGCGGCGCGAAGCTGTAGGGGTCGTCGATATCCTGCGTCAGGTCGGGCCAGTCCACGCGCAGCCGGTAGGGCTCCGGCGGCGCAGGTCCGGCGAAGAAGCCGGCGGGGTGAATGCGCGGCAGGCTTGCCAGTACCGCCCCGCTCTCCCTCGCCAGCACCTGCACGCCGTTGGCGCCAGGCTGGAAGCTGCGAAGTTCCTCGCCATGCCGGCCCAGCAGGGCGAAGGGATCGCCGCAGCGGCCCTGGACCAGCGCCTCGATCGCCGCGGGCGTCATGCCGTCAGCCTCGCCGCAAGGGCGGCCAGGCCGCGTAACGGAACGCCGATCCAGTCTGGCCGGTTGGCGGCTTCGTAGCGGATTTCGTAGGCGGCCTTCTCGATCAGGAAGAGGTCGAGCAGTTCGGCCGCGCCCAGCGGGGTGACGGCGCCATAGGCGGCGAGGAAGGCGACGGTCGCTTCCTGCTGCCAGCGCTCGAACAGGGCGGTGCGCCGCTCGGTCGGCGCCGCTGTCGCGGTTGCCGAGGCTTCGTTGGTCGTCGCGACAGCGGCGGCGTAGTCGAAGCTGCGCAACAGGCCCGCGACATCGCGCATCGGGCTGCCCTTGGCGCGGCGTTCGTCCAGCGGTCGGGCCGGCTCACCCTCGAAGTCGACGATGACGGCGTCGCCCTGGGCGACCAGCACCTGGCCGAGATGGAAGTCGCCGTGGACGCGGGTCTTCAGCGCGCCCTCGGCGGCCTGCGCCAGGCGGTGCACGGCGGCGCGCAATGCCTCCGCCTGGTCCAGCAACGTGGCGGCTTCCTCGCGTCCCCGCACCAGTTCCAACGCCGGGTCCAGCTGGGCCAGCACGCCGGCGGCCCAGGCTTCGCCGTCGGCAGCGCCGGCCACTTCCGGCTTGAAGGCGGGGTCCTCGGTCGGGGCCGCCAGCGCGGCGTGGAGTTCCGCCAGGCGCGTCCCGAGGGCGGCGGCAAAGGCGAGGTAGCCGGCGAAGACGTCCGCCTCCGACTCATCCGTCAGCGCGGCTTCGTCGACGGCGCGGTGCAGCCAGTCCAGCGTCCACTGCCAGCCATCGCCCTGGTTGCGGACGAAGCCCTGCACCAGCATCAGCGTAAAGGGCGCGCCATCGGCGGGTACGCGCACCACTTCGCCCAGCAGCGGCGCGATATTGGCAAAGCCGGCGTCGGTGAGGTAGCGCGTCACCTCGGCTTCCGGATGGATGCCGGGATTGAGCCGGCGGATGATCTTGATCACCACCGCTTCGCCGAAGATCAGCGAGGAGTTCGATTGCTCGGCCGAAAGCCGGCGCACGGCGGGCGCTTCCGGCAGGACGGTTTCCGCCAGGCGGGCGGTGGGGCGGAAGCAGATGTCGCCATCCACCGTGGCCAGCACCAGGCGGGCCTGCAGCGCGGCGATGACAGCGGGTGGCATGCGGTCGGCGGCGAAGGCATCCGTCAGGAAGCCGACGCGACGGCCCTGGCGCAGCCGCGACAGCGCCAGTTGCCCGGCGAGCGGCGGGATGCCGTCGATATCCTCCACGCCCGCCAGCGGCAGCGCGTAGTATTCGGTGCGGTCGCCAAGCTGCGCCGCCACCTCCGCCATCACCACCGACCCCTGCGAGTCCGGCAGGGTTGCGATGGCGCGCAGCGTGACCTTGCGCAGCGTGGCGTCCTTGGCGGCGAACCAGCGGCGCTTGGTCAGCCAGGCCGGCAGCACATCGCGTTCCAGTTCGCGCTTCACCGCTTCGTCCAGGAAGTCCTTCACGCCCGCGCGCAGCACCAGCGTGCGCAGATCCGGCAGCGCTTCCGGGCTGGGCACATGCCAGGGCGGCAGCGCCTTTTCCGCCGCCAGCACGAACCAGTAGAAACCGTAGGGCGGCAGCGTCAGCAGGTAGGGCAGCTGGCCGATGGGCGGGAACGCCGTGCCACCCAGCATCTCCACCGGCACATGGCCGGCGACTGCGGAGAGGTCGAGTTCCACCGCCTGCGCGCTGCGGCTGAGGTTGAAGACGCAGAGGATCGTGTCGCCCTCATGTTCGCGCAGATAGGCCAGCACCTTGCGGTTGCCGGGATACAGCAGGCGCATGGTGCCGCGGCCGAAGGCGCGGCTGCGCCGGCGTACCGCCAGCATGCGGCGGGTCCAGTTCAGCAGGCTGTGCGGGTCGCGCGCCTGGGCTTCCACGTTGACCGCCTGGAAGCCATAGAGCGCGTCCTGGATCGCCGGCAGCACCAGCTGCGCCGGGTCCACCTTGCTGAAGCCGCCATTGCGGTCGGGCGACCACTGCATCGGCGTGCGCACGCCGTCGCGGTCGCCGAGGAAGATGTTGTCGCCCATGCCGATCTCGTCGCCGTAGTAGATGACGGGCGTGCCGGGCATGCTCAGCAGCAGGCCGTTCATCAGCTCGATGCGGCGGCGGTCGCGTTCCAGCAGCGGCGCCAGGCGGCGGCGGATGCCCAGGTTGATGCGGGCGCGCTTGTCGGCGGCGTAGGTGGACCAGAGGTAGTCGCGCTCGCGGTCGGTCACCATCTCCAGCGTGAGCTCGTCGTGGTTGCGCAAGAAGATCGCCCATTGGCAGCCCTCGGGAATGTCGGGCGTCTGGCGCAATATGTCGGTGATGGGGAAGCGGTCTTCCTGCGCGATGCTCATGTACATCCGCGGCATCAGCGGGAAGTGGAAGGCCATGTGGCATTCGTCGCCGGTGCCGAAATACTGCTGGGTGTCCTCCGGCCATTGGTTAGCCTCGGCCAGCAGCATGCGGCCCTGGTAGCTGGCATCCAGCTTGGTGCGCAGCAGCCGCAGCACCTCATGCGTCTCGGCCAGGTTCTCGTTGTTGGTGCCCTCGCGCTCCACCAGGTAGGGCACCGCATCCAGCCGCAACCCGTCCACGCCCAGGTCCAGCCAGTAGCGCATGGCGTTCAGCACCTCGCTGAGCACGCGCGGGTTGTCGAAGTTCAGGTCGGGTTGGTGGCTGTAGAAGCGGTGCCAGAAATACGCGCCGGCGACGGGGTCCCAGGTCCAGTTGGACTTCTCGGTGTCGAGGAAGATGATCCGCGTATCCGGGTATTTCTGATCACTGTCGGACCAGACGTAGTAGTCGCGGTGGCTGCTGCCGGGCGGCGCCTTGCGGGCGCGCTGAAACCAGGGGTGCTGGTCGCTGGTGTGGTTGACCACCAGCTCCGTGATCACCTTCAGGCCACGCGCATGCGCTTCGCGGATGAAGCGGCGCGCGTCCTGCAGGTTGCCGTAGTCGGGGTGGACGCCGCGGTAGTCGGCGATGTCGTAGCCATCATCCCGCCGCGGGCTGGGGTAGAAGGGCAGCAGCCAGAGCGTGTCGACGCCGAGTTCGGCGATGTAGTCCAGCTTTTCCAGCAAACCGGTGAAGTCGCCGACGCCGTCGTTGTTGGCGTCGAAGAAGCTCTTGATGTGCAGCTGGTACACCACCGCGTCGCGGTACCAGTGCGGGTCGCGCGGCGCGCTCATGCGTCACCTGCCGGGCGCACGCGCCAGATGCCGAAGGGCATGGCGGGCTCGAAGCGCAGTTGCTGCTGCTTGCCATGCCAGGTGAAGCGATGGCCTTGCATCAGCTCCTCGGCTTCCAGGCTGGCGCCATCCGGCAGGCCCCATTCCCACAGCGGCAGTTCCACGCTGGCCTGCTGCGGCTGGAAGGGGTCGAGCGACATGCCCACCAGCAGCACGTTGTCGCGCGTGGCGTCCTGGCGCCGGAACCACAGCACCTGGTCGTTGAAAGCATGGTGGAAGGCGATTCCGGTTTGGCGCTGCAACGCCGGATTGGTGCGGCGGATCGCATTCAGCCGCGTGATCTCATCCACGATGTCGCCAGCGGCACGCTGCGGCCGGCGGCGGATCTCGTACTTGTCGCTGTCGAGATATTCCTCGCGCCCCGGCAGCGGTGCGGCGTCGCAGAGCTCGAAGCCCTGGAACACGCCCCACAGCGCGCCGGTGGTGGCGGCCAGCGCGGCGCGGATCAGGTGCGCGGCGCGGCCGCCCTGCTGCAGGAAGGGTGGGTTGATATCCGGCGTGTTGACGAAGAAGTTCGGGCGATAGACGGCGGCGATCTCGGGTGTCGCCAGTTCCTCAAGATATTCGATGATCTCAGCCTTGCTGTTGCGCCAGGTGAAGTAGCTGTAGCTCTGGGTGAAGCCGAGCTTGCCGAGGCGGAGCATCACCTTGGGGCGGGTGAAGGCCTCGGCCAGGAAGATCGCGTCGGGGTGCTGGGCGCGGATGTCGCCGATCAACCATTCCCAGAACGGCAGCGGCTTGGTGTGTGGGTTGTCCACGCGGAAGATGCGCACGCCCTGGCCGCACCAGAACGCGACCACGTCGCGCAGCGCCAGCCACAGGCCGGGCACCGCGTCTTCGCCGTAGAAATCGACGTTGACGATGTCCTGGTACTTCTTCGGCGGATTCTCGGCGTAGCGCAGCGAGCCATCCGGCCGCCAGTCGAACCACTCGGGGTGCTGCCGCAGCCAGGGATGGTCCGGGCTGCACTGGATGGCGAAGTCGATGGCCAGTTCCAGCCCGTGCTGCGCCGCGGCTTGGCGCAGCTCGGCGAAGTCCTCAAGCGTGCCAAGGCCAGGGTCCAGCGCGTCGTGGCCACCGGCCTCGCTGCCGATGGCGTAGGGGCTGCCGGGGTCGTCGGCGGCCGGTTGCAGGCTGTTGTTGCGGCCCTTGCGGTTGCTGTGGCCGATTGGATGAACCGGCGGGAAGTACAGCACGTCGAAGCCCATGGCGCGGATATGCGGCAGCTCCGCGATCACGCCGCGCAGCCCGCCAAGGTTGCGCGGAAACAGCTCGTACCAGGCAGCGAAGCCGGCGGCGCGGCGCTCGGCCTCCACCGGCATCTCGGCGCTGCGGGCGCGGAAGGGGCGGTCGTCGGCGGCCTGCATCAGCCGCACGGTGTCGGGTGCCAGCAGGCGGTGCAGGCGGTCTGCGCTGCCGGCCTGCGCCAAGCCGGCGGCGATCTCCTGCAATACGCCACCACCGCGCGCGGCGGCGCGAGCCAGCAGCAGGCGGCCTTCCTCCAGCTCCAGCGTCAGGTCCAGCCCGGCGGCGTGCTTCTTGTTGAGTTCATCGCGCCAGGTGGCGAAGGCGTCGCGCCAGGCCTCCACCCGATAGAGGTGGCGCCCCAGGCGTTGCAGCGGGAAGGCGGCGGCCCAGCGGTCATTGCCGAGCGGTCGCATCGGCACCTCGACCCAGTCATCGGCATCGGCGGCGCGCCAGCACAGCATGGCCGCCAGCTTGTCGTGGCCGTCGCAGATCAGGTCGCAGCTGACGGCGACGCTTTCGCCCAACGCATGCTTGACGGGGAAGCGGCCGCCATCCACGGCCGGGGCCACGGCCTCGATCCCGATGCGCGGTGCCGTGGCCGCGGCGATGGCCTCCTCGCCGGCGGTGGTGTGGCGCTTGGTGGGTTCCGGGTGGGCCGGGGCCAGCACCGGGCGGGCGGCCTCGGCGCCCAGCTCCAGCACCCCGCCCGGGGCCAGGCGCAGTTCGTCGCCAGGGCCGAAGCGGCTGCCATCCGGCGCCAGAAGGGTGGCCACCGGCTGGCAGGCCAGCGCCAGCAGCGCCGCTACCGGCACGCGGGCCTCGGCGCGAAGGGAGGCATTGGCCACGACGACGCGCGCGGCGCCCGGCTGGTCGCAGAGGAAGCTGGCGGCGCGGCCACCGGGCCCGCTGAGTGGCTGCAACTCAACCCGGTCCAGCCCGCGCCGGGCCAAGCCGGCAGTGGCAGCGCGCACGGCGTCCCGCAGGTCGAAGCGTGGGTGGGCCTGCAAGGCGGCCCAGTCGCCCGGGCGGTCGCGCGTCGCATCCAGCGGGCGCACCGCGCCGTATTCGCAGCCCATCGGCAGCACCAGCCCCGCGCCGCTCGCCGCGGCAAACGCCAGGTGGCGGCGGGCGTGGCGCTCGGCCAGCAGTGCGTCCGGCTCGGCGGCGGCCAGGCGCGGGCCGAAGGGCGGCTCCAGCGTGGCCAGCACCGGCGCCACGCCGGACAGGCGGCGCGATTCCTCGGCCAGCCAGTCGCCGCTGAAATCCCACCAGGCCAGGCTGTTGCAGCAGGCGGCGAAGCCCAGGCCGGCAAGCCCTGCCTGCGCCGCGGCAGCCATGCCGGGGGTCCAGGCGATGAAGCGCGCTTGCGGCAAATCCGCCGTCAGCTCGCGCCAGCAGGCGGCGGGCACGGCGTCCGCGTGCAGGCAGCGGAAGCCGGCCACACCGGCCTCGACCCAGCTGCGCAGGCGGTGCAGCCAGTCCTGCCGCAGGCCAGGCTGGTCGAGCCTGGCGGCGACGGTGCCGACCTCCCGCAGGGGCAGGCGCGGGTCGGGTGGGCCTTCGGCCGCGGCGGCGCGGAACCATTCGGGGTGGCGCGCGGCAAAGCCGCCGCCGTCGGCCGCGCGGTCCAGCACCAGGTCCAGATATAGCGCCAGGCCGTGGCTGCGGGCGGACTTGACCAGCTGGGCCAGGGCCGCGGTCAGGCTGGGTGCCTCCAGGCAGGGGTGCGGCAGGTCCGGGTCGCCGATGTGGAACAGGTTGCCGGTGGGTCCCGGTTGGGTCGGCGGCGCCAGCAGCACCCCGTTGCAGCCCAGGGCGGCGACATGGGCGAAGAGCGCGTTCCAGGCCGGCAAGGAGCCGACCAGCAGCGGATTGACCAGGTAAAGGCTGGGCGCCGGGATGGCCGGCAGGTTGGCGTTGGCGGCGGTGGGCAACTCGGCGGAGGCTTGCCCGGGAAGGACCGCAGGTGGCGGGGCCACCGGTCGCGCGGAATCACGCCTTGCCCGCGGGCCAGCGCCGCCCTTGCCTGCCATGCAATCCAATCCCCGCTACCGCCGTGCGGGGGCAACGCGGGTGGCGTCGCTGGGGCTGCATCGCGGCGCCGTTCACCGCTGCGCGAGGCGGCGCCCGGCTTGCGACGGCCGCGGCACGGTTCCAGCATGGGGATGGAGCCTGGTCGGCCAGGGTGGAATCGCCGCAAGCCGAGAATCAGCCTCTCGAAATTGGCTGGGGCATGCGCACCGCTTCAGTGGGCGGCGATCATGCTCCAGCACTGGATACAGGAGCCGTGCCGATGCTGGACCCGGAGTTCGACCCCGCGGCGCATGTCGCCGCCGCCGCGCCGATGGTGGGGCTGAAGCTGGATGCCGCTCGCCAGGCCAAGGTGGCCGCGGCGCTGGCCCTGGTGGTGCGCACCGCCGCGCCGGCCCTGGCCGTGCAGCTGGCGCCCAGCGACGAACCCGCCCCGGTGTTCCGGCCATGAACCCGGCGCTGGAGATCGCCGGCCGCATCCGCGCCGGGCAGACCACCGCGGTGGAGGTGGCACGCGCCGCCCTGGCCCGCGCCGAGGCGCAGAACCCCCGGGTCAACGCCTTCACCGCCCTGCTGCCGGAACGGGCAATGGCCGAGGCCGCTGCCGTGGATGCGCGCATCGCGGCGGGAGAGGCGCTGGGCCCGCTGGCCGGCGTGCCCTACGCGGTGAAGAACCTGTTCGACCTGGCGGGCCTGACCACGCTGGCCGGCAGCAAGGTGCTGCGCGGCAACCCCGCGGCGGCGCGGGACTGCTTCCTGGTGCGGCAGTTGCACGCGGCCGGCGCGGTGTGCCTCGGCGCGCTGAACATGGACGAGTTCGCCTATGGCTTCACCACCGAGAACAGCCATTACGGGCCGGCGCGCAACCCGCACGACCTGACGCGAATCGCCGGTGGTTCCTCGGGTGGTTCGGGCGCGGCGGTCGCGGCCGGGCTGGTGCCGCTGAGTCTCGGCACCGACACCAATGGCAGCATCCGCGTGCCATCCTCCCTGAACGGGCTGTTCGGGGTGAAGCCGACCTATTCGCGGCTGTCACGGCACGGCAGCTTTCCGTTCGTCTATGCGCTGGACCATGTCGGGCCCTTCGCCCGCAGCGTGGCCGACCTGGCCGCCTGCTACGACGCCTTGCAGGGGTTGGATGCGGAGGACCCGCACCAGGCGCCGCGTGCGCCGGAGGCAGTGACGCCCGGGCTGGGCGCGGGGTTGGCGGGGCTGCGCGTGGCCAGGCTGGGCGGCTGGTTCGGCAAGCGCCAGTCGGACGCCGCGCGCCGCGCCGTGGCCGCCGTGGCCGCCGCGCTGGGCGCCAGCGCCGAGGTGGAATGGGCCATGGCCGAAGCCTGCCGCGCCGCCGCCTTCACCATCACCAGCAGCGAGGGCGCCACGCTGCACCTGCCGACGCTGCGCACCCAACTGGAGGATTACGAGCCGCTGATCGTCGACCGGCTGCTGGCCGGGGCCATGCTGCCGGCCGCCTGGGTCAACCACGCCCAGCGGGTGCGCGCCCTGGCCGCGGCCCAGATGCGCGAGGTGATGGCGGATTGGGACGTGCTGATCGCCCCGGCCACCCCGGTGCCGGCCACGCCGATTGGGCAGGAGACGCTGGAGCTGGATGGTGAGACGCTGCCGCTGCGCCCCTCCATGGGGTTGTTTACCCAGCCGATCAGCGGCGTGGGCCTGCCGGTGGTGACGGTGCCGGTGCAGCGGGCGGAGGGCGTCATGCCGATCGGCGTGCAGCTGATCGGCAAGCCCTGGACCGAGGCGTTGCTGTTCCGCGCCGCCGCCGCGCTTGAAGCCGCCGGGGTCTGCGCCGCCCCTGTCGCGCCGGCCTTCGCCGCCGGAGCGGTGTGACCGCACCGCGCTTCGGCCGGATCGGTGAAGGCGCTGCCGCGGCCGAGGGCGGCGAGATTTTTTGCGAGTTGGCCGCGGCCGGCGGCGCGCGGGTGGAGCGGATTGCCTCGCGCGGGGTCCGCGACGGGGAATGGTACGACCAGGCGCATGCCGAGTTCGTGCTGCTGCTGGCCGGCACCGCGCGGCTTGCCTTTGCCGATGGCAGCGAGCGCGCCCTGGCGGCCGGGGACTGGGCCGTGTTGCCGGCGGGGTGCCGGCACCGGGTGGCCTGGACCGACCCCGCCGCCGAGACGCTGTGGCTGGCGGTGCACCTGCCGCCCGCTTGATCCGGCGCAAGGCGGCGGCGGCGCGGGCTGCGCTACGCAGGCTGCATGACCCCGCCGATCAGCTACGCCCTGGCCAATATCCCCCGCTACACCAGCTACCCGACGGCGCCGCATTTCGGCCCGCTGGAGCCGGCGAGCTATCGCGCCTGGCTCGGCGAGGTGCCGGCGCGCACGCCGCTTTCGCTGTACCTGCATGTGCCGTTCTGCAAGTCGCTGTGCTGGTATTGCGGCTGCCACACGGCCGTCACGCGCAGCAGCGCCCGGATAGAGGCCTATGCCGCCGCGTTGGAGGCCGAGGCGCGGATGCTGTCCGGCGCGCTGCATGGCCATGGCGGCATTGCCCACCTGCACCTGGGCGGCGGCACGCCGACCGCGCTGGGCGCCTCGGCCCTGGGCAGCGTGCTGCATGTGATCCGGGAGGAATACGGCTTCCGCCCCGGCGCCGAACTGGCCGCCGAGCTGGACCCACGCAGCCTGGACGACGCCACCGTGGCGGCACTGGCAGAGGCCGGGCTGACCCGCGCCTCGCTGGGCGTGCAGGACATCTCTCCGGTGGTGCAGCACCGCATCGGCCGGGTGCAGAGCCAGGATTGCGTTGAGAGCGCGGCGGAACGGCTGCGCGGGCATGGCATCGGCAGCATCAATGTGGATGTGATGTACGGCCTGCCCGGCCAGGGCGTGGCGGAGGTGCAGGCCACCGCGCGCTTCGCCGCCCAGCTGGGTGCGGACCGGGTGGCGGTGTTCGGCTATGCCCATGTGCCCTGGATGAAGCCGCACCAGAACGCCATCGACAGCGCCAGCCTACCCGGTGCGCTGGAGCGGATTTTGCAGGCCGATGCCGCCGAGCGGGTGCTGACGGATGCCGGCTATGTCGCCATCGGGCTGGACCACTTCGCACGGCCGGAGGATGAAATGGCCATGGCCTGGCGCGAGGGCCGGCTGCGCCGCAACTTCCAGGGCTACACCACGGATGCCGCGCCGGCGCTGGTCGGGCTGGGCGCCTCGGCCATCGGCAGCCTGCCGGCGGGCTATGCGCAGAACGAGCCGGACGAGCGGAAATATGTCACGGCGGTGCAGGCCGGCCTGCTGCCGGTGAAGCGTGGCCGGGCGCTGAAAGGGGATGACCGGCTGCGGCGCAGCGTGATCGAACGGGTGATGTGCGACTTCGCGCTCGACCTGGGCGCGCTGCCGCCGATGGTGCTGGACGAGGCGATGCCGGCGCTGGCGCGGCTGGATGCCGATGGCGTGATTGCGCTGGAGCGCGACTACGTCAGGGTGACGCCGGAAGGCCGGCGCCATGTGCGGCATGTGGCGGCCGCTTTCGATGCGTATCTCGGCACCGGCAGCGGGCGGCACAGCGCCGCCGTTTAGCTACCCGCGCAGCGCCGGCACCAGGCTGTGATAGGCTTGGCCATCCACGGCCACGTCCAGCAGCACCGGGCCGGGCGTGGCGAAGGCCTCTCGCAGCGCCGGCAGCAATTGCTCCAGGCTTTCCACGCGCAGCGCCGCGCAGCCGAAGCCGCGTGCCACGGCGGCGAAATCCGCGCCCGGATAGCGCATGCCATAGAGCGGGAACTGCCGGCGGCGCTGCTTCACCTCGATCAGCGCGATGGACGCGTCGTTGAACACCACCACCTTCACATTGGCGCCTTCCTGCACGGCGGTGCCGAGTTCGCCCGCGCCCATCATCAGCCCGCCATCGCCGGTGAAGGCCAGCACCGGCTTGGACGGGTCCGCCAGCGCGGCGCCAATGGCATTGGGCAGCGCATAGGCCATGGTGGCCAGGCCGCGGGTGATGAAGAAATCCAGCGCCTGGCGCGTCGGCCACAGCGCCACCGCGGGCAGGATATGCGCGCCGGCATCGGCGGTGACGCGGGTGCCTTCCGGCGCCACCTGCATCGCCGCTTCCACCAGTTGGTGCGGGGCGATGCCGCTGCTGTCGGTGCGGGCCAGGGCGCGCATCGCCTCGCGCGCCTCGGCCACCTGATCGGCGCTCCAGCCGCCGGGCAGCACTGCGTCCTCCAGCGCCATCGCCGCCTGGGAGAGGTCGCCGACCACCTGGGCCTGCGGCGTCAGGTAGGGCCGCGCATGGGTGTGGGTGGTGAGCTCGACGACGGGCGTCGCGGCATAGGCCCAGGCCTTGGGCATGAACTCGATGGGGTCGGCGCCGTACAACACAATGCAGTCGGCGGCGCGCAGCATCGGGTCCTCGGCGGCGCCGGAAATGAACGGGCCGAGCGCCCATTCATGCGTGTCGCTCAGCGCCCCCTTGCCCATGCAGGTGGCCAACACCGGGGCCTCCCACTGGCTGGCCAGCCAGCGCAGCCCGGCGGCGGCGGCGTCATCCCGCGCCTGCAAGCCCGCGATGATGATCGGGCGCTTCGCGCGGGCCAGCACGGCGCGGGCGACGGCCAAGGCGCTGTCGTCCGGCGCCGGCGGCTGCGGCGGCGCGGGCAGCGGGCGCTGCACGGCGGTGAAGGGCGCGCGCAGGCGCTGGCCGACCATTTCCAGATAGACCGGGCCGGCCGGCCCCGCCATGGCGGTCGCCATCAGCCGGTCCAGTTCCGCCACCGGGTCGCCTGATTCCAGCACGCTGCTGGCCTTCACCAGCGGCGCCATCAGCGCCATCTGGTCGTAGCGCTGGTGGGAGACGTGGCCCATATCGGTCTCGTGGCCATCGGCCAGCACCAGCAGCGGCACGCGGTCCAGGCTGGCGCAGGCGATGCCGTTGGCGCCGTTGGTCAGGCCGGGGCCGCGCGTGGTCAGCAGCACGCCCGGCGCGCCGGTGATCTGCGCGTCGGCCATCGCCATCATCGCGGCGCCGCCTTCGGTGCGGGTCAGCACGTAGTGGATGCCGTGGCGGGCGGCGGCGTCCAGGATATCCAGGCTGCAATCGCCGCCAGGCACGCCCCAGATGCGCTTGACGCCATGCTGGGTCAGCCGTTTTACCAGCGCATCGGCGACATTGGTCATTCTGCTCGAATTCCTGCTTCGCGGGTGATCTGCGCCCAGCGCGCGATCTCACCGCGGATGTAGCCGCCGAATTCCTCCGGCGTGCCGGTGACGATCTCGGCGCCCTGGCTGGTCAACCGCTGCACCATTTCTGCTTGTTGCATGATGCCGTTAAGGGCGGTGTTCAGCTTGGTCACGATGGGCCGCGGCGTGCCGCGCGGCGCGACGATGCCGAGCCAGCCGACCACCTCGTAGCCGGGGATGCCGGCCTCGGCCACGGTCGGCACTTCCGGCAGCGCCGCCAGGCGGCGGGTGCCGCTGACCGAAAGCGGGCGGACCAGCCCGGCGCGGATCTGCGGGATGGTCGCCAGCGGGTCGCTGAAGGCGCTGGCCAGGTTGCCGGCGATGATGTCGTTCAGCGCCGGCGCGGCGCCGCGATAGGGGATGTGTTCCATCTGGATGCCGGCCATGCGGGCGAAGACCAGCATGCCCAGATGCGGCGAGCCACCATTACCCGGCGAGCCATAGCCCAGGCCCGGATGCGCGCGCACGTAGTCGATGAACTGCGCCTGCGTCGTCACCGGCATCGCGGGATTGACCACGAGGATATTGGCGAAGCTGACCAGCCGCGCCACCGGGTCGAAGTCGCGCGCGGGGTCGTAGCCGACATCGCGGTAGATCGCCGGGTTCACCGCCATGACTCCGATGGTGCCCATCATCAGCGTGTAGCCGTCCGGTGCGCTGCGGGCGGCGGCCAGCGCGGCGACATTGCCATTGGCGCCGGGGCGCGGGTCCACCACCACCGGCTGGCCCCAGGCTTCGCTCAGCTTCTGGCCGACGCTACGGGCCAGGATATCGCTGGCGCCGCCGGCGGCGCTGGCGACGATCAGGCGGATCGGGCGGTCCGGGTATTCCTGGGCTTCGGCGGCGCCGCCCAGCAGCAGCAGCGCCAGCAGCAGGCGCTTCACTGCGGCTGCTCCAACGTGGGCGAGACATCGGCCAACGTCACGCGGCGCATATCCCGCGGGTAGCGCTTGTCGGCATAGGGCCGGCCGCGATGCATGGTGCAGCGGTTGTCCCACACCACCAGGTCGCCGACCGACCAGGTATGGCTGTAGACGAATTGCGGCTTGGTCGCCTGCTCGGTCAGCTCGCGGATCAGCATCAGCGCTTCCGGCCTGGGCATGCCATGGATGCCGCCGATATGCGCTGACAGGTAGAGCGAGCGCCGGCCGCTGCCCATGTGCCGCCGCACCAGGCGCTGCGGCACCGGCACGCACTTGGCCTGCTCATCGGGCGTGAAGTCATCGAAGCCCAGCTGGGCGCGCGAAAACATCAGCGAATGGTCGGTGACCAGCGGCAGCAGCTCGGCCTGGCGCTCGGCGTCCAGTGCGTCCCAGGCGGCGCGCATGTCGGCGAACTCGGTCTCGCCGCCGCTGGGCGGAATGACGCGAGCATGCAGCATGGAATATTTTGCGGGCGTGGGCTTGAAGCTGCTGTCGCTGTGCCACAGCGCATTGCCCAGGTTGTACATGCGGCGGCGGTCATCGGCGGCCAGCAACTGGCCATCGGCGCCCAGGTTGGAGATGTCGTTGACCTGGTTGTCCGGCAGGCGGCGGCGGGACTGATCCACCAGGGAGGGCACCGCCTCCACCGCGCCGAAGTTGCGGCCGAAGGCGAGTTGCAGGTCGTCGTCGATCTGCTGGCGCGGGAAGACCATCACGGCGTAGCGGTCCATCGCCGCTTCCACTGCCGCGGCCTGGTCGCGGGTCAGCGGCCGGCGCAGGTCCAGGCCGTCGCAGCGGGCGGCGAAGACCGGGTGCAGGGCGGTGATGCGTAGGCCAGGGGCGGGTTGTTCCGCCTTCAGGGCTGCCGACATGCGTCGTTCCTCCGGTTTGTCCGGGCAGCCTAGCCCTGGCCTGGGGCGGCGCCTAGCATGCCGCCCAACAAACCGAGGAAACCTCCGATGCGGATCGACCGCCGCGCCGCGCTCGCGCTGCCCACCCTGCTGGCGGCGCCGCCCGTGCAGGCCCAAGGATTTCCGCAGCGCAGCATCACCGTGCTGGTGCCCTCCGCGCCCGGCGGCACGCTGGATGCGCTGGCGCGCTTCTTCGCCCAGGCCATGGCGCCCGGCCTGGGCAAGCCCGTGGTGGTGGAGAATGTCAGTGGCGCCGGCGGCCTGGTGGGCATACAGCGCCTGGCGCGCAGCGAGCCGGATGGCCATACGCTGGCCTTCGGCAACATGGGCATCATGGCCACCGGCTATGCGCTGACACCCGACAGCGGCTTCGACCCACGGCGCGACATGGCCCCGGTCTCCCTGGTGGCGGATGTGCCGATGGTGCTGGCGACCAGCCCACGCGGCACCCTGCGCAGCCTGCCGGAGCTGCTGGCGCATATCCGCGAGAAGGGCGAGCGCGCCACCTTCGGCACCGCCGGCGTCGGCACCACCAGCCACCTGGCGCCGGCCTACTTGATGCACCTGGCGGGGCTGAAGGGCACGCTGGTCAGTTATCGCGGATCAGGCCCGGCGATGAACGACCTGGCCGCCGGCGTGGTGGATGCGGTGATCGACCAGACCGTGACGATGATCCCCGCGCATCGCGGCGGCACCGCGCGGGCGGTGGCGGTCAGTGCGCCGGCACGAATCCCGCAACTGCCGGATGTGCCGACCTTTGCCGAAGCGGGACGGCCGGACTTCGACCTGGTGATCTGGAACGGTTTTGCCGCACCGCCCACCACGCCGGCGCCGGTGCTCGCCCGGCTGCATGAGGCGCTGGAGGCGGCGCTGCGCGACAGCGTGCTGCAGGGCCGGATGGTGGAGTTGGCCAGCACGGTGCCGCCTGCGGCCACACGAGGACCGGCGGCCATGCGCCAGCGCATCGCTGCCGACATCGCCAAGTGGAGTGTTATCGTCCGCGAAGCCGGGCTTGGGCGGGAATAGTGCCGTGTCGGCTTGGGTCGGGAAGCCCGGGCCGATGTTCGGCGCTGCGATACCGAGTCTTCAGTTCCAGAACCGCGCCAGCGCGGCGGTCAGGTCGGCGGGGTCGTAGGGCTTGGCCAGCACGGGCACATTGGCATGGCCCGGGGGCAGGCCATCGGCGCCATAGCCGGTGGCGACCACGAAGGGCACGCCCCGGCGCGCAAGTTCATCCGCCACCGGGGTGGAGGTCTCCCCGGCCAGGTTGAGATCGAGCACCGCGGCTTCCGGCAACTGCCCCTTTAGCAGCAGCAGCGCTTCGGCGACCGTGGCGACTGGGCCCATCACTTCGGCACCAGCGTCCAGCAGGGCATCCTCGACCAGCATCGCCACCAGGGCCTCATCTTCAACCACCAGGACACGACGCCCGGAAAGCCTAGTCATGCCGAAACTCCTTTTCGGCAGAGCCACCGGCACTGCCATATCCCGCAAGTGCCCTGTGCCCAACACATCGCCATCAGCCACACACACAGCCATCCAACAGTGGCGGGCCGGCCAGCCGGGGTCCATAGCCATTACGGCGAAATACATTCCGCAGCATGTTCAACGCCGCCCACGACTTAGGCAATCGTTGGATTCAGGCCATGATCGACCGGCGTCATCGCGCCATCGTGATCCCGCGCCTCGCGCTGTCGGCGGCGCAAGCAGCCGTCCAGCGCCAGCCTTGGTGCCCTATTACCCCTGCGCGGTGCGGATCGCCTGCCAGACCCGTTCCGGTGTCGCCGGCATGTCCAGGTGCTGGATGCCGAACTCGGACAGCGCGTCGACCACGGCATTCATCACCGCCGGCAGGCTGCCGGCGCAACCGGCCTCGCCGCAGCCCTTGGCGCCCACCGGGTTGGTCTTGCACGGCACGGCATGCGCCTCGAAGCCGAAATTCGGCAGGTCGCTGGCGCGCGGCAGGGCGTAGTCCTGGTAGCTGGCGGTCAGGATCTGGCCTTCCTCGGAGTAGGAGACCTGCTCCATCAGCGCCTGGCCGATGCCCTGCACGATGCCGCCATGCGCCTGGCCCTGCACCAGCAGCGGGTTCACGATGACGCCGAAGTCGTTGACCGTGGTGTACTTCACCACCTCGGTGTGGCCGGTGTCGGGGTCGATCTCCACCTCGGCCACGTGGCAGCCATTGGGGAAGGCCATTGGCGCGTCCTGGAACACCGTGCGGACGTTCAGCGTGTTCGGCACGTCGGCGGGCAGGTTGTTCGCGCCGCGCAGTTTCTCGGCCAGCTCCATGATGCCGATGCTGCGGTCGGTGCCCGCGATGGTGAAGCGGCCAAGGCCATCGGCGCCCTGCTCGAACTCGATGTCGCCGACTGCCGCTTCCAGCATGAAGGCGGCGGCGGCCTTGCCCTTCTCCACCACCTCGGCGGCGGCCTGCATGATCGCGGCGCCGGAGGCCATCATGGACTTGGACCCGCCGGTGCCGCCGCCGGCGATCAGCTGGTCGCTGTCGCCCTGCAGCAGTCGCACCTTCTCGAACGGGACGCCAAGCTGGGTGTGCAGCAGCTGTGCGAAGGGCGACCAATGGCCCTGGCCGTAGTCCAGCGTGCCGGTCACGATGGTGATGCCGCCATCGGCCTCGAAGCGGATTTCGCCCTGCTCCTTCTGCGGCGGGGCGGTGCATTCCAGGAAGTTGCCGATGCCGATGCCGCGCAGCTTGCCGCGCGCCTTGGCTTCGGCGCGGCGGGCGGGGAAGCCGGCATGGTCGGCCGAGGCCAGCGCCTGGTCCATGATGGCGGTGAACTCGCCGGTGTCATAGACGCTGCCGCTCGGCGCATCGAAGGGGAACTGGTCTTCGCGGATGTGGTTGATGCGGCGCAGTTCCACCGCGCTGCGGCCCATCTCCTTCGCCGCCTGCTCGATCAGGCGTTCCATGTAGTAATTGGCTTCCGGCCGGCCGGCGCCACGATAGGCCGAGACGGGCGTGGTGTTGGTGACCACGCACTTGGTGTTCACCTCGATCAGCGGCGTGGCGTAGTTGGACTGGATGTTCTTGACGTAGTTGCCGGTGGCCATGTGCGGGCCGACGGTGGCCAGGTAGGCACCGATATTGGCGTAGCAGGTCAGCCGCACCGCCATCATCCGGCCGGCGCCGTCGAAGGCCAGCTCGGCGTCCACCTCGTGGTCGCGGCCGTGCTGGTCACTGACAAAACTGCCGCTGCGGTCGTCGGTCCACTTGATAGGGCGGCCGAGCAGCTTGGCGGCGTGCAGCACCGGCACGTATTCCGGATAGGCGCTGGCCTTCATGCCGAAGCTGCCGCCGACATTGCCGGTGAGGATGCGGACCTTGTCGGTGGGCACCTTCAGCAGGTCGTTCGCCATCTGCCCGCGCAGGCCGAAGACGCCCTGGCAGCCGACATGCAGCGTGTAGCGGCCGTCCGCGGCGTCGTATTCGCCGATGGCGCTGCGCGGCTCCATCGCGCAGACCACCACGCGGTTGTTGCGGATGGAAAGCTTCGTCACATGCGCCGCATTGGCGAAGGCGGCGGCGACCTTGGCGGGGTCGCCATACTGGAAGTCCAGCACCGTGTTGCCGGGGATGTGGTCGTACAGCTGCGGCGCGCCAGGGGCGGCGGCGGCGGAAGCTTCGGTCACCGCGTCCAGGCTCTCGATGTCGAGTTCCACCGCCTCAGCCGCGTCGCGTGCCGCCAGCTTGGTCTCAGCCACCACGAAGGCAACGGGGTCGCCGACGAAGCGGACCTTGTCGGTGGCGAGCGACGGCCGGTTGATGCCGATCAGCGGCGAGCCGTCCTTGCTCTTCACGGGCATGCCGCACTTCATGGCGCCATATCCCGCCAGGTCGGCGCCGGTGAACACGCCGAGCACGCCCGGCATTTCCTTGGCCGCCGACGTGTCGATGCCCTTGATGATGCCATGCGCGTAGGGGCTGCGCACCATGACGCACCAGGCCTGGCCTTCCAGCGTGATGTCGTCGGTGTAGCGGCCACGGCCCTGCAACAGGATGGGGTCTTCCTGCCGGGTCACCGGCTGGCCGACGCCGAACTTCAGCCGGGTGGGGTCGAAATTCAGGTTGGTATCGGGCATGGACACAATCCCCTCGGTTGCTGCACTGCAAGATAAGCCAGGCTGACGTTTTGCGCGACCCCATCGGCCCGATTGAGCGGCGGGATTCGTGCGGTAACGCACGGGGTGAAAGTGTGCGGTAACGCACGGGGGGAAGTTGTGCGGCGGGGCGCGCTCGGCCAAGTTGGGGGCAATCAGCCGGAGGACAACGCCCATGCTTGAATTGCCCCGCCGTGGCCTGCTGTTGGCCGGGCTGGCGCTGCCGCTGGCGGCGCGGGCTGAGGCCCAGGGGCTGGATTTCCCCAGCCGGCCGCTGAAGCTGGTGGTGCCCTTTGCCCCCGGCGGTGCCTCCGACCAGGTGGGCCGCATGCTGGCGGAAGCGCTGGCGCCGCGCCTGGGGCAGGGCGTGATCGTGGAGAATCGCCCTGGTGCCGGTGCCACGCTGGGGGCCGAGCTGGTCGCCCGCAGCCCGGCCGATGGCTACACCCTGCTCTACGGCACGCCGGGGCCGCAGATCATCAACCCCAGCCTGATGAAGTCGCTGCCCTACGACCCCGCCACCGCCTTCGCGCCGATCATTTCCATCATTCGCGCGCCGAACCTGCTGGTGGTGAACCCGACCCTGCCGGCGCGCAGCGTGGCCGAGGTGATCGCGCTGGCCAAGGCGCGGCCGGGCGAGTTGACCTTCGGCAGCAGCGGCATCGGCGCGTCCTCGCACCTGGCCGGGGAGATGCTGAAGCACATGGCCGGCGTGGAGATGACGCATGTGCCGTTCCGCGGCAGCGGCCCGGCGATCCAGGAGTTGCTGGCCGGGCGGATTTCCCTGCTGATCGACACGCTGTCGCTGTACAGCGAGCATATCAAGGCGGGCACGCTGCGGGCGCTGGCAGTCAGCACGCCGGGCCGCAGCTTCCTGATGCCGGAATTACCTACCATCGCCGAGACGCTGCCGGGCTTCGACGCCAGCGCCTTCAACTATCTGGCGGCCCCCGCCGGCACCCCTGCCGCGGTGGTGCTGCGGCTGAACCGCGAGACAAATGCCGTGCTGGCCGAGGATGGCTTCAAGCGGCGCTTGGCGGCGATCGGCCTGGAGGGTATCGGCGGCACGCCCGAGGACTGCGCCCAGGTGATCAGCACCGAGCGCACACGCTGGCGCCAGGTCATCACCGCCGCGAACATCAAGCCGGAATAACCCGATGCGCTTCTACTTCCCTGCCCTGCTGGCACTTTCCGTCGCCGCCATGATCGAGGCGCGCAGCACCGACCCGGGGTTGCGTCCTGCCTCGCGCCTGGGAGACCGGCTGTTCATGGTGCTCGGCCGCGGCGCCTTCGTGCTGTGGTTGGCGCTGCTGGGCTGGGGCTTCTGGCAGCTGCGCTGGTGGGTGCCGCTGGCCGGGGTGGTCGGTTCGCTGGCGCTCAACGCCCTGGTACTGCGCGCCGGGGTGATGCGAAGCTGGCCGGCGCTGTCGGAAGTGCTCGCCATCGCCGGGGCGGCAATGGCGAGCGTGGTGCTGCTGAGCTGACGGCGCCGACCGGCTCGCGCCCTTTGGCGCAAGCCGGCCGACGTTCGGGCTCAGCCCTTCGGCGCCAGGTGCAGCGCCACCACCTCACCATTGGTGCCGGGCATGGCGGGGTAGCGTTCCCGCACGATGGGGTCGTGGCCGGCCACCACCAGCGTCTCGTCGCCGCCGGCCAGCTTCTTCGCGGTCTTCCAGCCCTGGGTCATGGCGCCCAGCTCGAAGATGATCGGGAAGGGATTGTTGCGCTCCACATTGCCGTAGAAATGCAGCGCGTCGGACGCCACCACCAGCGGGCCGCGCGCGGTCTGCACGCGGACCATCTGCAGGCCATCGGAATGGCCGCCGACGCCGTGCACTGTCACGCCCGGCGCCACCTCGCCTTCGCCTGAATGGAAGGTCAGGCGGTCGTTGTAGAGGTGGCGGATCATCTTCACCACATCCTCCACCTCGAACGGCACGCGGATGCAGTGCTGGCACATGTGCCGCCCCGTGGCGAAGGCCATCTCCCGTTCCTGCAAATGGAAAGTGGCATTCGGGAAGGCGTCCAGGTTGCCGGCGTGGTCGTAATGCAGGTGGGTGATGATGACGTCGCTGATCTGCTCCGGCTGGGTGCCGAAGTCGATCAATGCCTGCATGACAGTGCGGTGCAGCTTGCGTTCGCGCTTCGCTGCCGTCGCCTCGTCGAAGCCGCAATCCACCAGCACCTGCCGGCCACCGGGGCCGCGCAGCAGCCAGACGAAGTAGTCCAGCGGGTTGTTCTCATGCGGGTCCTCGACCGGCATGAGGTAGCTGCCCTGCTTCGGCCGGTCGTGGTGGCCGTAGCGGATCGCGTAGGCTTCCCACATCGGGGGTTGCCGATTCAGCTCTCCGCGCCCTTCGGCGCTTCGACCATCGGCGCCCGTCACTTGTTGCCGCCCAGCACGTCGTTCGCCAGCCGCTCGGAGAGCTTGGTCACTTCGGTGTGGTTATGCCCCGGCCCCAGCAGCGCCGCGGCACCGGCCCACATCTCCTTGCACAGCGCGGAGAACGGCGTCGGCGTATTGGTGTCGCGCCCGACTTCCAGCGCAATGCCCAGGTCCTTGACCATCAGGTCGATGCCGAAGCCATCCTCGAAGCTGCGGTTCAGGACGTACTGTTTGAACTTCTTCTGGCTGGAATTGGTCATGCCGGAAGACGCGTTCAGCACATCCACCATCTTGGCGGTATCAAGCCCGAAGCGCTGGCCGATCAGCAGCGCCTCGATCCCCATCAGGAAGCCGCCGGCACTCACAAGATTGTTCAGCGCCTTCATCGCCTGCCCGGCACCGATGCCGCCACAGCGATGGATGCTGGTGCCCATGGCCTTCAGCAGCGCATCGGCGCGGTCGAGATCCGCATCCGCGCCACCGACCATGATGGCGAGTTCGCCGGTCTTGGCCCGCGGCACGCCGCCGGAGACCGGCGCGTCGATCATCGCCACGCCGCGTTCGGCCAGTTCAGCCGCGATTTCCCGCGTCTTGCCCGGCTGGCCGCTGGTCATGTCGATGACCATGGCGCCCTTGGCCAGCACCGGCACGATCTGCGCCGCGACCTCCCCCACCTGCTTGGAGGTGGGGACGATGGTGATGACGGCGTCCATGCCGGTGGCGGCTTCCACCGCGGCAGCCGCGGCCTTGCCACCGACCTCGGCCGCGAATTTCGCGGCGTGGCCGGGGCGGGCGTCACACACGGAAACGTCGAAGCCGGCCTTCACCAGGTTGGCCGCCATGGGCCAGCCCATGTTGCCGATGCCGATGAAGCCGACCTTCTTGATGGGGCTGGTCATGGCCTACTTCTTCGCCGGAATCGCGCCTTCGCGCACCAGCACCTCATGCGCCGCCTTGAAGGCGTCGAGCCCGGCGGGAATGCCGCAATAGGCGGTGGCGTGCAGCAGCGCGGCCTTGATCTCCTCCACCGTGCAGCCGTTGTTCAGCGCGCCCAGCACGTGCAGCTTGATCTCCGGCGAGCGGTTCAGCGCGGTCAGCATCGCCAGGTTGATCAGGCTGCGCGTCTTGCGGTCCAGCGTCGGGTCGCCCCAGGCCCAACCCCAGGCCCAGCTGGTGGTGGCGCGCTGGAAGGTCATCATGAAGTCGTCGGCCTTGGACATGCTGGCATCGACATACTCGGCGCCCAGCACTTCACGGCGGATCGGCATGCCCTTGTCGAACAGGGCGCTATCTTCGGACATCGGTCTTCTCCCGGGGTTTCGGTGGGTGGCGCAGGCTGGCGCCGAGGCGGCTTGCGGTCAACCGGGTGAGGCGGGCAAAATGGCCGGATAACGGGAGGCGCGCGGCGATGTTCTTCGAAGGCTTCAGCCTTGATACGGTGGAGGTTCGCGGCCAGCGCATCCGCCTGCGTCGCGGCGGCAAGGGGCCGCCGCTGCTGCTGCTGCACGGCAACCCGCAGACCCATGCCATGTGGCACAAGGTGGCGCCGGTTCTGGCACAGCGCTTCACCTGCTACCTGCCGGATATCCGCGGCTACGGTTTTACCAGCAAGCCGCCGGTGCAGCCGGGCAGCGCGGCCCATGCCAAACGGGAACACGCCGCCGACCTGGTGGCGCTGATGCGGCACTACGGCCATGAGAGCTTCCGCGTGGTCAGCCACGACCGCGGCGCCCGCGTGGCGCATCGGCTGGCGCTGGACTTCCCCCAGGCGGTGGAGAAGCTCTGCACCATGGACATCATCCCGACGCTGGAACACTTCGAGCGCGCCGACATGGCCTTTGGCATGGGCTACTATCACTGGTTCTGGCTGGCCCAGCCGCATGACCGTCCCGAGCGGATGATCCTGCGCGAC
Organism: uncultured Rhodospirillales bacterium; assembly: GCA_903835235.1. GTDB lineage: Bacteria > Pseudomonadota > Alphaproteobacteria > Acetobacterales > Acetobacteraceae > CAIMOR01. The sequence goes on from CAILMF010000063.1 coordinate 35,840, forward strand.
ATCGAGGACTGGTTCGACCTGCACACCGCGCGCGAGCCGAAGGACAAGTCCTTCTTCCATCCGGAAGCCCGCGCCGACTACCTGGCGGCGCTGCGCCTGCCCGGCACGGTGAACTCGATCTGCGAGGATTACCGCGCCGCCACCGGCATCGACCTTGACCACGACCGCGAGAGCCGCGCCGCCGGGGTGAAGCTGCAATGCCCGCTGCTGGCGCTGTGGGGCGCCAAGGGCAGCATTCCCAAATGGTACGACGCGCTGGCGATATGGCGCCAATACGCCGCCGGCCCGGTCAGCGGCGGCGCGGTGAACAGCGGCCATTACCTGGCCGAGGAAGCACCGGAAGAAGTGCTGGCCGCGCTGGAGGGCTTCCTGTGAAACGCCGTACCTTGCTCGCCGCCGCGCTGGCGGCGCCTTCCCTGGCCCAGGCACAGGGCTTCCCTAACCGACCCATCACCGTGCTGGTGCCCAACCCGCCCGGCGGCGGCACCGATTTCGCCGCGCGGCTGTACCAGGACACGCTTTCCCGCCTGCTGGGCGTGCAGGTGGTGGTGGACAACCGGCCCGGCGGCAATGGCAACATCGCCATCCTGGCCACCGTGCGTGCGGCGCCTGATGGCCATACGCTGCTGATGCAGTACAGCGGCTACCACGCCGGCAACCCCGCGCTGATGCGCGACATCGGCTGGGACCCGCTGCGCGACCTGGCGGCGGTGGGCATGGCGGACACCGCGCCGCACGGCATCTTCGTGCCGATGGACCTGCCGGTGGCGACGCTGGCGGAGTTCATCACCTATGCCAAGGCACGGCCGGGCCAGGTGAACTACGCCTCCTCCGGCAATGGCAGCATCCAGCATATCGGCGGCGCGCGATTCGCCCAGGCCATCGGCGTGGAGATGGTGCACGTGCCCTATCGCGGCGCGGCGCCAGCCTTGCAGGACGTGGTGGCCGGGCGGGTCCAGTTGTTCGTCACCACGCCTTCCTCCGCCATCTCCTTGGTACAGGGCGGCCGGCTGAAGGCGCTGGCCATTGCCAGCCAGAACCGCATCACCGCGCTGCCTGACGTGCCGACCACGGCCGAGGCCGGCATGCCCGGCTTCACCGTGGATGCCTGGTTCGCCTTCTTCGCCCCCGCCGGCACGCCGGCGCCGGTGCTGGAGCGGCTGAACGCGGCGATGCGCGAGGCAGCCCGCGACCCCGAGGTGCAGCGCCGCGCCGAACAGGGCGGCGTGCTGCTGCAGCCGCTGACGGTGGCGGAAATGGACGCCCTGGCGCGGCGCGAGGTGAAGGAGTTGGGCGAGACGATCCGCGCCGCCCGCATCACGCTGGAGTAGCGCGACCCGCGGGCCGCGGCCGCCTCAGCTCAACTCGCGGCAGAAATCCTGGATGCGGGTGCAGGCCTCGACCAGCGTCTCGGTGGAGGTCGCGTAGCTGATCCGCATGTAGGGGCTCATGCCATAGGCCGCGCCCTGCACTGCGGCCACGCGCTTTTCGTCCAGCAGCGCCTGGACGAAGTCGGTGTCGGTCTGGATCAGCTTGCCGCCCTTGCTGGTCTTGCCGATGCAGCCCGCCAGGTTCGGGAACACATAGAAGGCGCCTTCCGGCTTGTGGCAGCTGATGCCGGGGGCGGCGTTCAGCATTTCCACCACCATGTCGCGGCGCTGCTTGTAGACCGCCTGGCGCTCCTTGATCAGCTCCTGCGGGCCGTCCAGCGCGGCGGTGGCGGCGGCCTGGCTGATGGTGGAGACACCGGCCGTGGCCTGGCCCTGCATGTTGAACATGCCTTTTATCAGTTTCACTGGGCCGCCGGCGAAGCCCAGCCGCCAGCCGGTCATGGCATAGGTCTTGGAAACGCCATTGACCGTCAGCGTGCGGTCCTTCAGCGCCGGCTCCACCTCGGCGATCGTGCAGAAGTCGAAGCCGTCGTAGATCATGTGCTCGTACATGTCGTCCGACATGATCCACACATGCGGGTGGCGCAGCAGCACATCGGCGATCGCGCGCATCTGCTCGCGCGTGCAGGCGGCACCGGTGGGATTGGAGGGGAAGTTCAGCATCACCCACTTGGTCTTGGGGGTGATGGCGGCTTCCAGGTCTTCCGGGCGCACCCGGAAGCCGTTGTTCTGCGGGCAACTGAACTGCACCGGCGTGCCGCCGGCCACCTTGGCCATGTCGGCATAGCTGATCCAGTGCGGGGCGGGGATCACCACCTCGTCGCCCGGGTCCAGCGTGGCCATCAGGGCGTTGAAGATGATCTGCTTGCCACCATTGCCGACGATGATCTCGTCCAGGCTGTAGTCCAGGTGGTTGTCGCGCTTGAACTTGCGCTGGATCGCCTGCTTCAGCGCCACGGTGCCGCCCTGCGGCGGGTACTTGGTGTCGCCCTTGTTCGCCGCCGCATAGGCGGCGTCGATGGCGTGCGGCGGCGTGGCGAAATCCGGCTCGCCCGAGGCCAGGCTCAGCACCTGGATGCCTTGCGCGCGCATGTCCCGCGCCCGCGCCGTCATGGCGGCGCTGGCGGAGACCTGGACGTTGGCCAGCCTCTGGGCGAGTTCCGGCATTACTTCAGGCCGGTGCAGAAGCGCTGGATGCGAACGCAGGCTTCCTTCAGCGCCGCGTCCGAGGTCGCGTAGCTGATGCGGAAATAGCCGGGGTACATGAAGGCGGCGCCGTGCACGCAGGCAACGCCCTCCTCCTCCAGCAACGCGACGCAGAAATCCTCGTCGTTGCTGATCTTCGCGCCGCCGGCGGTGGTCTTGCCGATGCAGCCCTGCATGGACGGGAAGACGTAGAAGGCGCCTTCCGGCTTGTGGCAGCGCAGGCCGGGCGCCTTGTTCAGCTCCTCCACCATCATGTCGCGCCGGCGCTTGTAGGCGGCGCGCATGACATCGATGTTTTCCTGCGGGCCGGTAAGGGCCTCCACCGCGGCGGCCTGGCTGATGCTGCTGGTGTTGCTGGTGGACTGGCTCTGCAGCTTGTCCATCTGCTTGATCAGGCCCACCGGCGCGCCGGCATAGCCGATGCGCCAGCCGGTCATGGCATAGGCCTTGGAGCAGCCGTTCATCGTCACGGTGCGGTCGCGCAGGCGGGGTTCCACCTCCAGGATCGTCGCCGGGCGGAAGCCGTCATAGGCCAGCTTCTCGTAGATGTCGTCGGTGAACACCCACACATCCGGGTGGCGCATCAGCACGTCGGTCAGCGCCTTCAGCTCTTCCGCGTTGTAGGCGGCGCCCGTGGGGTTGCAGGGGTTGTTCAGCAGGAACCACTTGGTCTTCGGCGTGATCGCCGCTTCCAGCTGTTCCGGGCGCAGCTTGAAGCCGTTGTTCTCGTCGCAGCCGACGATGACGGGCTTGCCCTCGGCCAACTCGACGATATCCGGGTAGGAAACCCAGCACGGCGCGGGGATGATGGCCTCGTCGCCCGGGTTGATCGTCGCCAGCAGCGCGTCGAAGATCACCTGCTTGCCGCCGGTGGCGACGATGATCTCCTCCGGCTTGTAGTCCAGGCCGTGGTCGATGCGGAAGCGGTCGCAGATCGCCTGGCGCAGCGCCGGGGTGCCCGACACGTCGGTGTACTTGGTCTCGCCACGCTCGATGGCGGCGATGGCGGCGTCCTTGACGTTGCGGGGGGTGTCGAAGTCCGGCTCGCCGGAGGAGAGGCCCACCACGTCCTTGCCCGAGGCTTTCAGCGCCCGCGCCTTGGTCGTCATCGCGATGGTCAGCGAGGGCGAGATACGGTCGAGACGGTCAGCGGTGAGCTTCATGGCGGGCCTGCAATCTTGCGAAGGGGGCGGACCGTAGCTTCGGCACCCCCTGGTTTCAACCCGCTTTGCCCTGATGGCGGGCAGAACGGTGCAACATGGCAGCCGCCAGGCCCAGCGCCAGCCCGGCCAGGGCCAATATGGCGGCGCCCAGCGCGTTGATCTCGGGCGTCAGGCCCAGCCGCAGGCGGGAGAACAGCAGCATGGGCAGGGTGGTGCCGGCGGGGCCGGAGACAAAGCTGGCCACCACCACGTCGTCCAGGGAGAGGGTGAAGGCCAGCAGCCAGGCGGCGGCCAGGGCCGGGGCGATCAGCGGCAGGGTGATGGTGCGGAACACCTGGGACGGGGAGGCGCCGAGGTCGGCGGCGGCTTCCTCCAACCCGCGGTCCAGCTGACTGAGCCGGGACTGCACCACCACGGCGGCATAGGCGGCGCCCAGCGTGGCATGGGCCAGCAGCACCGTGGTGGCGCCGCGCTCGGTGGGCCAGCCCAGCAGGGTTTGCAGCCCAACGAAGGCCAGCAGCAGGGAAAGGCCGGTGACCACCTCCGGCAGCACCAGCGGCACGCCGGCCAGGGCGCCGAACAGCGCCCGGCCGCGGAAGGCGCCCTGCCGCGCCAGCACCCAGCCGACCAGGCCGCCCAGAACCGTGGCCAGCGTGGCGGCGCCGGTTGCCACCCGCAGCGAGAGCCAGGCCGCCTCCAGCAGTCGCTCATCGGCGGCCAGGGCGGCGAACCAGCGCAGGCTGAAGCCGCCCAACTGGAACGGGATGGGGCTGGCGGAGAAGGCATAGCCGACCAGCAGCAGGATCGGCAGCCAGAGGAACGCCAGGCCCGCCACCAGCGCCACGCGGCTCATGGCCGGTTCTCCAGCCGCTGGAACAGCCGGATCGGCAGCACCAGCACCGCCAGCAACAGCACCGCCAGCAGGCAGGCCAGCGGCCAGTCGCGGTCCTGGAAGAAGGCGCCCCACAGCGCCCGGCCGACCAGTTGCGCTTCCGGCGGGCCCAGCATTTCCGGCACCACGTATTCCCCGGCGGCGGGGATGAACACCAGCAGGAAGGCCGCCGCCGCGCCAGGGGCGGCCAGCGGCAGGGTGATGGTGCGGAACACCGTGAAGGCCGAGGCACCGAGGTCGGCCGCGGCTTCCTCCAGCCCGCGGTCCAGCCGCAGCAGCGTGGCGTAGAGCGGCAGCACCGCGAAGGGGAGGTAGGCATGCACCATGCCCAGCAGCATGGCCGGCGTGCTGTACAGCATCGGCAGCGGCTCCTGGATCAGCCCCAGCCCCAGCAGCACGCCGTTCAGCCAGCCCTGGTCGCGCAGCAGCCCCACCCAGGCGGCCATGCGCAGCAGAAAGCCGGTCCAGAACGGCAGCAGCACCGCGAGCACCAACGCCGGCTGCCAGCGGGCGGGCGCCCGGGCCAGGGCGAGCGCCATCGGGAAGGCCAGCGCCAAGCACAGCGCGGCGGTAATGAAAGCCACCCGCAGGCTGCGCAGAAACGCAGAAAGGTAGAAGCTGTCCTCGGTCAACGTCGCCCAAGCGTCCAGGCTCAGCGTGCCCCAGGCGAAGGGCGGCACGCCCTCGGCCGAGGAGGAGAAGGCGATGGCCAGCAGCAGCAGGCAGGGCACGGCGACGAAGGCCAGCAACCAGCCGAAGGGGATGGCGCGCAGCATCAGTCCGCCAGCGGGATATTGGCCGTCGCGGGCCAATGCAGCAGCACCGGCACGCCCTCCGGCGGCACCGCGCGGTCGGCCGGCACCTGCACCCGCAGCGATTGGCCGCCGGCCAGCGCCACGGTGCAGAGCCAGCCGGCCCCCTGGTAGACCACGCCGCGCAGCACGCCGGTGGCGGCGTTCTCGGCCGGCAGTTCGCCCTCGGCCGCCAGCGCAATGCGTTCCGGCCGCAGCGCCACCGCGGCCTTGGTGCCAGCGGGCAGCGGCGTTGCCAGCCGCAGGGCGCAGCCGGCAGCGGCGCAGTGCAGCAGGCCGTCGGCGCCCATCACGCCCTCCAGCACATTGGCGCCCCCCAGAAAGCTGGCGACGAAGCGGGTGGCCGGGCGCTCGTACAGGTCCCGCGGCGGGGCGCATTGCACCAGGCGGCCGGCTTCCAGCACCGCCACGCGGTCGGCCAGGGCCAGCGCCTCCGCCTGGTCATGCGTGACCATGATGAAGGCGGCGCCCGTGGCCCGTTGCAGCGCGCGCAGTTCCTGGCCCGTCGCCTCCCGCAGCGCCGCGTCCAGCGCGCCCAGCGGTTCGTCCAGCAGCACCAGCGGCGGGCGTTTTACCAGCGCGCGCACCAGCGCCACGCGCTGCCGCTGGCCGCCAGAAAGCTGGTGCGGTCGGCGCGCCGCCAGTGCCTCCAGCCCCACCAGGGCCAGCGCCTGCTGCACCCGGGCGGCGATATCCAAGCCCGGCAGCCCTTCCCGCCGCAGCCCATAGGCCACGTTGTCGAAGACGCTGAGATGCGGGAACAGCGCGTAGTTCTGGAACACCATGGCGCAGGGCCGCGCCTGCGGCGGCACCCTGTCCTGGTCCACGCCATCCAGCAGCACCCGCCCGGCATCCGGCGCCTCGAACCCGGCGATGAGCCGCAACAGCGTGGACTTGCCGGAGCCGGAGCCGCCGAGCAGCGCGACGAACTCGCCGCGTTCCACCGCCAGCGAAAGCCCGTCCAGCGCCAGGGTGGCGCCAAAGCGCTTCGTCACGCCCTCCAGGGAAAGCAGCACGCTCAGCGCCCGGCCTTGAAGCGGCTCCACAGCCGATTGCGGGCGCGCTCCACGGCCGCCGCCGGGGTGCCGGGGATGAAGGCCTGGGCCAGCACCTCCGCCGGCGGGTACACGTTGGGGTCGTCGCGCACCGCCGGTTCCACCAGGGCGCGGCTGGCCGGCACCGCATTGGGGTAGCGCACCGTGCTGGTGATGCCGGCCATCACGTCAGGCTGCAGCAGGAAGTTGATGAAGGCCTGCGCCGCCTGCGGGTTCGGCGCGTCGGCGGGTATCGCCAGCATGTCGAAGGACAGGTGCGCGCCGGCTGCCGGGGTGACGTAGTGCAGCACCACGCCGTTGCGGGCGCGGGCGCCGGCCTGGATGACGTCGCCGGAATAGGTCAGCGCGGCACAGATCTCGCCGGTGGCCAGCATGTCCACCAGCGCGCCGCTGCCGGGGATGGCGCGCAGATGCGGGCGGATCGCCAGCAGCGCCTGCTCGGCGGCGCGCAGGTCCTCCGCCGCGCCACTGTCGGGGTCTCGCCCCAGCCAGCGCAGCACGGTAGGCAGCACGTCGGTCGCGCTGTCCATCACCGCCAGGCCGCAGCGGGCCAGGCGGCGGGCGTTCTCCGGCTTCAGCAGCAAGTCCAGGCCGGCATCGGCGGCGTCCGGCGCCAGGGCGCGCACCCGGTCCTGCCGCAGCGCCAGCCCAACCGTGCCCCACAGGTAGATCGCGCCATGCCGGTTGCCGGGGTCGATGCCGGCCACGCGCGCCATCAGCGTCGCATCCAGGTTGGCCAGGTTCGGTATCCGCGCAGCGTCGAATGGCCGCAGCGCCCCGGCGCGGACCAGGCGGGCGAAGGTCGGCTCGCTGGTCGGCACCACGATGTCGTAGCCCGACCGCCCCGCCGAGAGCTTGCCCTCCAGCGTCTCCAGGCTGTCATAGACGTCGTAGCGCACGCGGATGCCGGTCTCCCGCTGAAACCGCTCGACCGCCCTGATGTCGATGTAGTCGGTCCAGTTGTAGACGTTCAGCACCGGCTGCGCGGCGGCAAGACCGGGAAGCATCAGGGCGAGCAGCAACAGCAGGCGGCGCATTCTCGATTCCAGCCAGGGCGGGCCACCACGATAGCAGCGCAGAGCCGGAAGCCGTCTAGGCGCATTTTCCCTTGACTATAGGAATTTATACTGGTAGCTCAGCCAGGCCAGCGGACGAGCCATGTCCGCTTCACCCCAGGACATCTCCGCATCCCCTCGCTGCACCCGCCCCAGCGCGTGCGGCGCCGCGCGTTCGCCTTCTCCCGCCCCCTCCCCCTTGGCCACGCCGCACCGGCGGGCCGCAACGCCGAGGCACGCCCATGGCCTTTTCCACCGCCACCTTCGCCGCGATGATCGAGAGCAACGGCTTCACCATGTGGCACTACGTGACCACGGATACCCGCGCCTCCGTCACCGCCGCCGGCTACTTCGCCACCGTGGCCGCCAGGCTGCGCGCCGGCGACCTGATGCTGTTGCAAACCTCGGACGCCATGGCGCTGCTGCCGATCCGCTCCGGCCCGGTGCTGGGCACCGGCGTTACGCTGGACGGCGTGGTCGGCGCGCTGGCCACGGTGCGCAACGCGCTGTTCAACTTCACCGTCAACCAGTCCATCAGCGCCATCGTCCGCACCATCGTGCTGGCGCCGCTCGCCGCCGGCATCGTGGTCGGCGGCTCCATCCCGGTGTCCGCCCAGGTCACCGGCGCCATCAGCAGCGTGGTCTTCGGCATCTACGACACCAACGGCACGCTGGTGCCGCCGGCCATCACCGCCCCGGTCATCGGTGGCAGCGCCAGCGCCATCCTGCCGGCGCCGCCGCTGGGCACCAGCTACCGCATCCGCGCGCGGGACGGCAGCGTGGCCACGCTGGTGGCGACCTCCTTCGCCTTCAATGTCGGGCCGGACCTGCAGTTCCTGCTGATGGAGGACGACAACAACCTGCTGCTGGAAACCGGCAGCGGGCTGAAGCAGTCCTGAGCCCCTCGCGCGGCTGACCGCCGCAGCGCCTCCCCTCACCGCCAAAGCCTCTGGCCGGCCGGACCCAGTCCGCGCCGGCCTTTCGCGTTTCGCCCGGAACGGAGCCCCATGCCCGACGCACGCATCAGCGAATTGCCGGCGGCGACCTCGCCAGCCGATACCGACCTTACCGCCCTGGTGCAGACCAGCGGCGCCAACCTGATCACCAACAAGGCCACCGTGGCGCAGCTGCGCGCCGCGGTGCAGGACGGCCGCAGCGCCCATGTGCGCGACTACGGCGCCAAGGGGGATGGCACCACCAACGACGCCCCGGCGATCCAGGCCGCGATCAACGACCTGGTGGGCAAGGGCGGCGGCGTGCTGCTGTTCGGCGCCAAGACCTACCGCATCGCCTCGGCCATCACCCTCTCCACCGTGGCGGTGAAGCTGCAGGGCCAGGGCTTCGTCGAAGGCCCCAGCCCCGGCAACGGCACCTGGCTGAAGGTGGACGCCACCGGCTTCACCCCCATCACCTTCAGCGGCACCGCGGCGCGCGGCGGCGGCATTGCCGACATCGCCTTCTTCCAGGCGCATACCGCAACCCAGAACGCCAGCTGGGCGCCGACCAACTACGACTACCTGATCCGCATCCAGGACTGCCAGGGCGGCGTGGACATCCACAACGTCTTCCTGTGCTCGATCAACAAGGGCATCTACTGCGACAACTCCGGCCGCCTGGACATCCACCGGCTGCGCGGCCAGATCTTCACCACCGGCGTCGAGATCGACGACTGCTTCGACGTGCCGCGGCTGCGCAGCATCCACTTCTGGCCGTTCAGCACCACCAACAGCTTCGTCATGGCCTATACCCAGGCCAACTGCGACGCCATGCTGTTCCGCCGCTCGGACGGCGCCTTCATCGACCAGGCCTTCGTCTTCGCCGCCCGCAGCATGTTCCGCTTCTCCGGCGGCACCCAGGGCGTGACCACCAAGTTCTACATCGGCCAGGCCTATGCCGACTTCGTGCAGTACGGCCTGCTGGTGGAAGGCGCCGGCACGGACGGGTTGATCGACAGCCTGACCACCCAGGGCCAGTCCTTCGGTTCCGCCGGCCTGCCGCTGGCCGGTGCCGCCGGCATCCGCATCACCGCGCCCAACTGCCGCCTGCAGATCGGCAACCTGCGCTGCGACATCGTGCAGGACAACGCCATACGGGTGGAGCAGTACGGCAACCGGCTGGACATCTTCACGCTGCGCTGCGTCAACTTCAACAGCCAGGGCAATGGCTCCGCCGCCATCCACATCGTGGACAGCGGTACCAATGCGGCCAATGTCGTCTACCTCGGCAGCCCGCCGCTGCTGGAAGGCGTGACCGGCCCGCTGCAGAACAGCAGCAGCAACGGCGTGCTGGCCACCGGCACCCCGGCCGGCAGCGCGGCGCGCCCGGGGCTGGGCGTTGGCAGCACCAATACCGGCTTGTACCTGCCCGCCAGCAATACCCTGGCCGCCAGCGCCGGCGGCGTGGAGGTGATGCGCGCCACCAGCAGCGGCGGCCTGACCTTCGGTGCCGCCCCCGCCGGCCATGCGCTGGAGGTTGCCACCCCCGCTTCCACCAACAACCGCGTGCTGGTCACCGGCGCCACCACCGGCAATGGCGCCAGCATCCAGGCCCAGGGCAACGACGCCAACGTGGCGCTGCTGCTGGCCGGCAAGGGCACCGGCGCCATCCAGGCCAGCAGCAATGGCGGCCTGACGCTGAAGCTGGACGCCACCGGCGCCAACCCGGTGAACTTCGTCGGCATCCGCGCCGGCACCGGCAGCACCGCGGCGCAGATCTACGGCGCCGGCAGCGCCACCAATGCGGACCTGCAGCTCAGCGCCCAGGGCAGCGGCCTGGTCCGCGGCGTCACCGCGCCCACTGCGGATAACTCCACGGCGGTGGCGACCACGGCCTGGGTGAAGCTGCAGGGCTATGGCGGCGTCACCAGTGTCGCCGGCCGCAGCGGCGCGGTCACGCTGGCCGTCGCCGATGTCTCCGGCGCCGCGCCCCTCGCCTCCCCGGCGCTGAGCGGCACGCCGACCGCGCCCACCCCGGCCACGCTCGACAACAGCACCAAGATCGCCACCACCGCCTGGGTCATGGCGCAGGGCTTCGGCGGCTCCAGCGCCGTCACCAGCGTTGCCGGGCGCAGCGGCACCGTCACCTTGGCGGTGGCCGATGTCTCCGGTGCGGCGCCGCTGGCGTCGCCCGCCTTCAGCGGCAGCATCACCGTGCCCAGCTGGACCACGGCAACCCGGCCCAGCCCGGCAACGGTCGGCATGATCGGCTGGAACACCGACCTGGCCCGCTACGACCACTGCGTCGTCAGCGGCACGCCGGGCACCTGGAAGCAGTTCGTCCGCGTCGACGGCGACACGATGACCGGCACGCTGACCGTCAACAGTGCCGGCGGCGGCAACATCGCCCGCATCGCCGGTGCCACCACGGGCGGCGTGGTGTTCCTGGGTGTCGACAGCGGCAGCGCCGATGCCAACGTCAACGTCATCCTCGGCAACCCCAAGGGCACCGGCTACATCAGCGCACAGACCGCCGACAGCACCACCGCCGGCGGCAATGCCCGCGGCAGCAGCGCGGTGGACTGGCAGACGGTCAGGACCGCGGCGACGCAGGTTGCCAGCGGCAGCAGCGCCGTCGTGCTTGGCGGGGCCAACAATACCGCCAGCGGCACGCAAGCCATCGCCGGCGGCAGCGCCAGCGTGGCCAGCGGCACCTTCAGCGTTGCCCTGGGCCGCGGCTGCACCGCCGATGGCAACTCCTCCCTGGCCACAGGGCAGTCCGCCAGGGCGCATGGCATCACCGGCGCCCGCGTCCACGCGGCCAACAACATCGCCACGGCCGGTGATGCGCAGCTGGGCGACTACGTGCTGCTCGGCCGCAGCACCGCCGGCGCCGCGGTGCGGCTGACGGCCGACGGCGCGGCGGCCGGCAGTGCCAACATCGCCAACATCCCCAACAACACCGCCTGGGCCGGCACCATCATGGTGGCGGCGCGAGACACCAGCACCGGCAACTGCGCCCGCTGGCACATCCCGATCGGCCTCGGCCGCCAGGGCACGGCGTCCACCACCACGCTGGCCTCCGGCACGGTGGAGTTCTTCAACATCATCGGCACCGTCGCCGCCAGCGGCAACCTGGCCGCCAGCGCCGATACCACCAATGGCGGCCTGAACCTGACCTTCACGCCGGCAAACAGCAACACCTGGGACATTGCCGCGGTGATCCGCGCCGCCGAAGTCCAGTGAGAGGAACCCTGACATGGCCCTGCTGAAGACCATCGAGATCCGCAACACCGGGCTCAACGCCGGCTACTGGCGGCTGACCCATGTGCAGATCGACCACATCGCCGGCGTCGCCGAATTCCGGCTGCACGGCTACCCCGACCAGGCCGCGCGCGAGGCCGGCAAGGCGCCGCTGCCCGCGATCGACTACCGCGCCACGGCCGAGGAGCTGCAGATCGCCAGCCTGCACACGGTGACGACGCAGCACTTCTACGCCGCCGCCAAGCTGCTCCCCGCCATCGATGGCACGGCCTGGATGGCCGACGCCGTCGACGCCTGACCCCTCCCTACCCCCCTTACGGAGACCGCCATGTCCAACATCACCACCTATGCGCAGGACCTGCTGGGCCGCGCCCTCTGTGGCCGGGCGCCGGCCATGCCGACCCAGGTCTATCTCGGCCTCGGCACCGGCGGCGCCGATGCCACCGGCGTGGTCGGCGAGCCCAGCGGCAGCGGCTATGCCCGCCAGCGCGTGACCTTCAGCGGCACCGGCGCGCAGCAGAACAGCAATACCGTGACCTTCACCTTCACCGCCGCGGTCGGCACGCTGGCCTATGCCGGCATGTTCGACGCCGCCACCGGCGGCAATGCGCTGACCTGGTCGGCGCTGGCGCAGTCGGTCACCGTCAGCGGTGCCGGTACCGTCACCATCAACCCGGCGGGGCTGAGCCTGACGCCGACCTGATCGGCGCGCCTTACGCCGCCGGCAACGGCGGGTTGCCGCAGGCGGGCCTGCCCCAGCCTGCGGCAACCAAGCCGGGCTTGCCTTGACTTGGCGCAATAAAGCGGCATTCCCTGGCCAACCGGGTTGAGCGCCGCCGGCAAGGCGCGTTATCCTCCCGCGGGATCGGAGGGCGCCTTGAACCCACTGGATGCACTGCGACCACCTCCTGGGATTCGAACGGACGAGGTGTGCTCGACCTGCGGCAGCAGGGTCGCCGGCCTCTGCAAGCCGATGGACGCGGCCTCGCTGGATGAGATCTCCGCGGAAGCGGATCGGGTCTCCTTGCCCGCCCGCAGCGTCGTCTTCCGGGAAGGCGACCAGGCCACGCGGGTCTATTCGCTGATGAACGGCATCGCCAAGCTCACCAGGCTGCTGCCCGATGGCAAGCAGCAGGTGGTGGGCTTCCGCTACCCCGGCGATGTCATCGGCTATACCTCGCGCCGGGATTATCCCTTCGACGCCGAGTTGTTGACCGGCGCCACGCTGTGCCGGCTGGACCGGCCGAAGCTGGACAAGCTGCTGGGGCGCTACCCACAGCTGGAACACCGGCTGCTCGACCTCTGCGTCCAGGAACTCACGGCCACGCAGGAACAGTTGGTCACCGTCGGCCGTCGCCCGGCGGAAGCGCGGGTCGCCGCCTTCCTGCTGTCCCTGCTGGAAGCCCGCCGCCGCCGCGGCAAGGTCGAGCGCACGCTCGACATGCCGATGACCCGCGCGGATATCGCGGACTTCCTGGGCCTGACGCTGGAAACCGTCAGCCGCAGCTTCACCGCCTTCCGCAAGCGCGGCTGGCTGCGGGAGCCGGAGCACCAGAAGGTCGAGCTGCTCGACATCCCCGCCCTCTCCGCCCTGTCCGACGGCACCGACGAGGGCTGATTTCGGGCCTGCGGCGGCGCAGGCCCGCCGGGCCTATTCCTTCCAGGGCTGGCGCTGCCACATCGCGCGGTAGATCGTGTCCTGCCGGCGGAAATCCGCCAGCCATTCGGTGCCCGAGAAGAACCGCAGCGGCATGCCCTGCTGTGCCGCGCGCGCCTGCATCGCGGGGTCGGCCGCCATCTCCCGCAGCACCTTCTCGAAGGCGGCGCGGATCGGCTCCGGCGTGCCCGGCGGCGCCGCGAAGCCGCGCTGCGAGCTGAACACGATATCCATGCCCTGCTCCCGCGCCGTGGGCACGTTCGGCGCGCCGGTCCAGCGCTGTTCGCCCAGTTGCGCAATCGGCCGCACCATCCCGGCCTCCCACTCCGCCCGCGCATCCGTCATGCTGATGCCCGCCACCATGATGTCGCCGCTCAGCAGCGCCTGGCGGATCACCGCCGTACCGGTAAAGTGGATGGCGTTGGCGCGGATATTCCCCAGCCTTTCCAACGTCAGCATGGAGAAATGCGCATAGGTGCCGATGCCCGTGGTGGCGAAGCTGGCGGCGCCCGGGTTGGCGCGGCCATAGGCCACCAGGTCGGCCAGCGTCTTCAGCGGGCTGTCGGCGCGCACGAACATGCCGCCGATATCGTCCACCATGTTGCCGATCAGCGCGAAGTCGGTGAAGTGGTAGGGCTCCGCCCGCTCGATTGGCAGCGTCACCAGGTTGGGGCCGGTGATGGCGCCGATGGTGTAGCCATCCGGCGCCGCACGGCGCAGCTGGGTGAAGCCGATGCCACCGCCGGCGCCCGGGCGGTTGACGATGACGACGGGCTGACCGAGCTTTTCCTCCAGCACGCGGCCGAAGGCGCGGGAGGCGACATCGGCGCCGCCACCGGGGCCATACGGCACGATGATGGTGATCGGCCGCTCCGGCCAGGCCGCCTGCGCCATGCTGGCGACAAGCGTGAACAGCGCGGCGGCAAGCCAGCGACGCATCGACATTTCCTTCCCTTGGCGCAGGATCGCCCGCGGCGGCATCGCCGAAAGGCGATCACGCGGACAGACCTTGTTTGCGCACAGACTGGCACAGCCGCGCCCGGCCTGACAAACTGCCGGCATGATAAAGGCAGCAATCATCGGCCTCGGCTGGTGGGGGGAAAGGTTGTTGGACGCGGCGCGTCCCGCAGCCGGGAAAATCCGCTTCGTCCACGGCGTCAGCCCGCGCCCGGCGCTGCGCCAGGCCCTGGCCGACAAGCACGGGCTGCGACTGTCCGCGACCATTGCGGAAGCCTTGGCCGACCCGGAGGTGGAAGCTGTGGTGCTGGCCACGCCGCACAGCATGCACGCTGACCAGATCGAGCAAGTGGCCCGCGCCGGCAAGCCGGTGCTGTGCGAAAAACCCTTCACCCTGAAGCGCGCCGATGCGGTGCGCGCTGTGCAGGCCTGCCAGCAGGCCGGCGTGCTGCTGGGCATCGCGCATAACCGCCGCTTCCTGCCCGCGGTCGGCGAACTCAAGCGCATCGTGCAATCCGGCGCGCTCGGGCATTTGCTGCATATCGAAGGGCATCTGAGCAACGAGAACTCGTCCAGCAACTTCGCGCCCTGGCGGCATGACGAGGAGGAAAGCCCCGCCGGCGGGCTGACCGGCACCGGCGTGCACATGCTGGACTGCTTCGTGAACCTGGTCGGCCCCGTAAAGCGCGTGACCACGCATCTGGTAAGTTGGAAGCCGGCGCCGGGCGCGCTGGACAGTCTTTCGGTGATGCTGGAATTCGCGGGTGGCATGACCGGCACGCTGGCCATGATCCGCGCCACGCCGCGCTATTGGCGCCTGCACGTCTTCGGCACGTCAGGCAATGCCGAGAACCACGACGAGTGCCACCTGGCGCTGCGCCTTTCCGGCCGGCCGCATGAACGCCGCAGCCTGCCGGAGGTGGATACGCTGCGCCTGGAGCTGGAAGCCTTCGCCGATGCGCTGCAAGGCGGCGCGCCCTACCCGATCACCTACGACCAGATGATCGCGACCGTCGCCGCCTTCGAGGCCATCGTGAAATCGGTGCAGGCCGGCGGCGCTACCATCGAGGTCGAGCAGTAGCGCCGCACGGCCGACGGCTCACTCCACCTCGTAGGCCGCCACCAGCGCCTCGCGCCCGGGCACGAAGTTGCGGTTGTTGATGCTGGGGTTGCGCACCGTGTAATACCAGCTGCGCGCATACAGCGGGTTCTTCACGCTGCGCACCTCATGCTCCACCTTGAACAGCAGCTTGCCGGTGTCGAGGTCGATGATGTCGATGAAGCGATACTGGAACTCGTTGTCCTCCTGGCTGATCAGCCCGCGTTCCTGCAGCTTGCGCCAGGGCCCGGAGAAGTTCACCAGCGAGATCTGGATGTGGTGGCCGTCGAACGGCGCCAATTCCTTGTCGGTCTCGCGGAAGATCATGTCGACGCTGGCGCTGGCCTGCACCCGCGCGGCCGGGGCGCCGTCCACCGTCTCCAGCTTGGCCGGCATGTCCAGCATTTCCTGGTAGAAGCGGACGATGCCCGGCGCCACGCCCACCGGCACGTCGAACTGCACATAGGGCATGGACTGGTAGACGCGGCCGAACTTCTCCTCGTCCGGGCCATAGACGCGGTAGTGGTTGCCCCAGGGGCACCAGGTGTCCACGTGGCTGCCGTGGTCTTCCCAGCGGAACTGCGTGCCGAGGAGTTCGCCCTTCACCCGGTCCAGCCGCCACAGCAGTTCCTTCAGGTCCGGCACCACAATGCCGGTATGGCCGCGCAGCACCTGCGGGTTGCCGCGCGGCAGGTGGAACTGCGCGTTGGGCAGGTTGACCCACATGTTGTCGACGCCGGTCATCAGGTAGGGGTCGCGGGTCAGCCCCAGGCCGCTGACGTAGAAGGCGGTCGCCGGCAGCTGGCTCGGGATGGTCACGTTGACATGGCCGAACTCGACGCTGTTGCCGAGGTCGCCGGTGCGGCGGTCCCACTGGTTGGTTGGCATGTCCATGGC
Source organism: uncultured Rhodospirillales bacterium (assembly GCA_903835235.1). Lineage (GTDB taxonomy): Bacteria > Pseudomonadota > Alphaproteobacteria > Acetobacterales > Acetobacteraceae > CAIMOR01. The sequence continues at coordinate 52,223 of CAILMF010000063.1, forward strand.
GTTGGCTCTCCCTTGCTGGGCTGCGGTTGCCCCCAGCTTCGCAGGCGGCGGGCGTGGCTTCAAGCCGCCCTTGCCCCGCCGCCGCCGCCGCCGCATGCTCGGCCCAACCCAAGGGGGAGGATTGCTTGCGCGCCGCGACCCGCCGCAGCCTGATGGCTGCCGGCCTTGCCACCTTGGCAGGCCCGAGCCTGGCCCAGTCTACGTTCCCTCTGGCCGACTACCCCAGCCGCCCCGTGCGGGTCATCGTCCCCTTCCTGGCCGGCGGCATCCTGGATCAGTTGGGCCGCCTGCTGGCCGAGCGCCTGGCGCGCCAGATGGGCCAGCCCTTCATCGTGGAGAACCGCCCCGGCGCCGGCGGCAACCTGGGCACGCTGGCCCTGGCCCGGGCGCGCGGCGATGCCTATACGCTGGGCATCGGCAGCAGCGGCCCGCTGGCCATTTCCCCGAGCATCGAGACCAACCTGGGCTATGACCCGCTGGTGGACCTCACCCCCATCACCCTGCTGGCGCAGACGCCGCTGGTGCTGGTGGTGCCGGGCGACAGCCCCTGGCGCGACCTGCGGCAGATGATGGCGGCGCTGAAGGCCGGCGGGCCGGAGGTGCTGTACCCCACGCCAGGCGTCGGCAGCCCGCAGCTGCTGGCCGGGGAAGCCTTCCGCCAGCAGGTCGGCTTCGCCGCCGCGCCGGTGCACTACAATGGCAGCGCGCCGGTGGTGCTGGCGATACTGGCCAAGGAAATGCCCTACACCTTCGAGAACCTGACCCTGGTGCTGCAACATATCCGCACCGGCACGCTGCGCGCGCTGGCAGTGACCAGCCGCACCCGCGCCGCGCTGCTGCCGGAGGTGCCGACCATGGCCGAGGCGGGGTTGCCGGGCTTCGAGGCCGGCGGCTGGTACGGCTTCCTCGGCCCCGCCGGCCTGCCGGAAGCGGTGGTGGCCAGGTTGCATGCCGAAGCCGTGACGGCGCTGCGCGAGCCGGTGGCCATGCAGCGCATCGCCGAGATGGGCAGCCCCAACATCACCACCACACCGGCGGAGTTCCGCACCTTCATCGCCGCGGAGACGGAGCGCTGGCGCGGGGTGATGCGGAACGCCGCGCCGGCGCGGTGATGCCCCGGAGCGGCTGATCAACGCCGCCGCTGCTTCCACCGGCGCCGGGTAAGCGCCGGCCGACCGCCGGCTACTCCGGGTTCAGCGTGAACGTCAGCACCGTCTCGGCGCAGACGATGCCGCCGCGATTGCCCAGTTCCACGCTGCCGTAGCGTTGCGCGTACACGTCCGGCAGCGGCCGCGCGCCAGGCGCCGCCAGCCACAGCCGCATCAGGTGGCGGTGGCGCTCCGGCTCCGGCCAGTTCACGAAGTCGCCGCGCGAATGCAGCATGGTGTGGTTGTGCACGAACTGCATGTCGCCCGGGCGGAACTCCACCTTCAGGTTCACGTCGTCCTCGTTGGCAATCACATCCAGCAGGTCGATCGCCGCGTGCTCATCCGCGGAAAGCCGCCGCGCCTGGGGGAAGTTCTCCTGCGCGCTGCGGATATACTGGCCGGAATAGATCGCGCTGAGCTTGCCGGCATGCCAGTGGAAGACGGGCATGTCGAACCACGGCTTCATCCCCGGCGGAATCTCGCCGCGACGGTCGGTGGGGAAGGGGTTGAACAGCAGCGGCACCAGGTCCGGCCGGCGCTTCAGTACCTCGTTGTACAGCGTGGTGCTGCTGCACAGCCGGCTCTCGCCGCCCTCCTTCGCCGTCTTCAGGCAGATCAGGCCGACGATGTCGCAGCTGTCGGTGTGGTATTCCAGCTCCCGCGTGGTTTGGTAGTAACGCACCTTCGGGTTGGCGATATCCAGCCCCAGATCCTTCACATGGCCCAGCAGATGGCCCTTGGCGTTCTGGCTGCGGAAGGTGCCGAGGTGGCTGCCGACGCCGAGATAGGCAATCGCCGCGCCCTCGATGTCGCTGAGGTCCACCTGGAAGCCGCGCAGCACCAGAAAGCCGCGGCCTTCCAGCAATTCGCCCGAAACCCGCGCCAGCTTGGCCGCCAGCCTGGGCAGCTTGAAATTGGCCGGCGTGATTTCCCCCAGCGCCTTGCCGCCGGCCCGGTGCGCGCGCACCGCCAGGTCAAGCTCGGCCAGGTCCTCGGGCGTAAAGGGCACCACCCAATCGGTGCGGCTGCGCATCTCGCGCCCGTACCAGGCCTGCGGGCCAGCTATCGGCCCCGGCGGCAGAGCGGCAGGAGAGAGGGCGATGGCCTCGGACATTGGTGTTTCCCCGCTGTGGCTTTGCCCGAAGCCTGGACCGGGGCGCCGCGCGAGTCCAGGCTGCGCCGCAAACCGAGGAGACCAACCATGCGCGCAGGCTATTTTACCAGTTACGGCGCGGCCCGCGACGTATTGCGCGTGGGCGACGTGCCGGACGTCTCGCCCGGCCCCGGCGAGGTGCTGGTGCGGATGATGTTCTCGGGCGTGAACCCCTCGGACGTGAACCGCCGCAGCGGCATCCGCGGGCGGGAGAACTTCCCGCTGGTGATCCCGCACAATGACGGCGCCGGCATCATCATCGCGGTCGGGCCTGGCGTGGCGGCCGAGCGCGCCGGGGAGCGGGTGTGGATCTACAATGGCCAGCGCGGCGGCCGCGCCTTCGGCACTTGTTCGGAATACATGGCGGTGGACGCCAACCAGGCGGTGAAGCTGCCGGATGGCGAGGCGCTGGAGGTCGGCGCCTGCCTGGGCGTGCCGGCGATGACCGCCTGGTACAGCCTGTTCGCCGATGGCGATGTGGCGGGCCGTGACGTGCTGGTGACTGGCGGTGCCGGCGCGGTAGGCCACTACGCCATCCAGATGGCCCGGCTGGCCGGGGCGCGCACCGTCATCACCACCGTCAGCGGGGCGGAGAAGGCGGCGCATGCCGAAACGGCCGGGCCGACGCACATTCTGAACTACCGTACCCAGGATGTCGGAGCCGAGGTCATGCGGATCACCGAGGGCCGTGGCGTGACCCGCATTGCCGAGGTGGATTTGGGCGGCAACATGGCCAACACCATGCAGGTGGCGGGGAAGAAGTGCGTCATCGGCGCCTATGCCAGCCGCGGCGGCCAGCAACCCGCCCTGCCCTTCTACGACATGCTGGCGAAGGACATGGTGGTGCGCACGGTATTCTGCAGCTTCATGGACCTGAAGCTGCGTGCCGAGGGCACCCAACGCCTGACCCAATGGATGGCGGCCGGCGACATCACCCACAGCATCGCCCGCATCCTGCCGCTGGAGGAGATCGCCACCGCGCATGAACTGGTCGAGCGCGGCGAGGTGATCGGCAAGGTGATGCTGCGGTTCTGAGGCGGCTTACGCCTCACCGCCACGGTCGGGATCGACCCTCACCGTCACGGCCAGCTTCATTCCCACCGTCATGGCCGGGCTTGACCCGGCCATCCCCGCAGTCAGCGCTGACAGGCGCGGGTCAAGCCCGCGCATGACGGTGGGGGTGGTCAGATCCGGTACACCCGCGCGGCGGTGTCGTGGAACAGCGCCGCCTTTTCGCTGGGGCTGACGCCGGCCGCCAGCTTCTTGCAGGCATTCCAGAACACACCGTAGCCGTAGCTGCCCTTGTCCACCGGGAAGTTGGACTGGAACATGCAGCGGGCGGCGCCGAAAGCCTCGATGCAGGTTTCGATGTAGGGCTTCCACGCCGCCACCAGCTCGTCGCTGGAAGGCGGCAGCGCGCCGTCCTCAAAGCCGAAGCCGCCGATGCGCATCCCGAGCCCGCCCAGCTTCACCGCCACGTTCGGGCAGCGCGCCAGATCGCGGATGCTGGCTTTCCATTCGGCAAACACCGCATCCCGCTGGCCGGCATAGGGGCCAATGCCCAGCGGCCCGCCGACATGGTCCAGGATGATCTGCGTGCCCGGAAAGGCCTGCGCCAACTTGGCCAGGTCCGGGATCTGCCGGTGGTACAGCCAGGCGTCGAAGCTGAGCCCCAGAGGCGCCAACTGGGCGAACCCCTCGCGGAATTCGGACGAGTAAAACATGTCGCGCGGCGGCTGGTAGGCCGGGTTCAGCAGGCTGGGGTCCTCGTCCCAGGTGGAGATGTGGCGGATGCCGCGGAAGCGCCCATTCCCAGCGGCGACATGCGCCTCCAGCACGTTGCGCGCCAGGGTGCCGTGCCGCAGGTCCACATGGCCGACAATGCCCAGCGCCACGCGCGCCGGCCCATAGGCGCCGCTCTCGCTCATCGCCGCCTGGCCGACCACGAACTCGGTCTCGCCCACCGGCTTGAAGGCGTCCGGCCCCGTCGCGCGATGCATCGCGCGGCACTGGATGAACACGGTGGAAACAATGTTGTGGCCCTGCGCCAGATCGGCGGCGAAATCGCGGATCAGGTAGCGCCAGTCGGCGCGGTCCCACAGGTGGTGGTGGGGGTCGATAATCGGCAGGGTCGGGTCCAGCGCCGGTTCCACGCGCTGGGCCAACCACTCCTCACGGACCGCCAGATAGGGAGAATGCGCGGGTTGGGTGCTGCTCATGGGTCGTTTCCTCCAGGGGTTTGCACGAAGGTCGCACCGGCTCGCGGCTTGCGCTAGTCATCCTGCCATGCGGCTGAGCATCTACCTGGCAGGGCCGGAGGTCTTCCATCCGGAGGCCCGGGCCATTGGCGCGCGAAAACTGGCGCTGTGCGCGGCGCACGGCTTCGCCGGCCTGTTCCCGCTGGAGGAGAACGAGGCGGCGACCGACGCGGCGGTGGCGATCTATCGCCGCAACCTCGCGCGCATGCATGCCGCCGATGTCGTCATCGCCAACCTCACGCCGTTCCGCGGGCCGAGCGCCGACCCGGGCACGGTGTATGAACTCGGCTGGATGATCGGCCGCGGCAAGCGCGCCCTGGGCTACAGCAACGACCCGCGCGACCTGGCGGCGCGGGTGGCGCCGGACGGGCTGGCGGTGGAAGACTTCGGCGAGGCGGACAACCTGATGCTGGCCTGCGGGTTGAGCGAGGGCGGCTTTCCCATCCTGCGAGGGCCGGCGCTGCACGCCGACCCGATGCTGGACTTTTCCATGTTCGAGGCCTGCCTGCGGGCGCTACGGGGTTAGGCCGCGACCGTCCGAGGCGCCGCAGCGCCGCCGGAGGTGAAGCGATGACCCTGCGTCACGCCATCGCGCCGCGCGCGCCGATCGGCCAGACGCATTCCACCCGGCCCTTGCGCACGCCGACATACCAGTCGTAGCGGTCCACCGTGGGGTCGCAATGGCCGGGCACCAGGCGCAGCTTTTCGCCCAAGGCCGGGGTGGCGCCGTCGCGTACCTCCATCTTGCCGTGTTCGTCGCTGAAGCTGATGCAGACCAGGCCGGGGCGCTGCCACACCAGCGGCAGGCCGCTATCCACGGCTACCGCCTTGTGCCCGGCATCCAGCACCGCCACGCCGGGGATGCTGCGGCTCATCACCGTGCTCAGCACGAACAGGCTCTGCTGGAACGGCGGCGCGTCCTCGTTGCGGGCGTAGTCGGCATCCATGAAGGCGTAGCTGCCGGCCTGGATCTCGTTGTAGACGCCGCTCGCCGCCTCATGCCGGAAGGTGCCGGTGCCGGCGCCGCCGACGATCGGGCAATCCAGCCCGCGCTGGCGCAGTTGCTCCACCGTGCGGCGGCACATCTCTGCGGCTTCCGCGATCACCGTCGCGCGCACCTCCGGCGCCCGCTTGTGTTGCGCGCTGCCGTGGTACGCCTGCAAGCCGCCGAAGATCAGGTGCTTGCTGGCGGCGATCTTCTCGGCCAGTGCCACGGCCGGCGGCCCCGGCGGCACGCCGCAGCGGGCGGCGCCGACATCGATCTCCACCAGCACCGTCAGCCGGATGCCCGCCGCCTCGGCCGCCGCGGCGCAGGCCGCAACCTGGCTCTCGTCGTCGATGCAGACCGCGACCTTGGCGATTTTGGCCAGCGCCGCCAGCCGCGCCAGCTTCTTCGGCCCGACCACTTCGTTGGAGACGAGGATATCGGGGATGCCGCCCCAGGCCAGCACTTCCGCCTCGCCCACCTTCTGCACGCATTGGCCGATGGCGCCGCGGCGCATCTGCTGGTGTGCCACCACCGCCGACTTGTGCGTCTTGGCGTGCGCCCTGAGCTTCGCGCCAGTGGGCGCCAGCAAGGACGCCATCAGGTCCAGGTTGTGCTCGAAGGCATCGAGGTCCAGCAGCAGCGCGGGGGTCTCGACATCCTCTTCGCGCATGCCGGGTTCGGCGGGCGGGTGTTGCAGCATCGGCGGTGGCTCCTCGTCTGGCGCTCAGACTACCGCAGGCCGCGCCAGCCCGTAATGCCCGCGCAGCGTTTCCGCCGTGTACTCCGTGCGGAACAACCCGCGCCGCTGCAGCAGCGGGATCACCTGGCTGGCAAAGACCTCCAGCGATGCCGGCAGCACCGGCGGCATGACGTTGAAGCCATCCGCCGCGCCCTCCGCGCACCAATCGGCGATCAGGTCGGCAATCTGCTCCGGCGTACCGGCCGTCACGTAGTGCCCGCGCGCCCCGGCCAGGTAGCTCAGCAACTGCCGCAGCGTCGGCTTCTCCCGCCGCACCAGGCCGACGATCACCTCGGTACGGCTGCGCGCCGCCTGCACCGTATCGGGGTCGGGGAAGTCCTCTGGCGAGAGCGGCTTGTCCATCGGCAAATGGGAGAAGTCATGCCCGCCGAAGCGCCCGCTGAGCCGTTTGCGGCCGACCTCGGGGTCGCTCAGGTCGTCCAGCTCGCGCGCCAGGCGCTGCGCCTCGGCTTCGGTACCGCCGATGACCGGGGAGAGGCCGGGCAGGATCACCACCTGGCTGGGGTCGCGCCCCTCGGCCACCGCCAGCGCCTTCAGCTCCTTGTAGAATTGCTGCGCCGTCAGCTTTTCCATCTGCGCGGTGAACACCGCTTCCGCATGGCGCGCGGCGAAGCGACGGCCGGTCTCCGACGACCCCGCCTGCACGAAGACCGGCCGGCCCTGCGGCCCGCGCGGCAGGTTCAGCGGCCCGGCCACCTGGTATTGCGCGCCCACATGGTTGGGCGGCCGCAGCGCGCCATCGCGCAGGTAGCGGCCGTGCGCGCGGTCATCCAGCACGGCGTCATCCGCCCAGGAATCCCACAGCCCCTTGACCACGGCCATGAACTCTTCGGCGCGCTCGTAGCGGTCCGCGTGGCTGACCTGCGCCGCGTCACCGAAGTTGCGCGCCGCCGCCGCCAGCCAGCTGGTCACGATGTTCCAGCCGATGCGCCCACCGGTGATGTGGTCCAGCGAGGCAAATTGCCGCGCCAGGTTGAACGGCTCGGTATAGGTGGTGGAGCAGGTGCCGATCAGCCCGATATGCGTCGTCGCCATGCTCAGCGCCGCCAGCGCGGTCACCGGCTCCAGCCAGGTGCGCGGGGCGCGGGCCACGTCATCGCCCAACGCCAGCTGGTCGGCCAGGAAGATGCTGTCGAACTTCGCCGCCTCCGCCAGGCGCGCGCACTCCGCGTAGAAGCGGATATCCGTCAGCGGCAGCGTCGAGGCGCCGGGATGCCGCCAGGATGCCTCATGGTGGCCGCGGCTCTGGATGAACAGGTTCAGGTGGATCATGGCGCTCACCAGCTGCCATCCAGCGGCGCCGAAAGCGGCACGCCCGCCACGCGGATGCCGGCCGGGCGGCCCTTGGCCGTGCTGCCCTGCCAGGCCCGCGTGTACACTTCCGGCAAGGCAGGCCCATCCGCGCAGGCCAGCCACAGCCGGAACAGGTGGCGGCGGTTCTCCGGCTCGGCAAAGTCCTCATAGGCCGTGCGCGAATGCATGATGGTGTGGTTGCTGACCCACTGCATGTCGCCGGGGCGGAAATCCATGTCCAGGTGAATGGCCGGGTCTTCCGCCAGCGCATCCAGCGCGTCGCAGGCGGCTTCCAGCGCCGGCGTGCTGCGCGGCACCTCCGGGAAGCGCTGCGCCTTGCGCATCGCGCTGCGGACATAGGTGGCGACAACGCTGCCATCCGGCATCGGGTTGAACACCGGCACGGCATACCAGGGCTCGGCACCATCGGGCACCTCGCCACGGCGGTCGCGATACGCTGGCTTGAGCAGTTCCGGCAGCAGGTCGGGGTGGCGGGCCAGCATCTCGTTGAACAGGGTGGAGGAGCTGACCAGGCTGGACTTGCCGCCGGCCTTGCTCGGCTTGATGCACAGCAGGGCCACGATGTCGGAGCTGTCGCAGTGGTAGGGCAGCCGCGCCGCGGTCTGGTAGCCACGATGGTTCGGCTGGGCGTAGTCGGCGCCGATATCCTTCACATGGCCGAGGATATGCCCCATCGCGTTCTGCGACACCGGCTCGCCGATCAGCGTGCCCAGGCCGAAATAGGCGATGGCGCATTGTCGGATCGACCAGCGTTCCACCGGCACGCCGCGGACCAGCAAAAAGCCGCGGCCGCGCAGCGTGGCCTCGCGGATTTCGCTGACCAGCGGTGCCAGGCCGGGCACGTCCAGATGGCTGGCGTCGATGGCGGCAATGTCGATGCCGGTCGCGTCCAGCTTGCGGACGGCGGCGTGCAGTTCCTCGATCTCGGTCTCGCGCAGTGGGCGCAGCCAATCCGTGCGCTGCGCCATCTCGGCGCCGTACCAGGCCTGCGAGCCCTTCACCGGTTGCAGCATGGCCGTCCCTCCGCTTCTTGGGCGGAAGCCTAGGCCCGGCGCGGTCAGCCCGGCAAGCTGGCCAGCAGCGCCTCGGCCACGCGGTCCACTGCTTCCCCGCCGTTGTAGCCATGGAAGCTGATGCGGATGCGCCCGCGCCCGCCCCAGGCCCAGACGCCTTTCGCGTACATCGCCTCCACCACCGCATCGGCCTGCGGGTGTTCCACGCAAACACTGGCACCGTGCCGCGCCGGGTCCTGCGGCGTGATGCTGGCAATGCCCGCCTGCGCCAGCCTGGCCAGCAGCGAGGTGGTCAGCCGCTGCACATGCGCCTGTACCGCCTGGGCGTCGTATTGCCGCAGATAGCCCATCGCCTCGTTCAGCACATAGATCGGCGCATGCGCGGGGTTGCCGCGGGTGAAGCGCATCGCGTCCGGCTTCAGCTGCAGGCCACCGACATAATCCGGCCGGCCGCCGCCGATGATGCTGTTGCCGGTGATGTTGAACCACCCCGCCGAGGCCGGCGCCCAACCCGGCTGCCGCGCCCGATTCCAGTAGGCGATGGCGACGCCGGTGGTGCCCAGCATCCACTTGTAGCAGGCGCTGAAGGCGAAGTCGGTGACGGCGGCATCAATGGGCATCCAGCCCGCGCCCTGGGTGTAGTCCACCACCAGCAGGGCGCCGACGCCATCCGCCACACGGCGCAGCGCCTTGAGGTCCGGCCGCTGCGCGTTGAGGTAGGACACGGCGGAGACCACGATCATCCGCGTCCGCGCATCCACCTGAGCGGCGACGGCGGCAGGGTCCATCACATCGGCGAAGCGCAGTTCCGGCCTGGGGTCATGCCGCAGCGCCAGCGGCCCGACATCTGAGGGGTACTCATCGGGGTCCAGCACCACGTTGTCGCCGGAGCGCCAGTCCAGGCTTTCCACCAGCAGGGCCACGCCCTCGGCGACGTTGCTGACGAAGCCGATATCGCCGGGCTGCACGCCCCACATGGCGGCGGCGCCTTCGCGGGCGCGCTCGATCTGCGCCTCCTGCGGCGCGCGGCCCATATGGCCCAGGCTCTTGTCCTGGGCATAGGCCTCAAAGGCACGGGCGTGACGCTTCAGGAAGGGCGTCTCGCCGGCGGCGCAGACATGCGTCACGCCCTCAGGCAGGCGGAATTCGGCGGGGTCGAAGAGCGGCTTCATAACGCCAGCTTGAGCCGTGGCCAGCGCGAAGGCCAGCCCTTCTCCTGCGCCCGGCGCCGCAGCTCCGCCAGCCGGGCCGGGTCGGCCGCGGCATCCGGCGAGGGCCGCAGCACCAGGCCCAGCAGGTCGTCCAACCCGTGCGGCGCCATCACCTCCACGCCTTGCGGCCCCAGGCGCGCGGCCACGCCGGTGGCGGTTTCCAGCCAATGCGCCAGCGCGTCGGCCGTGCTGGTGTAGGGCGGGTGGCGGTTGCGCAGATGCATCCGCGCCTGGTTCTTCACCGACCAGTCCAGCGCCGGCATCGCCTGCCGCAGCAGCGCCTCCAGCGCCGCGTCCTCCGCCGCCGTCGCCCGCGCGCGGTCGAACCAGACCACGTCGACATCCTCGGGCGGGTTGGTGTCGAAGGCGAAGCCGCTCAGCGCGTCCCAGACCCGGTTGCGCAGGAAGCCGGCACCGATCCAGGCATCCGGCAGGCCCAACGCCGCCACCGCGCGTAGCGGCGCCATCATGGCCGGCTGCGCGGCGATGAAACCCGGGATGTCCAGGCGCTACTCCACCGTCATCTGCAACTCCGCCACCAGCGGCCGCACCTGCGCCACCTGGGCGCGCACCGCGGCGCCGAAGACCTCCGGCGTGTCGCCACCAGGCTCGGCGCCCAGGTCCAGGATGCGCTGGCGCAGCGCGGGATGCTGCGCGGCGGCGGCGATCTCGCGGTGCAGCCGCGCCAGCACCGGCGCCGGCGTTTGCGCGGGGGCGAAGAAGCCGTTCCAGCCAAGCAGTTCCAGGTTGGGGTAGCCCAGCTCGCGCACCGTCGGCACGTCCGGCAGCGCGCTGGCGCGTTGCGCGGCCAAGGTCGCCATCGGCCGCAACTCCCCGGCGCGGATGCGCGCCAGCGAGGAGGAAAGCTGGTCGCCGCCGAACTGGATGCGGCCGGCCAGCATCTCCTGCACCAGCGGCGCGGCGCCGCGGAACGGCACGTGCTCCATGCGGATCTGCGCGTCGCGCTTCAGCACCTCGCCCACCAGGTTCATCGTGCTGCCGGGGCCGGTGCTGCCGTAGAAGGCCTGGGTCGGATGCGCGCGGGCCCAATCGACGAAGCCGCGCAGGTCGCTGGCGCCGACGCCGGGGATGGCCAGCAGCATCATCGGCACGTTGGCACCCATGGAGATCGGCGCGAAGTCACGCTCGATGCTGTGCGGCGCGCGGCCGAGGCGTTCCAGCGCCGCCGTGGTGGTGCTGAAGGTCAGGTTGTGGAACAGCAGCGTGTAGCCATCCGGCGCCGCCTTGGCGACGACATCGGCGCCGATGCTGCCGCCACCGCCGCCGCGGTTCTCCACCAGCACCGGCTGGCCCATGGTCTCGCTCATCCGCTGCGCGAAGAGCCGCGCCAGGATATCCGTGGTGCCGCCGGCCGGGAACGGCACGACGATGCGGATGGGCTTGCTGGGGTAGGCTTCCTGCGCGCGGGCCGCCCAAGGGGCGAACAGGGGCGCAAGGGCGGCAGCGGCGAGCAGCGTGCGGCGCGTGGTCATGCGGCATCCTCCGGATTTTTGCGCAGCATAGGGTCTGATCGTCGCCGAAGGAAACACGCCCCTGCCGCCAGCCATCGGCCGATTTGCCACACGATGAAACTTGCGCGGACGCAAGGCGGACCAGCACCGAAGCTGCTAAGTCCGGCACGGGACAACCGGGGACCATCACATGGCCAGGCGCAACCTGATCGGCAGCTGGATCGACGACGTGCTCAACGCCGACGCACGCCTGGGCATGGCGGTTCCCGCCGAGGTGGTCGGCGGCTGGGGCCAGGACACGCTGACCGGCGGCAGCGGCAGCGACAAGCTGCGTGGCGGCCTGCAAGGCGACCTTCTGGTCGGCGGCGGTGGCGAGGACTGGCTGTTCGGCGGCGCCGGCGACGACACGCTGATCTCCGGCGATGGCAGCGCCATGCGCGGCGGTGACGGCGACGACACCCTGGTGGTGCGCGCCGGCCATGCCGCCGGCGCCAGGAACAACCGGGTCTTCGGCGGCAGCGGCCACGACACCCTGGTGCTGCGCCTGAGCGATGCCCAGGCGGCCGATGCCGGCATGATGGCGGAGATCGCCCGGGTACGCGCCTTCATCGACAGCGCGCCTGGCGACGACGACTTCCTGGTGTCGCGGGAATTGGGCGTGCGGGTGCAGCAGGTGGAAGCCCTGGTGGTGCAGGTGGACCACGCCCCGGCCAGCCTGGCCCCGGTGCGCCTGGCCGACCTGGCCGCCAACCACGGCGGCTTTGCCATCCGCGGCACCACGACGGGATATTTCGGCGCCGTCGCGGTTGCCGCCGGCGACGTGAATGGCGACGGCCATGGCGACCTGGTGCTGGGCGACACCAGCTACGACAACGGCACCGCGACCGATGCCGGCCGCGTCTACGTGGTCTTCGGCAAGGCCGATACGGCGACGGTCACCACCGCGCAGCTGGAGGCCGGCCTTGGCGGCTACGTGCTGACCGGCAGCACCCGCGCTGGCCAGGCCGGCTTCAACCTGGCCGGGCTTGGCGACCTGAACGGCGATGGCCTGGCCGATATCGGCATCGGCGCCCCCTTCATCACCATCGGTGGCCAGCACTGGGCCGGTGCGACCTATGTGGCGTGGGGCCAGGCGGCCACTGACGCCATCGACCTCGGCAGCCTCAGCGCCGACGGCAACGGCTACCGCATCTCCGGCGCCGCAGCGCAGGCGCGTCTCGGCGTATCCATGGCCAATGTCGGCGACATGAACGGCGACGGCATTCCCGACCTTGCCCTGTACACCAGCGACTGGGTGGACAGCGCCGGCGGCGCGACCGTGGTATTCGGCAAGGGCAGCGCGGCCGGGGTGCCGCTTTCGGCGCTGACCGCCGCGCGCGGCTTCACCATCCACGGCATCGTCGGCTCGCCGCCGCTGCGCCTGGCCGCGGCGGGGGATATCAATGGCGACGGCCTGGCCGACCTGGTGCTGGGCAAGGCGGATCTTTCCACCGGCCTGGGCGAGAATCCGGCGGCCGCCTGGGTGGTCTTCGGCAGCACCCACCCGCAGGCGGTGGAACTCGGCGCCCTGGGCAGCCACGGCTTTGCCGTGGCGGGCATGGGCTACGACACCTCCAACTACAGCGTGGCCGGGCCGGGCGACGTCAACGGCGATGGCATCGACGACCTGCTGATCGGCCTGGGCATCCATCCCGCCCCCGGCGGCTACGCGAGCGATGGCGAAGCCTGGGTATTGTTCGGGCATCGGGGCACGGCGCCCTATCGCCTCGCGGATGCCGGGGCTGGCATCGGCGGTTTCCACATCAAGGGCGAGGCGGGTTTGTCCGGCGCCGCCGGCTACGAGGTGGCGGCAGTGGGCGACGTGAATGGCGACGGCCTGGCGGATATGCTGATCAGCGCGCCGCAGGGCGCCTTCCACGGCGACGGGTTCGGCTACCTGGTGTTCGGCCGCACCGGCACCGCCGAAGTGCGGTTGAGCGACGTTGCCGCCGGCATCGGCGGGGTGAAGATCCTGGGCGGCCCCGGCGAAGCCGTGGCGGACGTTCTGCCGGCCGGCGATGTCAACGCCGACGGGCTGGCGGACGTGCTGGTCGCGACGTACAGCGGCGCGGCCTATGTGGTGTACGGCAGCAGCAACTGGCTGGTGTAGCCGGGCGCCGGCGCCGGTTCAGCCCGGCACGCGCCGCATGAAGCCGCTGCTCCCCACGGCCTGCCCCAGGGCGCCGAAAGGCGCAGGGCTTGACCCTTGCCCGGGCGCCGAACGGCACCCGAGGCCAGTGCGACGTCACGCGACGGCGAGCAACCGAGGGACGCGACCGCGGGCCGGAAAAAGCCGGGACCCGCGGCCGAAGCCGTTGACCGCCGGTATCAGTGCCCCGCGTTCTCGCCGCTGAAATCCGGCGCGGCCAGCCCGCTGGCCACCAACTGCTTCACCAGCATGGCCTTCAGCCGCTCCAGGCCCTCGGTGGTCGAAGCCTCGCAGCGGGCCACCAGCACGGCCTGGGTGTTGGAGGCGCGCAGCAGCCACCAACCATCCTCGGTCAGCACGCGCACGCCATCCACGGCCTGCACCTTGGCGCCCTCGGCAGCCAGGCGGGCCTTCACTTCCTCCACGACCACGAACTTGCGGGCCTCGTCGCAATCGAAGCGCAGCTCCGGCGTGTTGATCACCACCGGCAGGCCAGCGCGCATTTCTCCGAGTGTCTCGCTGCTGCGGGCGATGATGCCGAGCAGGCGGACCGCGGAATAGGGCGCGTCGTCGAAGCCGTACCACTTGTCCGCGAAGAAGATATGGCCGCTCATCTCGCCGGCCAGCGGGCTGCCGGTCTCCGCCATCTTGCTCTTGATCAGGCTGTGCCCGGTCTTCCACATCAGCGGCGTGCCGCCGGCCTTGGCGATCTCGTCGAACAGCACCTGGCTGGCCTTCACATCGGCGATGATGGTGCCGCCCGGATGGGTCTTCAGCACGTCCCGCGCCAGCACCACCAGCAGCTGGTCGCCGAACAGGATATTGCCTTCGCCATCCACCACGCCGATGCGGTCGGCGTCGCCATCGAAGGCGATGCCCAGATCGGCCTTCTGCTTGGCCACCTCGGCGATCAGCTGCTCCAGGTTCTTCGCCACCGTCGGGTCCGGGTGGTGGTTCGGGAAGGTGCCGTCCACCTGGCCGTTGATGATGAAGTGCTCGCCCGGCAGCCGCGCGGTCAGCACCTTGGTGATGTCGCAGCCGCTGCCATTGCCGGGGTCCCACACCACCGTCAGCTTGCGGTCGCCGCCGTCATAGTCCTGCATCACGCGGTCGGCGTATTGCTCGGTCACGTCCACCTTGCGGTCGCTGCCCTCGGCCACCGGCACCACATCGCCCTCGCGGGCCATGCGGCCAATCTCCTGGATCGCGGCGCCGAAGAACGGCTTCTTGCCGATCATCATCTTGAAGCCGTTGTAGTCAGGCGGATTGTGGCTGCCGGTCACCATCACGCAGCCATCAGCATGCAGCGCATAGGTGGCGAAGTAGGTCATCGGCGTCGCCACCAGGCCAACGCGCAGCACCTCCAGCCCGCAGGCGCGCAGGCCCGCCACCAGCTGCGGCTCCAGTTCCGGCGAGGACACGCGGCCATCCATGCCGACCGCGATCTTCTTGCCGCCGGCACGGGCGATGACGCTGCCGAAGCAGCGGCCGATGGCGAAGGCATCCTCCGGCTTCAGCGTCTTACCGACAATGCCGCGAATGTCGTATTCGCGCAGCACGGTGCCGTCGAACTGGTGGTTGAAAACCGTCATGGCTGCAATCCTCGTCTCAGGGCCGGCCGATGCTGCCGTAGCGGAAGCCGGCCGCCCGCATCGCCTCGGGATCATACACGTTACGCAAATCCTGCAGAACATCGCCCCGCATCGCCGCCTTCAGCCGCTCGGGCGACAGCGCGCGGAACTCGTTCCATTCGGTCAGCAGCACCAGGCAATCGGCGCCCTGCGCCGCGTCCAGCGCATTCTCGGCATAGTGCACCGCGGCCGGCAGCAGCGGCCGGGCATTGGCCACCGCGGCGGGGTCGAAGGCGCGCACCGTGGCGCCGGCGGCGACCAGCTGCGGCACCAGCACCAGCGCGGTGCTGTCGCGCATGTCGTCGGTCTCCGGCTTGAAGGCCAGGCCCAGCACCGCCACCACCTTGCCCGCCACGCTGCCGCCGCAGGCCGCGACGACGCGCGCCGCCATCTGCTCCTTGCGGGCGTCGTTCACCGCGATGGTGGTTTCCACCAGCCGCACCGGCGCGCCGTAATCCTGCGCGGTGCGGGCCAGCGCCAGCGTATCCTTCGGGAAGCAACTGCCGCCATAGCCGGGGCCGGGATGCAGGAACTTGCGCCCGATGCGGCCATCCAGCCCGATGCCGCGCGCCACGTCGTGCACGTCGGCGCCGACCTTCTCGCACAGGTCGGCCATCTCGTTGATGAAGGTGATCTTGACCGCCAGGAACGCGTTCGCGGCGTATTTGATCAGCTCCGCCGTCTCGATGCTGGTCGCCACGATCGGCGTCTCGAACAGGTAGAGCGGCCGGTACAGCCGCTTCAGCACCGCCAGCGCGCGTTCGCCGGAAGCGCCTTCCTCCACGCCGATGACCACGCGGTCCGGCCGCATGAAGTCGCCGATGGCGTTGCCTTCCCGCAGGAATTCCGGGTTGGACGCCACGGCGATATCCAGGTCCGGCCGCGCCGCCTGCACCAGCGCCTTCACCCGGGCGCCGGTGCCGACCGGCACGGTGGACTTGGTCACCAGCACCACCGGGCCCTTGGCCGCCCTGGCCACCTGCTCGGCGGCGGCAAAGACGTAGCTGAGGTCGGCATGGCCATCGCCGCGCCGGCTGGGCGTGCCGACCGCGAGGAACACCGCGTCGGCGCCATGCACCGCTTCGTCCAGGCTGGTGGTGAAGCTCAGCCGTCCGTCGCGGGCATTGTCCAGCACCAGCTTGTCCAGGCCGGGCTCATAGATCGGGATCCGCCCGTCACGCAGCGCCGACACCTTGCTGGCGTCGGTGTCCACGATGCATACGTCGACGCCGAATTCGGCGAAGCAGGCACCGGAGACCAGGCCGACATAGCCGGCCCCCACCATGGCGATGCGCATCAGGCCGTCTCCGCGCTCAGGTGTACTTCTTCAGGAACTCGCGCACCGCCGGCGCCATGTCGTCGCGCTTCAGGGCGAAGGCGATCTGCGCTTCCAGGAAGCCGGTCTTGTCGCCGCAGTCGAAGCGCTTGCCCTCGTACCGCACGCCATGGAAGGGCTGGTGGCCGATCAGCTTGGCCATGCCGTCGGTCAACTGCACTTCGCCGCCGGCACCCTTTTCCATCTTCGCGAGATGGCCGATGACTTCCGGCATCAATACATAGCGGCCGATGACGGTCAGGTTGGACGGCGCCTGGTCGATGGGCGGCTTCTCCACCAGGCCCTTCACGCTCACCAGCCGGCCCATGTCCTTGTCCACATCCAGCACGCCATACTTGTTGACGCGCTCCATCGGCACTTCCTCGATGGCGACGACATTGCCGCCGGTCTCCATGTAGGCGTCGGCCAGCTGCTTGGTGCAGCTGACGTCGCACTGCATCAGGTCGTCCGGCAGCAGGATCGCGAAGGGCTCGTCGGCGATGAAGCTGCGGGCGCACCAGATCGCGTGGCCAAGGCCCATCGGCACCTGCTGGCGCACCGTGACCATGCTGCCGGGCTCCATCGCCATGCCGCGCAGCACGGCCAACTCGGCCTGCTTGTTGCGCTCCGCCAGGGTGCGCTCCAGCTCATAGGCCACGTCGAAATGCTCGACGATGGCGGTCTTGCCGCGGCCGGTGATCAGGCAGAACTGCTCGATCCCCGCCTCGCGGGCCTCATCGACGGCGTACTGGATCAGCGGCCGGTCGACGACGGGAAGCATTTCCTTGGCCATCGCCTTGGTGGCGGGCAGGAAGCGAGTGCCCAGGCCGGCAACCGGCAGGACGGCCTTCTTCAACGGCTTCAATGCAGGCAAGGAAATCTCCCTGGGTGGGTCTTCTGAAGGACGAATAGGCCCGTAGCCCTGGGGCAGTACAGGCGCAAGACGGTTACCGTCGCATTGTGTCGGGCGTATAAACCGCTATCGTATCAATAAATCCCTGGCCTGGTTCACCCGCGCCGCAAGCCAGTCGCTGCCACCATGGTCCGGATGCGCCGCCTGCATCAACCTGCGGTGCGCGGCGCGGATCTCCTCCCGCGTCGCCCCTTCCGAAAGGCCAAGCACGGCCAGCGCCTCGGCCCGGTCCATGCCAGCCCCGCCCGGCGGCGCCGGGGCCGGTTCCGCCTCGGCCTCCCGCCAATCCGGCCTGGCCCGGTCCAGCCAGGCTTCCAGCAGGGGCACGGAGTCCGGGTCCTGGCCGCGGCATTCGGCCAGCAGCGCCAGCAGGTCGGGCAGGTCCAGCTCGGCCAGTTCGCGGTCGGCGAAGCGGCCCTGCCGCACCCTGCCGCTCATCTCGCCGCTGGCATGATCCAGCCGCATCGCCAGCCAGGCGGTCTCGACCGCGGTTTCCTGGCCCTGGCCGGTGGCGCCGCCAGCCTGATTGCCACCCTGGCGGAACAGGCCGGCGAATCGGGCCCGCTGCCACCAGCGCCACAGCGCCGGCGCGAAAAGTCCCGCCGCCCATAGGGCCTGCATCCCGCGGCCGCTGACCAGCAGCAACCCGCCCAGCACCACCGCCAGCGTGGCGGCCCCCCAGACCAACGCCTTGCGGACCTTCTCCACCGGCGCCGTGGCGAACAGCCGCAGCAGCCACAGCCCAAAGGCCAATGCCAACCCACCGAGGAGAAGCGCAGCCACGCCGCCCTACCGCTTCGGCGCGGGCAACTGCCCGGCAATGCGTTGCGCCGCCTGGCCGCCCAGCCGGGTCAAGGCCGCGCGGCCGCCGGCGGCGAAGACCGCGACCGCCCGCAGCAATTCGGCCAGCGCCCCGGCCGAGGCGCCATCAAACGGCGCATAGGCCCCGCCGCTGATCCTCGCGAGTTGCCGGAAGCCGGCCCCGGCCTGGGCATTGTCGCCCTCATGGAAGACGAAGATCGGCGTGCCCTGCAGCCCCAACTGGCCGGCCAGGTGGCAGAGCGGGTCGATCGGCTCCTCCACCGCGTCGCCGACGAAGACCAGGGCGTTCACCCGGTCCTGCCGGCTTTCGGCAAGGACGTGTTGCAGCAGCCGGCCGATCTGGGTCTGGCCGCCCAGGCACTGCACGCCGGTCATGCGCCGGGTCAGGTCGGCCGAATCGGTCAGGAAGGGGGTCGCGGCGAGTTCCATGAAGCCGCGATAATACGCCAGTTGCACCGCCAGGCCGCCCATGTCGCGCGTGGCCAGGAACATTTCCCCCTGCAACCGGCAAGCGCGGTCCCAGCTGGGCTGGCGGCTGGCGGTGGCATCCATGGCGAAGACCAGGCGGCCACGGCGACCATTGGCCGGCCTGGCCTGCGGCATCGCCTCGACCCGCTTCAGGAAGGCGCTGACCGCCGCGGAAGCCGTCGGCGCCTTGGGCTTTTCGGGCAGGTTGCTCATACGGTGGACATGGGGAAGCCTCGGCGACCCTGCCAGGGTAGACTGATCGATCACAAAATCACGCGGGCGTCGTTGGCAGGCAGGACGATGGCGCGCTCTACTGTAGGCGAAAGCAAGGAGATGGCGATGCGGCACATGGGGAGACTGGCGCTGGCCAGCCTGTTGGCCGGTGGCCTGGCCCTCGGCGTGGCCGAGGCGCAGAAGCCGCCGCCGGCCGGCACGCCTGCCCCGCCGAGCACCAAGCCGGCGCCGGCGCCGCCCCCGGCGCAGGGCCCCGCGGTACCCGGCAAGCCGCCAGCCGGCGCCGCGCCGACGACACCGCCCCCAGCGCAGGGCGCCCCCGGGACACAAACCCCAGGCGCGCCTGCACCACAAACCCCGGGCGCCCCCGCGCCACAAACCCCGGGCGCCCCAGCGCCACAAACTCCGGGCGCCCCCGCGCCACAAACCCCGGGCGCCCCCGCACCACGCGCCCAGGCCCCCAACGTCCCCGCCCCAATCGACGAGCCCACCGCGGTTGGCCGGCTGCGCAGCCTGCTGGGTGCCGACATCACCCTGGCCTATGCCCGCGCCGAGGTGACCGACCCGGCCCGCGGCACGGTGCGGCTTTCGGGCGTCACCATGACCAGCGCCGGCAAGCCGCTGCGGATCGAGACCCTGGCCCTGGACGACCTGCGCGACGACGGCCTGGGCGAGGCCGAGGCGCGCAACCTGAGCTTCCAGGACGGCGACAACACCTTCACGCTGGAGCGCGCCCAGATCGCCGGGCTGACCGTGCGCGCCGCGGCCGCCGGCCAGCCCCGCACGCCGGACCTGGTGACGCTGGACAGCCTGCGCGTTGCCGGCCTGCTGGTGCGCGGCGGCCGGGATAACGAGGTCCGCCTCGGCCAGGCCGCGCTGGAAGACTATGGGCCAGGCCGGCAAACCCGCTTCTCGATGTCGGACCTGGCGGTGCGGACGCGGGCGAATGAGCCGTTGCGCGGCCTGACGATGCGCCGTGCGGTGCTGCGCGGCATGGATATCGCGACCGTCGCCACCACCCTGGCGCGCGGCCAGCAGCCGCCGCTCAGCGGGCGCCTGGCGCTGGAGATGGAAGAGGTGACCGCGACCGGGCCGGATAATGGCGCGCTTGGCAGCATCGGCTCGCTGCGGCTGGTCAGCGACCAACCGGCCGAGGGCATCGGCACCGGCAGCTTCGCGCTGCGGGCGCTGCGGGTGAACCCGATCGGCGAGGCAGCGCCCTGGATGCAGCGGCTGGGCTACGGCTTCCTGCTGTTCGACCTGACCGCGGACAGCCGCTACGACCCCGCCACCGGCAGGATGGAGTTACCCTCCATGTCGCTCGTCGGGCGCGACATGGGCACCCTGTCGCTGGCCTTCACCGGTGATGGCGCTTCCACCGCGGCGATGCAGCGCGGCAGCTTCGAGGGTCTGCGGCTGATCTCGGCGGGGCTGCGCTACATCGACCAGGGGCTGGTCGGGCGCGTGCTGGGCCAGCAGGCCCGCGAGAGCAACACACCCGAAGCCCAATTGCGTGAGCAATACGCCAACATGGCCGGTGGCCTGCTGGCGCAGCCAGCCCTGGCGCAGGTGCGGGAGGCGGTTCAGCGCTTCATCCGCGGCCAGGCGCGGGAGATCGAGGTGACGCTGCACCCAACCCAGCCGGTGGCGCTGATGGAGTTGCAGCAGCGCCCGCCAAGCAACCCGGCGGACGCGGTGGCGCGGCTGGGGCTGGGCGCGGTGGCGCGGTAGCCCGCATTGGAACTTCAACCTGGCGCAATATTTTCATGAGGGAAGCTGCCGTCGCGGGCGGGCCGTCCCAGGAACCGCCATAGTTCAGACCAGCCGTCACCCTGAAATGGGTCAAATCGAAGCAGCCGGTCCTGCTTGTTGGAGAATATGGCGTGTACGCGGTCTTCGTGCGCATTCCAAGCAGCAGCAAAATCACCATGGTCCGTGTAGCGTTTCTTGTGCATTCGTTGCCAGCGCTGGCCATGGGGGCAAGTATCGAGGTTATCCACTAGAGCAATATCCGTTCTGATGGGATCATCGAAACGGATTTCTTGCCCTACAAAATACTGAAACTACAGCACTATCCGCTCACACTGATTCAGTGTGAGCGGATAGTGCTGTAGGCCGCGCAGCGCGTTGAAATCCACCGTGCCATGTAAACGGTGGTAGTGTCGGCGCATCACTTCAACCCAGTTCGTGCACCGCCTCGTTGAAAGAATAAATCGGGCCTGAGGATAGCGCTCTGGCAACTCCGATAACAAATCTACTACACGAATATCGGACAGGGCATCATACAAGTCCGCGTCGTGGGCTCGGAGCATCCGGTAGGTCAGCGGGTTCGACCAGTGATGGGAAATGTAGCCTAGTTGGCTTAATGCTACCGTGAGGGAAGTAGCACCTGTTTTCGACAGCCCTACAACGAAAACCTTGGACTGTTGCCTGGCATCGACCTGTGATACCGCTCGACCTCGAAGAGTGTCTCGTAATGGTATTGCCAAGGTGCCGGCACGGCCACCGCTAAGAAGAGCCTGAGCCTCGTCGCCGAACGCAGAATACTCACCCAGAGCGAAACGCAGCCGTACGGACAGGGCGCCTGACAAGTCGTCCCTACCGGCCTGTCCCTCCAGCGCGTCAAGGCGCATGCGCATCGAGCGCCAAACGGCGACACAGGACTCGTGCTCCCCAAAAAGTCTCGGCAACAAGGGAAAAAGATGCACCAAGCCAGTCGCCGATACCATTTGCGGGATCGCCTCTCGTGCAACTGACGCCGCTTCCCTCAGCCGGTGCAAGCTGATGAGCAACTGTACCCGCAGCCCAGGAAGGGCGTCATGGGTAGCGAAGCGTGGCGCACACTCCTGCAACCAAGCCATAGCCTCCTCCTGACGAAAGGTCTGGCTCATCAGGTTCATCAAACGCCAGTGTGGCTCCCACGCGCTGGGCATGAAGGCGATCCATTCGCGGAGAGCGGCTTCGGCCTCTCCAGGCTCTCGCAGTGCGAGATGGGCCAGCGCCCGGATGGCAAACCAGGCAGGATTTACGGAAGTGGAACGCTCCTTCGCTTCTTCTGCCAGACGCAAGGCTTCCTCGGGCTGCTGAAGCGCCAGCGCAGCACGGGCCAAGCCGATCCATATGCCTGGGCGCCCAGGCCACGCCTCCTTAAGTCCGAAGAATATTCGGTGAGCCTTTTCCGGCTTGCCGGCCGCCAAAGCTGACCAGCCCGCGTCATACTCGGCAGCGACCTCCTGCCGACCCATCCGCAGCCTCCAACTCCTCGCACAACCTGCTTGGTGCGCTACTCGCGCAACCTACTTCGTGCGCTCCTCGCTCAACCTACTTCGTGCGCTCCTCGCGCAACCTACTTCGTGCGCTCCTCGCGCAACCTCACCCCATGCGCTCCTCGCGCAACGCATTGGCCTGGTGCACCGCCAGCGCGGTCAGGTTGACGATGCCGCGGGCGGTCACGGCCGGAACCAGGATATGCACCGGCTTGTTCATGCCCAGCAGCAGCGGGCCCACCTGCAAGCCGTCGCCGGCCGCCTTGACCAGGTTGAAGCCGATATTCGCCGCATCCAGGTTCGGCATCACCAGCAGGTTCGCCGCCCCCTCCAGCGGGCTGTCGGCCACCGCCTTGTTGCGGATCGCCGCGACCAGCGCCGCGTCTGCATGCATTTCGCCATCCACCGGCAAATGCGGCGCGCGCGCCTTCACCAGGGCCAGCGCATCGCGCATCTTGCGGGCGCTCGGCGCGTGGCTGGCACCGAAGCTGGAATGCGAGAGCAACGCGGCCCGTGGCGAGATCCCGAAGGCCTGCACCTGTTCCGCCGCCAGGATCGTCATCTCCGCCACCTGCTCGGCATCCGGGTCCACCAGCAGGTGCGTGTCCACCACGAACAGGGTCCCGGTGGTCAGGATCACGGCCGAAAGCCCATAGACCCGGCCGACATCCTCGCGCTTGCCGATGATATCGAAGGCGTAGTGCCACTGCCGCATCCAATTGCCGGTGCCGCCGCACAGCGCCGCGTCCACCATGCCGGCTTCCAGCATGCAGCTGGCAGTCACCGTTGGTCGGTTGCCGACGCGCCGCGCCGCGGCCTCGGGCGGCACGCCACGCCGGCCGACACGCTGCTGGTACAGCGCCTGCAACTGCTCCACCCGCGGGCCGCCCTCGGTCGGGTCGAAGATTTCGACGCTCTCGGAGAAATCCATCCGCAGGCCCATTGCCCGCGCCCGGCCCTCGATCACCGCGCGGCGGCCGATCAGCACCGGCTCGGCAATGCCCTCGTCCAGCACGGTCTGCACCGCGCGCAACGTGCGCTCGTCCTCGCCTTCCGAGTAGACCACGCGGCGCAGGTTCTTGCGCGCCGCCTCGAATACCGGACGCATCAGGTCGCCGGAGCGGAATACATAGCCTTCCAACTGGCGCCGATAGGCATCGAAATCCGCCATGGGCCGGCGCGCCACGCCGCTTTCCATCGCGGCACGGGCCACCGCCGGCGCCACTTCCAGGATCAGCCGCGGGTCGAAGGGGCGCGGGATGATGTAGTCCGGCCCGAACACCGGCGCGGTGCCGCCATAGGCCGCGGCCACCACCTCGCTCGCTTCCTGCCGCGCCAGGCTGGCGATGGCATCGGCGGCGGCGACCTTCATCGCCTCGTTGATCTGCTCGGCGCCGACATCCAGCGCGCCGCGGAAGATGAAGGGGAAGCAGAGGACGTTGTTGACCTGGTTGGGGTAGTCGCTGCGCCCCGTCGCCACGATGGCGTCCGGCCGCACCGCGCGGACGGCTTCCGGCAGGATTTCCGGCTCCGGGTTGGCCAGGGCAAAGATCAACGGCTTCGGCGCCAGCTTGTGCAGCCATTCCGCCTTCAACACCCGCGGTGCCGAAAGGCCGAGGAACACATCGGCGCCTTCCAGCACCTCCTCCAGGCTGCGGGCATTGGTGCGCTGGGCGTAACGCGCCTTGTAGGGGTCCATCATTTCGGTGCGGCCTTCATAGACCACGCCCTTGATGTCGCAGACCGTGACGTTCTCGCGCTTCAGCCCCATGGCCACCAGCAGGTCCAGGCAAGCGAGGGCCGCGGCGCCGCCACCGGTATTGACCAGGCGGACTTCTGACAGTTCCTTGCCCTGCAGCAGCAAGCCATTGCGCACTGCGGCGGCGACGATGATGGCGGTGCCGTGCTGGTCGTCGTGGAAGACCGGGATCTTCATCCGCTCGCGCAGGCGGCGCTCCACCTCGAAGCATTCCGGCGCTTTGATGTCTTCCAGGTTGATGGCGCCGAAGCTCGGCTCCAGCGCCGCGATCACTTCGATCAGCTTGTCCGGGTCGCGCTCGTCAATCTCGATGTCGATGCTGTCGATGGAGGCGAATTTCTTGAAGAGGACCGCCTTGCCCTCCATCACCGGCTTGCTGGCCAGCGCGCCGATGGCGCCCAGGCCCAGCACCGCGGTGCCATTGGTGATCACCGCCACCAGGTTGCCGCGGCTGGTGTAGTCCCAGGCCTTGTCGGGGTCGCGGGCGATCTCCTCGCAGGCCGCCGCCACGCCGGGGGAATAGGCCAGCGACAGGTCGCGCTGATTGGCCATGCGCTTGGTCGGCTCGATGGAGAGCTTTCCCGGGCGCGGCAGCCGATGATAGTCCAGCGCGTCCTTGCGGATGTCTTCGTCCATGGGGTCCCCCTCGTGGTGGGGCTTATACCCGAAACGGCGGCCGCGTCGTCAGGCTGCTTCAGCGTCCGGGCCGCAATCGCGTTCATCGACTGATGCAGGGTCCAACACGGTGGTCCGCCGCATGTCCCTGATCTGGGCAAGGTCGTAGCGGCAGCCCCGATGCATCACCGCCCGGTTGTCCCACAGCACCAGGTCGCCGGGCTGCCAGGCGTGGCGATAGACGAACTCATGCTGGGTGGCGTGCTCCTGCAAATCCCTCAGCAGAATCCGCCCGGCCGGCAGTGCCATGCCCAGCACGCGCCGGGCATGGGCACCCAGGTACAAGGCGCGCCGGCCGCTGCCGGGATGCACCCGCACCAGTGGCCACCGCACCGGCGGCATGGCGCCGCGGATTTCTTCCGCCGTCGGCTCCCAGCCCAAGGTGGAGCGCGAGTGATGCACCCAATGTTCGGCAAAGCGATCCGCGGCCTCGGCCAACAGCGCCGGCGGCAGGGCGTCATAGGCGGCGCGGCAATCCGCGAACTCGGTCTCGCCGCCCCAATCGGGCACCCGGACAGCCCGGAGCATTGAATACTTCGCCGCCGGCCGCTGGTAGCTGCTGTCCGAATGCCACAGCCTGGTGCCCATCAGCGACAACACCCGGCGATGGTTGGCGTCGATCACATAGCCATTCTCGTCGAGGTTCGAGAGGTCGATCATCTGTTCGGGAATGCGCGCATCGGCCGACTTGACCGCCTTCTTGCGGCCGATATCGGGTGGGCCAAAGTTGGCGGTGAAGGCCAGTTGCTGGGCGTCATCAGCGGCTTGGGCCGGGAAGACCAGCACGGCGAAGTGGTCGATCGCCTGCTCGAATTCCCGCGCGGCGGCGGCGTCCATCGGCTGGCGCATATCGAACGCCAGCACGCGGGCGGCGAAGTGCTGGTGCAGTGGCTCAAAGCGCATGGTCTCGGCCTTCCGGACAGCCGGGGAATGGCGGGCTCAGTCGCGGCTTCCCCTGTTGGGGCCAGTAGCGCAGGCGGGGCGGCTCGGTGTCAAACCCGCTGGGTCGCATGCCCGCCCGCAGTGCACCACCGCCTTGGGGCTGGCGGCCGGCAGGGCGGTGGAACTCGGCCCCCTCCGAGCCTCCGGGGCAGTTCGGCCGCGTGGCTGGCACCGGACAGGAAGGCGCATTCCCGGGTGCAGCACTGGGCGGCGCCACCCATGCGGGGCACCAGTGCCAGCGCGGCATGCGGACCGACAAGGCCTGAGCAAAGGGCGTTTTTCGGCGCGGCAGAAGGGGATTAGGATGCCCGGCCGGCGTGCACCTGGCGCGGCGCGGCCCTAGGACTGGAATATGCGGTCAAGAAGATTCGAACTTCCACGGGGTTTCCCCCACCAGCACCTCAAGCTGGCGCGTCTACCATTCCGCCATGACCGCATAGTCGGTAGAGCCGGGGCGTATAACCGATGATCCCGCCGGCTTCAACGCACCTCGACGCTTCCGGCGTAGAATGGGCGATTTCGGACGCCCAGGTGCCCTATCCGGAGGCGCTTGCGGCCCAGGAAGCCCGGGTGGCCGCCATTCGGGCCGGCACCGCGCCGGAGCTGGTGTGGCTGCTGGAGCACCCGCCAACCTATACGGCCGGCACCTCCGCCCGGGCCGAGGACCTGGTGGATCCGCGCTTCCCGACCTTTGCCGCCGGGCGGGGCGGGCAATGGACCTATCACGGGCCGGGCCAGGTGACCGGCTATGTGATGCTGGACCTGAACCGCCGCGGCAAGGATGTGCGCCGCTACGTCCATCAGCTGGAGGAATGGCTGATCCGCACGCTGTGGCGCTTCAACGTGCGGGGCGAGCGGCGGGAGGGGCGCGTCGGCATCTGGGTGGCGCATGACGGCGTGGAGGAGAAGATCGGCGCGCTGGGGGTGCGGGTGACGCGCTGGGTGACCTGGCACGGCGTGGCACTGAACGTGGAGCCGGAGCTGAGCCATTTCGGCGGGATCGTGCCATGCGGAATCAGCGAGCACGGGGTGACCAGCCTGGCTGCGCTGGGGGTGGTGGCGACGGTGGCGGAGGTGCAGGCGGCGATGATGGGGGAGTGGGCGGGAGTGTTCGACCCAAACCTCGCCCCGGGCTGAATGGTCGCTTGCGCGCCAGCCGGCACCGGCGTCAATCTTCCTGCGCATCAAAAGCCCTTGGAGGAAAGCGCCATGAAGCGCCTGATTGTCCTGCTGGCCGTCGTCATGCTGGCCGGCTGCGCCTACAAGCAGCAGCCCATCTACAACCCGGCTGAACCCATCCCGCTTTCGGCCCAGTCGCTGCCGCTGGCGCGGATTGAGGCCCTGATCATCGCCGGGGCGCAGGTGCGCGCCTGGCGGGTTGAACGCATGGCGAGCGGGCAGCTGCGCGCCAGGCAGGTGGCGGACAAATACTCGGCGACAGTCGATATCACGTTCGATCAGCGGCAGTTCCGCATCACCTACCGCGACAGTACCGGTCTGATGGCCAATAATGGGGCCATCCATTCGCATTACAACTTCTGGGTCCGCAATCTGGAAGCGGATATCCGCAACAAGCTGAGCGCCGGCCAGTAACGCAAAACGCCGGCCATTGTGGGCCGGCGTTTTATATAGACAGATCGGCCGCTGCGGGGCGGCCTGAAGCTACCCACGCCGGCCGCTGCGCGCCGGCAGGGCTACCTACCCACGCCGGCCGCTACGCGCCGGCAGCGTTACCTACCCACGCCGGCCACTACGCTCGGGCGCGCTACTTACCCACGCCGGCCCCTGCGCGCCGGCGGAACTACCTACCCACGCCGGCCGCTGCGCGCCGGCTCTGGCGCCGCGTCGCGGAAATCGGCGTTGCGCCAGGCCGCGCGTTCCGGCCGCGGGTCGCCGCTGGCCACTGCCGCTGCCGCGGGGCGTCGACGCGTCGCATCGCCGGCCGGGGCTTCGCCACCACGGCGCTCGCCCGGGCCGCCCTGCGGGCGCGGCGCACCCTGGCCGCCACCACCGCTGCGCTGCGGCTTCGGCCCACCCTGGCCACGGCCACCACCGCCACCCGGGCGGCCGCTGCGGGCCGGCCCCTGCGGCTGGAACTTGCTGCCACGCCCGGTCGGCTTCACCAGGGAAACGCTCTGGTCGTGGCGCATGTCCTCGGCGGGAATGTCGTTGCGGATCAGCTTCTCCACCGCCCACAGCTTCTCCAGCTCATCCGGCGCACACAGCGCCACGGCTTCGCCGGAAGCGCCGGCACGGGCGGTGCGGCCGATGCGGTGGACATAGCTCTCGGGCGTGTCCGGCAGGTCGTACTGCACCACATGGGTGATGCCATCCACGTCGATCCCGCGGGCCGCGATGTCGGTGGCGACGAGGATCGGCGCGCGGCCCTCGCGGAACTCCCACAGGGCGCGCTCGCGCTGGCCCTGGCTCTTGTTGCCATGGATGGCGTTGGAGGCCAGGCCATCCTGCTCCAGCTGCTTCACCACGCGGTCGGCGCCGTGCTTGGTGCGGGCGAAGACCAGGGTGCGGCCGACGCCTTCGCCACGCAGCAGCTGCGCCAGCAGGCCGCGCTTACGCCCGGCCTCGATGTGCAGCACGCGCTGGTTCACCCGCTCGGCGGTGGAGGCGACCGGTGCCACCTCGACGCGCACCGGCTGGTTCAGCAGGTCGGCCGCCAGCTTGGCGATCTCGGTCGGCATGGTGGCGCTGAAGAACAGCGTCTGCCGGCCGCGCGGCACGGCGCCGCAGACCTGGCGGATCGCGGGCAGGAAGCCCTTGTCCAGCATCTGGTCGGCTTCATCCAGCACCAGCACTTCCACGCGGTCCAGCCGGGCGGTGCCGGCGGCCAGGTGGTCCATCAGGCGGCCCGGAGTGGCGACCACCACGTCCACGCCATTCCCCAGGGCGCGGCGCTGCGGGCCGTGCGGCACGCCACCGAAGATGGTGGTGACGCTGTGGCCCAGGTGCTTGCCATAGGTCTTGAAGCTGTCGGCGATCTGGGTGGCCAGTTCGCGCGTCGGGCTCAGCACCAGCACGCGGCAGCCACCGCGCGGCGGGCGGCCACCGGAAGCGGCCAGCTTGTGCAGGATGGGCAGGGCGAAGGCGGCGGTCTTGCCGGTGCCGGTCTGGGCAATGCCCAGCAGGTCGCGGCCTTCCATCACCTTCGGGATCGCCTGCGCCTGGATCGGCGTGGGGGTGGTGTAGCCGCTTTCGCCCAGGGCGCGCAGCAGGGGCTCGGCCAGGTTGAGGTCGGTGAAACTTGTCACGTTATGAATACAGTCCATCGCGCGACCGCGCGCCGCATGGGGCGCGCCGAGCCGCGGGTTTCGGGGTGGCGACCCCGCGTGGCTGGGTCATGCCGTGCATATTCTATGCGGTGGCCCGACAGTCCGGCGCGGCCCGGCCATTCTTGGGCAAGGGCGCCGCTCACGCGGTCGGGGCACGATGGTGGCTCCCGTTAGGGTGCCGACGGCTGGCGGTATGCGCGTTCGCGCCTGCGAAAGCAAGGGAAGAGTGGGTGACCTAAGCTAGGTACGCCTGAAACCAGGTGCCTCCGGCGGCGGCGCGAATTCCTCGGTGATCGCATCCACCCGGGCCAGCATCGGCCCGCGCCTGGCCAGCGCCAGCAGGGCCTGCACCGCGGCTTCCCCACCGGAAACCAGCGCCTGCACGCTGCCATCCGCCAGGTTGCGGACCCAGCCATCCAGCCCCAGGCGGGTAGCCTCGCGCAGCAGCCAGTCGCGGTAGCCCACCCCCTGCACCCGGCCTTCGATGCGGAGCATCCGGCCCTGCATCGGCTCAGCCCTCGCGGCTCAACGCCAGCAGCCGGGCGGCCAGCGCCACATCGGCGGCGCCACGCGCCCGCTTGTTCTCGGAAGCCGGGTCGGTGCCCCAGAACTCCTCCTGGAAGGTCTCGTCCATGGTGGAAAGCGCGTGCGCCTCGGCCGCGTCCACCCGGCCATGCAGCACCGCCAGCGCCAGCACCAGGCTGCCCATGGCCGGCACCAGCAGGCCCAGCGCGGCCAGTTCCAGCGCGGTGCAGGCCGCCACCGCCCGATGCAGCGCGGCCAGCGCCTCCGCCGGTTGCACCACCGGCATAAGCCCGGCGGTCACCCGCAGCGGCGCGTCCAGTTGCAGCGCCGCCCAGTCCAGCAGTGGCTGCCATTCGGCGGCCTGGCGCTCGGCCAGCTTGCCGTCCTCGGCGCGGTAGCAGAGCAGGTCGGTCTCGGCGAACTTGGCCAGCCCCTCGATCTGCGCTGCCGCGTTCACCGCCAGGCGTTCCTGTGCGGTGCCGGCCAGGCGGGTGAGCGGCACGTCCTCCATGCTCATCTCGCCGCCCTTGGCGCCGCCAGCGGCATTCCATTCGGCGGCGATCGCCTCGGCCAACGCCTGGCTAGCCACCAGCAGCGGCGTGCCGCTGGGCAGCCGCACCGGGCGACTGTCCAGCAGCACACCAAAGCCGCCACCCGGCTGCGCCGCATGCGCGGCGCTGTCCCAGAACCTCTTCATGGCCGGCTATGTGGACCCTGGCTCACCGCCCGAAAAGCCCCCGCAGCCCCTGGGGCACCGCACCAACACCGGGAATGGCGGGAGTCGTGCCGGTGGCCGGGGCCGCCGGACGCGCCGGCGCCGCCTGGCGGGTTGGCACCGCCGAGGCCGGCACCGGCCCCTGCCGGCCGCTGCGGGCGAGGGCCAGCTGCGTGGCGCAGTCGGAAAGCTCGCCACCGCCGGCCGCGCCCGTTACCGCACCGGCCGCGCCGCCCAGCAGGCCGCCCAGCGGGTTGTTGGCGCCGCCGATGCCGCCGACGCCGTTGAGCACCTGGCCGGCCGCACCGGCCACCGTGCCGGTCGCCGCGCCGGCCGCCACCGCGCCGTAGTCGAAGCGCGGCGCGGCGAAGCTGCCGGTAACCGGCACCGGCGCGCGGATATGGATCAGGCTGAGGCCCGGGATCGGCAGCGACAGGTCGGTGTCCAGCCGCAGGTTCAGCTGTTCGTCCCGCAACGAGACCGAGCCGCCGCCACCCACCTTGCCCAGCGTGGTGTCCAGGAACAGCGCGCGGCTGCGGGCGATGCCAGCCTCGGTGTCGAAGCGGAAGGCGGCGCAGGCGATGCCGATGCCCTGGCCAAGCAGGGCGCCACCGGCGGGAACCGCCTGTTGCAGTTGCAGCAAGGCGCGGCCCAGGAAGGTCTCGGGGCTGTTGCCGCGGCTTTGCAGGCTGGTGATGGCGATGCCCGCATAGCCAGTCAGGCTGCCGGCCACCTGGCGCACTGTGCGGCCACGGCCGCGGACATCGACATCCAGGTCGATCTTGCCGCTGACCGCCTGGTTCGGCATGCCCAGGCCATTCATCAAGGCAGGCGCGTCCAGCTGGTCGGTGCGGACGGCCAGCTGCACTGTCGGCGGCTCCATCGTCACATCGGCGGCGGCGCGCAGTTGCACCCGGCCACCGGGCGAGGTCGCCGAAAGCTCATCCAGCCGGGCCTGGCCATTCTGCGCGGCGAAGACCAGGACCACGTCCTTCAGGCTGGCGCCACTGGCCAGGAACTCGCCGATGGTCCAGCGCAGGTCGGCTTCCAGCAGCTTCAGCGCATCCAGCGGCAGCGCCGTGTCGGGGATGACGCGGCCATCGTTGCGGGCGGGTGGCGCAGGCGCCGCGGCCGGGGCGCCGGCGGCGGCCGGGCGGGGCGGCGGTTGCAGCGCATCCAGGTTCACCCGGGTGGAGGCCAGCCGGCCGTTCAGCCCGGTGCGCTGGCCGATGATCAGCGTCAGGTCGCCGGTCATGTCCGCCGCCGAGGAGGTCAGCCGCAGCCCGCGCAGATGCGCGCCGGAGGCGAAGGCGGCGCTGCGTTCCACCAGCTGGAAGTCGAGCGCGAGGTCCTTGATCGGCGGCAGGGCCGCACCGCCGGCCAGCGGCGCCAACGCCGCCACGTCCGGCACACGCAGGCCAATGGCCAGGTCGATGCCAGCCACCTGCGCCGGGCGGGCGATGCCGCCCTTCACCGTGGCGCTGGCGCTGCCGGCGTTCAGCGTGATGTCAATGGGATAGACGCCCTGCATCGCCCCGGGCGTGCCCGGCGGCAGCAGCAGCGCCGGGGAACCCAGCGTGCCCGCCAGCTTCAGCGGCTGGCCATGCAGCAGGGCGTCCAGCGCCAGGGTGATGCGCTGGTCCGGACGCGGCAGGTTCACGGTCAGGCTGGCCAGGCGCAGGTCGGGCACCATGGCGGACAGGTCGCTCTCGCCGATGCTGAGCTTCAGGTCGGTCAGTTCCGGCAGGGGCGCGCCGACATCGGCGGCGCCGACCGAAAGCTGCACGTTGCGCAGCGCCGGCAGCGGCACGTCCGGCACCCAGCGGGCGAAGCGCGCCACCTCCGGCACCCGGGCGGTCAGCTCGAACCGCCAGCCCTTGCCCTGCTGCGGCTGGGCGATGCTGCCGGCCAGGCCGAGCCGCGCGCCTTCGGCTTCCAACGCCAGGTTGACCGGGAAGGGGGTGGTATTGCCGGCCTCGGCGGCGTCGATCAGCCGGGCCAGCGGGCCGGTATCGCCAGCCAGGGTGAAGGCGTGGTTGTCCAGCACGAAGTCGCCTTCCAGCCGCAGCGGGCCGGTGCCGTCCTCGCTGCGCAGGCTCAGGCTCTTCACCACCAGGGCGTGGGTCTTTCGCGTCTGGCCATCGTGATAGGTGAAGCGGCCATCGGTGATGCTGATGCGGCCGATGCCGAAGCTGAGGCCGGGGCCGCCAGCCGCGGGCTGGGCCGGTTGCGCCGGCTGGGCCGGCGGCGCGGCAGCGGGCTGGAACTGCCAGTTGGGCCGGCCCTGGGCATTGGTTTCCAGCAGGATATCGGGCGCCACCAGCACCAGCCGGCGCAGTTCCACCCGCTTGGACAACAACGGCAGCAGCGCCAGTTCGATATCCACCTCGCGCACCGTCACCATCTCCGGCCTGGTGCCGCCGGCCATGTTGGCGAAGGCGACGTCGCGCAGTTGCAGCGTCGGCACCAGCGAAAGGCCGAGGCCGATCGGCCCCTTCAATTCCAGCTTCCGGCCGGTGGCCTGCTCGGCGGCGGCGGTGATCCGCGGCTTGTACTGGTCCAGGTCCAGCGTCGCCAGGAAGATGGCCACGCCGGCGATGGGCAGCACCACGACAAGGCCGAGGATGATGGCCACCCAGCGCCAGACGCGCCGGCGCGGCTTTGCGAGTTCTTCCGCCATGGGTCGGGCCCTCTCCGATCGTTGGCTGGAAATATAGCGCGATTCTGGCCGGGCCAGGGGGGCAATCATGTCGCCGGCCCGCAACCGCGCCATTTCGGGGCGGCGGCCAGCCCGGCCAGCTGCGCCCTGCCTCCCAAGGCGGGGCGGGGCGTGCTAGCGGTGGCAATGTTACCGTCCCAGGAAGCCAGCCATGCTGCTCGATAACACCGCCCGCGGCGTCTATGTCATCGCCCCCACGCCCTTCCACCCGGATGGCCGGATCGACGATGCCTCGACCGACCGCATGACCGACTGCTTCCTGGAAGCGGGCTGCGACGGCATGACCATCCTGGGCGTGATGGGCGAGGCGCCGAAGCTGGATGGCGCGGAATCGCTGGCCATCGCCGAGCGCATCGTGAAGCGCGCCGGCCGCGCCAAGATCATCGTCGGCGTGACCGCGCCCGGCTTTGCCGCCATGCGCTCGCTGGCCCGCGGTGTCATGGATGCCGGCGCCGCCGGGGTGATGATCGCGCCGCCCAACCTGCTGCGGACGGATGACCAGATCGCGACCTATTTCCGCCAGGCGGTCGAAGCCATCGGCGACGACATCCCCTGGGTGCTGCAGGACTATCCGCAGCTGTTCCAGGTGCAGATGACCCCCGGCATCATCCGCCGGATCATCCAGGAAAACCCCAGCTGCGTGATGCTGAAGCACGAGGACTACCCCGGCCTGGAGAAGATCAGCGCGCTGCGCGGCTTCCAGGCCGATGGCTCGATGCGCCCCATCAGCATCCTCTGCGGCAATGGCGGCCTGTTCCTCGACTTCGAGATGGAGCGCGGCGCCGATGGCGCGATGACCGGCTATGCCTTCCCGGACATGCTGGTGGAGCTGGTGAAGCTTTGTGCCGCCGGCGAGCGCGACCGCGCGCACGACCTGTTCGACGCCCACCTGCCGCTGATCCGGTATGAGTTGCAGCCCGGCGTCGGCCTGGCGGTGCGGAAATACGTCATGATGCGCCGCGGCATCATTGCCTCCGACGCGCAGCGCCGGCCGGGCGCCGCGATGAGCGCCAAGGCGCGGGCCGAGGTGGAATACCTGCTGGGCCGCGTCGGCCGCTTCGATGCGCGCGCCAGGCTGGCGCCGCTGGCCTGAACCACGAAAGGGAGAGAACCATGTCCAAGTACGAGTTCAAGGAAAACGAGTTCTTCAATGCCGGCCGCGATATCTGGTTCGAGATGCGCGGCAAGGAAGTGGCCGAGAAGGCGATGGAGCAGGCCGCCCAGCACGACATGAGCGGCGAGCTGCGGCAATTCCTGTTCGAGCATTGCTTCGGCGCGGTCTGGGCCCGGCCCGGGCTGGACAAGCCGACGCGCAGCACCATCACGATCGCGGTGCTGACCGCGCTGGGCCGGCAGGAGGAACTGCGCGGCCATATCCGCATGGGCATCAACAACGGCCTGACGCGGGACGAGCTGAAGGAGATCTTCCTGCATGTCGGCGTCTATGCCGGGGTGCCGACGGCGGTCTCCGCGGTGCGCATCGCGCTGGAAGTCTTCGCCGAGTTGGACAAGGGCTGACTCAGCCGCGCGTGCCGGCCCAGCTGCCAAGTTCCGCCAGGTAGTCGGGCGGCATGCCCCAGGCGGCGGCGCCGGCCAGGATACGTTCCAGGTAGCCGGCGCGGGGCGGGCCGGGACGCTGGTCGGCGGCCAGGTAGACCAGCGCGGGCCCACCGCCGACCGGCCATTCAACCTTGCGGTATTCGCCGGTCTCGACGCCCTCATAGGTATCCAGCGCGGCTTCGCAGGCCTCGGTCAGATGCCAGACCAGGCCCCAGGCCAGGCTGCCCTCCTGTGGCAACAGCGTGGCGAAGCCTTCGCCATTGATGATGAAACGCCAGCCCTCCAGGCGCAGCACCTGCCCCGGCACCGCCGCGGGGCAGCGCCGGGCCATCTGGTCGGTGCAGAGGTTGGAGCCATAGGCGATGTAGCGGCGCGTCAGCAGGGCGGCTGCGGTCATGGGCGGGCTCCGGGTTCGGCGGCGCGGAACCTGCCTTGCGGTGCCGGCAAGGTCCAGGCCGGCAGGCCGGCCTCATGGCTCGCCCCTGGCCGCAGCCTTGATGGCCGCGGACAGCGTCGTGGTGTCGAAGGGCTTCTGCAGGAAGCGCTCATGCCGGCGCAGCGGCCGGCCGCGTGCATCCGGTGCCGAGCCGCTGATCAGGATAACCTCCACGGCGGGATGCCGGGACCGCGCCATGTCCGCCAGGTCGAAGCCGTTCAACCCATGGCCGAGGCCGATATCCGTCACCAGCACATCGGGGATCTGCCCGGCGCCCAGCAGGATGAGCGCATCCTCGGCATTGGCCAGGCCGCTGACCTGGATACCCTCGGCGTTGAGCGTATCGGTCAACGACAGCCGCAGCAGCGCATCATCCTCAACCAGCAGCACATGCATCAGCGGCCCCTCCATGCGCGCCGACAACGCGGCCGACCCGGCCCGGGTTGTCGGCGGATGGGGCGTGGTTCAGGCCGCCGGCCCGAAGACCGAGAGGCTGGGCTTGACGAAGTAGCGGCCGGAGGGGCCGTAGGGCTCCGCCATTTTTTCCCAGCGGCCGGTGGTCATCAGGAAGTCGATGGCGATGTTCATGAACTCGACCAGGTCCTGGTTGCCGCGCTTGATGGCCCAGTTGATCGGCAGCACGTTGTAAGGCTCGCTGCCGAACAGGTCGGTGACGGCCGGCTGCGCCGCGGCGAAGCGCCGGGCCTGCCAGGCATCCTCCACGCCCACATCGGCGCGGCCCGCGGCCACCTCCACGAAGGGCGCGGTCAGGTTGCCGGTGGCCAGCAGGATGTGCTGCGCCTTCGGCCAATTCTCCCGCGCATATTCCACGCTGGCGCCGCCCTGGATCAGCGCGATCTTGATGCCCTCGCGGTTCAGGTCGGCCGGCTTGGCAAAGCGCGTGTCGCCGCGCTTGGCCACGGCGCTGTAGCCCAGATACCAGATCGGCTTGGTGAACTGCACCGCGCCGGCGCGCAGGATGGTGGCGAAGGTGCCGGCGATGGAAAGATCGAACTGGTTCGAATTCAGGCCCGAGACGAAATTGGCCCAGGTAGTTTCCACGAAGACCGGCTCGACGTTCAGCGTGGTGCAGACGAAGCGCATGGCATCCGTGGCAAAGCCCCGCAGTTGGCCGCTGGCGGGGTCCTTGATGACCGAGGGCGGCGAGGGGATGAAGCCGATCTTGAACTGCTTATCGCGGATGATCCTGTCCATGATCCCGCCGGCGCCCTGCGCCTGGGCGGCGCCGGCGATCAGCGGGGCCAAGCCGGCAGCGCCCAGGCTGGCGAAGCCGAGGCGGCGGGGGATGCTCCATTCGGTCATGCGGGCTCTCCTAGGGTTGGGTGGCGGTCAGTGCAGGACGCGGCGCAGGAACTCCGCCGTGCGCGGCGATTTCGGCGCGCCGAAGACCTGGGCGGGCGGGGCGAGCTCGATGATCTCGCCGCGGTCCATCACCATCACGCGGTCGGCGACCTGGCGGGCGAAGCCCATCTCATGCGTCACCACCACCATGGTCATGCCCTCGGCGGCGAGGGACTGCATCACCTCCAGCACCTCGCCGACCAGTTCGGGGTCCAGGGCACTGGTGGGTTCGTCGAACAGCATGGCGTCCGGCTGCATCGCCAGGGCGCGGGCAATGGCGGCACGCTGCTGCTGGCCGCCGGAAAGCTGCGCCGGATAGGCACCGATCTTGTCGATCAGGCCGACACGCTGCAACAGGGTGCGGCCACGCTGCTCGGCTTCATTGCGGGAGACGCGCTGCACCACCAGCGGGCCTTCCATCACGTTCTCCAGCACGGTCTTGTGCGGGAACAGGTTGAAGCTCTGGAACACCATGCCCATGCGGGCGCGGATGCGGCGCGTGTTGTTCTCGCTGTCCAGCTTCAGCTTGCCGCCGCCGCTGCGCCGATAGCCGACCAGCTGGTCGTCGAAGCGCACCTCGCCGGCCTGGTACTCCTCCAGGAAGTTCAGGCAGCGCAGCAGCGTGGACTTGCCGGAACCGCTGGGGCCGATGATGGCCAGCACCTCGCCGCGCTGCACCTCGAAGCTGAGGCCACGCAATACCTCCAGCTTGCCGAAGCTTTTGTGCAGGCCGGCGACGCTGATGATCGGGGTGTCGCTCATCCGCGCGTCTTCCAGCGCTGCTCCAACCGCTGCGACAGCCAGATGAAGGGGTAGATCATCAGCCCGAACAGCACGGCAACGACGGTGTAGGTCTCCAGCGGGCGATAGGTGTTGTTGATCAGGTTCTCCGCCTCGTGCAGCAACTCGTTCACCGCCAGCACGGACCCCAGCGTGGTCAGCTTCATCAGCGTGGCGAATTCATTGATGAAGGGCGGCACCATGCGGCGCACCGCCTGCGGCAGAATGATGCGCCGCATCGCCTGGCCATAGCCCATGCCCAGCGACTTCGCCGCATCCGACTGGCCGCGGTCGATGCTGGCGATGCCGGCACGGAAGATTTCTGCAATATACGCCGCCGCGTGCAGCCCGATGCCGACGCTGGCCGAGGTGATGTTGCCCATCTGCACGCCGGACAGGATCGGCAGCGCGTAGTAGATCCACACCAGTTGGACCAGGATCGGCGTGGCGCGGAAGATGTCGATGTAGATGGCCGCCGGCACGCGCAGCAGCCACAGGCGGGAGGAGCGCATCAGCCCCAGCGCCAGGCCAAGCACCAGCCCGATCAGCAGCGCCCAGCAGGTCAGGATGAGCGTCACCTGCATGCCGCGCACGAAGACCTGGCGGTAATCCCAGATCTGGTTCCATTGCCAGATGTAGTCCATGCGCCGGGCTCAGCCCTTCACGCCGAGCACGCGGTCCAGCACCCAGTTGCCGAAGATGTGCACCAGCGGCTCCGCATGCGCCAGGCGCCCTTGCCGTGCGAAGGGCGAGGCCAGGCCACGCTGCTGCAACTCGGAGATTCCGTTGTCCTCGGGGATGCTGATGTCCCAGCGCTTGTAGTAGCGCTGCACCACCTCCTCGAAGTCCGCCCGTTCGGCCGTGCTGCGCGGGAAGCAGGAACCGACGATCAGCTTCGTCTTGTCCGGCCCCATCGGGTGCAGTTCCAGCCACCACATGCAGTCATAGGTGCAGCCGAACATGGTGCTGGGATAGAGCAACGGATACCAGCTGCCCATCGCCGGCAGGCCTTCCAGGTGGTCCATCTCCGGGAAGCCGGTATCGCCCGCCAACAGCGCGCGGCTGCCCTTGTGTTCCTTGAACAGCCCGCAGTATTCGCCGGCCGAGGGCTGCGCCTCGCTCGGCTTGCCCTTCTGCCGGCTCAGCGTGCTGCGATGCACGGTGGCGATGTGATACGCCTCCATCGCATTCTCGACATAGATCTTCCAGTTGCAGGCCAGCTCATATTCCTTCCGGCGGACGCAGACCATGTCGTCGAAGCGATAGCTCGCAAGCTTGCCCGGCAGGTCGCCCAGGTACTCCATCAACGGCGCGGCTTTGCTGTCGAAGTTGATGAAGATGAAACCGCCCCAGCTCTCCAGCCGGATCGGCGTCAGGTGCCAATCCTCCGGCTTGAAATCCAGCGTCTGCTCCATCTCCGGCGCCACCATCAGGCTGCCGTCGATATCGAAGGTCCAGGAATGGTAGGGGCAGCGGAAGGCACGGCAATTGCCTTCGCCTTCAGCCAGCAGCGCGCCGCGGTGGCGGCAGGTATTGGCGAAGGCGCGCACCACGCCATCCTTGCCGCGCACGATGATCACCGGCACGCCGGTGAACTCGATGGTGAAGTAGTCGCCGATATTCGGGATGCGATCGGCGCGGCCGATGAAGTTCCAGACACGCATGAAGATGGTCTGCACTTCACGCTTGTAGAAGGCCGGAGAGGTGTAGCAGGCCGGCGGCAAGGTCGAGGCTTCCAGCAGCGGCTTGCGCACGCTGGCGTAGGTTTCGGCCTGGAACAGCGCCTGGTCTTCGGTAGCTATGGCTGCGTCGAGCATGGTGCGAACTCCTGCGCGATCACAAAAGCCAAGCAGGCAGGGCGCATCGCAGCAAGCGCAAAACACCCGCCGATTCCTGCATCTGCCACAGGTTGCGCGCCCAGCAAGCAGCCAGCACCCAGGTCTGCCCAGCGGCGCGGCAATGCCAGCTGTGATCACAAAAGCGGATTGCATGTCGCCGTCAGCTGCGCTTCGCTGCCGGCGAAGCCGCACGGGGAAATGCATGAACCGCATTGCGCCAACCATCCCAGCAGCTGCGCTCGTCCGGTCGCGGTGCGACGCGTGATCCGCAGCTTCGCGCCTGCCGATCTGTCAGCCGCCGAGGCCTATGCGCTGCTGGTCGGCATCGTGGTGCCACGGCCGGTCGCCTGGGTCACCACGGTGGATGCCGCCGGCGTCGTCAACGCCGCGCCGTTCTCCTGCTACACCTTCGTCTGCAACAAGCCGCCGATGCTGGCGGTGAATATCGGCCGCCGCGGCGAGACGCTGAAGGACACCGCGGCCAACATCGCGGCCAACGGCGAATTCACCGTCAATGTCGCGACGGAGGATACGCTGGTGGCCATGCATGCCAGTTCCGCGGAATATCCACCGGGAGAAAGCGAGGTCGCGGCATTGGGGCTGGAGACGCTGCCCAGCACGCATGTCGCGCCGCCGCGCCTGGCCTGCTCGCCCATTGCCATGGAGTGCCGGCTGGAACGCATCGTCGAACTCGGCGAGCAGCGCAGCGGCCTGGTCATCGGCGAGGTGCTGGCCTTCCATGTCGACGAAGCGCTGCTGAACGGCAACCGCATCGCCATCGACCGCTTCCGCCCCATCGCGCGCCTCGGCGGGCCGAATTACGCCACGCTTGGCCGCATCATCACCCAACCGAAGGTCGGTGAATCCGGCCCCGCGGAGTCCCGATGACCCATCTGCATTTCGCCACCCGCGCCGACAAGCCGAGCGTCTTTCGCATCACGCCCGAGCTGGTGAAGGCGGCCTCGCGCCGCGCCAAGCCGGCGCGCGGCCTGCGCTGGACCGTCAGCGAAGACCTGGTGGACCTTATCTGGCTGAAGACCGCGGAAGGCCTGGTTGCCAGCAACGACATGCTGACCGACCCCGCCTTTCCGCTGCGGACGCTGGCGGAAGCGGCGCCGAAGCTGCGCTGGATCCACATCACCGGCGCGGGCATCGAGCCGCTGCTGCCGCTGGACTGGCTGCCGCCCGGCGTGACGCTGACCAACAACAGCGGCGTGCATGTGCAGAAGGTCGGCGAGTTCGCCACCATGGCGCTGCTTGCGCTCTGCACCCGCCTGCCGCAGTTGGTGACCAATCAGCGCGAAGGCAAATGGCAGCAGATCTTCACCCCCAGCATCGTCGGCAAGACTCTGCTGGTGGTGGGCCTTGGCGACATGGGCGGTGCCGCGGCGAAGTCCGCGAAGAAGCTGGGCATGACCGTGCTGGGCATGCGCCGCAACCCCAAGCCGCACCGCTACGCAGACGCCATGCTGCCGCTGAGCCAGTTGCACAAGGGCCTTGCCAAGGCGGACTTCGTGCTGATCGCCACGCCGCTGACGCCGGCGACGCATCACCTGATCGACGCGAAGGCCATTGCCGCGATGAAGCCAGGTGCAGGCCTGGTCAATGTCGGCCGCGCCGCCGTGGTGGACTACGCCGCGCTCAGCCAGG
Source organism: uncultured Rhodospirillales bacterium (assembly GCA_903835235.1). Classification (GTDB taxonomy): domain Bacteria; phylum Pseudomonadota; class Alphaproteobacteria; order Acetobacterales; family Acetobacteraceae; genus CAIMOR01. The sequence goes on from CAILMF010000063.1 coordinate 92,625, forward strand.
CGCTGGTCAGCGGGCACCTCTCCGGCGCGGTGCTGGATGTATTCGACCCCGAACCACTGCCCGCGAGTTCGCCGCTGTGGCAGGTGCCCAACCTGATCATCACGCCGCACTGCTCCTCGGACGACCTGGACCACTACCTGCCGCTGACGCTGGACCTGGTCTTCGCCAACCTGGCGCGGCTGCGCGAGGGAAAGAAGCTGAAGAACGCGGTCGACCCCATCACCGGCTACTAAAGGAAGCGCCGCCATGCAGTTGCCGCCCGACCTGTTCCACCCGCGCCACTACGAGGCCGTGCGCAAGCCGTTGCTGCAGGCGGAGACGCTGCCGACCTGGTGCTACACCTCGGACGCCTTCTACCAGCGGGAGGTCGAACGCATCTGGCGCCGCGCCTGGAATTTCGTCGGCCATGTCGACCAGGTGGCCAAGTCCGGCGACTACCTGGCGATGGAATTCGCCGGCGTGCCGCTCATCATCGTGCGCGGCAAGGACAACGTGATCCGCGCCTTTGCCAATGCCTGCCGGCACCGTGGCAGCACGTTGCTGGATGACGGCGTCGGGCATTGCAGCACCATCGTCTGCCCTTACCATTCCTGGAGCTACGGGCTGGACGGCACGCTGCTGGGCGCGCCGGAGATGCACAAGACCGAAGGCTTCAAGCCCGCCGAGAACGGCCTGGTGGAACTGCGCTTCGGCAGCTGGGGCGGCTTTTTGTTCGTTTGCTTCGACAACGCGGCGCCACCGCTGGCGACGTGGCTCGGCGGCCTGCCGGAGAAGCTGGAATGCTACGCGCTTGATGACATGGTGCTGGCCCGTCGCAAGGTCTTCGACATGGCGTGCAACTGGAAGATCTTTGTCGAGAACGCCAAGGAATCCTACCACATCGGCACGGTGCACAAGGCCACCATCAACAAGTACGCGTCCGCCCGCAGCGCCGGCTACTGGGTGGAGGAACCCACCGGCGAATACGTCATCACCTTCGCCCAGCATGAGAACAGCATGGCGCTGTTGCAGGGCGATGCCGGCTTCCCACCGATAGAGACGCTGGCCGGAAGGCGCGAGGCCGGCGGCACCTATGCCCCGCTGCTCTACCCCAGCACCTACCTGGCCTGCACCATCGACTGCGCCTGGTACCTGGAACTGCATCCGCTCGGCCCCAACCGCACGCGGCTGGTGCATGGCGCGCTGTTCCCGCGCAGCCGCATGCAACAGCCGGACTTCGAGCAACTGGCGGCGAGCTACTACAAGCGCTGGGACATCACCATTGAGGAAGACATCATCGCTTCCGACCGGCAACAGAAGGGCGTCGCCTCGCCGTATTGTTTGCCCGGCCGCTTCAGCCATCGCGAACCGCTGGTCCACACCATCGACAATTGGGTGCTGGACCAGGTGCTGGACACGCCATGATGCTGGACCAGATCATCCCCGCCGGGGCGCCGTGGAACGGCGTCGTGCCGCGCGGCAAGCTGCTGCGCATCACCGACCTGGAGGGCCAGCAGGCCGTCGATTTCCTCTGCTACAACGCCGCCGAGCCGCTGGAACGCTACCACGCGCCGAACACCATGAAGGCCGCGGGCACCGTCTTCCTGACCACCGGGCACAAGCTCTATTCAGACATCGCCCGGCCGATCTTCACAATCGAGGAAGACCAGTTCGGCGGGCACGACACCATCGGCGGCTGTTGCAGCGCGCCGTCCAACGCCATGCTCTACGGCGTGCAGAACTGCCCGGGCTGCCGCGAGAACTTCCTCGCCGGCCTGGCCTGCCACGGCCTCGGCCGGCGTGACATCGTGCCCAACATCAACTGGTTCATGCGCGTGCCGGTGAATGCGGATGGCAGCGCAACCATCGCGCTCGGCGTCTCCCCGCCCGGCTGCCAGGTGGCGCTGCGGGCGGAGATGGATGCGCTGGTCGTCATCAGCAACTGCCCGCAGGTCAACAACCCCTGCAACAACTTCAACCCCACGCCGATCCGCGTGCATATCCAGGATTGAGAGCGCCATGCAGACCGTCCCCGCCCGCCGCGGCAAGGCCACCTACCTGAAGCAGGGCCAGTCCATCCGCATCATCAACACGCATGGCACGCAGGTGGTGGACACCTGGGCCTTCACCGCGCACATGCTGACCGAGTTCATGTCCATGGAGCACACCCGCGCCAGCCTGACCAAGCTGGTGCCGCGCGTCGGCGACGGGCTCTACACCAATCGCCGCCGCAAGATCCTGACGATGACCGAGGACAGTTCGAGGGGCGACCACGACACGCTGATGGCCGCCTGCGACAGCGAGCGCTACATCCTGCTGGGCGTGCAGGAATACCACGACAACTGCACCGACAACCTGTTCGCCGCCATGCAGGGCCTGGGCCTGACGCCGCCGGAATGCCCCAGCCCGCTGAACCTGTTCATGAACATCCCCTGGACGCCGCTCGGTGGCCTCTCCTTCGACCCGCCGACGACCAAGCCTGGTGATTACGTGACGCTGCGGGCGGAACTGGACTGCGTTGTCGCGATGTCCTGCTGCCCGCAGGATATCCTGCCGATCAACGGCACCACAGGCACCACGACGGAAGCGCATTTCCAGATCATCGGTTGACCGGCAGGTCGCTTGCCTACTCCGGCTGCACGCCCGCGGCGCGCATCACCGGTCCCAACCTGGCGATGTCCTCACGGAAGAACCGCGTGACCTGCTCCGGCGTCGCCACTTCGGGCATCGGTTGCACCCCAATGCCGGCCAGCCTCACCGCCCCGCGCTGGGCTGCCTCGCTGAGCAGCGCGTTGAGGCGTGCCACTCTGGCCGGCGGCGTCCGCACCGGCGCCAGCACGGCGATCCAGGCCTCGGCGCGGAACGCCGGCAGCCCGGCTTCGGCAGCGGTCGGCACTTCCGGCAAGGTCGGGCTGCGCTGCGCCGCGCCGATGGCCAGCGCGCGCACCGTGCCATTGCGGATATGCGGCGCGGAGGAGGCCACCGGGTCGATCATCATCGCGGTCTCGCCGGTGATGACGGACTGCATCGCCGGCCCACCACCGCGATACGGCACATGCAGCATCTCCACCCCGGCCGCCGCCAGGAAGTTGATGCTGCCGAGATGAATGGCGCTGCCGATACCGCCGCTGGCATAGGCGTACTTGCCCGGCGAAGCTCGCAGCAGGGCAATGTAGCCTTGCAGGTCCCGCACCGGCAGCCGCTCATTCACCACCAGCACCTGCGCCAGCGAGCCCACCAGGAACACGCCGGTGAAGTCGTTGACGGGGTCGAACGGCAACCGAGCCATCAGCGTGGGCACAATGGCGTGCGAGCTGGAGGTGATGATGAAGGTGTGCCCGTCCGGCTCGGCCTTCGCCACCACCTCGGTGCCCACGACGATCCCGGCGCCGGTGCGGTTTTCCACCAGCACCGGCGTGCCCACCACGGCGCCAAGCGCTTCCGCCAGCACGCGGGCGGTCACATCCGTGCTGCCACCCGGCGCGAAGGGCACGATGACGCGCAGCTGACGCTCTGGGAAAGCCTGCGCCCGCGCGGCCGCTGGCACAGCCAGGCACAGCAACAGCATGGCCAGCATACGGATCAACGGCATTGGGCTTCCTCGGTCTTGCTTGTCCCCAGCATGGCCGAAGGCGCCGCCCCGCGCTACAGCCGGTAAACCCGCGCCGCGGTGCCGGAGAACAGCGCAAGCTTCTCACTCGCCGAGGCACCGGCCGCGAGCAGCTTGAACGCGTTCCAGATCTCGCTGAAGCCGATACCCATCTTCTCCACCGGGAAGTTGCTCTCGAACAGGCAGCGCTCGGCGCCGAACAACTCGATGCAGGTGAGGATGTAGGGCTTCCACCATTCCGCCAGGTCGGCGGAGCTCGGTGGCAACGCCAGCGCGCCGTAGTCGTAGGCGGCCAGGCGCATCATCATGCCGCCCAGCTTCACGGTCACATTGGGGCATTGCGCCAGTGGCTGCATCGCCGCCTTCCAGTGGGCAAAGACCTCCTCGCGCTTGCCGGCATAGGGGCCATAGCCCAGCGGCCCACCGCAATGGCCCAGCACGAAGCTTGTCTCCGGCATCGCCCGCACCAGGTCCAACGCCTCATGCAGTTGCGTGTGGAAGCACCAGAGGTCGAAGGCCAGGTTGCGCTTCGTCAACTCCCGCAACCCCGCGCGAAAAGCGGGCTGCGCCAGCAGCCCCGGTACCTGGCAGCCATTGCCGATGACCGGGTCCGCATCCCAGGCCGCCGAATGCCGCACGCCGCGGAAGCGCCCGCCTCCGGCGCGGATCTGCGCGTCCAGCACCGCACCGGCCGCCTCGCCCAGCGCCAGGTCGGCATAGCCGACGATGCCGGCGGCGATCTTCGTCGGGCCGTAGCCGCCACTCGCGCTCATCGCGGCGATGCCGTTCACGAACTCGGTCTCACCGATGGGCCGCAGTTCCTCCGGCCCGTCCGCCTTGTACATGGTGTGACACTGGATGAAGACGGTGCCAATGATGTTGTGGCCGGTGTTCAGGTCGGCCAGGAAATCATCCAGCAAATAGCGCTGGCCCTTGCGGTCCCACAGGTGGTGATGCGCGTCGATGATCGGCAGCTCCGGCTCCAGCGCCGGCTCCACCGGGCGCTGCGCCAACCAGGCCAGGTTGGGCGGAAAGATGCGGCCGTAGCGCGTGGGAAAATCGAAGTTCCGCATCACTCGGCGGCCCGCAGGAAGGGGTTGCGCAGCGTGCCGAGGCCGGTGATCTCCACCTCAACCACGTCACCGGACTTCACATCCGGCGACTGGCCATCGGTGCCCAGCCAGATCACGTCACCGGGGTGTAGCGTGATGTACTTCGTCATCGCCGCGATGAAGGTGGCGCAGCTGAAGAGCATGTGCCCGGTGGCGAAGCTCGTCCGTACCTCGCCATTCAGCCGCACATTGGTCTGCGCCGCCTCCATGTCGAATTCGGTCTGGATATAGGGGCCCATCGGCTTGAAGGTATCGGTGTTCTTGCTGCGCCAGAAGGTGCGGTCGGCGCGCTGCCAGCTCCGCTCGCTGACATCATTGCCGATGGTCCAGCCCATGACGCAGGACAGCGCCTCGGCCTCGCTCAAGTTCTTTGCTTGTTTGCCGATGACGGCGACGAGTTCACCCTCGTAGTGGATCTTCTCGGTGGCATCGGCTGGGATGATCACGGTCTCGCCATGGGCGATCAGCGCATTGTTGGCGCGGTAGCCAATCTCCGGCCGCGCTGGAATATTCGGCGTCTCGCCGCGCTTCTTCGCGCCCTCGATCACATGCTCCACATAGTTCAGCCCGGCACAGTAGAAGGTGCGCGGCACCACCGGAATCTCCAGCTTAACCGCGGCCAGGTCGTGCCGGCGCGTGGTGCTCTGCCAGCCGGCGAAGGGGTCGCCCGCTACCTCGGCGATGCGGTCACCTTCCAGGATGCCGTAGGCGGTGCGGCCCTCGGTGGTGAAGCGGATCCAGCGCATGGTTTCTCTCCCGGTGTTGCCGGCAGGCTGGCATCGGCGCCACCCGCCCGGCAACCCGGAATCCGCTCAGTCCGTCTTCATCACCTCGTCCGGGTTGGCGCGCGGGTCGCGCCGGTCCCAGCGGCCGGCTTCCACCGTGGCGATGAACTCCGCCAGGTGGCGGTTGAACAGCTCCGGCTCCTCCAGGTTCAGCGTGTGGCCGGTCTTGGGGAAGACCGCCAGCGCCGCGCGCGGAATCACGCGCTTGAGGAAGAAGGCCGGCATCAGGCAGTGGTCATCCTCGTCGCCGGTCATCACCAGCACCGGCAGGTCCATGGCGCGGAAGCCGGCCTCCAGGTCGTACAGCGAAGGCCGCCGTGCCTGCAGCCCGCGCATGGTCGCAGCCGCGCCAACCGAGGAATGCTCGCCCAGCTGCGTCGCGAATTCCTGCCAGCCGCGCGGGTCCTTGTTCTGGAATTGCACACGCGAAGCGCCGATCGAATAGGTCTTCGCGAAGGCCTCGGCGCCCTGCTTCTCGAACCCATCCGCCACGGCCAGCGAGACACCGCGAAAATACTCCTCCAGGTGCTTCTCCGCGCCATAGCCGGCGCCGGCGGCCAGGATGGAAAGCGCGCGGTTCGGATGAGTGAGCCCGAAATGCAGCGCGCAGAACCCGCCCATGGAAAGCCCGACGATATGCGCCGTCCCGACATCCAGTGCATCCAGCACCGCCAGCGCATCCGCCACCGCCAGCGCCTGGCTGTACTGCTGCCAATCGGCCGGCACATCCGAAGGCGGGTAGCCGCGCGCGGAAAAAGTGATGCAGCGATGCCGCCGCGCGAAGGCGCGCAACTGCGGTTCCCACGCGCGGTGATCGCCACCGAACTCATGGATGAACAGGATTGGCGTGCCGCTGCCGGCTTCCTCGACCCACAGCTTGACGCCATCCGGTGTGGTGATGTGCCTGCCCATCAGATGATGCTCCCGCGTGAGGCAATGCCGCCATCGATGGTGACGATGGTGCCGGTGATGTAGCCGGCGCGCGGGCTGGCCAGGAAGAGGATGAGGTCGGCCACTTCCTCCGCCGTGGCCGGGCGCTTGCCGGGGTATTTGTCGTACAACTCCTCCCAGCGGGATTCATCGCCGTACCAATCCACCGCCCGGCGCTTCATCAGCTTCAGCATGCGGTCGGTTGCGACCGGCCCCGGGTTCACCCCCACCACGCGCACGCCATGGTCCAGGCTGGCGCCACCGAGCGCGCGGGTGAAGGCCATCAGCGACGCATTGCCTGAGGAGCCCGCGATGTAGCGGGCGTCGAAATTCTCGCCGGAATTGCCGATGTCGTTGACGATCACGCCCTCGCCACGTGCCCGCATCCGCTCGTAATAGGCGCGGGTCAGGCTGATATAGCCGAACACCTTCAGGTCCCAGCCACGCCTCCAGGCGGCGTCGTCGACCACGTCCAGCGGGCCGGCAGGGATGTCGCCGGCATTGTTGACCAGCACGTCCACATCGCCCGCTTCGGCGGCCAAGGCGCGCATCGCCGCGTCGTCCGAAAGGTCGCGCGCATAGATGTGTACGGCCACGCCATGCATCGCTTCCAGCTGCGCCTTCGCCTCGGCCAGCAGGTCGGCCGAGCGCGCTGCCAGGTGCAGCGTGCAGCCCTCGGCGGCGAAAGCCTCGGCGCAGGCCAGGCCGATGCCTTTCGACGCGCCAGTGATCAGCACGGTCTTGCCGCGCATCTGCATGTCCATGCCGGAATTCCTCCCTTACCGCCAGAATACCAGGCGGCGCTCAATCGCGCTGACCGTGGCGAAGAAGCTGAGCGAGATCAACGATGCCGCCAATATCGCAGCCCACACCCGCAGGAAATCGATCTGCAGCACGGCCTCGAAGATGGTCCAACCGAGCCCCTTCTGGCTGCCCAGCATCTCCGTGACGATGGCAACGATCATGCTGCGCACGGTGGAAACCCGCAGCCCAACCAGAATGGCCGGCAAGGCCGAAGGCAGGCGCAAGCGCCACAACAGGCCGAGCGGCCCGGCCCCGAAGCTGCGGAACAACGAAACCGCGGCCGGGTCGACCCGCAGCAGCCCGTCCAGCGCGTTCAGGAACACGGTGAAGCCGACGATGAAGGCGACCATCACCACCTTCGACAGCGCGCCGGTACCGAACCACAGCAAGGCCAGCGGCGCATAGGCGGCCACGGGCACCGAGTTGATCAGCACGATCATCGGCAGCACCAGCTTGCGCACCGGCGTGGTCAACGCCAGCAGCATGGCCAGCAGCAGGCCCAGCGCAGCACCGATGGCGTATCCCGCCGTCGCCTCAAACAGCGTCATCGCCCCGGCATCCAGCAGCGCGCCCCGCGCCGACCAGGTGGTGGCGACAATGCCGCTGGGCGGCGGCAGGATCCAGGGCGGCACCTGCGCCAGCCTGACCACCGCTTCCCACAACGCCAGCAACAGCAGGCCGCCAGCGAGACCGCGGGCAAGGGTGGCGTTCACAACTCGTCCCGCCAGAACACCAGCCGCGCCTCCACCAGGGCAACCACACCGAAGATGGTGCCGCCCACCGCCGCGGCGGCGAGAATGGCGGCCCACATCGCCACCACCTGTTCGTTGAACAGCGCCGCCAGCAGCATGGCGCCCACGCCGATGCTGGCGCCGAACCACTCGCCGACGATGGCGCCCGCCAGCGCCAGCCCGGCGGAAAGTCGCAGCGCGGTGAAGATGCGGGGCAGCGCGCTCGGCAACAACAGCTTCCACCAGATGTCGCGGCGCGAGGCGCCGAAACTGCGCAGCAGCGCCACCTGTCGCGGGTCCACCGCCTCCATGCCCGCCAGGGCGTTCACGGTAACCGGGAAGAAGGTGAGGTAGAAGGCAATCGCCGCCTTCGCCATCAAGGTATTGCCGAACCACAGCACGACGATGGCGCCGAAGGCGATCACCGGCACGGTCTGTGACGCGATGAACAACGGGAACAACATGTCGCGCAGCCAGCGCGCATGGTGGAACGCGGCGGCACTGGCCACCCCAACCAGGGCGCCGGCGACGAAGCCGACCACGGCCTCGCCCAGGGTGACCATGAAGGCCTGCGCATAGGCGGGCCATAGCGCGTGGATCGCCCCCAGAACCTGGCGCAGCGGCGGCAGGTAGAACGGGCTGATATGCAGCAGCGCCACCGCGCCTTCCCACAGCGCCGCCAGCAGCAGCAGCGGCAACACCAGGCGCAGCAGGGCCATCAGACCGCGCCAGCCGCGAAGGTCTTCAGGCTCTCCTCCTCGACCGCATCCAGCAACTCCCGCTTGATGGCGTTGAACTCGGGCGTGGTCAGCAGCGCCGGGTCGCGCGGGCGCGGCAGTTCGATCCGGCGCTCCAGCTTGATGCTGCCGGGCCGCGCGCTCATCACCACCACGCGGTCGCCGAGGAAGATCGCCTCGTCGATATCATGCGTGATGAACAGGATGGTGCGCCGATAGCGCGACCAGATGTCCAGCAGCCAGCGCTGCATCATCGCGCGGGTCAGCGCGTCCAGCGCGCCGAAGGGCTCGTCCAGCAGCATCACGTCGCGGTCGAACATGAAGGTGCGCATCAAGGCGACGCGCTGACGCATGCCGCCGGAAAGCTGCTGCGGGTAGTGGCCCTCAAAACCCTTCAGCCCGAAATCGGCGGCCATGCTGCGGGCGGTCTCGCGTGCCGCGCGCTTGGGCTGGCCCTCGATCTCCGCGGCCAGGATCGCGTTGTCCAGCACGTTGCGCCAGGGCAGCAGCAGGTCGCGCTGCGGCATGAAGGCAACCTTGCCGAGCAGACTGGCTGCCGCGCCATCCAGCAGCACCTCACCGCCCTTGTCCGCTTCCAGCAGGCCGGCGACGATGTTGAACAGCGTCGACTTGCCGCAGCCGGACGGTCCGATCAGCGTGACGAACTCGCCCTCGGCAATGCCGAGATCGACCTTCGCCAGCGCCTGCACCGCGCCAAAGTGGCGTGACACGCCGTTCAGTTGCAACTTCGCTCGCGGCCCCGCCGCCGCGCCGACCGTCAGCATCTGGTCAAGTTGGTCGGCAGCTCGCGTCAAGCCATGCGCTCGGCCAGCGGGATCGCGTCGAGATACTTCGACTGATAGGCCGCGGCCAGGTCGATTGGCGCCGCCAGCACCTTCTGCTCGACGAAGAAGTCGTGCGCCTTCTTCACCGCCGCCGGGTCGATGGCGAACAGCCCGTGCTGCGCCGCCGCACCGGCCTTCATCAGCCGCAGGCATTCCGGCAGCATCGCTTCCTGATGCGCACGGTCGATGGTCGGCGCGATCTTCATCACTGCCTCAACGCCCGCCGCCGGCGTGGCCTGCGCCGCCTTCCAGCCGCGGATGCTGGCGCGCAGGAAGGCCTGCACCGCCCCGGGATTGGCCGCGGCAAAGGCCTCGTTGGCAATCACCGTGTCGCGCGGCACGGTGATGCCGTAATCCTCGGCGACGAAGAGCTTCATCTTCTCCACGCCACCCAGCCGCGCCTTCAGCACGTTCAGTTCATTGTACCAGGTGGCGGCGACGACATCGACTTCGCCATTGACGAAGGGCGTGACCGAGACCTGCTGCGGGCTGATGTTCACCGCTTCCTTGGCGATACCGCGGCTGGCCAGCATGCCGTACAGCACCAGGTGCGCACCGGTGAACCAGGCCGTCGCCTTGCGGCCGCGCATGTCCTCCAGCGTCTTCACCGGGCCATCAGCCTTGGCTGCGAAGACGAAGGGCGTCACCTGATGCGTCACGCCGACGCAGACGATGGGCAGACCCTTCTCCCGTGCGGAGAACACGCTGTCGGTGCCGCCGGAGACACCGAACTGCTCGCCGCCGGAAGCGACCAGGTTCTCGGTCAGCAGGTTCGGCCCGCCGGGATTGATCGTCAGGTCCAGCCCGGCCTCGCGGTAGTAGCCGCGCTCCAGCGCCAGGTAGAAGCCGGCGAACTGCGTCTGCGGCAGCCACTTCAGCCGCAGCGTCGCCTTGGTCAGCGCCTGCGCGGCGCCGATGCGCGGCGCGGCGAGCAGCGCCGCACCGGAGGCCAGCAGGGTACGGCGTTGCATCATGGTCTTGCTCTCCATCCTGGTTACGCCGCGACCGAAAGCGGCCGCACCGGCACCGGCTTTTCCCCGGCCAGCGTGGTGCGATGCATGATCCGGCTGTACTTGGTGTCGTCGTAGTCCGTGGCCTGGTGCATGGTGTTGCGGTTGTCCCAGGCCACCACGTCGCCAGCCTGCCAATTGTGCCGGTAGATGAAGGGCGCGCTGACCGCATGCGTGTTCAGCATGTCCAGCAACGCCGCGCCTTCCTCCGGCGAAACGCCCAGCACTTCCTTCACCACCTCGCGCCCGACATACAGTGCCTTCCGGCCATTCGGGTGCAGCCGTACCAGTGGATGCACCACGTCCGGCGTGGCCGCGCGCTGCGCGTCGCTCAGCGGCGTGCGGTCGGCAAAGGCGCGGCCGTAATAGGTGGCGTAGCTGTGCACCGCGAACAGGCCATCGATCTTCGCCTGCACCTCGGCATCCAGCGCGTCATAGGCCTGGTGCATGCAGGCGAAGAGCGTGTCGGCGCCCTCGGCCGGGCAGACGCGCGCATGCAGAATGGAACCCACTGCCGGCTCCGCCTTGTAGGACCAGTCGGAGTGCCAGTTCAGCCCTTCCTTGTGGTTGCCGATAGGCTTGCCCTGCCGCACCACGTTGGAGAGGACGTAAATCTCCGGGTGCTCAGTGGTCAGGAACTGCGTCAGCACATGCACCTGCAGCGCGCCGAAGCGGCGGCTGAGCGCGACATGGCCGGCCTCGTCCAATTCCAGCCCACGGATGGCCAGCACGCCGGCACGATGGAAGGCCGCGGTCACCGCCGCCCAATGCGTCTCGTCGGCCAGGTCAAGCCCGCGCACTTCCAGCCCGAAACCGGGGTGCAGCGGGGTCATCTCCAGCGCCATCGCGGGGCCTCCGGCCGTCTCATTGCGCGGTTGCAGCCACCTGCATCGCGCTGGCACGGGGTTAGCAAGCCCTGTGCCGAAACCGAGAGGAGCCGCCATGTTCACGCCCGACGCAGCAGGCCATATCCGCGACAGCCTGGCCGGTACCAGCAGCATGGCCGCCACCACCGAGGCCGAGGCCCGGCTGCACCTGGCCGCCGCCTACCGGCTGCTGGCGCTGTTCGGCATGGACGACCTGATCTTCACCCACATCTCCGCCCGCATCCCCGGGGAGCCGCACCACTTCCTGATCAACCCCTTCGGCCTCGGCTTCGACGAAGTCACCCCTGCCAGCCTGGTCAAGATCGACCACGAGGGCCGCAAGCTGGAGCCGAACCCCTACGACGCCAACGCCGCCGGCTTCGTGATCCATTCTGCCATTCATATGGGCAGGCCGGAGGTGGATTGCGTGCTGCACACGCACGCGCCGGCTTCCACCGCCATCGCCGCGCGGCCGGACGGGCTGCTGCCGCTCTCCCAATTCGCCATGCGTTTCTTCAACCGCGTCGCCACGCACGACTATGAGGGCCTGGCGCTGAACCTGGGCGAGCGCGACCGCCTGGTCGCCGACCTGGGCAACCACCACACGCTGCTGCTGCGCTATCACGGCGTGCTGACCTGCGGCCGCACCATTCCGGAGGCCTTCGTGCTGGCCTACTACTTTGAGCAGGCGGCCAAGGTGCAGTTGCAGGCCATGGCGGATGGCCGCGCCCTACCACTGCCACCGCCCGAGGTCTGCGAGACCACGGCGCAGCAATTCGAGAACCAGCCGATGGCGCAGGGCGAACGCGAATGGGCGGCGCTGCTGCGCAAGCTGGACCGCGAGACGCCGGGCTGGCGGGGCTAGATGATGGTGGGCGGCTGATTCACGGCCAGCGGCGCAAGCGCCTCGGCCGATCAGGCGCCGGCCCTCGCCCGAGCCCATAGCGCCGCGGCGGCCTTGGCCCCTTCGGCGCAGACCTGCTCCATGTCGCAGCGCGTCGGGCGGCCGTCGCGTACGACCACTTCGCCTTCCACCACCACATGCGCCACGTCGCGGCCATGGGCGTTATGCACCACCGTGCCCAACGGGTCCGGATGCGGCACCAAATGCGGGCGTTGCAGCCCCAGCAGCACCAGGTCGGCGCGATAGCCCTCGCGGATCGCGCCCAACTCCTCGCCCAGGCCCATGGCGGCGGCGCCGTTCAGCGTGGCGGCGGCCAGCATGTGCTCGGGCTGCCAGTCATCCTCAACCCGGCCGTGCTGGATGCGCCCCATGTTGAGCCCCCAGCGCATCACCTCCACCATGTCGGCATGCATGTTGTCGGTGGCCAGGCAGAGCTTGGCGCCGGCCCGCACCAGCGCACGCGTCGGCGCGAAGGTGCCGCCGGTGGCATTGCCCTTGGGAATATGCGCGACATGCACGCCGGCCGCCCCCACGCGCAGAATGTCGCTCTCGGTCAGGTGGATGCAGTGCGCCGCCACCAGCCGGCTGTCCAGCAAGCCCACCTGGTCCAGCAATTCCGGCGGCGTCATGCCGTCGCGCTCGCGGATATGCGCCACCTCCACCTTGGATTGCGACAGGTGAATCTGCACCGGCACGTTCAGCCGGCGCGACGTCTCGCCGATGCGGCGCAGGTAGTCAGGCGTGCAGGTATCCGGCGCATGCGCCGCCAGTTGCACGCCGGTACGCGCATCCGCCCGGCCATGGAAGCGCTGTACCAGCGCCTCGGCCTCGGCCAGGCGCGCTTCGCCGCCCTTGGTGTCCACTTCCCAGCGGCCATGCGCAATGCCGGAAAAGCTGACATCGTGGATGCGGTTGCAGGAGAAGACGCGCAGGCCGAGATCGGCCATTGCCGGCAAGGTCAGCGCGGTATGGACATAGGTGTCGTTGATCAGCGTGCTGCCGAACAGCATCGCCTCCAGCGCCCCCAGCCGTGCCAGGGCGACGGCCTCTTCCTCCGTCACCATCTGGCCCTGCGGCACGCCCGGCGTGTACGCCGGCGCGAAGCCCATATCCTCGGCCACGCCGCGCACCATGCACAGAATGGTATGGGTGTGCACATTCACCAGGCCGGGGATGCACAGCTTGCCGCGCGCCTCCAGCGTCTCCCGCCCCGAGGCGCCTGGCGGCAGCGCGCTGCGCGGGCCGACGAAGACGAAGCGTCCGCCGCTTATGCCGATGGCAGCGTCCTCGATCGGCGCGGCGAAGGCCTCGGCGATCAACGTGCAGCCGGTGACCAGCAGGTCGTACATCATGCGCTCGGCTCCAGATGCCGCAGGAAGCGTTGCAGTCGCGGGTCGGCCGGCGCGCCGAAAAGTGCCTCCGGCGTGCCCTGTTCGGCGATGGTGCCATCGGCCATGAACACCACGCGGTCGGCCACATGCCGGGCGAAGCGCATCTCATGCGTCACCACCAGCATGGTCATGCCTTCGCTGGCCAGGGCGCGCATGGTGTCCAGCACCTCCTGCACCAGCTCGGGGTCCAGCGCGCTGGTCGGTTCGTCGAACAGGATCACCCGTGGTTCCATCGCCAGCGCGCGGGCAATGGCGACGCGCTGCTGCTGGCCGCCGGAAAGCTGGCTCGGCCGTTTGTGCATGTGCTCGCCCAATTGCACCCGGCGCAGTTCGCGCTCGGCCCGCGCCTCGGCGGCCTCGCGGCCCTGGCCCAGCACGCGGCGCGGCCCCAGCGCCACGTTCTGCAAGGCGGTCAGATGCGGAAACAGGTTGAAGCGCTGGAACACGAAGCCGAACAGCCGGCGTTGCGCCGCCAGCACGCGTTCGGTCGCGACCACGCTGCCGGTGCGGCCCATCACCTGCGTGTCGATGCGAATGGTGCCGGCATCCGGCCGTTCCAACCAGTTCAGGCAGCGCAGGAAGGTGGTCTTGCCACTTCCGCTGGCGCCGATGATCGTCACTGCCTCGCCCTGCTGCACATCCAGGTCGATGCCATCCAGCACCACCTTGCCGGCATAGGCTTTTCGCACGCCACGCGCCGAGAGGATCGCCGGCGGGATCACCACTGCGGCAAACTCCGTTCCAGCCGGCGCGACGCCCAGCTGAGCACGCTGATCAACAGGTAGTAGTACAGCGCCAGCAGCAGATAGATTTCGAACGGTGCGAAATGCGTGGCGATGATCGCCTGCCCCGCCCGCGTCAGCTCATAGACCGAAATCGCCGAGAGCAGGCTGCTGTTCTTGGTCAGCGTGATCAGGTCGTTGGTCAGCGGCGGCACCATCGGCCGCCAGGCCTGCGGCAACAGCACCCACCACAGCACGCCGCTGCGCGTCATGCCGATGGACAGCGCTGCCTCGGCCTGGCCCTTCTCCACGCTGCCGACCGAGCCGCGCACGATCTCGCTGATATAGGCGCCGCTGTTAACCGCCAGCGCCACCACGCCGGCCCAGTATTCCGGCAGCCGCACGCCCACCACCGGCAGCGCGAAGAACACCAGGAAGATCTGGATCAGCAGCGGCGTGCCGCGGATGAAATCGACGTAGCCGCGCACCACACCGCGCAGCAGCCGGAAGCTGCTGAGCGACGCCAGCCCGGCCACCAGCCCGATGGCCAGGCCCAGCACCCCCGCGACGATGCTGACCTGCAAGGTCATCACCACGCCATGCGCCAGCAGCGGCATGGCGTACCACACCACGTTCCAGTCGAAGATCATGTGCGTATGGCCGGCCGATTCAGACCTACGGGCATGACTGCCCTCCGGTCATCGGGCGGCTGGCCGGCCGATTCAGACCTACGGGCATGACTGCCCTCCGGTCATCGGGCGGCGGGCCGGCCGATTCAGACCTGCGGGCATGAATGCCCTCCGGTCATCGGGCGGCGGGCCGGCCGATTCAGACCTGCGGGCATGAATGCCTTCCGGTCATCGGGCGGCTGGCTCACGCCGCCGGCTCGGGAATCGTGTCCGGCAGGTTGAACTCCAGGCCGAAATACTTCAGCTGCAACGCCTTCAGCGTGCCATCCGCCTTCAGCCGGCGCAGTTCCACATCCATCCACCGATGGATCTCCGTATCTTCCTTGCGGCAGGCGAAGCCGGCCCAATTGTCGGCGCCCACTTCGCGGATCACGCCGAAGCGGCCGGGCTGGCTCTTGATCACATAGGCCAGCGTCGGCAGCGTGTTCAGCACGCCATCGACCGTGCCCTGCAGCAGCGCCAGGTAGGCGGCGGGGTGGTCGTCATAGGTCTTGATGTCGCTGAAGGCGCGGCCCTTCGCTGCCGTCAGCCGTGCCGCCAACCGCGGATGCAGCGTCTCGCCGGGGCTGCCCAGCTTGATGCCCAGCACCTTGCCGGACATGTCCTCGATGCCCTTGATCGTCCCGGCGTCGCGGCTGCGGATCAGCAGGGATTGCCCGGCCTCGGCATAGGGGATCGAGAACGCCACGCGTTCCATCCGCGCGCGGGTGTAGCTCATGCCCGACATGATCATGTCGAACCGGCCGGCATAGAGCGCCGGGATCACGCCGGACCACACCACGTCCACGAACTCGGGCGTTACGCCCAGGCTGCGGCACATGAGGGTGCCCAGCTCCACGTCATGCCCGGTGATGACGCCGCTCTCGCGCATGGTGAAGGGCGGATAGGTCGCCTCCACGCCGATGCGCAGCTTTCCCGCGCTACGCAGCTGCGCCAGCGTGGTGGCGCCGGCTGCGTGCGGCAGCAGGCCGGCAGCCATGCCGGCGCCCAGCAGGGCACGGCGGTTGAGGGCGAAATCAGACATGCGCGGTCCTCCCGAAGCGGTGAGGCCGCAGCAATCCATATGCCAGCCTCAGCCCCACGCACGGGACAGGTTTCGCCCAAACCCTGGGCAACCAGCCCAGCCGGCAGGCTATTCCAGTCGAACCGGCGTCAGGTCCTGGAACCACGACCGCGCCTGCACGAAGCCTTTTACTTTTTTCGTCATCGCCCGCGGGTTCAGGTCATGGGCCACGAACAGGTGCAGCGCGTCGTCCACCACCTTGCCGTGCAGCTCCGCCACCAGCGCGTCCTGCTTCGCCGGGTCGAACTCGGTCAGCACGCGCTCGATCAGCGCGTCGTAGTCCGGTCGGTTCAGGTAGCCCCAGTTGTTGCCCGCCGGCGGCACCAGGTCCGAGCGCAGGAAGCGGATCAGCGCCGAGAACGGGTCGATCGCGGTCAGGCTGATGTTGATGGCGTGGATGCCGCGGTTGCTCGGCGCCTTGAACCCGTCGCGCCAGATGGTCAGCAGCGTGTTCCACTCGAACACCTCGAACTCCACCGCGATGCCGACTTCCTTCAGCATCTGCTGCAAGGCTTCGTTCATCGCCATCGGCTGCATCTGGCCGGAGCCGCTGGTGGAAATGCCCACCTTGGTCCGCAGCGGGTTGCGGGTGCTGAAGCCGGCCTCGGCCAGCAGCCGCTTCGCCTCGGTCGGGTTATAGGCCCATTTGAAGCTGCGCCCCGGGTTCCACTTGTCACCCAACGGCAGCAGCCCCGCGCCTTCGCCCATCAGCCCGCCCAGCATGCCCTTCATCGCCGCCCGGTCCACGGCCAGGTTGGCGGCGCGGCGCACCCGCACATCATGCCAGGTGCTACCCTCGGCGGTGGCGAACTGCCAGGTCCAGTTGTGCGGGTAGGCGTTGGTGACAATCTCGAACCCGGCGGTGCGCAGCGCCGGCACGGCATCGCTGGGCGGCGCCTCGATGAAATCCACCTGGCCGGAGCGCAGCGCGGCGACGCGGGTATTCGGCTCGCTCAACGGCAGCAGCAGCAGCTTCTCGCATTTCGGAATGCGCGCGGTGTCCCAGTAGGCCGCGTTGCGTACCAGCACCGCGCGTTCGCGCAGGGAGAAGCTCTCCAGTTTCCACGGCCCGGTGCCGACCGCCTTGGCCAGGTAGTTGTCCCAGCTGCGACCCGCTGCTTCCCAGGCGCCCTGGTGGACAATGCCGATCCAGGCCACGCCATAGGGGATGGTGCTGTCCACCGTGCGGGTTTCCAGCACGAAGGTCGTCGGATCCGGCGCCGACCAGCTGACCACGGTCGGCACCCGGGCACGGGCAAAAGCGCTGGCGCGGCTGTCGAAGGCGGGGTGGTCGCTCTTCAAGGCGCGGTCGAAGCTGAAGGCGATGTCGGCCGCGGTCAGCTTGTGGCCGTCATGGAAGGTCACGCCCTGGCGGATCTTGAAGGTCCAGCGCTTCGGGTTGGTCGGGTCGACCTGCCATTCGGTCGCCAGCCCCGGGCGCAGCGTCGCCGCGCGGTCGGCATGGCTGAGGTCCCAGGTCACCAGGTGGTCGTACAGGGTGATGCCCATGAAGCGATGCCCTTCGGCACCCTGGTCCGGCACGCCATTGGTCAGCGGCACGGCGGCGGCGGTCATGCCCACACGCAGCGTGCCGCCACCGGCGGGCGCCTGGGCCAGCGCCAGATCCCAGGGCAGAGCGGCAGCGGCAATGGCGCCGCCCAGCAGGCCACGACGAGGAAGGGTGAAGGTCATGCGGAAAATCTCCTGCGTCAGGCCAAGCGGATGGGGGTGAGGTCCTGGAACCAGGACTGCGCCTGCACGAAGCCCTGCACCTTCGGCCCTAAGGCCCGCGGGTTCAGGTCGTGCGCGATGAAGATCGCCACGTCGTCGTCGACCAGGTGTTCATGCAGCGCGCGCAGCGTCGCCGCCTGCTTCACCGGGTCGAATTCCGCCAGCACCTTGTCCAGCGCCGCATCGGTCACCGGGTCGGCATGGCGGCCCCAGTTGAAGCCCACCGGCGCGGCATAGGCCGAATGCAGCACGCGGATATAGGCGGCATAGGGGTCGATGGGCGCCCAGCTGGCGTTGATGGCGGTGCAGCCGCGCGCGCTCGGCGCCGCCACGCCCTCGCGCATCATGGTGAACATGCGACAGGCTCTCCGAAATCCACCCGCGGCCCATTCATTTTGCGTGCCAAAGCGGCATAATGGCCGGCACGATACCGATGAAGGCCACCAAACCGGCATGTTGCCCGAAATGACGCCAGCCAACCCCGGCCCCGCCTTGGCCGCGCGCCTGTTCGACGCGCTGCGGGAGGCATCGCTGGACCCGCCCGGCGTCAGCCGCGCCAGCTATGGCGAGGGCGAGGCCGCCGCCCACGCCCTGGCTCGTGCGGAGGCCGCCGCGCTGGGCCTGGAATGCCACGCCGACCCCGCCGGCAACCTGTTCATGACCCTGCCCGGCGCCGACCGCAGCCTGCCCGCCAGCTTCATCGGCAGCCACCTCGACGCCGTGCCGCATGGCGGCAACTTCGATGGCGCCGCCGGGGTGATCATGGGCCTGGCTGCCTGCGCCGAACTCCGCGCCGCCGGCACCATGCTGCCGCGCGACCTCACCATCATGGCTGTCAGGGCGGAGGAGATGTGCTGGTTCCCCGCCTTCTACCTGGGCAGCCGCGCCGCCTTCGGCCTCATCCCCGCGCAACTGCCCGATAGCGTCCGCCGCAGCGACAGCGGCCGCACACTGGCTGAACACATGGCCGAGCAGGGGCTGGACCCCGACTTCCTGCGCCGGGGCAGCGCCAGCCTTCACCCCGCGCGCATCCACTGCTTCATCGAGCCGCATATCGAACAGGGGCCGCAACTGGCAGCGGCGGGCATTCCGGTGGCGGTGGTCACGGGCATCCGCGGCAGCCTGCGCCATCCGCGCTGCCTGGCGCAGGGCCGCTGGGGCCATGCCGGCGCCGAACCCCGCGCCAACCGCGCCGATGCCGTGCTGGCCGCCGCCGAACTGGCCAGCGCGCTGGACAGCTTCTGGCAGGCCGAGGAAGCTGCCGGCCGCGACCTGGTGCTGACGCTGGGCGAGTTCCACACCCCCACCGCCATGCACGGCCCCACCAAGATCCCCGGCGAATTGCGCTTCAGCCTGGACATCCGCAGCGAGGACAAGGCGGTGCTGGATGCCGCCGCCGCGCTGCTGGCCGCCCGTGCCGAGAGCATCGCCGCCCGGCGTGGCGTCACGCTCAGCTACGGCCAGGGCATGCGGGTGGAGCCGCTGCGCATGGCGCCCTGGCTGCGCGCCGCGCTGAACGCCGGTGCCGCCACGGCAGGGGTGCCGGTGCTGGAAATGGCGTCGGGCGCCGGGCATGACGCGCTGATCTTCGGCCAGCAGGGTGTCGACTGCGCAATGCTGTTCATCCGCAACACCGGCGGCAGCCACAACCCGGACGAAGCCATGGAACTGGCCGACTTCAACGCCGCCCTGGCCGTGCTGCTGGCCGCGCTGCCGCAAATCTGCGCGGCGTGACAAGCACGGCGCAACCGCCCTACGCTCCCCATCCTCCAGCAGCAGCCGAGGCCCCGATGTCCCAGACCAACCAGCCCGATCCCGAAATCCGCCGCAAGGTGGTCGAGCAGGACCTGGCCAACGTCCTGCACCCCCTGCTGCAGCACAAGGCGCTGGAAGAGAAGCAGATGGTCGTCACCGGCGGCCAGGGCAGCACCATCGTCGATGCCGACGGCACCACCTATCTGGACGCCATGGCCGGCCTCTGGTGCGTCAACATCGGCTATGGCCGCACCGAGCTGGCCCAAGTGGCGGCCGAGCAGATGCAGCAGATCGCCTACTACCCGCATACCGGCATGAACCTGCCGGCGGCGCAGTTGGCCGAGCAGCTGAACACCCTGATGGGCGGCGGCTACCATACCTACTTCGTCAACTCGGGCTCCGAGGCGAACGAGGCCGGCTTCAAGATCGCCCGGCAATATGTGAAGCACGAATACCCCGGCGAATTCCGCTTCAAGACCATTTCTCGTTATTACGCCTACCACGGCACTACGCTGGCGACCCTCGCCGCTGGTGGCATGGGCGACCGGAAAGGCAAGTTCGAACCCTATGCCGGCGAGTTCGTCCATGTGCCGGCGCCCACCTGCTACCGCTGCCCGCTGGGCCTGGAATACCCGTCCTGCAAGGTCGCCTGCGCCCAGGCCATCGAGAACTCCATCCTCGGCGAAGGTCCGCAGAGCGTGGCCGAGGTCATCGTGGAACCCATCATGTCCGGTGTCGGCATCGCGGTGCCGCCGGATGAGTACCTGCCGATGGTCGAAGCCATCTGCCGCAAATACGACGTGCTGCTGCACGTGGACGAGGTGATCAACGGCTTCGGCCGCACCGGCAAGATGTTCGGCCACCAGCATTGGGGCATCAGCCCCGATATCATGGCCGTGGCCAAGGGCATCGTCAGCGCCTACCTGCCCATCGCCGCCACCGTGGTGAAGAACCACGTGTTTGAGAGCTTCCTCGGCGAGGTCGCGGATGCCCGCCAGGTGATGCAGGTCAACACCTATGGCGGCCACCCCGTCGCCGCGGCCGTCGCGGTCCGCAACATCGAGATCATGCTCGAAGAAGAACTGCCGCAGCGCGCCGCCACCATGGGCGCCTATCTGATGGACGGCCTCAAGGCCACGCTGTTCAAGCACGCCATCTGCGGCGACGTCCGCGGCAAGGGCCTGCTGATCGGCATCGAGCTGGTGACCGACCGCGAGAGCAAGGTGCAGCTGGAAGCCGGCCTGATCGCCGGCGTGGTCGATTTCTGCAAGGCCAATGGCGTCATCGTCGGCCGCTCCGGCGGCGGCGCGCGCCATTCCAACACCATCGCCCTCTCGCCGCCGCTCGTGATCACCCGTGGGGAATGCGACACACTCATAGAGGTGCTGGACCGCGCGCTGGCGGATGCCGTGGCCAAGCGCGCCGGCCGGGGCTGACGCACCGATGACCAGCCGGCAGTTGAAGCTGGGCGCCTTCTTCTTCACGCCCGGCAGCCATTCCGCCGGCTGGCGCCACCCGGATGCCATTCCGGAAACCGACATGTCCTTCGCCCACTACGTCCGCATGGCGCAGGTGGCGGAGGCGGGCAAGCTGGACTGCATCTTCTTCCAGGACACCGCGGCGGTGAATGGCAGCGCCATGCTGGATGGCGCGCCCAGCCCCTGGCGCCCGGCCATGGGCCGCCAGGTCTTCCCGGAGCCAGCCACGCTGATCGCGGCGCTGGCGCCAATGACGACGCATCTCGGCCTGGTCGCCACCGCCACCACCACCTATGGCGACCCCTACACCATCGCCCGGCGCTTCGGCAGCGTGGACCACATCAGCGGCGGCCGCGCCGGCTGGAACCTGGTGACCTCGCAGATCGAGGACGAGGCGCTGAATTTCGGCCTGGACCGCCATCCGGACCACGACGAGCGCTACCGCCGCGCCGAGGAGTTCTTCGATGTCTGCGCCGGCCTCTGGGACAGTTTTGAGAGTGGCGCCTTCCCGCGCGACAAGGCCACGGGCCAGTACCTGGACCCCGCCAAGGCCCATATCCTGGACCACCACGGCGCGTTCTTCCGCGTCCGCGGGCCGCTGAACCTGCCGCGCGCGCCGCAGGGCCGCCCGGTCATCTCCCAGGCCGGCTCGTCGGAAGTGGGCAAGCAACTGGCGTCCCGCTGCGCCGACATGATCTTCACCGCGCAGTCAGACCTGGCGGAGGGCCAGGCCTTCTACCGCGACGTGAAGGCCCGCGCCGTGGCGCATGGCCGCCAGCCCGACGACGTGAAGATCATGCCCGGCTTCATGGCCATCACCGGCCCGGACCAGGCCAGCGCCCAGCGCACCTACGACGAACTGGCCGAACTGATCGACGACGCCACTGCGCTGCGCCTGCTGGCGCGGCTCTGCGGCGACCTCGACATCTACGCCTATCCCCTCGACGGCCCGCTGCCGCCGCTGCCCGTCAGCAACGCCGCCAAGGCGCGCCAGGCGCACCTGGTGGCCAAGGCCGCCCGGGAGAACCTCAGCATCCGCCAGGTCGCCCGCTACATGGGCACCTCGCTCGGCCATCAGCTCATCATCGGCGACGCCACCCGCGTGGCCGACGTGATGCAGGAATGGCTGGAGGCCGGCGCCTGCGACGGCTTCACCCTGATGTTCCCGTTCTACTCCCGCCCGCTGGAGGACTTCGTCACCTATGTGGTGCCGGAGTTGCAGCGCCGCGGCATCTTCCGCACCGAGTATGAAGGGCGGACGCTGCGCGAGAACCTGGGCGTGCCGGTGCCGCGCAACCGCTGGGGTTGAACCCAGCCCTGGCGGTTCCGTTCAACCACCCCTAACTATGCTCCGCCGGCAGCCTTGCCGGCGGCAAAGGGGTTCGGCATGCATCTTGGCCGCCTGGTGGCCATCTGGCTCAGCTTCTGGCTCTCCGGCTGCGCCATGGTGGATTTCAGCCGGCCGGGCACCACGCAACAGCCCCTGGCCCTGCTGGACAGCTACTTCGCCGAGTTCTGCGCGGTTTCCCAAATCCTGCAGCGGCCGGGCTCGGCCGCCACGATCCGCGGCGATATCGGCGGCCATTCGGTATTCTTCCTGCACGGCGCCTGCCGCGCCGGGCCGCAGGGGCAAACCCGCATCCAGCTGTGCGACGAACCCGGCGCCGAGGCCAGCGATGGTATCGGCCTCAGCATGAACGCGCATTTCGCCAGCACGAAGTGGGTGGCGACGCCGGGACGCGATTTCTTCCTGAACGGCAACCTGGCGGAAGGCGCGCCGCTGACCCGTGCCGGCCACGCCGCGGTGATGGCGGAAGCCCGGCGCCTGCGGCTGTATGAGGGCGTGACCTTCCACCCGGAGGTCTTCGCCGACATGCCGCCGGGCATCAGCCGGGAAGACTGGATCCAGGAGATATCGGTCGCCACCGACTATGGCATCAGCCTGGGCCGCGGCCGGTTCTGCGCCAGGGTGCCGGTCAACCGCGCCCAGCTTGCGGCCATGGTGCGGTTCCTGAACGACGAGAACGCGCCCTATCGCGACCACGGCCAGACCTTCCGCTGGGACCTGTTCAAGGACAACTGCATCCACCTGGCGCACAACGCCCTGGCCGCCGCCGGCCTGTGGCGCGAATGGCCGACCAACCGCCACTTCCTGATCTCGGTGCTGGACTTCCCGGTGCCCCGCAATGAGTTCGTCAACCTGATGCAGCGGGTCGGCGACGCCGGCATGCTCGACCCCTACGAGATTCACGCCGACCCCGCCGTGCGCCGTGCCCTGCTGGAGTTCAACCAGCTTCCCATCCGTGCCGGCGCCCTGATGGAAAGCCGCCCGCCGCAGACCCCGAACGAGGTCTACGAGACCGGGTTGAAGCTGATCTTCTACGACGCCGACTTCATCGGCCCCTACCAGGGCTGGTTCGACGCCATCCAGGCCGACCCGACCCAGCACGACCCGCGCCAGAACCTGGCCTGGGCCCATGCCCAGCAACGCCTGGCGCTGGCGCGCCGCCAGCCGCTGGAATGGTGGCTGGCCCAACCCGGCATCCCCGACCGCGATCGCTTCGCCACTACCTATCACCGCTTCTACGCCCTGTTGGAACGCGAGATCGCCGCCGCCGGGCCGCTGCTGGCCCGCACGGATGTTGCCGCGGCGCCATGACCCCTTCCCGGCAACGCCGCCGTCACGGATAAACGGGCACCTCCGCCAGAAGGAACCTGCCATGCTCACCCTCTACGGCGTCCTGCGCAGCCGTGCGTCCCGCAACGCCTGGCTGGCGCAGGAGCTGAACCTGCCGATGCGGCGCATCCCGGTGATGCAGGCCTACCGCCTGGCCAACCCGGATGCCCCCGACGCACCGCTGCATACCCGTTCCCCGGCCTTCCTGGCGGTGAACCCCAATGGCCATATCCCCAGCCTGGTGGATGGCGACCTGGTGCTGCACGAAAGCCTGGCCATCAACCTCTACCTCGCCCGCCAGCATGGCGGCGCCCTGGGCCCGGCCAATGCCGCCGAGGACGGGCTGTTCGGGATGTGGGCGCTCTGGGCCGCCACCGAAGCCGAGCCGCATACCATCCAGGTGCTGTACCACCGCGTCGGCAAGCCGCCGGCCGAACGTGACCCGGCGGTGGCCGCGGCCGCCATCGCCGCGCTGCGCGCCCCCTTCGCGGTGCTGGACCAGGCGCTGGCCGCCACCGGCTGGCTGGTCGGAGGCCGCTTCACCGTGGCCGATATCAATACCTCGGAGATCATCCGCTACGCCCTGCCGGCGCCGGAGCTGTTCGAGGGCCTGCCCGCGCTCAGCGCCTGGCTGACCGCCTGCCACGCCCGCCCGGCCTTCAAGCGCATGATGGCCGAACGCGAGCTGGAGCCGGCCTGAACCGCCGGCGCGCCGACGGCACCATACGGTCAACCTGAATCGGTACGACCGGATGGTGCTGTCGCCGCAACAGGGTGCAGCGCAAGAAATCCGTCCTGATGATTCCAGCAGAACGGATGTTGCGCTACCGCGCCAGCACCTGCGCCACGGCGGCGCCCAATGCCCGTGCCGGTGCCTCATGTGCGCCGGCACTGCGCCAGGCGACATAGCCATCTGGCCGGACCAGCACCGCACCTTCGGGCGTCACGCCATAGGCGGCGTGCCAGGCGCCATCGGGGTCCGTCAACTCCGTGCCCAGGCGATACGCCGCCGCGCCCGGCAGGCTCAATCCGTCGAACGCATCGCGCCAGGCGCCGCCGTTTTCCCCCGCCAGCAGCACGAAGCCACGGCCCAACAGGTCCACGGTCGAAACCCGTTCGCCGCCGCGTTCCAGCCAGACATGCGGCGCCCGGCCACCTGGCCGCGCGCTGGGCGCATATTGCGTGATGGGGTCCTCCACCTGCACCGGCGCCGAGCCATCCGGCACCACCGCGGCGGATTGGTACTGCGCGCCGAAGATCAACCCCTGTTCATTCAGGAACTCGGGCCGCGCCAGCTTGGCGCCCTCCACCCGCTCGGTGCGCCCCATGGAAAGCGAGTTGGCCAGGCTGGTCTCGGTGATCAGTCGGCCCAGTGGCTGGCGCTCGTCATGGTAGGTGTCCAGCAGCGCCGGGCCGGCCTGGCCATGCAGCACCGCCGCCAGCTTCCAGCACAGGTTCTGCGCGTCCTGCACGCCGGTGTTCATGCCGAAGCCCCCGGTCGGCGGCATCTCGTGCGCGGCATCGCCGGCCAGGAACACCCGGCCATGGCCGTACTGGTCGGCCACGATGGCCGAGGCCACCCAGGCGCTGACGCCGCGCAC
This sequence comes from uncultured Rhodospirillales bacterium, assembly GCA_903835235.1. Lineage (GTDB taxonomy): Bacteria > Pseudomonadota > Alphaproteobacteria > Acetobacterales > Acetobacteraceae > CAIMOR01. The sequence goes on from CAILMF010000063.1 coordinate 118,045, forward strand.
CGTCACCTCCAGGTCAGGCACGCCGGCGGCCTGGCGGATCAGCGCGATGCAGCGCTCCGGCGTCAGGTCCTCCGGCCGGAAGCCGTATTGGCTCAGGCTGTGGATCAGGAAGCCCCAGCGGTCATGCGCGTTGATGGTCAGGAAGGTGCCGCGCAAATCCGGCTGCTCGACGAAGTACAGCGCCGCCGGGCGGTCCTGAATCCATGGCCGCAGGTCGGCGTTGAACAGGATGTTGACGCTGTCATAGACATTCTCGCGCCCGATCATCTGCACGCCGACCTGGCGCCTGACCCGGCTCTGCGAGCCATCGCAGGCCACCAGGTACTGCGCCCGCACCGCGGTCTCGGCACCGGTCACCCGGTCCACCAGCATGCCGGTCACGCCATCGGCGCCCTGCTCGAAGCTGGTGAGCTCGGTGTTGAAGCGCAGCTCGCCCAGCGGCTCGGCCTCGGCGAAGCGGCGCAGCACCGGCTCGAAGTCGTCCTGCGCGCACAGCGCGTTGCGCGTCGGCGTCGCCGCCATGTTCTGCGGCTTGAACCGCCCGGGCACCCGACGCTCGATCTCGCGCCCGGCCAGGCTCTCGGTCCAGACGATCAGCCCGGTCTTCTCCACCGCCAGGCCGGCGGCGCGGATGTCATCCTCGATGCCCTGCTGGCGATACATCTCCATGGTGCGGGCATTGATGCCGCGCGCCTTCGGCACCACGGCGGTGCCGGGGTGGCGCTCCGCCAGCAGGTTGCCGATGCCAAGCCGCGACAGCAGCAGCGAGGCGGTCAGCCCGACCGGGCCACCACCGACGATCAGGACGGGGGTTTCGCGCATGTTGGGTTCCCTAATTCCGCTTGAAGCCGATGCGTTCGGCAATGCCGCGCTGCATGGCCAATTCCTTTTGCAGATAGGCGGCGAACTCTTCCGGCGAGACCGGCGCCGCCTCGGCCTCGGCTTCCCGCAGCAGCCGCTGCATCAGCGGCGACTGCACCGCGGTCGCGACCGCGCGCTGCAGCGCCAGCACACGCTCCGGCGGCGTGCCGCCCGTGGTCCACAGCCCGCCCATGCCGATCAGCTCCCATTCCGGGAAGCCGTTCTCCTTCATGGTCGGCACGTCGGGAAAGCCGTTCGAGCGCTGCGTCCCGGTATAGCCGAAGGCGCGCAGCCGCCCGGCGCGCAGATGCGGCTCGGCCGGCGGCAGCGTGGTGAAGCTGAGGTCCACCGTGTCGCCAAGCATGGCGGTGATGGCCGGGCCGGTGCCCTGCATCACCAGCGTCAGCAGTTCGGCGCCGGTGTATTCCTTGAACTGCTCGGCCCCCAGATGGGTGATGTTGCCGATCCCCGTCATCGCGCAGGTCAGGCCACCCGGCTTGCTGCGGGCCAGCGCCACCAGCTCCGCCATGTTGGTCGCCGGCAGCGAGGCCCGGCCGACCAGCATCATCCCGTTCCCCTTGCTGACGAGCGTCACCGGCGCCAGGTCGCGCAGGGGGTCGTAGGGCAGCGGCACCGGGGAGAACACGATGTTCCCGACGAAACTTCCGGTTGTGTAGAGCAGGGTATGACCGTCCGGCCGGGCGGTCGCGACTTGTTGAGTGGCGACGATGCCATTCGCGCCCGGGCGGTTTTCGAACACCACGGTCTGGCCCAGCGTTTCGCCCATCTTCTCGGCCAGCGGCCGGCCGTTGATGTCGAGCGGCCCGCCAGGCGCAAAGGGCACCAGCAACCGCAACGGCCGCGACGGGAAGGTTTCCGGTGTCTGGGCCGGCAACGGCCCTGGAATGACGGCAAACGGCGCGGCCGCCAGCAGCACGCGGCGGGTGATCGGCATGGACAATCCCTCCTGCGCCGAACTTTGGGGCGGCGCCGAGGCCGTCCTGTCCTGCGTCATGGTTACGCAAGGTTTTCATACAACCGGGTAGGAAGTCCAGCCGCAGGCCCGCACCGCGGGTGGTCCAAAATGGTTGCAACCCGGCCAGCAACGGATTGACGCCCAGGCCCCTCGGTTCCTAATAGAAAGCCGCAGTCTGATCGCCGCCATGAACGCCCTGCAGCCCAAGCCGACGCCGCCCGACCGCGCCAAGGAGAGCAGCATGCCCGACGACCTCAAGGACGATGACAACACGCAGGTCCGCAAGATCAAGTCCGAGAACGAGTTGGACCAGATCGACGACAGCATCCTGGACCAGGTTTCCGGCGGCAAGAAGTCCAACTCCGAGGATGAGACCAACGAGGTCGAGGACCTCGAGGTCATTCCGATCTTCGACCCCACCAGCATCATCGAATAGGCTCCTGCGGCCTTGCCTTGTCGCGGGTCACGTTCATCAACCTGAGGTTGTCAGCCGCGACGCCGATGAGGCTTGAAGGGAAATCCATGCCGCGGATGCCCAGGGCAACGGCAGGCGGGCGGTGCTGAGCATGGCCGGCCCGCTGCTGACGCCCCATGAATACGCCCACCTGCTGCCCCAAGCGCCGGTCAATGAATCCGAGGTCGATGCCCTGATCGTGGCGATGCGGCGGCTGGGCAGCCGCCAGGTGGCGCGGGCGGAAGCCGGCACGGGTTCCACCAACTGGCGCGACTGGCACCCGCTGACGCTGCGGCTGATGCTGCGCTTCGCCCGGGTGCTCGACCTCTGGGCCGACCCGCGCGTCGCCCCGCTGAACGACAAGGTCACCTTCGTCGAGGTCATGCAGGCGCTGGGCTACAACGCGCCCGAGACCATCCATGTGCCGGCCGAGCCCTTCGACCCCGCGGCCATGAAGCAGCGGCTGCTGAAGCTGGGCAACGGCGCCTGGCTGCTGAAGCCGAAGGACGGTTCCAAGGGCAAGGGCCTGCTGCGCACCAACCGCGTCGAGGAGGTGCTGGAGCACCTGGTGTATACGCCGCAGGACTATCTGGTGCAGCCCTGCCTGCCGATCGTGCGGGACTTCCGCTACATGGTCTACACCGACACGGCCGGCCACCAGTGGCGCACCGTCTATGACAAGCGCTGCCCCTCCTTCATCTCCGACGGGCGGCCGCTGTACCAGCAGATCATGGACCGCAAGGCGGAGCTTGGGCCGCGTGGCCTGGCGGCGCTGCGCGACCGCTACCGGCACCGCTGCTTCGAGCCGGTTCCGGCCGGCGAGAAGCTGTATGTGGCGCTGAGCGGCAACATGGCCCAGGGCGCCGAGTATGTGGCCCTGACCCCGACCGAAACCAGCAACCTCGACCGCTTCATGTCCCGGGTCCGGTCCGAGATGGCGGCCAGATGCGGCCGCGACTTGAGCTTCTTCTGCGTCGACCTGGGTACCGCGGAAGCCGACCTGCTGAGCCGGCCCTACGACTATCAGCTGCTGCGGCGCCGCTTGGTGTTCTTCGAGTATCAGTTCTTCGCCAATGTGGTGATAGACTCCGGCGAAATGGACCCGCAGGAATTCTACCACCGGATGAAGGCCATGTACGTGCGCGACGCCCTGGCCCGCGCGGCGCACCTGCCGGACGCCGCCCTGTGAGCGCGCCCGCGGAAGCCCCCGGCCTGTACCGCCAGACCGCGCTGGACAAGCTGTCCTCGCCCGAGCAGCTGGACGAGCTGGTCACCGTGGCCGACGTGCAGGGCTGGATGGCCGCAACCGGTCTTGGCGTGGTGCTGGCCGCCTTCCTGGCCTGGGGCTTCCTCGGCTCGATCAGCACCGAGGTCGAGGCCGCCGGCATCCTGGTCAGCGAAAGCGGGCGGGTGATCGGAGCCCTGGCGCCGGCCGCGGGCACCGTGGACGACCTGAAGGTGAAACCGGGGGACCGGGTCACCCGCGGCCAGGTCATCGCCACGCTGAACCAGGACGAAGCCGAGCTGAAACTGAAAAACGCGGAGGCCGCGGCCGAGGAGCAGCGCGCCGAACTGGCGCGGCGCGAGGCGGACATCGCCCAGCAGGACAGCGCGATGGCCAGCAACACGGAGGAGCGCCGCCGCGCCTACCGCGAGGTGGTCAGCCTGACTCGGGAGCGGCTGTCGCGCCTGGATATCCAGCTGCGCGGCCGCGAGGGGCTGCGGCGGGAACGGCTCGTCTCCGAAGACCAGGTCGAGGAGGTCCGCGTCAACATCGCCCAGGGCCGCCAGGACATCAGCGAGAACCAGGCCAAGCTGGCCGAGCTGGACACCACGCTGCTGCAATTCCGCGCCCAGGCCGAGCGCGACCTGGCCGACGCCCGCCGAGCCGTCTCCGACGCCGAGCGCCTGGTGGCCGAGTTGAAGCTGGCGCTGGACAACGCGCAGCAGGTGGTGGCCCCCACCACCGGCCGCGTCACCGAACTGGCGGTGGCCGAAGGCCAGTTGCTGGCCGCCAATGCCCTGGTGCTGAACGTGGAGACCGAGGGCAGCCGGTTGCAGGCGGTGGTCTATGTGCCGACCGAACACGGCAAGAAGGTCACCGGCGGCCTGGCCGCCCGCCTGGCCCCCTCCACCGTGCGGAAGGAGGAATACGGCACCATGCTGGGCAGCGTGGGCGATGTCTCGGCCTTCCCGTCCAGCCCGCAGGGCATGCTGGCGCAGTTGCAGAACCAGAACCTGGTCAACGCCTTCGCCGGCTCCGGCGCACCGTACGAGACGCGTATCGACCTGCGGCCAGCCGCCACCTCCACCGGCTATGCCTGGACCTCCGGCGAAGGCCCCTTGGTGGATTTGACCAGCGGCACCACCGTCCGCGCCTGGATCACGGTGCGCGAGGAAGCGCCGTTCAACCTGATCCTGCCCTATGCCCAGCGGGTTGCGGCATCGCTGCCCGGGCGGTCGCGCGCGGGTGAGTAGGCTGCCGCCTGCGGCCGGGGCGCCAGCGTGAGGGCGCCGCGCTGGCTGCGCAAGCTGCTGCGCCGCCGCCGCACCCCCACCGTGCTGCAAATGGCGGCGGTGGAATGCGGCGCCGCGGCGTTGGCCATGGTGCTGGCCTTCCACGGCCGCTGGGTACCGCTGGAGGAATTGCGCATCCTCTGCGGTGTCAGCCGCGATGGCTCCAAGGCCTCCAACATCCTCAAGGCGGCCCGCTCGCTCGGCATGATCGCCAAGGGATTCCGCAAGGAACCGGATGGCCTGCCGGACCTGCCGCTGCCCTCGATCGTCCACTGGAACTTCAACCACTACGTCGTCTTCGAGGGCTTCCGCGGCGACTACGCCATCGTCAACGACCCGGCCCGCGGCCGGCGCCGCTATCGCAAATCGGAATTCAGCCAGCACTTCACCGGCGTGGTCCTGGCCCTGACCCCGGGCGACGACTTCCGCCCCGGTGGCAACCGCCCGCGGCCGCTGCGGGAGATTTTCCGCCTGCTTCAGCATTCGCGTGCCGCCGTCGCCCTGATCGCCGCCTTCAGCCTGATGCTGGTGGTGCCCGGCCTGCTGCTGCCCGGCCTGTCGAAGCTCTTCGTCGACAAGGTGCTGCTGCAACGGCTGGACGACTGGTTGCTGCCGCTCTGCCTGGTCGTCATCGGCACCGGCGCGCTGCGCGCCCTGATGGTGCACCTGCAACAAAAATACCTGCTGCGGCTGGAAGGCAAGCTGGCCGCGGTGCTCTCGGCCCGGGTCATGGGCAGCCTGATGGCGCAGTCCCTCGCCTTCTTCAACCAGCGCTACGCCGGCGAACTCGCCACCCGCGTCGCCTGCGCCGACCGGGTCTCCTCCCTGCTGTCCGGAGAGGTCGCCACCACCGCCTTCAACATGATCGCGGTGATGGTCTACGCCATCGCCATGGCGGTGTTCGACCCCATCGTCGCCGCCGTGGCGCTGCTGGTTCCGCTGACCAATGTGCTGCTGGTGCGCACGCTGCGCCGCCGCGCGGTGGAGCTGAACCGCGCCATCTCGCTGGACCAGGGCCGCATGACCGGCGCGGCCATCGGCGCCATCGTCGGCATCGAGACCATCAAGGTCTCCGGCGGCGAGGGCGAGGCCTTCGCCCGCTGGGCCGGCTACCACGCCCGCACCATGGCCGGCCAACAGGCGCTCGGCCTGCTCAACGGCGTGGTCGGCGTGGCGCCCTCGCTGCTGGGTGCCATCGGCAGTGGCGCGGTACTGGTGGTGGGCGGCTTCCGGGTGATCGATGGCGAACTCACCATCGGGTCCCTGCTGGCGCTGCAATTGCTGATGGCCAGCTTCGTCGGCCCCTTCAATCAGCTGGTCGCGCTGGTGGAGCGTGCCCGCCAGGCACAGGGCGACCTGAACCGGATCAACGACCTGCTGGCAGGCGCGCCGCCCGCCCCTGCCCTGGCCACACCCGCCTTGGCCGGCCCACTTCGGCTGGAAGGCCGCATCGAGTTCCGCGACATCTCCTTCGGCTACAGCCCGGCCGACCCGCCGCTGATCCGCGACTTCAACCTGGTGCTGGAACCCGGCATGCGCGTCGCGCTGGTCGGCGGCTCCGGCAGCGGCAAGTCCACCATCGGCCGGCTGATGTGCGGCCTGCTGCACCCCTGGACCGGGCAGATCCTGCTGGACGGCCGCCCCCTGGCCAGCCTGCCGCCGGCCTTGCGCGCGGCGTCGCTGGCCTATGTCGACCAGGATATCTTCCTGTTCGCCGGCAGCATCCGCGACAACCTGACGCTGTGGGACCGCACCCAACCCGAATCCGCCATCGTCGAGGCCCTGAAGGACGCCGAGATCCACGCCGAGGTGGCGACGCGCCCGGGCGGGCTGGACAGCCTGGTGGCCGAGGGCGGCGTGAACTTCTCCGGTGGCCAGCGCCAGCGGCTGGAGATTGCCCGCGCCCTGGTCGGCAGCCCCGCCGCGCTGGTGCTGGACGAAGCCACCGCGGCGCTGGACCCGGTGACCGAACAGCGCATCGACGAAGGCATCCGCCGCCGCGGCTGCACCGCGCTGATCATCGCCCATCGGCTTTCCACCGTGCGCGATGCGGATGAGATCGTGGTGCTGAACCGCGGCCTGGTGGCGGAACGCGGCACGCATGCCAGCCTGATGGCGGCTGGCGGCACCTATGCCGGCCTGTTCGAAGGCGCCGGCCGATGAGCGACACCACGCTGCACCTGGCGGCCGATGCGCCGCTTGCCCTGCATGACCTGGACGGCCTGTGGCGCGTGCAGACCGGCCATGTCGATGTCTTTGCCGTGCGCCTGCGCGCGGGCAAGCCATCCGGCCGTCGCCACTTCCTGCTGCGCCTGGCGCCGGGCCAGCCGATCTGCGGCCTGAACCAACCGGTGGCCGAGGGCGGCTGGACCCTGCTGGCGGTGGGCATGCTCGGCACCGCGGCCCAGCCGGTGCCGCCGGGCAAGCCTGTGGCGGATGCGATCGAGGCGTGGATAGCCGCCTGCGACGAGGTGTTCCGCGACCCCGAACTCAGCTGGGGCGATGTGCAGCTCGCGCTGCCCGGCATGCTCAGCCTGAAGGCGGGGAGCACCCTGGCGGCGCATGGCCACCAGGTGCTCTGGGCCAACGTGCAGGAAGGGCTGCTGCGCGGCAGCGACGGCCAGCAGGCCGCACCGGGTACGCCGCCGTTGCCGGTCAGCGCCTCGGCCCCGCCGCTGGTGGTGGTGGACAGCCGACTGCGGCTGGAGACGACGCCGACATTGCTCGGCACCGAGGCATTGGACGCCGCGCTGGCCGCCTGGCACCAGGGCCTGCTGGCGCGGACCGCCGAGCTGGTAGACCGCCGCGTCGCCGCCCTGGCGGACCAGCTGAACCAGAGCGCCGCGGCCACCCGCCGCACCCTGACCAATGGCCTGGCCCGGCTGGCCGGTTTCGCCGGGCTGGAGCCGGACCTGCACCATGTCGGCGAGGATGCCGACCTGCGCGCCATCGCCCGCGTCGGCCATGCCATCGGCCAGGCACCGCTGACGCTGACCCGCGCGCTTTCCGCGCTGCCGCCCGGCCCGCCGCGGATGGATGCGCTGATCGACGAGGCCGGGCTGCGCGGCCGCCGCGTGCTGCTGCGGGAGGATTGGTGGCGCGGCAACCATGGCCCCCTGCTCGGCCTGCGCCAGTCGGACGCCTGCGCCGTTGCCCTGCTGCCGGTCGGCCATGGCCGCTACCGCGCCTGGGACCCGCGCACCGACACCTCCCGCCTGGTCGACGCCGCCAATGCCGGCGACTACTCCACCACGGCCTGGATGCTGTACCGCACCCTGCCGGACGTGGCCCCCGGCCCGTTCAAGCTGATGCGCTTCGCCCTGGCCGGCGGTGGCCCGCTGCCGCGGCAGCTGATGCTGGCCTCGCTGATCGGCTCGCTGCTCGGGCTTGGCGTGCCGCTGGCCACCGGGGTGCTGGTGGAAAAGGTCATCCCGGCCTCGGCCACCACGCACATCGCCGTGCTCGGCCTCGGCCTGGTTGCCGCCGCGCTGGGTGCCGCCGCGGTCAATGTGGTGCGCGCGCTGCTGCTGCTGCGGCTGGAAAGCCGCTTCGACCTGAATACCCAGCCCGCCCTGTTCGACCGCCTGCTGCGGCTGCACGCCAGCTTCTTCAAGCGCTTCACCGCCGGCGACCTGGCCGACCGCGCCATGGCGGTGCAGGAAATGCGCCGGATGCTCACCGGCACCACGCTGACCGCGCTGTTCGCCGGCCTGCTCTCCATGGTCAACCTGGGCGTCATGCTGTTCTGCTCGCGCGAATTGGCGCTGGCCGGGCTCGGCATCGTGCTGCTGCAGACCCTGATCGGCGGCGTCCTCGCCCTGGTCCAGCTGCACCGCGAACGCCTGTTGGCCAATCGCCGCGGCCAGGCCGAGGGTTTCGTGCTGCAAACCATCTCCGGCGTGGCCAAGCTGAAGGTGGCCGCCGCGCAGGACCGTGCCTTCGCCCTCTGGGCCCGGCTGTTCGGCGCCCAGCGCGACGCCTTCCTGGCGGTGCGCCGCGCCACCGTGATGCAGAGCGTGGTGCTGGCGGTGCTGCTGCCGGCCGGCATGGCGCTGCTCTTCGTCATCGGCGCTGGCCTGGCGCTGCAACTGCCGCTGCCGATCGTGCCGGTGGACCCGCTGGCCCCGACGCCGGCGCCGCACGACCTGGGCCTTGGCGCCTGGGTTGCCTTCAGCGCCGCCTTTGGCCAGTTGACCGCGGGGCTGTCCGGCGTGGTCCAGGCCATCACCCAGATGCTCGGCCTGATGCCGCTGTACGAACGCGCCCGCCCGCTGCTGGAGGCGGTGCCGGAAACCGGCCAGCAGCGCGAACCGCCCGGCACCGTCTCCGGCGCCATCGAGTTCAACAGCGTCACCTTCAGCTATGCCAAGGATGCGCCGCCGGCGCTCAGCCAGCTCTCCTTCAGCATCCGTCCCGGCGAGTTCGTCGCCATCGTCGGCCCCTCCGGCTGCGGCAAATCCACCGTGCTGCGGCTGCTGCTGGGCTTCGAGGAGCCGCAGGAAGGCGAGATCCTCTACGACAGCCGCAGCCTGGCCACGCTGGACAATGTGGCGCTGCGCCGGCAGATCGGCGTGGTGCTGCAGAATGGCCGGGTCCAGCCCGGCAGCATCATTGAAAACATCGGCGGCGGCCGGCCGATCAGCCTGGAGGAAGCCTGGCATGCCGTGCGGCTGGCCGGGCTGGAAGCCGATGTGAAGGCCATGCCGATGGGCATGCACACCATGCTGACGGATGGCGGCACCAGCTTTTCCGGCGGCCAGCGCCAGCGCCTGATGATCGCCCGCGCCCTGGCCCGCCGCCCCCGCGTGCTGCTGCTGGACGAAGCCACCAGCGCGCTGGACAACCGCACCCAATCCATCGTCACCGAAGCCGTCGCTTCCCTGGCGCTGACCCGTGTCATCATCGCCCACCGGCTGTCCACGATCGAGCGGGTGGACCGTGTCCTGGTGCTTGACCACGGCCGGCTGGTGCAGGAAGGCAGCTTCGACGAGCTTTCAAGAAGGCCGGGCCTGTTCCAGGACCTGGCCCGCCGCCAGGTGGCCTGAGGGGAAACGCATGCGCAAGGTACTCTACATGCTCGGCCAGCTGGACGACCTCGACGTCCAATGGCTGTCCCGCGTCGGCCGCAAGCGCCGCATCGCCCCTGGCGAGGCCATCATCCGCCAGGATGAGCGCAGCCCCCATTTGTTCATCCTGATCGAGGGCAACCTGGCGGTGGAGGTCACCGGCATCGGCCGCGTCGCCCTGCTGCAGCAGGGCGAGATGCTCGGCGAGATGAGCTTCGTGGACAGCGCGCCGCCTTCCGCCACCGTGCTGGCCGAAGGCCCCGCCCTGGTGCTGGAGGTGCCGAAGGACGCGCTGAACGAGAAGATCGCCGAGGATGCCGGCTTCGGCATGCGCTTCTACCGCGCCATCGCGCTGTTCCTGGCGGACCGCCTGCGCACCGCGCAACAGCGCAAGGCCAGCGGCGGCAAGGTCACGCTGCAGACCGGCGACAAGGCGCAGGCCGACGAGTTGGACGACATGCTGCTGGACACCGTCTCGCTGGCCGGCGACCGGTTCGATCGCCTGCTGCGCACGCTGGCCGAGGCGCGCGGCTGACGCCTGGTGCATGACCGCGCGGCTGACGCCTGGTGCATGACCGCGCGGCTGACGCCTGGTGCATGACCGCGCGGCTGACGCCTGGTGCATGACCGCGCGGCTGA
>CAILMF010000064.1 GCA_903835235.1 uncultured Rhodospirillales bacterium
GTCTTGCCCTGCGCCAACTCGACCTCAGCCTGCTGCAGCAACCCGATCATCTTCTCCGGCGTCGTACCCTGCCTCGCTATCTCCAGCCTCCTTCTCAGCGGGCCAACTCTCTCATTTTAGCCGGACCGAATTCAGGGGGGAGGGTCAATACCGCCTTCGGCATGCGGTGGTACCGCGCTGTCGCGCTGTTCATGGCGGATCGGATGCGGTCCGCCCAATTGGCAAGGGGCCTGCCCGCCCTGAGGCCAGGTGCCCCAACAGAACAGGCACCCGGCCAGCCTGGCGCTCAGATGGACGCAGCGGCACTGGCCAAGTCCTGGTTCCAGCGCCTGTTGAAACTCCTGACCGATGAACCCGCCTGACCGCGGGGCCGAATCACCCGACGCTTCGGCGCTGCATCGTTTGCCGGATAAAAACGAACAATTCTCAACCACAGGGACATGGTGGTCGGCGCCCTCCGGGACTAAGGCTGGCGCATGATCCGAAACGCCTCAGCTGTGGCTCGCCGCTTTGGCAGAGACCTCCGCCTGAACAGGCCGCTGGCTTCCAGCGTCGGCCTGCTCCTCGTGGCGCTGTTGGTCCTCCATATCGGCTTCACCGTAGCCTTGCAGCGTAGCAATCGAGATGCCGAGGCACAGATCCTGAATCAGGTCGACCTGCGCGCTGCGACGCTGGCCGAGGTGATGAACGGCTATCAGCTCGCCCTGGAGAATTCCTTCGAGCTTCTCGGGGATTTTGCGCGACTGCAGGCCGAGGGCAATCCGCTGGCCACTGGCATCGGCATCAGGCGCAGGCTGGCGATGCAGGCCCAAACCGGCCGCTTTGCCATAACGCAATTCGGGATAACCGACAGCGCTGGCAAGTCGCGCTGGAATTCTACGTCCGGCGAGGCATCGGTCGACGTGAGCGACCGCGAACATTTCACTGCCCATCTGCATGGCGATATCGGCATCTACATCAGCCGTCCCCTGATCGGACGCGTCACGCGCCGCTGGGCCATCCAGGTGAGCCGTAGATTGACCGATGCCGAGGGGCGCTTCCTCGGCGTGGCCGTCATCTCGCTGGACCCGCTCAAGCTGGCCGACGAACTGAATAGCGTGGAAGGACCGGAGGGGCAATTGATCGGCCTCTGGCGCCAGGATGGCGCCCTATTGGTACGCACCGGCCTACCACCCGGCACCGCCCCACCCGATTTCATCGCCAGCAACTTTCCCGGGCCGGATGGCCGGCTGTTGCACCGCTTCGTCACCCCGCTCGATCAACAGGATCGATTTGTCGCTTTGCGCACGCTGCCCGGCTGGCCGGCCTTCGTCAGCATGTCAGTGCCGGCAAATGCCGCGATGGCCAGCTTCCAGCGCTACCGCCAACTGGCCAGGCTTACCGAATTCACGCTGGCTTTATTGCTGATCGCCGGTGCTGTCGGCAGACACATGCTGCTGGCACGCCGCAAGCTGGCGGCCGGGGCCGCGGTCGAACGCTCGGAGGCGAAGATCGCCGCCGCCATGTTGGATGAACTTGCCCGCATATTGAACGGTGTTGACGCCGCGGTATGGGTACAACGCACCCGCTCGACCGACTTCGACACACCAACCGTACTGAACCGGGGCTGCGCACGGCTACTCCACTTGCCCCCCGAAGCCTTTTACCCCGGGGAGCGCTTCCTGCGCCGGGCCGAGCCACCGCTGACGGAAGCCGACCGCGAGACAGTTTATCAAGCCCTGCTGAGGGACGGGCGCCACGTGGCCGAACTGCGCCTGCGCTGCGGCGATGGCAGGCTACGCTGGTTCCGGGTGGCTACGACGGTCATCGGGCGCGATGGCAGCGAAGTCGAGTTTGTCGTGCTGATGACGGATATCGAGGCCCAGAAAGCCGCCGCAACCGCGGCCATCGGCGCTGCCAGGCTGGCAACCCTGGGTGAAGTCGCGACCGGCCTGGCCCACGAGATCAACCAGCCATTGGCGATCATTTCCCTGAGCGCGGAAAACGGCTTGCGCCAGTTGCGCCGAGACCCGCCGGCGACGTCACGGGCGATCGAGAAACTCGAACTCATCGAGCAGATGGCGCAACGCGCCTCCGTCGTCGGCAGGCATTTGCTGAATTTCGCCAGCAGCAAGGCAAACTATCTTGAAGCGGTGGACCTGCAGGCCACGGTCGACGGCGCGCTGCTGCTGGTTGGGCAAGCGCTGCGGGAGGCCGAGGTGCAGCTTGAGGTGGACATGGCCCCGTCCCTGCCACCCGCACAGGGCCAGCAGAGCCTGGTGGAACAAGTGTTGATCAACCTGTTGTTGAACGGCCGGGATGCCTTGAATGCCGTCACCGACCGGCCGCGCCGCATGCGCATTTCCGGGCGCCACGTGGCGGATGAAATCCAGTTGGAGGTCAGCGACAATGGCGCGGGGATCCCGGATGCGGTCTTGCCGCGGCTGTTCGAACCCTTCTTCACCACGAAGCCGGATGGGCAGGGAACCGGCCTTGGCCTGTCCATCTGCTACGGCATTGCAAGGTCGTGCGGTGGGACCTTGAGCGCGATCAGCGGCGGCAGCGACCATCAATTCGGGGGCGCCCACTTCATCCTCTCGCTCAAGCGCTTTGCGCCTGATGGTTGAGAAAATATTAAGTCCACTAACGCCAAGATTGAGCATCAAGCAAACATCGCAATGCAACAAGTTGATGCGTCACCCGCAAATATTTGCCTACTATGACAATCAACTCGCTCGGCTTGCCGGCGCTTTGGACAATTTGGACCGATGAATAACGCAGAGGCACTGTCCCTGACGATGCAGGTTGCAACGCCCGCAGCGGCACGGACCAATCTCGGCGTGCTGCTGGTCGATGACGAGCCAAACATGCTCTCCGAGCTTGCCGAGGCCGCGGAAGACATGGGCTTCACCGCCTATACCGCCGAGGCAGGCGACGTGGCCTTGGAACTGCTCGGCTCGCATCAGGATATCGGGGTGGTGGTTTCTGACATTCGAATGCCTGGGCTGGATGGCCTGACGCTGACGAAGCGGGCCTTGGCCGGTCGGCCGGAAAGCCAGGCCCTCGAAATCATCCTCATCACCGGCCACGCAACGCTTTCCGACGCGATCGATGCGCTGCGCAGCGGCGCTTTCGACTTCGTGCGCAAGCCGTTCAAACAGCGCGAGTTGTTCGACTCGGTCAATCGCGCCATGGCCAAGGCCATCGGCCGGCGCGCCGTGGCCGCCTCCGCCGAGACCGGGACTAACGCTGCCCTGGCCCAGCAGGGCCAGACGCTTGACGCTTCCGGCGTGCTGCGGCTTGAAGCGGTGCGCGGCCTGATGCACGAACTGCGCACGCCCCTTGTCCCCGTGTTCGGTTACGCCGACCTGCTTGAGATCACCGCGCCGTCAGAAGCGGTTGTCACCTATAGCCGCGAGATCAGGCGCGGCGCGCAGCAAGTGCTCGACACCATGGATGATCTGCTGACCCTCACCATGCTGAAGGAGGGTATGCAGCATATCGTCAAGCAGGTGATGCCGCTTGCGCCGTTGCTGGAGCGAGTGCGCGAAGGTTGTCGCGCCAAGGCTGAGGAAAAAGGCGCAAGGCTGATCTCAACCAATGTCGACCAGGCGGCGGTGCTTGCGGACAAGGACCCGCTTGAACGTGCCCTGAGCATTCTGGTGGGCATTGCCATCACGCTTATCAGCCGGGAGGGTACCGTTCTGATGTCGGTGGCAGGCACCGACTCAGCCTTGGAGTTGCTGATCGATGCCCGCGAACATGGTGGCATCGATGCGCACCAGCGCGGTAACGACATCATCGCCGACGTGAAGCAGTTCGCGCCGCTTGGGTTGCAAGTGGCGGAGAAGGTGATTGCCGCTCATGGCGGCAGCTTGAGTTTTGCATCGGCAGCCGGCTTCAATGTTCGGATCGGCGTCACCCTGCCGCGTTGAGCTAATTCCGCGCCTTAGCCACTCGGCCCCTTGGGCAACCCTATCGAAAACACTGCGCCGTCACCTCGGTTGCCGACGGTAAGGGTGCCACCAAGTTCGGTAATGATACCGTAGCTGACCGAGAGACCCAATCCCAGGCTGTCGCCACTGGCTTTGGTCGTGAAGAACGGCTCAAAAATCCTCCGCTGTATGTCCGGAGCAACACCACCGGCGAGATCACGCACTTCAATGAGCACATCCTGGGTTCGCTCAACCGCCGAGATGATGACTAGGCGACGGTCTCGATCGACTGCCGCGCCATTGGCGTCGTAGGCATCACAGGCGTTGATGACCAGGTTCATCAGCACCTGCTCCAGCGGCACGGCCTGGGAAAAGATCGGCGGCAGGTTGACCGGCATATCCACCTTTAAGCTCACATCGCTCTGCCTCAGCCGGCTTGCCACCAGCAGGGTCAGGCTGTTGAGGAGCAAGCGCAGTTCAAACAGCACGCGCGACCCATTCTCGGTCCGCCCGAATATCCGCATATGGTCGACTATCAAGATGGCGCGCTGCGTCATCTCCATGATGATGTCGAGCTTTTCAGCTATGCGCGCCTCGGTCTGCGGTAACTTCGGGAAAGCACGCAACGCGTTTTCCGCCGCCAGACTCATCACGGCCAAGGGCTGGTTCAGTTCGTGCGCCATGCCGGTGGCGACTTCGCCGAGTTGGGAGAGTTTGGTCGTCTGCGCAAGCTTGGCCGTCGTTTCCCGTTCATGCGTCACATCGCTCCAAAGACCGATGACCTCCGGCTCTCCCGCAGGGTCGATATGTCCGCGCATGATCAGGCGAATCCATATCCGGCGCTTATCCTTGCGGGTAAACAGGAACTCGGTGCTGGACTGCCCACCGGCCAGGGCATCGTTGAGCCTCCGATAAAGCAGCGGCAGATCCATCTCTGAGGTATTCGTAACCCACCAGCCGAACCCGAAGGCCTCCTCGACCGTATAGCCAGTGAGGCGTTCGACGCTTTCGGCGATGAAGGTGCGGATCCATTTGCCATCGGCACGCTTGCGATGTCGCATCAGGGTGGCCGGCATGGACGAGATGAGCCGTGCCAGGTGCTGCGCCGAAGCTCGCCGACGTGCCTCGCCTTCATGCCGTGCGGTGGCGTCGCGCTGGACCGAGACCCAGTTGGTAAACCAGCCCGTTGAGTCGGTGACCGGGGCTATATGCAGTTCTACCCAGAAGGGCTCACCGCTCTTGCGGTAGTTCAACAACTCCTGCCTGACAGGTCGCCAGCCCCGCAGTGCCTGGCTGATTCTCCGCCTTCCCTCCTCGGAGGTGCCTTCGCCGGCAAACATTCTCGGTGTCCGGCCCAGCATCTCCGAGACCGGATAACCCGAGGCCTGAACCATCGCCTGATTGACGAAGACAATGCGAGGCCCAGGCTCGTCGATTGGTTCGGCTTCGGTAATCAGCACGGCGTCGACGCTGCAATCCACTGCCCGCTTGAACAGCGCAGCGGTTCCCTCGTCCTGAAACCGACGCAACATGGGCCTCAGTGCCACCGTCGCCCGGAGCATCCGCTCCGCCAACTTCGACAGATCCTGCCGTTTGCTGTCGAAGCCGATCGAGAACGCATATTTGGTCTCGAACAGGTCGAATGGTGTCGAAATCTGCGCGACAAAGCCGTGCTCCGTGTTCAAGGCCGAAGCCTTGAAGCGGTCTCGATCCAGCGCGGCGCTGTCTGCCACAATCACCTGCTCCCCGATGGACAGTGCGCGCCCAACCGGAGAGTTGCCGCCCTGCATCGGAATGGCACGAAGCTTGGCGAGATGCGCCTCCGTGCCGAAGACGCCCCGCCCCGTGCCCTCGATCAGCACCGCCAACTGGTGTTCCTGGTCCCATCGGAACAGGTTGCAAAACAGGGCACCGTAGGTTTCCCGCAGCGTTGCCACCGTTCGCTTGACAGCCGCGCCGAACGTCTCCGCCGCGGTCGCTTCGGTGATGTGCGTAGTGTGCAGCGCGCTTTGGTCAGCACCCTCCTTTTCCACAAGGAGTTGGTACCGCAACTCGAACTTTTCCATCACCAGTTGCGCCAGGTCGACCAGTGTCGCCCGATCATCGGCGGACAGCGTCGTCCTCGGCGCGTCGTCGATGACGCAGAGAGTCCCCAACAAATAGCCTTCCGGGGTACGCAACGGCGCCCCCGCGTAGAACCGGATGTGGGGTGGCCCGGTCACCAGTGGATTGTCGACGAAGCGGGGATCAAGCAGGGCGTCGGGCACGAACAGCACTTCGTCGGAGCGGATGGCATAATCGCAGAACGCTGCTTCGCGCGCTGTCCCCTGAATGCCCAGGCCCCAGCAGGCCTTGAACCACTGCCGGTTCGCATCCAGCAAGGTGATCAACGAAACCTTGGTACAAAAGTGCCGGGCAGCCAGCCTGACGATGTGGTCGAAGCTCTCCGCGGCCTCGAAATCGATGATCTCGTAGCGACTGAGTGCCTTGAGGCGGTCGGCCTCGCTGCTGAGGACCTCCATCAGCCAGCGCGCCTTGGCCACACCGATGATGGAGGCCGCAGGCAGTAGGTCATGGCCAAGCCGCCATCTTGCCGGATTCTGCTCATATGGCCGCGCCCGAGGTCGAAGCAGCCTGCACGCCCAGGGCGGCCGCCGGCAATTCCACGATGAAGCAGGCGCCGCCCTCCCGATTTTCCACACGGATGGTGCCACCCAGCTCGGCGATGATTCCCGCACAGATCGAAAGCCCCAGTCCGGTGCCTTCGCCCGCGGCCTTGGTCGTGAAGAAGGGCTCGAAGACGCGCGGCAGCACGTCCTCCGGAATTCCTCCGGCCTGGTCCTGCACGCTCACGCGTACCTGGTTTGCAACGGCCTCTCCCCGGATCCGCACCGGCCTTGAGGCGCCAATGTTTGTGGCGCCGTAGGCGTCGCAGGCATTGTTCACCAGGTTGAGTAAGACCTGTTCAAGCGGCACTCGCCTGGCCAGCATTGGCGGCAGTTCGGGAGGGAAGAATGTCTCCAAGGTCGCGCTGGCGGCACGCAGCTTCGTCTCCATCATGCTGCGCAGCGCACCAACCATGGGCGCAAGCCTAATCGCCTCGGCCTCATCCACACCACCGCTACCGAAGACGCGCATGTTGTCAACGATGGTTGCGGTACGTTGCGCCATCTCCACGACGAGTTCGAGTTTCTGCCGGACGCGATCGCTCGTCTGCGGCAGCCGGGGCAGCGCGCGTTGCGCATTCTCAACCGCCATGCTGATGGTTGCCAAGGGCTGCGCCAGTTCATGCGCCATGCCCGTCGCCAGTTCACCGAGTTGGGCGAGATTGTTGCTGTTGGTCAGATGCCGAGCGACAGCGCGTTCCGCCGTGATGTCTGCCCAGATGACGATCAGGCCGCGTTCGCCGCCGGCGTCAAGGTTGGCCACCATCTGCCCTTGGAATATTCGCCGCGATTGATCGGGGCGCACGAATTCTACATCCAGTTCAGCGGTGCCCTGTTGAAGCGCTTCAAGTTGCGCTTGGCGCATCCGCTCAATGTCGTCCGTGGCGACATGCCGACTAACCCACCCTGGCGACGCTATGTCCTCGGCCGAGCATCCCGCCAGCCGGACCAGGCTCGGCGAGTAGTAGAGGGTACGCCAACGCCCATCCGCCGCCAGCACAACGCGGCAGAGCGCCCCGGGCATTGCCTCCGCCAAGGCCTCCCATTCCCGCGCCTCCTGAAGCCGCGCCGCCTGCAAGGCGCGCAACTCCGTCACATCGCGATTCACCCAGACGCAGTAGGAGCTTGGACCCGCAGTGTCGTCCATAGGCGTCACATTCAACTCGGCCCAATGGGTGCTGCGATCCTTGCGGTAGTTCAGCAGTTCCAGCTTGGCGGGGCTCCTTGCTTCCAGCGCCGCGGTCAAGGTCGCGACGTCCTTCGCCAGCGTTGCCGCCCCGAACAGCAATTCCGGCGACCGCCCCATTATCTCCATGAGGGTGTAACCGCTACTCAACTCAAAGCTTCGATTGGCGTAGATGATCCGTTGGTGGCCGTGACCGCGTTCGCCCGCCTGAGTGATCAAAACGGGATCTGGGCTGGCCTCAATGGCGCGGCGGTATAGATGCGTCGCCTTCTCCGCCTCCAGGCGACGCAACAGGGGCCGCAACGTGGCAGTGCAGCCGCGCATTAGTTCGAATAAGTCGTCGAACCCCTGGTCAACAACATCCAACCCCAGCACGAAGGCGTAGCGCTCCTCGGCCAGGACAAAGGGCATGCAGATCCGCCCGGCCAATGCTTGGTATGCTGCACGGATCTCCGCGGACCAGCCCCGCTTCATCTCGGCGGAGATCGCCCGGTGCGTCTGGGGCTCCCCCGACAGAATAACCCGAGCAACCCAGAACTGCGAAGGATCGGGACGCATTTCGCGTAGGTGGGCCAAACACGTGGCCGATCCTGCCTCGCCGCGCCCGACGGCAGCGATGACGCGACACGTCGTCAGTTCGGCATCCATCTGCCACAGGTTGACGAACAATCCCCCCGTGGATGCCAGCAACAGGCTGGCCGCCCCCTGAACCCCCGCAGCAAAGTCCTCAGCTTCCGCGGTCAGTGCCACAAGCTTTTCGCTCAGCGCGGCCATATCCGCGTGGGCTTGGCGCTTGGCCAGCAGCAACCGCAGTTCAAGCTTGTCGATCAGGACGCGGGCCAGATCCTCAAGGGTCGCTTGCTCAGCCGGGCCGAAATCGTGGCGAGGTCTGCTGTCGATGATGCAGAGAGTGCCCAGCGCCAGACCCTCGGGTGTTATCATCGGGGCACCGGCGTAAAAGCGGACGTTCGGATCGCCAGTCACCAGCGGATTATCGGCAAAGCGCGCGTCGAGCGTCGCGTCGGGTACCAACAATGTCGCCTTCTCGCGCACCGCATGGTCGCAGAAGGCGATATCGCGCGGCGTTTCCTTCGCGTCGATGCCCAGCCGCGCCTTGAACCATTGGCGATGCGTGTCGACCAGCGATACCAGTGCGATAGGCGTGTTGAACAACCGCCCGGCCAGGCGAACCATTTGGTCAAACTCGGCTTCGGGATCGGTATCGAGGATGCGGTAGCGACGCAGCGCGGCAATCCGGTCGGCCTCCGGCACGGCCGCGGCGGAAACTGGGGCGGAAGCAGCACTGGCGACGCGGGCCAGGGCAGATGCTCGATCGCTTATCATTGCCGAAGATTAGACCGAAATGGCGCGACCGCCAAAGTAATCAAGCGGCCTGAAAGATATTCAGCGCCCGTGCCAGGCTTCGGTCGGCGTTGAAGGCCGGAGGTGGTCAATCAGCAAGAAGGCTGCGCCCGCGAGCGGTGCCAGCACGTAGAGGATCGCCAGCGTCGAGAACAACCAGCCGGTGAGCGACAGTATGATGAGCACCGGCGAGATCAAGACGCCAGCATCAAAGCCGGTCTCCGGGGCCTCGGCCTGGGCGATGCGGCTGGCATAGAGTTGTTCCGCCGCGCTCGGCACATGGACCGAGGCGAGCGTCTCGCGGCTCATCCCCGAGGCAGGCTGCGAAGCGACGTGATTGATGTGGCTCATGGTGAAGTGCTCCTGCTGCGGATTGGAGCGGCGCCGTTCCTCTTGGCTGCGGTGCCCTCCTGACGACCCGGAGAATGCGCAGCAGCACGGGGAAACACCCGTCAGGTTAGTTTCCGAAATTTCGTCGCTGTGTCCGCCGCGCAGCCGATTGTTCGGAAATATCCTCGCCGCGTCAGCGATGGCGGATTTCGGCCGGATAATTCCCGACGACAGCACGCTTGTTCGCCAGGCCGCGCAACCTTCGGGAAGATCCGCGCGGGACCAACAAAATATCCCTGAAAGGCGCAGTTTTCCGCGAAAAAACCGAAGTTAACCTGACGGGCTTTTGGTCCGTCTGAACTGCAGTTTCTCGATCCAAGGGAGATCGCCGGCGGACACCGCAGTCGCCTCCCGCATCGGATCGTGGAGACTGCAGATGTTGACGAACGCACCGCGCTCCCAGCGTCGTATCATCGCTGAAGCAAGCAAGCCCGCCAGCGCGCCGGCGGTTCGCACGGCTCCTTCGGTACAGCCGCGAAATGCGGGGCGCCGCAAGCTGCTGGTCGGCCTTTTGGGTGGCGCGACTGCGGCTGCATTTTCGGGTTCGCTGCTGATGCCGGCGAAGGGTGAGGTCGCCACGCCGGACGCAGTGCTGGTGCCGCAACTGGCACCGCCGCCCATGTCGGCCGATGCCAGTGCCGCCGATCGCACGGAATGGGCGAAGTTCAAGGCCCGCTTCATCAGCGCCGAAGGCCGGGTCATCGATACCGGCAACGGCAACGTGTCCCATTCGGAAGGCCAGGGCTATGCGCTGCTGATGGCTGAGTGGACCAACGACCGCGCAACCTTCGAGCGTGTGCTGGCCTGGACCAAGGCGAACCTCAGCCGCCCCAACGATGCGCTGTTCGCCTGGCGCTGGAGGCCTGGCCAGGCCGTCGCCGTGGAGGACATGAACAGCGCGACGGATGGTGACCTGGGCATCGCCTGGGCGCTGGCGCGTGGTGCCGCACGCTGGGGCGTGGCGGCTTGGCAGCGGCAGGCCGAGGCAATCGGCTGCGCGGTATTGGCGCTGTCCACCAGGGATGTAGCTGGCCGGTTGCTGCTGCTGCCCGGCCCCCGCGGCTTCGACCGCCCAGGCAAGGTGATCGTCAATCCCTCCTACTACCTGTTCCCTGCCATTCGGGCGTTGGCGCAGATTGTTCCCGACGCACGCTGGGCCCGCCTGGAGCAGGACGGCCTTTGGTTGCAGGGCGCTGCGCGGTTTGGGCGCTGGGGCCTGAGCGCGGACTGGGTTGACGTGGCCGCGAACAACGGCGCCGTCACCCCGGCTATCGGCTGGCCTGCGCGGTTCTCGTGGGATGCGGTGCGCGTGCCGCTCTACCTGGTCTGGGCCGGTGAGCACCAGGCCACGGCCGTCCTCGCCGCTGCCGCGTTCTGGAGCCAACCGCGGGGCCAGGGCGTTGCCGCCTGGGCCGACCTCACCAGCGGGCAACTGGCGCCCTACACCGGCCATGTCGGCATTCAGGCCGTCGCAGCGCTCAGCCAGGCGGCTGCGGCGGGGCGTGGCGCCGCACCGCACGCCCCGGTCTCCGAAGCGCCGGACTACTACGCCGCCTCCCTGGCCCTGCTGACCCGCATGGCGTGGCAGGAGGCCGGCATCTCCTCGGCCCCAGCCACCGCCATGCGCGTGGCGAGCCGCTGACACCTGCCAGTTCAAGCCCCGCTCAACAGGAGTTCAATCAATGTCCATTTCGCTGTCCATGGTGGCCTATAGGGGCGACCAATTCCGTCCGAAACTGCCGTCTCCGCTCAACTTGTCATTGATGGCCCTGGATGACTGCCGGCTCGATCTGTCGGTACTCATCATCGGGCGCAATGCACCGCATGAGTTGCGTCTGGCCGCCACGCTGCGTCAGACCGGCGTGGCCGTCGACATGGTCGGAGACGCGACGATCGCCGAAGAATACCTGCTGGCGCGGCGAGAGATCGGCGTCCTGCTGATGGACGCCACGCTGCTGGAGGGCAACGCGATCAAATTGGCTACGACCGTGCTCGGCGGCAGTCGGAGCAACCCGGAGCGGGAACTGTTGTTGGTGACGGCTCCTGAGGAGGCCTCTGGCCTTACCGCCGGCCACGCCACGGCCGCGGCCTGCGCCGTCGTCGCCAAGGTGCATCTGGCCCTGGCGAAGACCGCCATTCGTCGCGCCCTGGCTAACTCTCCGGGAAGCCTTTGAAAACATAGCCGAGGTTGCGCACGCTGGCGATGACCTCGCCAGCGCCACTGCGGCCCATCTTGCGGCGGATCTGATGCACCAGCTTGTCCAGGGAGCGGTCGTCGATACCGATGGGGCGGTGCAGCACCTGCCGGGTCAGGGTCTCGCGGTCGACGGCCGTGCCCGGTGCTGCCGCAAGGTGCGCCAGCAGGTCGAACTCCGCCGATGTCAGTGGCACCGTGGAGCCATCCGGCCTGCAGACGCGGCGTTCCGCCGTCATCATTCGCCACGCGGCAACCGATTTGGGCAGAGGGCGCTGACTGCGACGAAGATGCGCCCGAACGCGCGCGACCATCTCTCTCGCGGCGATCGGTTTGAGCAGAAAGTCGTCTGCGCCCAGTTCCAGCCCTATGACGCGGTCCGCCTCGCTTCGGTTTCCAGTCAGGAAAAGGACGGGGGCCGCGGTCAAGCGGCGGAGTTCCGGCAGCAGCAGCAACGTGTCCACGGCGCCCAGGCGCTGATCCAGAATGATCAGGTCAGGGCCCCAATCTTCCAGCAACGTCATGGTCGAGGGCCAATCGTAGCTGGCCCGCGCCGAAATTGCATGGTCAGCGAAAGTCTCGGCCAGTTCGCTGGCCAGTATCTTGTCGTCGTCAATAATCAGGATTGACGGCTGCGAGTCTCCTTCGGAGTTCATGAAACATCCCTTGGCCCGTGTCGCGCGGAGTACCGCGTCATGCCTGCCGACTACCATGTATCTCAAGGATCCGGGCGACAAGACAAGTCGTGAGCTGGAGAGCCGGGTCGGTCGCGTTGCGGCGCCTGGTGCAGGACGCTGCCGCGCTGGCGGAAGCGGGCCTGGAACCTGCATGTCGTGCAGCTTTGCAGCCTTTACCTGGTGGCGCCGGTGGCCCGCCTGCCGGCATCGGGCGGGGACACGGGCCAGCTGGAAAGTCAGGTCCGGCTGGTGCGGGCGCGGTTCCTGACGCCGCGGCTGCGGGTGAAGCGCTTCGGGGAGATGAATGCCTGGCTGCTCGACCAATACGAGGCCTACGCCGGCGACCATCCGCATCCCAAGCGGACGGTCTGCCAGGCATTAGAGGCGGAGCGGCCGAGCCTGGTACGCCAGGCGACGCGGTTCGGCCGGTTCCACACCCCGACCGCGGCGCTGGAGAAGCAGGCACAAAGCCATCGCAGGCCCAGCGCGACGGGCCGCCGGCCACCCCCGGCTCAACGGCCCAGCAACTGCCGCAGCAGGGCTTCCAGCGGGCCCAGCGAATAGGGTTTGTTGAGCATCTGCCGGTCGCGCAGCTTGGGCGGGACAACCAGGGCCGCGTCATATCCCGAGGCGAAGCAGAAGGGGACGCCTCGGCTGGCCAATTCCTCGGCCAGAGGCCAGACCTTGGTGCCGTTCAAGTCAATATCCAGCAGCGCCACGTCAATCGGCTGGGCCTCGACCAGACGCATCGCCGCTGCCAGCCTCCCCACAGGGCCGACCACCAGGGCGCCCATGGCGTCAAGCGCTTCGGCCACCTCCCCGGCTATCATGGCGTTGTCCTCCACCAGCAGAACCCGCGCGCCCTCGATGCCGCGGCGCCCCTCCATCGCCGTCTGCACCTGGAGGGTGGCCTGGCCTTCCGGCAGCACCAGCGCGTCGAAGGGGATCGTGATGTCGCAGGTCAGCCCCTCGATCGGGAACTTCATATCCACCGTGCCGTCGATCTCATAGGCGAGGCTCGTGGTGATGAGCTTGAAGCCGAAGCCCGTGCGCGTCGGCTTGCTCACCGGCGGGCCGCCTGATTCACGCCAGGTCAGCTTCAGTTCACTCTGCGGGCCGGGCGTCACATCCCAGCGAATGTCCAGCCGCCCAGCAGGCACCGAAAGGGCGCCATATTTCCCGGCATTGGTCGCCAATTCGTGGATGGCCAGGCAAACCGCCAGCGCCGCCTTGGGCCGCAGCGCGACCTCGGTGCCTGCGCGCAGCACGACCTGGGAGCCAGCGCCCCCCTGATAGGGCTCCAACTCCTCCGCGATCAGGTTGCGCAGATCCACACTCTCCCACCGGCTCCTGGTCAGGACGTTATGGGCTCGGCTCATGGCCTGCAGACGGCCCTGGAAGCTCTGCTGGAAGCCTTCCAGGGTGGTCTCGCCAGCCAGGCTCTGCCGCGCCAGGACCTGGATCGTCGCCAGCATGTTCTTCACGCGGTGATCCAGCTCGCCCATCAGCAGATCCTGATGCCGGCTCGCCTTGTCCCGATCAGCCGCCGCCTTCGCCATCTGGCGCAACACCGCGTCGAGCAGCACCATCTGCAGGGCGGTTGCGGCCTCTATCTCGGTCGGCAGCCAGGGGCGGGAGCGATGGAACACTTGCTCCTTCCAGAGCGCGAAGCTGCCCCGCGGCGTCAGCCGGGTGCCGTGGGGGCCGGTTGTGACCGCCTTGCTCGGATCGCCACCCCAGGAGACATTGTGAACGAATTCAGGCAGGTACCACAGGACATGGGCGCCGCGCTCCGGCGAGAGCGAGACCGCCAGCAGCCCGCTCGCGACATCAGCGAATGCAGCCGCCGGCGGGTGCAACTCCGGCAGCCGGTCGGTGATGATGATCTGGTCCTGCTGCGTCTCCAGCCAGGCGACAATCCCGGCGATCTGCGCCGACGTGGGCACCTGGCCAATGCTGTCGACGCGCCCGGCAAACCACAGGCTGGCCCCCGGGGCGGGCAGCAGATCCAGCAAATTTGGCTCCAACGCCGTCAGCCCCCGGCCGAGGTCGGGCTCCTGCACCAACCCGCGGATCAGGCGGTCCACGATGAGGCCTGCGGCACGTCGGTCTTCGATGCTCTGCTGGAAGGCATCGCTGGCCAGGCGAAGCGAAACGAGTTCGGCGAAGAGTTCGCACGCCATCCGCACATCCGGCGTCACATGCCTGACACCATTGTGGTGACAGGCGATCAATCCCCAAAGCTGCCCGTTCACGACGATGGAGACCGACATGGAGGCGGCGACGCCCATATTGGCGAGGTATTCGAGATGGATCGGTGAGACGCTGCGCAGCAGGCTCTGATCCATGTCCAACGGCTTGCCGCGGCTGGGGTTGAGCACCGGGAGGAGCGGCGCGGGCGTGTAGCGCGCATCCGGGATCAGCCGCAGCCAGCGGCGGAGATACATGGCCCTGGCCTGCCGAGGGATATCCGATGCCGGATAGTGCAGCCCGAGGAAGGGCTCCATCGAAGCCTCGCGGGCTTCCGCCTCAACGACACCGCTGCCATCCGGCAGGAAGCGGTACACCATGACCCGATCGAAGCCGGTGGCCGCACGGACAATGCCCGCCACGCGCTGGCACAACTCGGGCACCGCATGCGTGCCTATGAGCTCCCGCTGCATGCCCTGCAGCAGCGTAACGATGCGGCTGGCATCCTTGACGCCGCTCGGCTCCAATTCGATGACCGGGATGCCCTCGCTGAGATAGGCGAGAGCGCTGAGCTGACGGCCGGCCGGCGAGATCAGCGCATGGAAGATCGGCAGCGAGCGGTCCGTCGGCTCGCGGCGAGAGATGGAGGCGAGAAGCCGCTCCAGATGCTCGGCCCCCAGCAGCACCGCGGCGGGCTTGCCCAGCACATCCTGCAGCGATGCGCCGAGCAGACCCGGCGTATCCCCGGCCACCTGCTCCACCACATGCGAGACCGGATGAAGCGCGAGCAGGACGCCGTGCGGCTGGATGGAGCCGGGAATATGGATCGGCTCATCGTCGCAGCTTATCAGATCAACTACAGCTGCGTTGGCCTCGGACACGTCCTTGGCTCCTTGGATGGTCGTAACCGAAAAGGTATCAGAGCGGAGATGCGTTCACAACGCCGGGATGGCGGGCGCACCTTATGCCTCTGCGGGGATACGCCGCATCCATTGCTCCAAGCAGGCAAAGGTGCGGCGGGCACCCTCTGCCAGCGCGTCCAACTCGATCTCCACACGCTGATCCTCCAGGATCTGGACAAGCAGGGTCCATCGCGCGCGGGCCATCTCCGCCGAGAGCCCGCCGTAGAAACTGCCGCCCTCGCCCGGCGCGACACCGAGGCTGGCCGCCACGCGGCGGGCAATGACGCGCCCGCCCAGATTGCTGCCCTCCACCACGTAAAGCGCTCCGAGCGCGCTGGTCAGATTCGGCAAGACAGGCACATCCGGGCGCAGCCTTTCGGGAACCGCCCCCAGGAAGGCGACGTCATCTCGCAGCGCACGCTGCTGATGCCCGTCGAGAAGCATCAGCGCCTCAGGCAGGGGTTCGAGCGCTTCGGCGATGATGGGTTCCACCGCCGCATGGAAGGCCAGCATGCCCACGAGGATGCGCGTATAGGCGGCGCTCGTCAGGTCCGGCGCCATCAGCCTCGCAAGGCAAGGGACGGTCTCGATGCTGGCATGGGCCGCGCGCGTCTGGCTGCGCAGATGCGCGAGGCGCGAAGGGTGTTCGGTCATCCCTCATGCCGGCGGGCGAGAGGCTTCGATACGGGCGACGGGCGCGGATCATCGTGATCGCGCAAAGGCTGCGGCCAGGCTGGTGGCGGGGCGGAAGGTCTAGTCGAAGCGCGCATGTGACGCGTCATTAGCGGGCTCCCCGCCAACCAGGCAATCGGGGCCAGCGCTGCCGGCGGCGTCACGAGGCCAGCACTATGCTCGCGCTCACGCCTGGCGCCACCGCTTTCGCCGCGGGCCGCGGGCAGGGCAACCTGCCCGCGGCTTTTGCGTTCCATCACGCCAACGTCGCTCTCGGCGGCGCGTCACCGGTCCGGCCTGCGCCGCTCCTCGTCCTCTTTATGCTTCGGTTTTGGCCGGCTTGGGCGGCGTCAATTCGCGCCGCTCGGCCTGCAACACCGCCAGCTCGGCGCGCACTTCGACGGGACGATGAGCAAGATAGCTCCGCCGATCTTTCAGCTACTTTGTTTCAGGAGCCTTCTGGTTAACAACAGATTTCAATGTCTCAACGACGTTTTGGCGTTCTTACAAAAGAGATTTAAGTTCTTGTTGAATTTCCTTGGCGAGAATTGAAATATAAGTTTTTCTTTGTTTAATTTTTTCTGCTTTCTTGCCTTTGGCGTCGTTTGGATTGGCGACAATGGCTACGCTGTTAATTTTTTTAAATCCTCTCGCGGTTTGGGGGTTTTGAGACAGCAACGTGCCGCCGCCTCAACCTGGCACCCCGCCGGTATTCGCGCTTGATCTGTTATCCTGATCGCCACCCGCCAGTATAACCGAACCGGGCGCGCTCAGTAGCTTTCAACTGTGGGGGTGAGCTGGCTCTTACTTGGCGCTTTCACTGACCGCCGGACCAATGCGGGACAAGTGCTTGCGAGATCGGCATGAGTCGTGGCTCGCCGCGGGGGCGGGGGAGGAGCCCACCTTGGATCACGAGGGGCCACGCCATTTCGGCAGCCAGTGCCTCAGAGAACCAGACGCCCTGGCAGGCATCGCAGCCAAGTTGCTTGGCTAGTGCTGCATCGAACTCGTTGGTGACACCCTCCGCGATCACAGTCGCACCGCGCTGATGCGCCATTCGAACCACGGAACACAGAAAATCGACTGCGGCTTCGTCCAGCGCGCGCCCGGCAAAGAAACTCTGATCCAGCTTGATCGAGTCAAACTTGAGTTCCAGCACCCGCGCCAAGTTGGACCGGCCTGTGCCGAAGTCGTCGATTGCCAGACGGACACCTAACCGGCGCAAGGCTAAAATATTGTCGGTCGTCGGTTGATCCAGGATCAACTCCTCCAGCACCTCGATGCAGAGACTGTGCGGAGCTGTGCCGCCACCCCGCAGGACGTCGCGCACCGCATTGACGCAGTGGGAGCTGCCCAGCAACCCACCGGAGATATTGACGTTGATAATCAAGTTCGGCCGTGTACGGACCCACATGGCGGTATCGATACTAGCCTCTTGTAGCACCCAGAAATCCAACGCTTGGACCAGCCCTGCCTGGGCAGCAATACCGAAGACTTGGCGTGGCGGCACCTGTTCGCCGCAGAGAGTCTGCCAACGCAGCAAGGCTTCGAACCCGAGCAGCGCGCCGCTCATAGCGTCTACAATGGGTTGGTAGTGCAGACTTAGGTTACCGGGCCGGACCATGTCCTGGCGCAGTTGGGCAACCCATGTCTCCAGAAGTTGGCTATCGAACAACACCAACGACGTCTCGGTTTCCGTTGCCGCTCCCGCCCTGGCTGAGGGACGCAGCGCCTCGCTTCGCTCGGCCGCGACGACCCGCTCTCGGATGTGGGGCGCCACCTGGTCGCGTAACTGCCGCAGTACGGCGCCCCTGGTTTCCGGCTCTTCAATATCGTGCAGCAGCGAGGCCATCGTCATGGCTGTGGCGTTGAGCGAAGTGTCATCCGTGACCGGGCTGGCGACCGGACCAGCCACCAGTTCCTCGACTGTTCCGCCAAAAAGCTGGACGAATTTCTCAACGAAGCTCGACGGGATTTCGCAACGACCGGTTTCATACCGCGACAGGGTCGGCACAGCCAGTCCGAGTCGCGCAGCGACGGCGCTTTGCGTGAGGTTCGCATGGCGACGGATGGCGCGTATACGCCGGCCAAGACTTATCTCCATTGCCTGGGGTCCGAGAACATATTTTATCACATTTCGCATGACCTAAAGTCGCAGATTGATGCGGAGCCTTCCATCCGGGCAATTACGGAGTTCTTTTTGTCTGAAATTCCAGATAGCATTCGTCCGATCAAAATTTTCATTGCCAACAAGGTGCGAGTTAATACTTATGCGCTGCGTCTCGCAGAATCCGTTGCAAAAATAGTGTTCGAATTCGAAACAATGCAGCTTTTTCTGGGACAAGTGGCGCTCAAGCCGATATCGTCCGTCCGGTGTCAAGAGATGCTGATCCGACGTAGCCTATGCAGATGGTGATGCCAGAATCAGGCCGCTTGGTTGTCGTGGTGGACGATTATCCGGAGATCGCTGTCGCCATCAGCGACCTGTTACACGCCTTCAGTTACGAAACGCGGGTCTTTCTCTCAGCCGAAGCGCTTTTGGCAGCCGGCGTGCCAGAGAATGCCTGCTGCCTGTTGCTGGACCTCTCCCTGCCCGGTTTGGATGGCGTCGAGTTGTTGACAAGACTGCGCCAGCAGGGCTGCACCGTCCCGGCGCTGCTCGTCAGCGCGGTAGGCAATATTCGCCAGGCGGTGCGCGCGCTGCAGGCGGGGGCGCTGGACTTCATCGAAAAGCCGTATGTGCCGGAACAATTGTTGGCCGCCGTGCAGGCCTGCGAAGCCGCGCATATCCAACCCAGGGAAGCTTCCCCGCCGCCCTGGCTGGAACGGCTGACCAAGCGCGAGAGAGAGGTCCTGGACGGCGTGGTCGAGGGGCTTTCAACCAAGGCAATCGCCCGAAACCTTGGCATAAGTCCAAGGACGGCGGAGATCCACCGTGGAAATTTGATGGCCAAGGCAGGGGCCGCCAACCCGGCTTCGCTGGTGCGCATGGTGTTTGCCGCCATGCCACGGCAATGATCATCAAGACGCGGGAGCATCCACGAGATGAGCGATAGCGGGATGTCCCCAACAGTACCTTCCGCTGGGCCGGCGTCCGCCGAGCCTCCACTCAAGCTGTTGATTGTGGATGACGAGCCGGCCGTGCGCGAGGTGTTGCGGCTTGGCCTGCAGGCCTGTGGGCTGAGTGTGATGGTGGCCGGCACCGCCGATGCGGCGTTGGATTTGGTCCGCGCAAATCCCGACATCGGGGCGGTGATGACGGACATCCGCATGCCCGGCCGCAGCGGCATAGACCTGCTGGCCGATATCACCACCGAACGGACTGACCCGATGGCGCTGGAGGTGGTCGTGATCAGCGGCCATGGCTCGCTCGACCAGGTCGCGGCGGCGATGCGCCATGGCGCGGTGGACTTCCTGGCGAAGCCGCTCAGACTGCAGGATGCAGCGGCAGCGGCACGGCGCGCCCTGAAGCGGGCGGCAGCGCGGCGGGACCGGGCGCGGCGCGATGCTGCGCTGAACCTGAAACTGTCCGCCTCCCAGGCGACCATGGAAGCCTGGGACGCGCTGTTGACTGCGGCTTTGCAGGACAGCGGCGCCGCTGCCGCCTGGTCTGGTATGATGAACCTGCTGTCCCACGAACTGCGGACGCCGCTGGTGCCGGTTCTGGGCTATTGTGAACTGTTGCGCGACTCTCCGGCCGACGAAGCCGCGGCCCGCTTTTGCATCGGCGAAATTACCCGCGGGGCGCATGGCGTTTTGTCCGCGGTAGAGCGCCTGGAGGTATTCCAGCGGCTATCGGACCCGGCGCTGAAGCCGAACCGGCAGCGCCAGCTTGCCACCGCACTGGTCGAGCAGGCCTGGCAGGCGGCGTTGGACAAGTCGGCGGGCATGCAGGTGAGCCTGCGACTGGAGAGTGCGCCAGGCTGCGAATGGGACTGTGACGGCAGGATGCTGCTATCCGCCCTCGGCGAGTTGCTGGACAACGCCATTGCCCAGAGTTCCGCCGGCGACGCTGCGGCGGTTGTGGTCCGCCAAGACGGAGCTGGCAATTTCCTGTCGGTGCGGCGCCAGGGCCAGGCCTGGTCCCAGGCCGTCCTTGCCGCGGTGGAACTGACCGCGCCGATGGGCAGCCACAACAGCCTGGGGTTGAGCCTCAGCCTGGTCCGCCGCGTGGCAAGGCTGCATGGCGGCACCCTGCTGTTGCAGAACCCGGATGGCGGGGGCGCGCTGGCCAGCCTGACCTGGCCCGCCGCATGAGACCGCCAGCATTGGCGCTGAAGAACGACAACGGCCGGACGCGATTTCTGCTCGTCCTGGTCATCCTGGTGCTGGGCTGCGCCCTGGCCGGCGAAGCCGTCATCAGGCAGGTCGAAGACCGGGCGGTTACCGTAGCGACGTCAGCAGCCGTGACACGGGTTGGGCTGCGGGCCGACGCCGCCCGCCAATTGGTGGCAGCCGGCCAGCAATACCTGGAGGCGCTGTTCGACCTTGCCCAGGATCGCAATCGGCTATTGCTGAACGGCAATGGCTCCCACCAGGCCATTGAGGATCGGCTGGCCAGGCTGGCGGCACGGCGGAGCTTCGGCGTGTTCCAGGTGGCCCTGATCGACGCCGATGGGGTGAATCGCTGGAGCAGCCTGGGCGGACAGGTCCATGTGGACCTGAGCGATCGGCCGCATTTCCGTGCACATGTTGACCGTAACATCGGAGTTCATGTCAGCGAGCCGCTGACGGGGCGGGTCTCCGGCCAGGTCTCCGTCCAATTCAGCCGCCGTTTGAACCGCCCAGACGGCGGCTTCGGCGGGGTTATCGTACTCTCGGTTGACCCTGCCGTGATGACGGAAGACCTGATGCGCCTGAACGGCCCCACTGCATGGGATATCGCGGTGGTCAGGCTGGAAACCGGACAACCGGTGGTTCGTCAAGTGCCAGCCGACACTCCCTCGCTGTGGGGCGAACTCCAGCAGCGATATCCGATCCGAGGCGGCGATGTTGACGTCCGGCTGGAGTTGCGTGGCGACGCATACTTCGTCTCCCGGCGGCGGCTGGACAATTTCCCGCTGGCCATCGTGGTCGGCAGCCCTGCCGCCAGAGAGTTGCAGGACGTGGAAAATCTGCACCAAACCCTGTTGTTGACACGGCTCGGCGCGCTGTTGGCGTTGTTGGCAGGGGCCGCCTGGCTGATCGTCGGCCGCAGCCGCGCCGCGGTGGCCCGGGCGCTGGTGGTGGAGCGGGCCGTCGCGGCCGAGCAGGCGCGTATCCTGGACAACATGGACATGGCGGTTTGCGTGATGCGGCTGCGTGGGGCCGAAGAAGCCAGAGTCACCTTTGCCAATCGCCGCTATCGGAAGGCCCAGCAGGCCCTGGGTTGCCCGCCGGGCGCCGTCATTAAACCGCTGAGCAGCCCGGAAAGAGCCGCTGCCACGGAGGAGCTGCTCCATCACGGCCAAGCGACCATTGAACGCCAGTTCCGCAACGCCGATGGCGAGATGCGTTGGCTCAGGGTCATATTCACGCTCATCGACCGCTGGGATGACGAGTTGGAGGTTCTGGAGGTCGCCGTCGATATCCAGGCCGAGAAGGCGGCGGCGGCGGCGGCCATCTCAGCCTCTCGCCTGGCGACGCTTGGCGAGCTGTCTGCCGGTTTGGCGCATGAGTTGAGCCAGCCGCTCAGCGTCATCTCCCTGTCGGCTGAACTCAGCCGCATGCTGCTGTCCCGGCCCGATGCTGCCCGGGGCGCCCCTGATCTGGCCCCGGTGGCCGAGCGCCAGCAGGTCATCATCGACATGGTCGCCCGCGCCAAGACCATCACCGACCATCTGCGAATGTTCTCGCGGCAGGAGCAGGACGAGGTTCATCCGGTGGAGCTTGGTGCCGTGCTGCGCGGCGCCGCCCTGCTGGTGGAAGGGGCGCTGAAGGACCAGAGCGTGGAGCTGACGACTGACATTGCAGACGACCTGCCGCTGGTCTGGGGCCTACAGGTCCTGCTGGAGCAGGTGGTGATGAATCTGCTGCTCAACGCCAGGGATGCGATGCGGGAGATGCCCTTCGACCAGCGCCGGGTCCGCGTGGAGGCGCGGGCGACCGGCGACCAGGTAGAGGTCCGCGTGCTGGACAACGGCTCCGGCATTCCTGAAAGCGTCCAGGAACGCCTGTTCGAGCCATTCTTCACCACAAAGACGGTTGGCCAGGGTACCGGCCTGGGCTTGTCCATCTGCTTTGGCATCATGCAGACCTGCGGTGGTTCCATCACCGCGGCGAACCGGCCGGAAGGCGGCGCCGTATTCACGTTGCGGTTGAAGCCAGTGGCCTTGCAGGAGTTTGAGGAAGCGGCCGAACACCAGGGCAGCAACTGACCGTCACCCGGCCCTGAGTTCACCACGGTTGGCGGGCAGGGCACACCGCCTTGATCAGCCGCTCAACCACTCCCCGGCATGTCAATCGGCACGCAAAAAGGACCCCCTATCGGCGCCCAAAAACGGACCCCTTCATGATGCGCGGAACCTCGCCGTGGTCGTCCGTCCCGGTGCCGTAGGCGGAGGGGTGGACGACCACGGCGGCACCGCCCCAACGTTCAGGGGTCGTCAGGCGCGGTTGCGGACGCTTCACCGCCGTGGCGATCAACTGGGCGAACGCTGCCTTCATGGCGAACAACTTCCACTCGCCTATCGTGGGGAGGATCGCCTGCAAGACGTTGGCGACCATGTCTCGCACTTCGGGTTCGTCATCCACCACAAGTATCTTGAGAGAGGCCTTTTCGCTCATGGGTGGTGAAGAAGCCGCGGCCGACCGCTCCCGAAGAGACGGCCAACCGGACCAGGTCGGGCACATTGCGCGCTCCCGTCTTGGCCATTATGTTTCCTCGGTGGATATCGACGGTGCGTGGGCTAATGTCCAACTGAGCAGCAATTTGTTTGCTGCTCAATCCTTCGAGGACGAATTCGAGTACTTGGCGTTCCCGGATGCTGAGCCGGGCGAAGCGTTCCACCGCTTCGGTGTCGTGAGGCTTGCCGCTAGCCTTGACGATGTTGCCCTGAATTGCTGCCAGC
Source organism: uncultured Rhodospirillales bacterium (assembly GCA_903835235.1). Classification (GTDB taxonomy): domain Bacteria; phylum Pseudomonadota; class Alphaproteobacteria; order Acetobacterales; family Acetobacteraceae; genus CAIMOR01. The sequence continues at coordinate 23,203 of CAILMF010000064.1, forward strand.
AGGGAATCTTGTGAATAGGGCTTCTCAATAAAGTCGCTGGCGCCGGCCTTAAGCGCCCGGACCGCGCTACGAATGTCGCCGGTGCCGCTGACCATGATCGTCGGCAGGGACAATCCGTCGTGGCGGAGCAATTCCAGCAGCGCCAAACCGTCCATTCCGCCCGGCATATTGATATCCAGTAGCAGGCAGGCAGCGCCATGCGGTACGCCGGCAGCCAGAAGCGCTTCTGCGGAACTGAAGCACACGGTCTGGTAGCCCTCACGACCCAGTACCATTGTGAGGGAGGTCAGGATTTCCGGCTCATCGTCGACCGCGACCACCAGCCGCGGGTTGCCTTCGTTAGCTTGCCTCTCGACTGAAATCATCATGGCTAGTCCTTGGTGTTCCTCATCCAGCCCAGACGCTTCGCATGCCGGTATGCGGTAGATCGGCGGAGAGGTGTAGTAGGTGTAATTACGTATTCTCGGACTGACCTGACCGCTAGGGGGGAGGTCGCATCAGACCGTGGGCCGCCGGGATCGTACTGCTGTCGATGTGCAAGGTCAGCGCCCGCACGCGTTAGTCACCCTATACGGGACTTGGTATCAGTCGCGTCGCCGGGGTGACCACATTGGTCGCAACAGCTAGGTGCCGGGCACCGGCGCGGCCAGGAACGTGCGCTCCTCCGCACCGACCGGCTGGCCGAGCGCGCGTTCCAGCACTTCCCACACCACCAGCTTCGGCGGCGTCTCCCGCCAGGCGGCACTGGCAAAGTAGTCCCGCGCGCTGCCGGCGAAGCCGCCACCCGCGCGGCCGAAATTCGCCACGCGCGCACCCAGCGCCTGCTGCAGCGCGCCGTGGAAGTTGGCGTTGACCGAATAGCTGCTGCCCAGCAGCACCACCTGCGGGCCGGGCGCCTCGTCCAACAGGTCGCCGCCGGCAGCCTCGGCTTCGCTCGTTCGTGCAAGGTGCTGGCGGTCCGGGCGCGGGCGCAGCCAGGCCGGCAGGCGCTCCAGGCTCATCAACCGCACCAGGTCGCCGGGGCCGTCGGTTTCCGCCGCGGCAAGTTCTGTGCGGAAGGCGGCGTCGCCGGGCAGCGCGGTGGCGGCCTGGGCGATGGCGCCCGCCACCAGCGCCGCACCGCGCTGGTTCCAATGCGTGTCGGTCCGCCAATAGACATCGCCCGCGGCCTTGCCGGCCAGCAGCGCGCCCAGCGCATCCACCGGCTGCACGCCCTGCCCCCGCAGCAGCGCGGCGAAGGCGCCGTAGCGCGCCTGCGCCTGGGCGGACCAGGGCGCGCCGCACAGCGCCTCGGCCTGCACCCGCGCCTTGTCCGGCGTTACCGCCACCACCAGGGCGATGCCCCTCTCCCGCAGCGCCGCCGCCACCCGGGCCAGCCCGGCGGCGCGCTCGGCCATGGCCGCCTCGGCGCCCGGCCAGGGGCGCAACTCCTCGGTCAGGAACAACCAGTTGTCGCAGCCCAGCCGCAGCTGCGGCCCGCCCGAGCCGAACACGCCCCAGCGCAGCGCCCCGCCCGTGGCCCGCAGCGCGTAGTCAGCCGGCAGGGCATGCGCCATCACATGGTTCACCGCGCCCGCGGTGCGGCCGCCGAGAAAGGCATCCAGCGTCAGCGTCTCCCGCAGCCGCGCCAGGCTTTCCGGCGCGGTCAGCGCGGCCAGGCCCTGCCAGACGCCCCACAGCATCACCAGCATCATGGCCACGCCCTGGCCCCGTGCCGCCGCCCTTGCGCCCTTCCACTCCATCGCCCGGCTCCTCAGAACTGGAAGTACAGGAAGGGCACCGCGGCGCGGCTGTACAGCAGCACCACGCCGAGCACGAAGCCCGCCAGCGGCGCCGCCACCCAGGCCGCGCGCCAGGCCGGGTGCATCGCTGCCACCGGCCGCTCCCAGGGCAGCCAGCGGGCGCCCAACGGCACGGCGCAGACCAGCACCGCGACCAGCCCGGTCCACCATTGGTCGGCCATGACCTGCCAGGCCAGCAGGTCGGACAGGCCCACGCCGTGCAGCCCGAGCATGCCGCCATACATCCGCCAGGTGGTCGCCAGGTCCGGCGCGCGGAAGGCGACCCAACCGATCACCACCGCCAGCATCGTCAGCGCCACGCCGGCGGGGTAGCGCATCGGGCCTCGGCCCGTGGACCCATCTGGCCCATGCCCAGCGGCACGCCACGCCCGATGCGCCGCCAGCAGCCCGCCGTGCCAGAAGCCCCAGAGAAGAAAAGTCCAGTTCGCGCCGTGCCAGAAGCCGCCGATCACCATGGTGGCCAGCAGGTTCAGGTAGGTCCGCCGCTCGCCGCCACGGTTGCCGCCCAGCGAGATGTAAAGGTAGTCCCGCAGGAAGCGGCTCAGCGTCATGTGCCAGCGCTGCCAGAACTGCTGGATGCTGCCGGACAGGTAGGGGAAGTTGAAGTTCTCGGGGAAGTGGAAGCCCATCATCAACGCCAGGCCGATGGCCATGGCGGAATAGCCGGCGAAGTCGAAATACAGTTGCAGCGTATAGGCAATGGCGCCGGTCCAGCTGTCCACCAGCGTCGGCGCCTCCAGCGCGAAGACCGCATCCACCACCGGGGAGAGCGTGTCGGCCAGGCAGACCTTCATGGCGAAGCCGACCATGAAGCGCCGCGCGCCCAGGCCGAATTGCTCCAGCGTATGGGTGCGGCCCTTCAGCTCCTGCTCAATCTCGGCGTAGCGCACGATGGGCCCGGCGATGAGCTGGCTGAAGATGGCCTTGTACGCCGCATAATTGACGAAACTGCGCGACACCGGGACATCGCCGCGCCACACATCCACCAGGTAGCTGACGGATTGCAGCACATAGAAGCTGAGCCCGATCGGCAGCAGGATCTCGCTCCAGCCCATCGGCTGCATGCCAAGCCCGGCCAGCAGGTCGTTGAAGGCGCCGACGCCGAAATTCGCGTACTTGAAATAGGCCAGCACGCCGAGATTGCCGACCAGCCCCAGCGTCAGCAGCCGCGTGCCGGTGCGCGTCTTCGGCCCGACCCGGTCCATCGCCATGACGGTGGCGTAGGTGAACACCGTGACGGCCGCGAGCAGCGCCAGGAAGTCCACGCGCCACCACGCATAGAACCCCCAGGACAGCACCAGCACCGGCCAGTTCCTGTAGCGGAACGGCGTCAGGTAGTAGACCGCGAAGAACAGCGGCAGGAACAGGAACAGGAACTCGAAACTGGCGAAGATCATGGCGCCGCCGCCCCCAGCGCGCGGCGCATCGTCGGCTCCAGCCCGGCGGAGAGGATGCCGTAGCCCAGCCAGGTCAGGTGCAGCCGGTCGTAGGAAATCTCGGCATTCAGCCGGCCTTCGCCATCTGTCAGCATCTCCCCGGGGTCGGCGAAGAACACCGTGCGGTCGTCGGCGCAACTGGCTACCAGCGCATTCACCTGCCTGTTCACTGCCCGCAACGGGTCGGCCACGGTGGCGCCGCGCGGCAACAGGCCGACCACCAACACCCTGCTCCCCGGGGAGATCCGCCGCAGCCGTCGCACCACCTCGGCAATGCCGAAGGCAGTATCCTCGGCGTTGCTGCCCATTCCGCTGTTATTGGTGCCGATGAGCAGCACGAACAGCGCGGGGTTGAGGCGGCTGCCTGCCGGCAGCCGGTCAAGCCGCCACAGCAGGGCTTGGGTGAAGTCACCGCTGACGCCCAGGTTCAGTGCCTGCCTGGCGCCATAGAAATTGTCGAAGATTGGCGGTGCCCAGGACTGCACCAGCGAATCTCCCAGGAAAACCAACCGCGCGGTGCCGAAAGTGGCAGCCGGCAATCGGGACAGCGCTGCCATGCCGTCCTGCCAGTTGGGTTCCGTGCGTGGCTCGGGCACCGCCTCTGCCGGCACAGACCCGACCCGGCGCAACTGCGGACAGGCTTCGGTGGCGCTGGGGCTGGCGTGGGCTGCCAGCCCCAGCTGTAACCCCAGCGCCACCAGCCATGCCGCCTGACGCATCAGTGCGTCCTCTCACGCAGGCGCAGCGCGGCACGGCGGCGCAGCACCCAGTAGAGCGGGGCGGCGACCAGGATGATGGCGATGATCAGCACGCCCAGTACCAGCATGGGCTGGTTGGCCAGCCAGTATTGCGGCCAC
>CAILMF010000065.1 GCA_903835235.1 uncultured Rhodospirillales bacterium
GGTGATGCCGGGCGACAACGTGACGATGGACGTCGAGCTGATCGCGCCGATCGCCATGGATGAGGGCCTGCGCTTCGCCATCCGCGAAGGCGGCCGCACCGTCGGCGCCGGCGTCGTCGCCAGCATCTCGAAGTAAACGGCCCCGGCTTCGGCCGAGGCGGGAAGGGCGGGTCGCGCAGGCGGCCCGCCCTTTTTCATGCCCGCATTCCCGGCTGGCCGGGCGATCCCGTCGCCGGTTTGCGTCGCGCCCAGGCTTTTTCGGGCCAGGGCTGCCGGACCCTCTCGACAGCCGGGCGCGGCTGACTTATAGGCGCACTCCCGCACGGTTCGGGCTGCAGGGGCGTAGCTCAATTGGCTAGAGCGCCGGTCTCCAAAACCGGAGGTTGAGAGTTCGAGACCCTCCGCCCCTGCCACCCGCCGCGCGTTTCCACGGGTTCGACTCGTGCCGTATTTCAGCCGGGCGGCTTCCATCATGGGGGCGGCCCGCGAAGCGTTAGAGGATGCCGAGTGGCCAAGCTGGACCCCGCGCAATTCGTCCGAGATGTCCGGACCGAGGTGGCCAAGGTCACCTGGCCCAGCCGCAAGGAAACGCTGATCACCACCGGGCTGGTGCTGGCCATGTCGTCGCTGGCCGCGGTGTTCTTCCTGGTGGTCGACCAGGCGGTGGCCTTCGCCATGCGTGGCGTCTTCGGCCTGGGCTGAGAAGGGGTTTTCCATGGCCAAGCGCTGGTACGTCGTCCACGTCTATTCCGGCTTCGAGAAGAAGATCGCCGAGGAAATTCGCCGTCAGGCCGAGCAGAAGGGCCTGGGCGACAGCTTCGATGACATCCTGGTGCCCTCCGAGGAGGTAACCGAGGTGCGCCGCGGCCAGAAGGTCAACTCCGAACGCAAGTTCTTCCCCGGCTATGTGCTGGTGAAGATGGAGATGACCGACGACGCCTGGCACCTGGTGAAGGACACCCCCAAGGTCACCGGCTTCCTGGGCGACAAGAACAAGCCCTCGCCGATTCGCGAATCCGAAGCCCTGCGGCTGCTGAACCAGCTGAAGGAAGGCGTGGAGAAGCCGCGCAAGCCCGCCGTGGTGTATGAGATCGGCGAGCAGGTCCGCGTGGCCGATGGCCCCTTCACCAGCTTCATGGGCTCGGTCGAGGAAGTGGACGAGGAACGCGGCCGGGTGAAGGTTTCGGTCAGCATCTTCGGCCGTTCCACCCCGGTGGAACTGGAATACGGCCAGGTCGAGAAGGTCTAGCGGCCGGCTGCAAGCCGGCTAAGATCACCCCCCTACGCCGGCAAACGGCGAGGGGAGGACAAGATGGCCATAGGCCGCAGGCAGGCAATCCAGCACGCAATTCTGGCAGGCGTTTCGGCGCCCTTCATCATCCCGGGCGCGGCCCGGGCCCAGGCATTCCCGTCCCGGCAGATCGTCTGGGTCGTTCCCAGCGCCCCCGGCGGCGTGCTGGACGTGGCCTCCCGGCTGGTGGCGCAGAAGATGACCGAGCGCCTGGGCCAGACCGTGGTGGTGGACAACCGGCCGGCGGCCGGCGGTACGGTCGGCGCCGACATGGTGCTGCACCAGCCGCAGGACGGCCACTACATGTTCTTCGGCAATTTCGCGACCTTCGCCATCGTCCCGCTGCTGATCCCGAACATCAGCTACGACGCGGTGCGGGACTTCCAGCCGGTGAATGGCATCGGCGCCTCGCACAACCTGATCATGTGCAGCCCCGGCAAGCCCTGGCGCACGCTGCGCGACCTGGTGGCCCATGCCAAGGCCAACCCGGAGAAGGTCACCTTCGGCGCCGGCGTCGGCAGCGGCCAGCACGCTGCGGCGGCGCTGTTCGCGCATGTGGCGGGTATCAAGCTGACCCATGTGCCGTACCAGAACTTCGCGCAGCAGCTGAACGACGTCTCGGCCGGCCGGGTGGACCTGTCCTTCGACTACCCGCTCTCCTCGCTGCCCTATGTGCGCGACGGCAAGCTGCGCGCCCTGGCGATGAATGGCGCGGCCCGGCTGGAGATTGCCAAGGACATCCCGACCGCGGCGGAGGAAGGCACGCCTGGCGCCGAGCTCTATGGCTGGTCCGGCATCTATGTGCCCTCGGCGGTGCCGGCACCGGTGGTGGAGCACCTGCGCGCCGCGACCGAATGGGCGATGCGCACGCCGGAGGTGGTGCGGCTGTTCGACAGCACCGGCACCGTGCCCTGGCCGGATTACGGCCCGGCCCGCATGCGCCGGATACTGGCCGAGGAAATCCCGCGCATGCGCGAGCTGATCGGCCGCACCGGGCCGGGTTGATAAGCGCCCGCACCGGGCCGGGTTGACCGGCGCCCGCACCGGGCCGGGCTGATCGGCGCGGTGCGGTGCTGGCGCTTCAGCGCCGCCGCGTCTGGTCCCAACCGATGAACAGCCCGGCGGCCACGATGATGGCGGCGCCGAGCCAGGTCATCGCGTCCGGCAGGTCGGCGAAGAACAGCCAGCCGATGCCGACCGACCCCAGCAGCTGGAAATACTGGAAGGGCGAGACGATGTTGGCCGGCGCCCTCCCCATGGCCAGCACCACCAGGAAATGCCCGGCGCAGCCCAGCACGCCCAAGCTGACGAACATCAGCGCATCCGCCAGCGTGGCCGGGTTGCGCCAGACGAAGGGCACCACCAGCAGCATGCCGAAGGCGCCGATGACGCTGCTGTAGAGGTTGCTGGTCTCCGGCTGGTCCACCCCGGCCAGCTTGCGGGTCAGGATCTGGTACAGCGCGTAGCAGCCGGCGCTGGCCAGCACGAACAGGCTGGCCCAGTGGAACAGCGCCCCGCCTGGGCGAATGACCACCAGCACGCCCAGGAAGCCGAAGGCTGAGGCCAACACTCGCGCCGGCGTCGTGCGCTCCCGCAGCAGCGGCCAGGCCAGCAGCGCCACGATCAACGGCGCCGCCAGGCTGACGGCGGCGGCCTTGGCCAGCGGGATGAAGGTGACGGCGAAGAAGAAGCAGAGGTTGGAGGTGAACATCGCCGTCGACCGCGCCAGCTGCAGCAGCGGCCGCCGGGTGCGGAACAGCCCCATCCCGCGGCGCGGCAGGAAGATCGCGAGCATGATCAGCACATGCCCGAAGGCCCGCGCCCAGGAGACCTGCAGGGAGGAGTAGTCGGCCCCCAGGATCTTCGCGGTGCCGGTCATGAACGGGAAGATCAGCCCGGCCAGGCACATGAAGAGGATGCCAAGCAGGACCTGCTGGCGGGGATGGGACGAGGCGGGGGAACTGGGCACCGCGCCAGGATGCGGGGTGCGTGACGGCGAGGCAACCATCGGCGGACATGCGGCGGAGCCGCATGGTGGGCAGAGGCCCGGCGGCGGCGCTCACGCGGCGGGCGTTGCGGTGGAGCCCCCTCTACGCCGGACCGCCGGCGTGGCCGTCCCTGCGGCGGAGGCCCCGCCCCTGGCTCAGGGCAGCGCCGCAGCGGCGCCGGCCCGGCGGCGCTGGCCGTTGAACCAGGGCAGGCAGCGCAGCCCGAAGAGGCCCAGCCCCACCACCAGCACCCAGACCGCCGGGCGCAGGCCGTAGGCCACGTCCAGGTTGGCGGCGGCCACCCGCCAGGGGTCGATGCCGGTCATCAGCGCGTACCAGCCGAATTCCAGCGCCGCCGTGGCCAAGCCGGCACCCAGCGCCAGCCCCAGCATGGCCAGGCGCCCAGGCGCGCCACCCTTGGGCGCCACCAGCCGATAACCCATCAGCCAGAGGAACAGGCCGAAGGTCAGGGTGGCCTCGGTCACATCGGCCTTGGTCTGCAGCATGAAGTGCAGCAGCGACACCACGCCGATGGCATAGACCATGCGATGCAGCCGCTGCCAGGCGCGCCCACCCATGCGGCGCACCGCGGCGTCGAAGGAGGTCAGCGCCAGCGCCACCAGGCCCAGCAGGGCGACGAAGCCGATGGTCAGGTAGAAGCGCTTGACGATCTCGGCGAAGACGATGCCCAGGTTGAACTTCTGGTCGGCGACGAACAGCAGCAGGTGGAGCAGCGTATACAGCGCCGCCGCCACCCCGACCATGCGCCGCACCAGCAAGATGCGCCCCTGCCGCAGCACCTGGCGCGCCGGGGTGACCAGCAGGGAAAGCACCAGCACCCGCACCGCCCAATTGCCCGAGAGATGGATGGCGGCGTCCAGCCGGCGCGGGCCGAGGCCATCGCTCAGCCAGAGCCAGGCCAGCCAGAGCCCGGGCAGGCACAGCGCCACCAGCACGCTGGCCTTGAGCGGCGAGAAGGCCCCGGCGCGGTCATTCCACGGCCAGGATATCTGCCAGGTCCAGGGCAGGGCCAGGCGGCCGGCGATCTCACGGGGCGGGAAGGATGGCATGGGCGAGCAGGTCTTCCTGGTGGCAGCGAGACAGGGTAGGGCGGGTGACCCCGGCGTTACATGGGCGCGGCGGCCCGGGCGATCGGGCCTGGCTGCCCCGCAGATGGTGGCGCCACGCCAACGCTTCAGGGCTGGACTCGGCCCGACCCATCCTTTATACGCCCGCCTCCGCCGCTGCGGCCCTGGGTTATCCCGGGGCCGTTGGCGTTTGGAAGGAACGTGGGAGGCCGGCTCACCCTGGCCGCATGCACCGCGGGCCTCTGCCCCGTAACAGAGGATTTGGAACAATGGCGAAGAAGATCGTCGGCTACATCAAGCTGCAGATCCCCGCCGGCAAGGCGAACCCGTCGCCGCCGGTCGGCCCCGCGCTGGGTCAGCGCGGCCTGAACATCATGCAGTTCGTCAAGGAATTCAACGCGGCGACGCAGCAGATGGAGCCGGGCACGCCGACGCCGGTGGTCATCACCGCGTTCAGCGACCGTACCTTCAACTTCGTCACCAAGACGCCGCCCAACACCTACTTCCTGAAGAAGGCCGCGGGCATCACCAAGGGCACGACCACGCCGGGCAAGGGCCCTGCCGTGGGCCGCGTGACCAAGACCCAGCTGCGCGAGATCGCCGCGACCAAGATGATCCACATGAACGCCAACGACGTGGAGGCCGCGGTCAGCATGCTCGCTGGTTCGGCCCGTTCGATGGGCATCACCGTGGTGGAGGGCTGAACCATGGCCAAGCAGGGCAAGCGGCTGAAGGCGATCTACGCCGGCCTGGACATTGAGAAGACCTACGCGCTGGGCGACGCCATTGCGATGGTGAAGGCCAATGCCAAGGCGAAGTTCGACGAGACGGTCGAGATCAGCATGAACCTGGGCATCGACCCGCGCCACGCCGACCAGATGGTCCGCGGCGTGGTCGGCCTGCCGAACGGCACCGGCAAGACCGTGCGCATCGGCGTCTTCGCCCGCGGCCCGAAGGCCGAGGAGGCGCTGGCCGCCGGCGCCGACGTGGTCGGCTCGGATGACCTGGCCGCCGCGGTGCAGGAAGGCAAGATCGACTTCGACCGCTGCATCGCCACGCCGGACATGATGGGCCTGGTGGGGCGCCTGGGTAAGATCCTGGGCCCGCGCGGCCTGATGCCGAACCCGCGCCTGGGCACCGTGACCATGGACGTCAAGGGCGCCGTGGCCGCGGCCAAGGCCGGCCAGGTGGAGTTCCGCGCCGAGAAGGCCGGCATCGTGCATGCCGGCATCGGCAAGGCGAGCTTCGACGCCGACAAGCTGCTGGAGAACGCGAAGGCCTTCGTCGACGCGATCAACCGCGCCAAGCCGACCGGCGCCAAGGGCACCTATGTGCGGAAGGTGGCGCTCAGCTCCTCCATGGGTCCGGGGCTGAAGGTCGACACCGCCTCGCTCAGCGGGTCGTAGACCCTTCATAGGGTTACCAAATTCGCGCCGGTTCGCCGGCGTGCGCAGGGTGGGGGCAACCCCGCCCGAACCTGTCCAAAACCGCTCGCACCCCATGCGGGTTTGATGGCCTTCGGGCCGCCAGCGGTAGACGGGGCGCCAAATGTCTTCGCACTGCCCGGGGCTGCGGTCTCGGGCGGTGGCTGGCTTGGCATCCTTCAGGGACAGGCGATGGGGTGCGGCGGTCGCGTGCGTAGGGCCGCGCCACCCCCGAGTGCATTGGCCTGGTCCATCCCGGACCGGGCCTCCGACGGAGACGTGAATTGGACCGCCAACAAAAGCGCGACTTCATCGCCTCCCTCAGCGACATCTTCGCCGAGACCTCCTTCGTGCTCGTCGCCCAGAACAAGGGCCTGACGGTTGCGGATGTGAGCGATCTGCGTCGCAAGATGCGCGCTGCGGGGGCGACCTATAAGGTTGCGAAGAACCGGCTGGCCATCCGCGCCCTCGACGGCACCCGTTTCGACAGCATCTCGCCCCTGCTGAAGGGCCCGACCGCGCTTGCGTGGTCCCGGGACCCGGTTGCGGTGGCGAAGACCGCGGTCGATTTCGCCAAGACGAACGACAAGTTCGTGATCCTGGGCGGCGCGCTCGGCAAGCAGAACCTGAATCCCGATGGGATCAAGGCGCTGGCCGAACTGCCGTCCCTGGATACGCTGCGTGCTGGCCTGCTGGGGATGATCAACACCCCCGCGACCCGCATTGCCGGGATCCTGCAGGTTCCTGGTTCGCAGCTGGCTCGGGTGCTTTCCGCCTTCGCCAAGAAGGACGACGAGGCCGCGGCGGCCTAGCCGCCCCGACACCATCCCTGAACGGGCCCCGGGCATGCCGCCCTGGGGCCATGCCGCCCCGGGCAACCGGCCTGGGGTTGCAAATGTCAAGCCAAGCCATTAGATCGAAGGACACACACAATGGCCGAACTCGCGAAACTCGTTGAAGAGCTTTCCAGCCTGACCGTTTTGGAAGCCGCTGAGCTTTCCAAGATGCTGGAAGAGAAGTGGGGCGTCTCCGCCGCCGCGCCGGTGGCGGTTGCCGCCGTTGGTGGTGGCGCCGCCGCGCCGGCCGCCCCGGTTGAGGAGCAGACGGAATTCACCGTTACCCTGACCGCTGCCGGCGACAAGAAGATCAACGTGATCAAGGAGATCCGTACCATCACCGGCCTGGGCCTGAAGGAAGCCAAGGACCTGGTCGAGGGTGCGCCGAAGGTCGTGAAGGAGTCTGCGTCGAAGGACGAAGCCGCCAAGATCAAGAAGACGCTGGAAGAGAACGGGGCGACCGTCGAGGTCAAGTAAGGTCCGCCCGGACCACCTGTCCCGGGGTTCGCCCCGGGGCGGGACCGACAATCTGGCGGCGTACGGGCGGGAACCCTCGGGTTGCCGCCCGCTACGGCGTTTCAGCTTCCCATTACGTTAGGGAAGTGCGCAGGACTACCCCGGAGCGGCGCGGCCCCGGGTTGTTTGAGACGATGCTGAGGCAGGCGTCGGGCGGGTTGCCGCCAGGCGAAAGGGACACGGGACAGGCATGAACGCTATCACGAAGTCGTTCACCGGGCGCAAGCGCATCCGCAAGAGCTTTGGGCGCTTGCCCGAAGTGGCGCCGATGCCCAACCTCATCGACGTGCAGCGGGCTTCCTATGAAGCCTTCCTGCAGATGGAAGTGAAGCCTGACAGCCGGACCCCGACCGGCCTGCAGGAAGTGTTCAAGGGCGTCTTCCCGATCGACGACTTCGCTGGCCGCGGCCGGCTGGAATTCGTCCAGTATGAGCTGGAAGAGCCGAAATACGACGTTGAGGAATGCATCCAGCGCGGGCTGACCTTCGCCGCCCCGCTGAAGGTCCGGCTGCGCCTGATCGTCTGGGATGTGGACGAGGACACCGGCAGCCGTTCGGTCCGCGATATCAAGGAGCAGGACGTCTACATGGGCGACATGCCCCTGATGACGGATAACGGCACCTTCATCATCAACGGTACCGAACGCGTCATCGTTTCCCAGATGCACCGCTCGCCCGGCGTGTTCTTCGACCACGACAAGGGCAAGACCCACAGCAGCGGCAAGTACCTGTTCGCCGCCCGCGTCATCCCGTATCGCGGCAGCTGGCTGGACTTCGAATTTGACGCCAAGGACATCTGCTACGTCCGCGTCGACCGCAAGCGCAAGCTGCCGGCCAGCACCCTGCTGCTGGCGCTGGACAGCGCGCATACGGAAAAGCTGCGCGCCGAGAAGGGCAGCGAGCTGGAGCCGAACGAGATCCGCGGCATGGATGCCGAGGAGATCCTGAACCAGTTCTACGGCCAGGTGGTGTTCGCCCGCGGCGCGAAGGGCTGGAGCCGGCCGTTCGACCCCGAGGCCTTCCGCGGCATGAAGCTCAATGAGGAGCTGATCGACGCGCAGACCGGCGAGGTGGTGGCCGAGAAGGACGCCAAGCTGACGCCGCGCACCGCGCGCAAGATCGCCGAGAAGACCCGCGAAGTGCTGGTCGGCCGCGCCGACCTGCTCGGCCGCTACGTGGCCGAGGACCTGGTGGACATGACCACCGGCGAGATCTGGGCCGAAGCCGGCGAGGAGCTGACCGAGCCGAAGCTGGTGGCCATCGAGACCGCCGGGCTGGACCGCCTGCCGACGCTGGCCATTGACCAGACCGTTGGCCCCTGGATGCGCAACACGCTGACGGTGGACAAGAACACCAACCGCGATGAAGCGCTGATGGACATCTACCGGGTGATGCGCCCGGGCGAGCCGCCGACGCCGGAGACCGCGGAGACCCTGTTCAAGGGCCTGTTCTTCGACAGCGAGCGCTATGACCTCTCGGCCGTTGGCCGGGTGAAGATGAACATGCGCCTGGGCTTCAGCGCCGAGGAAGTGCCGGACACCGCGCGCACCCTGCGCAAGCAGGACATCATCGCCACTGTTCGTGTCCTCCTCGAACTCAAGGACGGCCGCGGCCAGATCGACGACATCGACAACCTCGGCAATCGCCGGGTGCGTTCGGTCGGCGAGCTGATGGAGAACCAGTACCGCGTGGGCCTGCTGCGCATGGAGCGCGCGATCAAGGAGCGCATGGGGTCGGTCGATATCGACACCGTGATGCCGCATGACCTGATCAACGCCAAGCCGGCGGCGGCGGCGGTGCGCGAGTTCTTCGGCTCCTCGCAGCTCAGCCAGTTCATGGACCAGACCAACCCGCTGTCCGAAGTGACGCATAAGCGTCGTCTTTCGGCCCTCGGCCCGGGCGGTCTGACGCGTGAGCGCGCCGGCTTCGAGGTGCGCGACGTGCACCCGACGCATTACGGCCGCATCTGCCCGATCGAGACGCCGGAAGGCCCGAACATCGGCCTGATCAACTCGCTGGCGACCTTCGCCAAGGTGAACAAGTACGGCTTCATCGAGACGCCGTACCGCCTGGTGCGGGATGGCGTTGTCGTGGGCGCACCGCGCTACCTCTCCGCCATGGAGGAGGAGCGCCTGGTGGTGGCCCAGGCCGATGCCAACATGAACAGCGACGGCAAGTTCATGGATGAACTGGTCAGCGTGCGTCAGGGCGGCGACTTCCGGCTGGTGAAGCCGGAGGAAGTGACGGCCATCGACGTCTCGCCGAAGCAGCTGGTCTCGGTCGCCGCGGCGCTGATCCCGTTCCTGGAGAACGACGACGCCAACCGCGCGCTGATGGGCTCCAACATGCAGCGCCAGGCGGTGCCGCTGGTGAAGTCAGATGCGCCGCTGGTCGGCACCGGCATGGAAGCCGCCGTGGCGCGCGACAGCGGTGCGACCATCGTGGCCCGCCGTGGCGGCGTGGTGGACAGCATCGACGGCGCGCGCATCGTGGTGCGGGCGACCGGCGATGACGGCACCACCCGTGGCGTCGATATCTACCGTCTCCGCAAGTACATGCGCTCCAACCAGAGCACCTGCATCAACCAGCGCCCGCTGGTGCGCGTGGGTGACACGGTGGACCCGGGCGACATCATCGCCGACGGTCCGAGCACGGAGCTGGGCGAGCTGGCGCTGGGCCGCAACGCCCTCGTCGCCTTCATGCCCTGGAACGGCTACAACTTCGAGGACAGCATCCTCATCAGCGAGCGCATTGCCCGCGATGACGTGTTCACCTCCATCCACATCGACGAGTTCGAGGTGATGGCGCGCGACACCAAGCTGGGCCAGGAGGAAATCACTCGCGACATTCCGAACGTGGGTGAGGAGGCGCTGCGCAACCTCGACGAGGCGGGCATCGTCTACATCGGCGCCGAAGTGCAGCCGGGCGACATCCTGGTCGGCAAGGTGACGCCGAAGGGCGAAAGCCCGATGACGCCGGAAGAAAAGCTGCTGCGCGCGATCTTCGGCGAAAAGGCCAGCGACGTGCGCGACACGTCGATGCGCCTGCCCCCGGGCGTGTCCGGCACCATCGTCGACGTCCGCGTCTTCTCCCGCCGCGGCGTGGACAAGGACGAGCGCGCGATGGCCATCGAGCGCGCCGAGATCGAACGCCTGGCGAAGGACCGCGACGACGAGAAGTCGATCCAGGAGCGCAGCTTCCACAGCCGGCTGCGCGAGCGCCTGCTGAACCGCAAGGCGGCCGGTGGCTTCCGCGGCGTGAAGGCCGGCACCATGATCGACGACGCGGTGCTGGACCAGTTCGCCAAGGCGACCTGGCGCCAGATCGGCGTCACCGACGACGCCGCCATGGCCGAGATCGAGGCGCTGAAGCGCGAGTTCGACGCCGCGGTCGAGAAGCTGCAGAAGCGCTTCGAGAGCAAGGTCGAGAAGCTCCAGCGCGGCGACGAGCTGCCGCCCGGCGTGATGAAGATGGTCAAGGTCTTCGTCGCGGTGAAGCGCAAGCTCCAGCCCGGCGACAAGATGGCGGGACGCCACGGCAACAAGGGTGTGGTCTCCCGCGTCGTGCCCATCGAGGACATGCCGTTCCTGGATGATGGCACCAGCGTGGACCTGGTGCTGAACCCCCTGGGCGTGCCGTCGCGCATGAACATCGGGCAGATCCTGGAGACCCATCTGGGGTGGGCCTGTGCCAACCTGGGCAAGCAGGTGCATGAGCTGGTGGAGGAATACCGCCGCTCCGGTGCCATGCGGGCCGAGCTGGATGCCAAGTTGCTGGATATCTACGGCAAGGAAATCTACGACCGCGACATCGCGCCGATGAGCGATGACCAGCTGATCGAGCTGTGCGGCAACCTGCAGAAGGGCATCCCGATTGCGACGCCGGTGTTCGACGGCGCCCGCATCTCGGATATCGAGAGCATGCTGGAACGCGCGGGCCTGGACAGCAGCGGGCAGGTGATGCTGACCGATGGCCGTTCGGGCGAGCCGTTCGAGCGCAAGGTCACGGTCGGCTACATCTACATGCTGAAGCTGCACCACCTGGTGGATGACAAGATCCACGCCCGCTCCATCGGCCCCTACTCGCTGGTCACGCAGCAGCCGCTGGGTGGCAAGGCGCAGTTCGGTGGCCAGCGCTTCGGCGAAATGGAGGTCTGGGCGCTGGAAGCCTATGGCGCCGCCTATACCCTGCAGGAAATGCTGACGGTGAAGTCGGACGACGTCTCCGGCCGCACCAAGGTCTACGAAGCCATCGTGCGCGAGCAGGACAACTTCGAGGCCGGCATTCCCGAATCCTTCAACGTGCTGGTGAAGGAACTGAAGTCGCTGGGCCTCAACGTGGACCTTGAGACCCGCAGCAGCTGATTTGTCCGTGCCGCCCCCAGCAGGGGGCGGCGACACCACCCCACGAACGCGGCCACCAGGCACTACTCGCTTGGCGGCAGGCTGGACGGAAGAGGACGGCCGTATGAACGAACTGATGAAGATCCTTGGCCAGACCGGTCAGGCAGCTACCTTCGACCAGATCAAGATCACCATCGCTTCGCCGGAGCAGATCCGCTCCTGGAGCTATGGCGAGATCAAGAAGCCGGAGACGATCAACTACCGTACCTTCAAGCCCGAGCGCGACGGCCTGTTCTGCGCCCGCATCTTCGGGCCGACGAAGGACTACGAGTGCCTCTGCGGCAAGTACAAGCGGATGAAGTTCCGCGGCATCATCTGCGAGAAGTGCGGCGTGGAAGTCACGCTGGCCAAGGTCCGGCGCGAGCGCATGGGCCATATCGAACTCGCCAGCCCGGTCGCGCATATCTGGTTCATGAAGTCGCTGCCCAGCCGCGTCGGCCTGATGGTCGACATGACGCTGAAGGAGCTGGAGAAGGTCCTCTACTTCGAAAGCTATGTGGTGCTTGAGCCGGGTCTGACCGACCTGAAGCTGCACCAGCTGCTGAACGAGGACCAGTACCAGTCCAAGATGGACGAGTTCGGTGAGGACGCCTTCAGCGTCGGCATCGGCGCCGAGGCGGTGCGCGCCATCCTCTCGGGCATCGACCTGCAGAAGGAAGGCGAGCGTCTGCGCGCCGACCTGAAGGAGACGACCTCCGAAGCCAAGCGCAAGAAGCTGGTCAAGCGCCTGAAGCTGATCGAGGCCTTCGGCGAGAGCGGCGCCAAGCCGGAATGGATGATCCTGACCGTCGTGCCGGTCATCCCGCCCGAGCTGCGCCCGCTGGTGCCGCTGGACGGTGGCCGCTTTGCGACCTCGGACCTGAACGACCTGTATCGCCGCGTCATCAACCGCAACAACCGCCTCAAGCGGCTGATCGAACTGCGCGCGCCTGATATCATCGTCCGCAATGAAAAGCGCATGCTGCAGGAAGCGGTGGATGCGCTGTTCGACAACGGCCGCCGCGGCCGCGCCATCACGGGTGCCAACAAGCGCCCGCTGAAGTCGCTGTCCGACATGCTGAAGGGCAAGCAGGGCCGCTTCCGGCAGAACCTGCTGGGCAAGCGCGTCGACTACTCCGGCCGTTCGGTCATCGTGGTCGGGCCCGAGATGAAGCTGCACCAGTGCGGGCTGCCGAAGAAGATGGCGCTCGAGCTGTTCAAGCCGTTCATCTACAGCAAGCTTGAGAAGTACGGCCACGCCACCACCATCAAGGCCGCCAAGCGGATGGTGGAGAAGGAGCGTCCCGAGGTCTGGGACATCCTGGAGGAAGTGATCCGCGAGCACCCGGTGATGCTGAACCGGGCGCCGACGCTGCACCGCCTGGGCATCCAGGCCTTCGAGCCGGTGCTGGTGGAAGGCAAGGCGATCCAGCTGCATCCGCTGGTCTGCACCGCCTTCAACGCCGACTTCGACGGCGACCAGATGGCCGTGCACGTGCCGCTCTCGCTGGAAGCCCAGCTGGAAGCGCGCGTGCTGATGATGTCGACCAACAACATCCTCAGCCCGGCCAACGGCAAGCCGATCATCGTGCCGAGCCAGGACATCGTCCTCGGCATCTACTACCTCAGCCTGGAGACGCCGGAATATCGCGCCGCCAGCGATACCGAGACCCCGGTGTTCTCGGACATGGGCGAGATCGAGCTGGCGCTGCAGCAGGGCAAGCTGAAGCTGCACACCAAGATCCGCTTCCGCCGCAAGGCGATGAACGCGGATGGCGAGGTGATCACCGAGCGCGTCGTCTCCACGCCGGGCCGCGTGATGCTGAGCCAGCTGCTGCCGCTGCACCAGAACCTGCCGTACAGCCTGGTCAATCGCCAGCTGACGAAGAAGAACGTCTCCGACGTGATCGACGCGGTGTATCGCCACTGCGGCCAGAAGGAGAGCGTGATCTTCGCCGACCGGCTGATGGGCCTGGGCTTCCGCAACGCCGCCAAGGCGGGCATCTCGTTCGGCAAGAACGACATGGTCATCCCGCCGGAGAAGGCGGGCATGATCGCCCGCACCAAGGGCGAGGTGAAGGAGTTCGAGCAGCAATACCTGGACGGCCTGATCACCGCCGGCGAACGCTACAACAAGGTGGTGGACGCCTGGTCGCGCTGCACCGATGAAGTGGCGCAGGCGATGATGAAGGAGATCTCCCGCCAGGAGATCGGCCGCCCGACCAACAGCGTGTGGATGATGTCGCATTCCGGTGCGCGTGGGTCGCCGGCGCAGATGCGCCAGCTGGCCGGCATGCGCGGCCTGATGGCCAAGCCGAGCGGCGAGATCATCGAGCAGCCGATCATCGCCAACTTCAAGGAAGGCCTCTCGGTTCTCGAATACTTCAACTCCACCCACGGCGCCCGCAAGGGCCTGGCGGATACGGCGCTGAAGACCGCGAACTCGGGCTACCTGACGCGGCGACTGGTGGACGTGGCGCAGGATTGCATCATCGTCGACCACGACTGCGGCACGGAGAACGGGCTGACGGTGCGTGCGGTGCTGGATGGCGGCGAGGTCGTCTCCTCGCTGTCCGAACGTATCCTGGGCCGGACCACGCAGCGCGAGATCGTCGACCCGCAGACCGGCGAAGTGCTGCTGGGCCGCAATATCCTGGTCGAGGAATCCGACGCCGAGCGCGTCGAGAATTCCGGCGTCGAGGAAGTCTACATCCGCTCGGTGCTGACCTGCGAGGCGCGCGTCGGCACCTGCGGGCTGTGCTACGGCCGCGACCTGGCGCGTGGTACGCCGGTGAACCCCGGTGAGGCTGTCGGCGTCATCGCCGCGCAGTCCATCGGCGAGCCGGGCACGCAGCTGACCATGCGTACCTTCCACATCGGCGGTGCCGCCCAGCGCGGTGCCGAGCAGTCCGCGGTGGAAGCGACCAATGACGGCACCATCAAGGTGGCCAACCGCAACGTGGTGGCCAACAGCCTGGGCGTGCCGGTGGTGATGTCGCGTAACTGCGAGATTGCGCTGTACGACGTGGC
Source organism: uncultured Rhodospirillales bacterium (assembly GCA_903835235.1). Taxonomy (GTDB): domain Bacteria; phylum Pseudomonadota; class Alphaproteobacteria; order Acetobacterales; family Acetobacteraceae; genus CAIMOR01. The sequence continues at coordinate 14,555 of CAILMF010000065.1, forward strand.
GGGCCGCGAGCGCGCCCGCTTCCGCGTGCCCTACGGCGCGCGGCTGCTGACCGATGAGGGCGCGGCGGTGACGCGCGGCCAAAAGCTGGCGGAGTGGGACCCCTTCACCCTGCCGATCATCACCGAGCGCAACGGCCAGGTCGAATACGCCGACCTGATCGAAGGCGTGACGCTGGTGGAGAAGACCGACGAGGTCACCGGCCTCTCCTCCAAGGTGGTGGTGGACTACAAGCAGGCCGCGCGCGGCGTCGACCTGCGCCCGCGCCTGATCATGAAGGACGAGGTGGGCAACATCATGCGCCTGCCGAATGGTGGCGAGGCGCGCTACTTCCTCAGCCCCGACTCGATCCTCTCGGTCGACAACGGCGCCAAGGTCAACGCCGGCGACATCATCGCCCGCATGCCGCGCGAATCGTCGAAGACGCGCGACATCACCGGTGGTCTGCCGCGCGTCGCCGAACTGTTCGAGGCGCGGCGGCCGAAGGACCACGCGATCATCAGCGAGATCGATGGCCGCGTTGAGTTCGGCAAGGATTACAAGGCCAAGCGCCGCATCGTGGTGGTGCCGGAGCAGCAGGGCGACGAGCAGGTGGTGCCGCGCGAATACCTGGTGCCCAAGGGCAAGCACGTGTCCGTGCAGGAAGGCGACTACGTGAAGGCCGGCGATCCCCTCGTCGACGGTCCGCGCGTGCCGCACGACATTCTGCGCGTGCTGGGCGTGGAAGCGCTGGCCAACTACCTGGTCAACGAGATCCAGGACGTCTACCGACTGCAGGGCGTGAAGATCAACGACAAGCACATCGAAGTGATCGTCCGCCAGATGCTGCAGAAGGTCGAGGTCATCGAGCCCGGTGACACGACCTACCTGATCGGCGAGCAGATCGACCGCATCGAGTTCGAGATCGAGAACGAGAAGCGGTTGTTGGCCAAGGAACGTCCGGCGCGGGCCGAGCCCGTGCTGCAGGGCATCACCAAGGCCTCGCTGCAGACCACCAGCTTCATCTCCGCCGCCTCCTTCCAGGAAACCACGCGGGTGCTGACCGAGGCGGCAACTGCCGGCAAGGTCGACATCCTCTCGGGCCTGAAGGAAAACGTCATCGTCGGGCGGCTGATTCCCGCGGGTACGGGCAGCGTGATGAACCGTCTGCGGGCCCTGGCCGCGCAGCGCGACAAGGGCCGCCTGCCGGCCGCCCAGGGCGCCATTGCGGATGCCTCGGGGCAGCAGGCCGCGGAGTAACCGACTGGAAAAGCCTGGCGCCGAAAGCACCAGGCTTTTTCGCGCTTGAGGGGCTGTCACTTGCTTGACTCTCGGCAGCCCCCCGAGTAACTACCGCGCCCTCGGCCAGGGCAGCGCATGATGCGCCGTCTGGCCCGGGTGTTTGGACCACAACGCTGCGTCTTTGGTGCCGCCGGACTTTCCGGCCAAGGCCAAGGATCGGTCGGGTGGCCCGCCGAGGCGCTGGTAGCGCCCTGGCGGGCGTTTCGGCTTTTGGCGGCGTGGGGATTAAACGACAGGTCTCGAAGGGGCGTCATGCCAACCATCAATCAGCTCATCGCCCAAGGGCGCGAGCCGAATGCGAAGCGGAACAAGGTACCTGCTCTGCAGGGCTGCCCGCAAAAGCGTGGCGTCTGCACGCGCGTCTACACGACCACCCCGAAGAAGCCGAACTCGGCGCTTCGTAAGGTCGCCAAGGTGCGTCTGACCAACGGCTACGAAGTCGTCAGCTACATCCCGGGCGAAGGCCACAACCTGCAGGAGCACTCGGTTGTGCTCATCCGCGGCGGCCGCGTTAAGGATCTTCCTGGCGTGCGCTACCACATCCTGCGCGGCGTCCTGGATACCCAGGGTCTGCCGAAGCGTCGTCAGCGTCGTTCGCTGTACGGCGCGAAGCGGCCGAAGTAAGGGTCCAGACAGATGTCTCGTCGTCACCGCGCAGAAAAGCGCGAAGTCCTGCCGGACCCCAAGTTCGGTGACCTCGTCCTCAGCCGTTTCATGAACGTGCTGATGTACGACGGCAAGAAAAGCACCGCGGAAGGCATCGTCTATGCCGCGATGGATACGCTGAAGCGTCGCGTCGGCCAGAACGGCGACCCGCTGCGGCTGTTCCATGAAGCCATGGACAACGTGAAGCCGGCGGTCGAAGTGCGCAGCCGCCGCGTTGGTGGCGCCACCTACCAGGTGCCGGTCGAGGTTCGCCCCGAGCGCCGCCAGGCTCTGGCGATCCGCTGGATCATCGAAAGCGCCCGCAAGCGTGGCGAGCAGACGATGGAAGAGCGGCTGTCGGCCGAATTGATGGACGCCGCGAACAACCGCGGCACTGCTGTGAAGAAGCGCGAAGACACGCACCGGATGGCGGAGGCAAACAAGGCCTTCAGCCATTACCGTTGGTAACCTGATCGAGGACGCAGACGATGGGCAAGGCTAAGTTTGAGCGGAACAAGCCGCACTGCAACATTGGCACGATCGGGCATGTCGACCATGGGAAGACGTCGCTGACGGCGGCGATCACCAAGGTGCTGGCGGAGACCGGTGGTGCGACGTTCACGGCGTAC